>DATELK010000176.1:0-51169 GCA_035276685.1 Pyrinomonadaceae bacterium | reverse complement strand
TCCCTCTCCGACAGTCTGAAGCTCGCGGTTGGCGACCAATTAACGGAGGTCGCGCACGCTCGTTCGGGCGCGCGGCTTTTCGCCTACGAGATGGACGCGCGTGCCGCGCTCGAAAAGTTTAAGGCGGAGCATCGCGGCGTGATTCAGGAGATAGCCGAGCGCGGCACGCTGCTGGACGAAAGCGACATCAACGAGCTTCTGGACCTCTCGTTGCCGGGGATGGACGAGGTGATGGCGCTCTTTGAGCTGAGCGAGCTTGACCGCGCACGCGACTTCTCTCGCATAGTCGTTGACACGGCTCCTTCGGGCCACACCTCTCGACTGCTGAAACTGCCTGAGACTTTCGCGCACATGCTGCGGGCGATGGATTTGATGGCGGAGAAGCACCGATACATTGTACGGCAGTTCGCGCGCGGTGCCGGTAGAGCGAAAGCAGACCCCGTAGACCTTTTCCTTGAAGACCTGACCGAGAGAATCAACAGGGTGCGCTCCATGCTTTATGATGGAGCCCGCGCCGCTTTCATGCTAGTCCTCATCCCGGAAGCCATGAGCGTGGAAGAGACCTCGCGCTACTACGAGCTGCTTCTTAAAGAGAAGATTCCCGTCGCCGACATCATCGTCAATCGTGTTGAGCGCGGGCGCGACACTTGCGACTACTGCCGCACGCGCGCCGCTGGCCAGAAGCGATGGCTCAAAGAGATAGAGCAGAGGTTCGGTCGGCTGCGCTTGCATACGGTGCCGCTTCTCTCTGATGAGGTGCGAGGGCTGCGCGACCTGCGCCGCTTTGGCAAGCTCCTCTGGGACGGGAAAGAGGCGGAGGCAGACGCGACGCGAGCTTCTGTATCAGGCGTTAAGGCTTCCGCTCGTGATGAAAGCGGCGCTTCCTTTGAGCTTGAGCCGCGTCGTCTTCTAATCTTCGGAGGCAAGGGCGGGGTAGGGAAGACTACGGCTGCATCTGCCGCCGCGCTCGCTCTGGCCGAACGAGAAGGGAAGGCGCGCGTCCTGATTTTCTCGACAGACCCGGCGCATTCTCTCTCAGACAGCTTCGACGAAGAGATTGGCGAGATGAAGCGCGGCCTTGCGGGCTTTGCGAATCTGGACGGGATGGAGATTGACCCTGCGGCGCGCTTTGAAGAGCTGAAGGCGCGTTACCGCGCTTGGACTGACGAGCTTTTCGCTTCAATCACGGGCGGCTCGCGTTGGGAGATTCAGTTCGACCGGGAGGCCATGCGAGAGCTTGTCGCGCTTGCGCCGCCGGGCGTTGATGAAATAGCTGCTCTTTCGGCAATCAGTGACCTCTTGGGCAAGGACGGTTACGCTACAATCGTCTTGGACACCGCTCCTACGGGCCACCTGGTTCGCTTTCTTGAGCTGCCGGAAGTCGTGCTCTCGTGGGTGCGCGCCTTTTTGAAGCTGCTGCTGAAGTACAGAGAGGTCGTGCGCGCAAGCGGCGTGGCCGAAGAGCTGATAGCGCTCTCTAAAAGCATCAAGCGCGTGTCTGCGCTTCTCAAGGACGCGGAGCTGTGCGAGTTCGTGGGCGTCGCCATACCTGAGCGCATGAGCCTTGAGGAGACCATCAGGTTGGCGGACAGCCTAGAAGGTCTGCGAGTTCCCATGCGAAGGCTTTTAATCAACGGGCTCGTGCCTGAAGAGGCCGCCGCGTCATGCGACTTCTGCGCCGCTCGCCGCCGCTCGCAGGCAGGCGTCCTCAGAGATTTCAGACGCAAGCTAGGAGGGCGCGTGGCGCTTTACGTGGCAGAGCAGCAGAGGCAGGAGGTGCGAGGGGCAGGGCGGCTCAAGCGGCACTTCGCAGGCTGGCACACGAGCGCAGACTTTTAAGCTGAACTTGAAGTAATATGCTGTATCAATGAGCGTGCGTAAGGCAGGGAAAAGGAGCGCGGGCGAAGTGCCAAAGAAGGCTTCGGGCCTCTATCTCTACTGCGTGGGCGAGGCAGCGGCTCTTTCAAAACTGCTTGAGGGGAAGTTGCCTGCGCCGGTTGAGGAGGACGGCCGTCTTGAGCTAATCGAGCAAGAGAGTCTCGCGGCCGTGACTAGCCTGGTGCCCTTGAAGGATTACGACGAGGCGGCGCTCGCGGCGCACCTCGCGGACGCCGCTTGGATGGCGCTCAGGGCCATGCGGCACGAGCGCGTCGTTGACTACTTCGCAAAGCGCGCAAGCATAGTCCCCTTGCGCTTCGGTGTCATCTATCTTGACAGCGCAGGCGTCGAGCGCATGCTCGCGGAAAGAGGCGACGAGATTCGCGCGGCAATCGAGCGGCTTGAGGGGCGCGAAGAGTGGGGCGTCAACATTTACTGCGACCGCAAAGCCCTGATGGAAGCCATCTCTTCAATCAGCCCGCGCCTTAAGGAACTGAACGAGCAGGCGTCGTCAGCCTCTCCGGGCCAGGGCTATCTGATGCGAAAGAAGATGGACTCCATGCGAAACGAAGAGGCGCGTGCCGAGGTCAGGCGAGCGGTCGAGCGCATAGAGCAAGCGCTTCAAAAAGAGAGCGAGGGCTCAAGCAGGCTGCGGCTTTTGAAGGACGAGGCGGGCGAGCATGGAGAGCTTGTTGGAAAGCTAGCCTTCTTGGTTGAGCGCGAGCGCTTTGAAGAGTTCCGCACTATGGCGGAGCGCTTGGCAGGTGATAACGCGGACGCGGGCTTTCGTCTTGAGCTGACGGGCCCGTGGCCCGCGTACAATTTTGTCGTCCAGGGCTAAGGATGCAAGGATGATGACGGGCGAAGAGTTGGAGCAATTTCAGGAGGACGAGCTTTCCTTGCTCGAAACCCTTGACCATGTGCTGGACAGAGGGCTCGTCATAGCGGGCGAGATAACCATCGCCGTCGCGGACGTAGACCTGATATTCGTAGGCCTGAACATCCTGCTGACTTCTGTCGAGACAGCGCGCGAAGTCCTGGACAAAGAAGTGAAAAGTAACAAGCAAGAAGAAAGCTTGTCTTAACTCGTCACTCGTCACTGTTCTTATGACTCTTTATGCTTATTGTCTGAGCGATGAGTTGGCGGGCGAGATGTTGGAGGGCTTGGAGGGCTTGGAGGGCGAGAGGCCGCGCCTACTGGAGTTTGGCGGAATCCACGTGGCTGTGAGCCGGTTCGAGGGCGAGCGTGTAGCGGTCGAGCGTGAAAATGTTTTCGCTCACGAGCGCGTTGTTCAAGCCATTCTCAGGCATACAACGCCGCTTCCGTTTCGCTTCGGGACGCTGGTCACTGACGATAGGCTCAAAGAGTACCTTGAGGCGAACCGCGCTTCCCTGATGAAGAGCCTCGCGCACGTGCGCGACTCCATAGAGATGAGTGTCAAGATTATCTGGGATGCGGAAGCCATTAAGGGTTTAGGATTAACGGCAGAAAATGCGGACAGCCGTAAGCAGGAAGAGGGGCAGCCTTCGGGGAAAGGCGCGGCTTATCTGGCCGCCCGTCGAAAGGAGATGCTGGGAGACGAGCTTTTGAAAGAGCGCGCCGGAAGGATAGCAGACTGGCTGGCGGAATCGGTCGGCGACGCGGCTTTGGACAGTAACGTACAGGTGCAACCCTCCGAATCTCTTGTGATTAGGGCGGCTCATCTGGTCAGGCGCGAGCGGCTTGATGATTACCGTCAGAGGCTGGAGGGGGCAAAAATCGCTCGCCCCGACCTGCGCTTCTTGACGAGCGGGCCGTGGCCGCCTTACAGTTTCAGTAACATTAACCCTTGATTCAAGAGATGGTTCGGAGTACTCTGAAAAAGCCTTCCCCAGGCACCCCCGTTCCGGTTGAGCCGGAAATAGATACCGCCTACACGGAGGAGTTCGTGCAGGAACTGCGACGTGTATCGGAAGCCCTTCCCCCGCGCATCAACGTTGATGCTGAATCCGTCGAACAGGGTTTAGCCAAGCTCGTTCTGACACTGATTGAGTTCATACGCAAACTGCTTGAGAAACAGGCGGTGCGTCGTATGGAAGGCGGCTCTTTGTCGCCCGAAGAGATAGAGGCGCTGGGACTCGCTTTGATGAAGCTGGAAGAGAAGATGCAGGAGTTGAAGGCGCAGTTCGGATTGGCCGATGAAGAGCTGAACCTGGACCTGGGGCCCGTGGGCCGACTAATCTGAGCAGAGATGATTTACCGTAATCTTCTGAGACGTAGGGAGCTAAAGGTTTGTCGAGCGAGCGAACGAGCTTGATTACTGCGCGACCGCCCGGACTGGTGGACGTGCTTGACAGAATTCTTGACAAGGGGCTGGTCATAGCCGGCGACATAAAGGTGTCACTCGCCAACGTTGAGCTGTTGACGTTGCAGATTCGGCTGCTGGTCTGCTCGATTGATAAGGCAGAGCAGATAGGCTTGAACTGGTGGCGCTACGACACGAATCTGACGACGCGCGCCGAGCGTGCCGAAAGCGAGAACGCGGAGTTGCGCGAGCGTCTCGCGGAGCTTGAGCGCAGAGTCCTGCAACTCTCTTCCGCGCCCGAAGGGGCGTCCAAGAGAGCCCAGACGAAGGGCTCGCGCCGCACAACGGGCGCGTCGAAAAAGGGGCGCTCCTAAGGCTCCTTTAAGAGATGACTTCGTGTAGCAGCGCTTTTTTTTAATTTTGAGCTTCTATTTCAGGGAAAAGAGGAAACAGGCAGATGGCAGTTGAAAGAGCACCGGGCGGCACAAGTTTGATAGATGTCCTTGATCGCGTGCTCGATAAAGGCATCGTAGTTGACGCGTGGGTTCGCATCTCTCTGGTGGGCATTGACCTCATCACGGTCGAGGCGCGTGTGGTCGTAGCTTCGATTGACACGTACCTTAAATACGCAGAGGCCGTGGGGCTGACGCCAGCCGTCTCTCGCCCGGCCCTGACGCCAGCCGAGCCCCTTGACGATGACGCCACGCGACGCCGCGTCACGGTAGAAGTAGAGAGAGGGTAAAGACAGTTTTCAGTAACCAGTTTTCAGTTAAAGACAGCTTGCGCTTTTTCTGAAAACTGAAAACTGGTTACTGAAAACTGATTACTTGTTTTATGGAGAACAGGCCGACAGAGATAGCTCCCCTCAACTACTCAAGTGCCGCGTCCGGTGAGATTCCGGCTGAAGTGCGCCTGCGCCAGTACGAAGTCATCATAGAGATGACTACGCAGATTTTCACCGCGCAGAGGCTCACCGACAGGCTCCTGCTATCGCTTGAGGCTTTGACCACGGGGCTGGGCTTTCAGCGAGCCGCCATCGCCCTGATAGACGACCGCAGGAGCGTGCTTCGCATGCGCGCCGCCGCAGGCTTTGACGACGATGAAGCGGTAGAGTCTCTGGAGATGCCGCTTGATTCGAGCGGCCCTGAGGTCAGCATCATACACGAAGGCCGCCCCGCGTGGATTCGCCTCAATGGTGACGACGCATCACGCGCTTTCCTGAGCCGCCTGGGCGGCGCAACCGAGATTCTCGCGCTTCCCCTGTTTGGCACCTACGAGCCCGCCGACCCTCTTGAGCGAGAGGTGGCGCGCAGTCCCCGCAACGCGCAGAAGTACTGGGCCCCTGAGCCTGCGGCCTGCATCGGCGCTATCTACATCGGCGCAGAGCAGAACGCTACGGACGAGTACACGCTTACGCTTCTCACGCGTTACGCTGCGCGCCTAGGGCTTGCCGCCGCCGTTGCCATTCACAACGAGCGCCTGTCGAACACCATCAACAAGCTACAGAGCCAGCGACAGTGGGTCGAGTCCATCATGAAGTCTGTCGCTGACCCGATTGTGCTGACTAATCTGGATAACGAGATACTGCTACAGAATCGCAGGGCCGAGGAGCTTTTCAGCGGCGAGGATTCTGCGGGCGAAGGCAAGCGCCGCGCGCTCAAGATGAACGACCTGCTCTTTTCGGCTTACCTGTCGAGCGCGGCCGTCTCTCATTCCGATACCATCCAGCGCGACATCACGCTCGTAGACCCCATAGAGGGCTCGGACATACATTTCGAGGTCATCTCGACTCCCGCCTTGAACGCGCGCGGCGAGAGGATAGGCATGGTCTCCATCTTCCGCGACGTGACAGACCTGCGCGAAGCCTACGAAGAGCTGGCGCACAACATGGCGCTGCTTCAGCAGGCCGAGGCCGAGGCGCGCAGAGAGCGCGACCGGCTCGATTTGATTCTGGAGAACGTCGGCCACCCCGTGGCCGTGTGCGACGCCAACGGAAACTTCACGCTCTTTAACGCACGCGCCGAGGTGCTCTTTCAGCAGGCTTCAGACCAGTCGCGCCCCGGCGCGGCCGTGGCCGTGCGCGCCAACGCCGTCAAGCTCACCTCTTTCATCTCGGGCCTCGCCTCGGATTTCGAGCGCGGGCGACAGGCAGAGATAGAGCTGATTGACCCTGCGTCGGGCGACACTCTGCCGATGGAGATAACGGCCGTGGAGGTGGCGGACGAGAAGGGCGAAGTGACGGCTGTGGTCTCCATCCTGCACGACCTGTCGGAGATAAGAGAGCTTGAAAGACGTCGTGTGGAGCAGCAGCTTTTCGAGTCGGAGAAGCTCGCCGCCATAGGACGCCTCGCGGCCTCCATCGCGCACGAGGTCAACAACCCGCTCGAAGCCATCAAAAACTCTCTCTATCTCTTGCAGACGAGCAAGGACTACGCCTCTAACTCTCGCTTTCTGGACGTGGCGCGCAAGGAGACAGAGCGCGTCTCGCACATCATACGTCAGATGCTAGGGTTTGCTCGCCGCTCGGGCGAGGCCGAGTGGATTAACGTCAACCAGCTGCTGGAAGAGACGCTGGTGCTCGTGGAAAAGAAGCTCAAGCAGTCGGGCGTGCTGATTGTGCGAAAGCTGGACGAGACGCTGCCTCGCGTTCGCGCCCGCGCAGACCAGCTTCGACAGGTCTTCCTGAACTTAATCTTGAACGCGCAACAGGCCATAGACGGCCGTGGCGAGATAACCCTGAAGACTTCGGCCAACACGCACGCTCTACAGCCATCCATCTCGGTGGAGATATCGGACACGGGCCACGGCATCAGCGAAGAGGAGTTGCAGCGCATCTTCGAGCCGTTCTTTTCAACCAGAAAGAAGGGCACGGGCCTAGGGCTCTGGGTGACGCAGGACATCGTGAGGCAGCACGGCGGGCGCATAGAAGTGACAAGCACAAAGGGCAAGGGGACGACTTTCAACGTCATCCTGCTGATTAATTCGCCTATACTGGATGATGACAACGGTCGGTAAAAACGGAAACGCCCCGCAAAGACGTGCCGCATCGCGCATACTTGTTGTTGACGACGAGGACAACGTTCGCATCACTACGGCCGCGATACTTGAGCATGAAGGGTACGAGGTCGACACGGCGAGCGACGGTCACGAGGCTCTTGATAAGATTAAGGGCGGCGACTTCGACCTTGTGCTGACGGACTTGAGGATGGAGGGGCTGGACGGCTCCGCTCTCTTGCAGGAGATTTGCTCCAAGCACCCGACCGTGGTGACGGTAGTGCTCACGGGCTACGCCTCAATCGAGTCGAGCATAGATGCCTTGAGGTGCGGCGTCTACGATTATTTGGTGAAGCCGTGCGTGGTGGACGACCTGAAGCTGACGGTCAGGCGTGCGCTTGAGCACAAGCAGCAGCGCGCACACATCAGCGAGCTTTCCAGCCCCGTAGTCGAAATCTGGGACAGGATACTGCTCCTGCCCGTTGTCGGCGCACTCGACGACGCGCGGGCCGCTCAGATGTCCGGCACCATGCTTGAGACAGCAAGACGCACGGGCGCGGAAGTCATCATCATAGACATCACGGGCTGCACAGTGATGGACACGCACGTCGCGGCGCATCTCATCAACGCCGTGCATTCGGCAAGGCTGCTCGGCGCGCACGCCATCATTACGGGCGTGAGCGCGATGGTCGCGGCCAATCTGGTATCGCTCGGCGTGGAGCTGGAAGGCATCACGACGCGCCGCCGCCTCGCGGACGGGCTGCGCACGGCCTTCGAGCAACTCAACGTCACCGTCAGCCACGGACGAACCGCCACGGAAGCACGCGCTTCTGTAAACTGAAAGACGTGAAACGAAGTTTTCAGTTTTCAGCAGAAGACAGCTTGCTTTTTAACTGAAAACTGCTTACTGAAAACTGTTTTCTTATGGCTCTATTTTCTGCCGTCAATATGGATGATGCTGCGGCTCAAGGCGTGAGTTTGGATTCGGCTCCGCAGGCTGGCGGCCGCCTGCTCGTGGTTGACGACGAGGAGAGCGTGGCGCTGACCGTGAGCGAAGTCCTGAGGCAGGAAGGCTTTCGCGTAGAGACCGCATCTTCCGGCACCGAGGCCGTCAAGCTTCTTGAAGCTACAGAGTACGACCTTGTGCTAACAGACCTTCACATGGAGGGCGGCGACGGCATCTCAGTGCTTTCAGAGATTCAGCAGCGCTCGCCTCTGACCATCTCCATAGTCCTGACTGGCTTCGCTTCGGTCGAGACGGCCATCGCCGCCATGCGAAGCGGCGCTTACGATTATCTCGTCAAGCCCTGCAACATTGAAGACCTCAAGCACACTGTGAAGCGCGGCGTAGAGCACCGCCTGCTAATGCTCAGGGAGAGAGAGGCGCGTGCGCGTCTCGAAGAGTTCAACCGAGAGCTGCAAAAGCGCGTGGAAGAAAGAACCATTGAGCTTGTGCGCAGGAACGAAGAGCTGGCCGAAGCCAACCGCGCCAAGGACATCTTCCTCGCCACGCTCTCGCACGAGCTACGCACGCCTCTGACGCCCGTGCTCGGCTGGGTGAATCTTCTGAAGACGGGCGCGCTCGATAAATCCAGCACCATGCAGGCGCTCGACACCATAGAGCGCAACGCGCGCCTTCAGGCGCGGCTCGTTGACGACCTCCTAGACATCTCGCGCATAGTCACGGGCAAGCTACAGTTCGAGCGAGAGCCTGTTGACTTGAACGCCATTGTGCGCGCCGCCGTAGACACCATGCGCGGGCAGGCCACCCAGCGCGAAGTCGCGTTGACAAGCGCTCTGCCGCCCGCCCCGCTCGTGGTGCAGGGCTCGCCCGTCCGTCTCGAACAGATTGTGCTTAATCTTATTTCAAACGCGGTCAAGTTTACGGAAGCGGGCGGGCAAGTGACAGTGCGCGTGGAGCAGTCGGACAGCCGGGCAAGCGTGGTAGTTGAAGACACGGGCGTAGGCATCGCGCCGGAATTTCTTCCGCACGTCTTCGAGAGCTTCCGGCAGGCGGACGGCTCGACCACTCGCCAGCACGGAGGCTTGGGCCTCGGGCTTGCGATAGTCCGCGCGCTCGCCAGGATGCACGAAGGCGGCGTGCGGGCCGAATCCGATGGCATAGGCAAAGGCGCTCGTTTCATCTTCACGCTGCCCTGCGAAGTAGAGGCCTGCGGACAGCCGGAGGTGCGCGCCTATGAATCTCCCTGCGCGGCTCTGATGTCCGTGCTGGTCGTGGAGGATTCGCCCGACACGCTCATGCTGCTGAACGTGCTCTTTGAGAAGAGAGGATGCCGAGTGCTGGCGGCCGAGAGCGCCGCCGAAGCCCTTGAGATTGCCGAGCGCGAAACGCCCGACATAGTCATCTCCGACATAGGCATGCCTGAGATGAGCGGCTACGAGCTTCTCAGGAGCCTGCGCCGGCTGCCCGGCATGGAACACGTTCCCGCGCTCGCCATCACAGGCTACGCCACGGAAGAAGACCGCCAGCACGCCATCAAAGCAGGCTTCACGGCCCACCTCGCCAAGCCCATAGACCCCGACGAGCTATTCGACCTCGTCCAGAAACTCACCTCGGGCAATAGCTAGCAGCTTCGTGTTTTGAAAATCACTTAAATGAGTACAAGAACTCTCTGGGCGTGAGAATTGGAACGGCGCGAAAGGGATTAAGAGTCAGCAGGGCTTCATCGCCGGTTATAACGCAGTCGGCTTTACCGCTTACGGCCAATTCCAGAAACTTATTGTCCTTGGCGTCTCTACAATCAGTAACTACTTCCGTAACCTCTACCATCTCGACTTCTTTAATCAAGGCTATCAGAAAGCGCATTCTTTCCTCTTCGAGCAGATACTTGTCTAGCTTCTTGCGGCTGAGGACTTCTGCTAACTCCAGCAGCACCGGAACCGAAATCAGAATCGTTCCTTCGTCAAGCGCCTTATCAAAGGCTTGCCTGGGAATGGAACCTGCGAGCAAGACCGCGCTTACGATAACGTTGGTATCAAAGACAAAGCGCAAAATCACTCTTCCTCAAGGATGGATTCCAGAATTTCCGGCGTTAGCCCTCTCGTCTGCGCTTTTTGGCTAATCTCGGCCATAGTCTCTTTTAAAGACGCCGCATCGGCCCTGGCATATTCCTTTAGCCAGATGCCAAGCAAAACTTGCAGCTTGGCGCGCTCTTCGGCGGACGCGGATTTAAAAGCCTGAGCCGCTTCGGAATCAATCTCCAGAGTAATAGCTTCGCTTGACATTCAACCACCTCCTCAATCCGACAGCCTAGTTTAGCAATAACTATTCACTCTATGTAAATAGGGTTGGAGATAATCCAGGGGCGGTCGCGGAAGGAGGGGCCGAGGGCGTCGAGGTAGACTTCCACGCGGTAGACGCCGCGCTCTTTGACGGCGAACTCTTTGCCGAGGGCGTCGGGCGATTCATCAAGGCGCTGGCCGTTTCGGAAGAGGACTATGCGGCTCTTGATGGGCGTGGCGACTTGAAGGCGCGTGTCGCCTTCAGAAAGAGCGAGCGAGTCGCCCATGATGGCTGTCGAGTTGCCGCTTCGGGCCGTGAAGCGAAAGCCCGTAGAGTCCGAGAGAAGGTCGAAGGCTATGTAGCAGTGGCCGCGTGAGAGAGCCTCAAGCAGCGTGTCGGTCGTCAACGCCTTCTCTTTTTCAAGAAGCGCGTGGGTTCTGACTATCTGAAAGCTGCGGCTGTAGGGGTCTAGGAGAAGGCCTAAATATTTCTTGCCGCCCGCGTCGCCCAGATGAAGGCCTACGTTCTGATGAGCGTCGTTTCCGGCGAGCGCTACCAGACGGCGCGCTCTGTCGTTATTCAAATCGTCCCACCGCTTCAGGCTCTCAGTCGGGCGCTCGTAAAACCTCGTGAAGAGCAAATCAGGATAAGCGCCGTAAGACCAGAGGCCGTCAAAGAACATCACGAGCGGGTTGATGCGACGTGCGTTTGTGTAGAGGTTGTAGACCTCTATGCCGTTGTAGCCTTCCGCCGCGTCCCAGCTACGAAACTCCATCGGGTAGGCAAGGAAGAGGAGCCGCCCGTCCTGCTTCTCTTCGGTGATGAAGTCCTGCGTCGTCTTCGTTCCGCTTGAGCGAGCGCGCACGTCGCCCGGCATAACAAGAAAGCGGTCGCCCGCAGAGGTGCTGGCCTCGTTGCCGTTGATGAAGAGGACGCCGCCCTGCTCTCCTTTGAGCGTCAGCTCGGCCGTGTCAACGCTTGCCGAAGGATGCTCGGTCATGACTACGAAACCGAGCCCGTTCTGGCGCGCGGCCTCTACTATCTCGGTGAAGTTGCCTGTGCTGTGGCCGCCTAGAAATGAGTGAACGTGTACGACGCCCTTGTAATCCTTAAAGGCGTCCGCTTCGTTAACGACGCGGCTTGCGTTCAGCTCATGAATCTTTGCACGAAGCGCGCGAAGCTGGAAGCGCCTGTAGACGAAGGGCGTCTGGGAAAGCAGCAACAGTCCCAGCAAGAGAAGCGTGAACTTCTTCCACCTCTTCACTCTCTTTTAATCCTCGTCCTCGAAATCTACGGAAGCGACGTGCGCGCTAAGGCTTCGGCCCATTGCCGCCACCTTCTGATGCTCAGGGTGCTCCGTGTAGCGAGCGAGCGCCGCGCGGTCGCGGAAAGTCGATACGAGACCCGTATGATACGAGCGCTCAAGGTGCAGCACGTCGAAGCCCACGTTGAAGGTCTCTATCTCGGGAATAATCCCAACGAGAGAGCGAAGCGCCGTCACATGTCCCTCGCGCTCCGCTTCAGAGACATCCTCGCGGTACTTCCAAATAACTATGTGAGTCAACATAACAACTAATGCAGAAGGCAGAGTGCAGAATGATGAATTAAAGAAATAATTCAAGTTGAATCAGCAATTCATTCATCATTCTGCACTCTGCCTTCTGACTTGCCTTTCTGCCCACTTTCTGGTTACTTCGTGGCGATAATCGAATAAGCGTTTGAGACGGCGCTCGATGGCAAAGGGAGCCGCTAGGCGGCCCAGGAATCCGAGCGGCGGCTCGTATTCTATGTCGTCAACGAGCCGCGCGCCTAGCTCGTGCGCCTCTACTATGTGCCTGTGACGCCAGCTTTTGAAAGGCCCCTTGACCTGCACGTCCTCGAACATGCGCGGCGGGTCATACGCCGTGTGAAGCGCCTCCCACCTGACTCTGTAAAACCCGAAGAGCTTCGTCTCGACGATGGTGCGCGTGCCAGCCGCAAGACTCTTCGGAGGCAGCACGACGCGCGCAGTCTCCCACGGAGGCAGCAGCCGCTCCAAAGCATCCGGCAGCTCGTGAAAAGCAAAGACCCTCTCAGGCTCAGCCCGTATGACGCTCTCTTTAACGAAACGCATGATACTTATAAAGCGGATTCAAACAGGATAGACAGGATGAGCAGGATAAAGAAGAAGCTATTGTTTTATTCTTATCCTGTTCATCCTGTCCATCCCTGTTAACTCTTCCTTACTTCAAAAAACGGTCAAACCACGCGAGGGTTCGCTCTATGGCGTCTACTCTGTGGCGCGGCTCGCGGAAGCCGTGGCCTTCGCCGGGATAGCGCACCAGCACCGTCTCGACTCCGCGACGCTTGAGGCCCATGTACATCTCTTCCGCCTGAGTAATGTGAACATCGTTGTCCAACTCGCCGTGGAGAAAGAGCGTGGGCGTCTGCGCGCGGTTTACATAGCGAATCGGAGACCAGCGCCAGAGCAAGTCGTAGTCGTCCCACGGAAAGCCTCCGAACTCCGCGTGAATCAAGTCCTGATAAAGAGAGGTGGCGTAGAAGCTTATAAGGTTGCTGACGCTTGCAACGGAGACGGCTGCGCGGAAGCGAGGCGTCTGCGTGATAATCCAGTTCGTCATGAAGCCGCCGTATGAGCCGCCCGTGACGCCGACTCTCTCCGAGTCTATCCAAGAATAACGTCTCAGCGCTTCGTCAACTCCTAGCATGAGGTCTCTGTAATCTCCGCCGCCCCACTCCCTCAGAGTCCCGTCGGAAAACCTCTGGCCGTAGCCGGAGGAGCCTCGCGGGTTCAGGTAAAGCACAGCGTAGCCTCTGGCAGCATAGACTTGAAACGCCGCGTTGA
Organism: Pyrinomonadaceae bacterium; assembly: GCA_035276685.1. Classification (GTDB taxonomy): domain Bacteria; phylum Acidobacteriota; class Blastocatellia; order Pyrinomonadales; family Pyrinomonadaceae; genus JACVRN01. The sequence continues at coordinate 37,923 of DATELK010000176.1, read as the reverse complement.
ATCCCCATCCGTACATCCCGTGCGGCCCGCCGTGAATGCTCAGGATTAAGGGATAGCGCTCGCCCGCTCTCCATCCCAGAGGCTTCATCAGCCAGCCCTGAACGGGCGTGCCGTCGAAGCTCTTGAAGGTAATCTCTTCCGGCTCTACGAGCGTGACGGAATTTAAGAGCGCGTCGTTGTGGCCCGAGAGTCGAAGCAGCGCATAGCCTGGGCGCGAGCCTACCCAGACCTCCGCAGGATGATAGGAGTCGCTGATGGTGAGCGCGAAGGCGGAGCCAAGACTCGTGCTCTCGCCCGTTCTGGGATTCCCAACCAGCAGGCCGCTTCTCTGCGCGATTGAGAAGCCGGTGATTTGATAGGAGCGCAGCCCCGGCCACTTCTCAGGCCCAGTCTTATCCGTCATAGAAGTGTCTTCGCCAAAGAGCACTCGCCGCTCGCTGAAGATTGGCGCGACCTCTCTGCCTCTCAAAGAGACGCGAAAGAGAAGCGTGCGGCCACGGTCGCCCGCTAGGAAAAAGATTGATTGACTGTCGGGAGACCATCGGGGCGTGCGAGCGCGCCTGTCCTGCGCTCCCGTCAGCTCGCGGCCCGTGCCTCCCTGCGACTCTATCACCCAGACGTGAGCGTCTTCCGCGACGCTGTCAATCGTCGTCACGTCTCTGCGCGTAGCCGTGTAAGCTATCCACCTGCCGTCGGGCGACCACTGCGGCTCGTACTCGCAGCCGCGCGAGCTGGTAATCTGCCTGACCTGCCCGCTCATCTCCACCGCGAAGATGTCAGAGTTGTTGACGGCGTCCGCGTCCGCTTCGTGATTCGAGAGAAAGGCCAACTCGCGCCCGTTCGGGCTCCAAGAGAGCGAGTGGTCGTAGTACTCACCCGTCGTCAGTTGTCTCGGAGAAGGATTGTCAACCTCCGTCACCCAGACGTGCGTGCGCAGCCGGTCTGCGAAGCTCGTGCGCGATTTGTAACGAGTGCGAGAGATGACTCGCGGGTCGTCGCGCCTGCTCGAATCTTCATCAGGTGCGCTCTCGTCTTCTGTCGCGTTTATGAAAGCTATGCGGCGCGAGTCGGGCGACCACGCGAAGGCTTCGCCCGCGTAGGGGATGAAGAAGTTGGTCTGGCGGAAGTTCGCGACCAGACGCGGCTGGCGGTCGCCCGAAAGCGTGACTACCCAGATGCCGCTCTGCCCGTCGCGCGTGGACGTGAAGGCTATACGGCGACCGTCGGGCGACCATCTTGGATTGGACGCGCTCCAGCCGGAAGGCAGAAGCGGCTGCGACGCGCCAGCAGGCGATGCACGATTGACTTCATTCTCGAAGGGACGAAGGCTAAGGTCTGGCGACGAGCGAGCCAGCCAGAGCGTCGTGCGCGTAGCTTCTCCGGCCGTCTCTGACACGGAGTACACGACCCACTCGCCGCCCGGCGAGATTTGAGCATCGCCGACCGCCGCAACGCGAAGCGTATCGGCAGGCGTTAGCCCGCGCCTCGTCTGCGCCTGAGCCGCCGACACGGACAGCGCCAGACAGAATAAGAATGTGAGCGCAAGGGGTTTCATCTTTATCTCTTTAAAAGAGGGAATTAACAGGGATGGACAGGATAGACAGGATAAAAGAGAAGCTATCTCTTCTTTATCCTGTACATCCTGTACATCCCTGTTAATTCCTCCCATTAACTTCTCTGCCTTTCGGCCTCTTCACACAGCAACTCCCAAGTCTCTTTGACGTGGCGCTCCGTGGTGCGAATGTTCCCGATTGAGAGTCGAAGCGTCAGCTTATCCTGAAGCTTGGTATGAGAAAGGTAGGCGCGGCCCGTAGAGTTCACGGCGTTCATGACACGCTCGTTGAGCGCGTCCAGCTCGGCCTCGCTCACGCCTGCGTCTCGTCGGCAAAAGCGGAAGCAGACTAGGCTCAATGGAACGGGCGCGAGCATCTCCCAGTCGGGCGACTCTTCGACCCACGATGCGAAGAGACGAGCGAGGCGGCAGTGCTCGCGTATGCGCTCGGCCAAGCCGTCGCTCCCGAAGTAGCGCAGCACCATCCAGAGCTTGAGCGCGCGAAAGCGACGCCCGAGCTGCACGCCGTAGTCCATCTGGTTGCGAACAGTCTCGGCCTCGCTCGTCCTCAAGTACTCTGGCACGAGCGAGAAGGCGCGGCGCAGCACGTCCATGCGGCGCGAGTACAGCACAGACAGGTCAAAGGGAGTGAAGAGCCACTTGTGCGGATTGGTGACGATTGAGTCGGCGCGCTCGCAGCCCCGCATGATGTGCTGTAGTTCCGGCACTATGGCTGCGGAGCCAGCGTAGGCCGCGTCAACGTGCAGCCACAGCTTCTCACGCTCGCAGATGTCCGCTATCTCTTCCACCGGGTCAATGCTGGTCGTGGACGTTGTGCCGACCGTAGCCACCACGCAGAAGGGAAGCGCGCCCGCCCTGCGGTCATCTTCAATCGCACGTCTCAGCGCTTCAACCTCCATGCGGTACTCCGCATCCACAGGGAGCTTGACGAGCGACCTTTGCCCGAGTCCGAGCGTGATGATTCCTTTTTCTATGGAAGAGTGTGCCTGCTCAGATGCGTAGACGCGAAGGAGCGGAAGGTCTGCGCGCCCGCTCATGCCGCGCTCGCGTATCTGAACGTCGAGCATCTCTCGTGCGGCGGCTATGGCGTGCATGCTTGAGACGGAGGCCGTGTCGTAGATTATGCCGTCGAACTCCGGCGGAAGACTCATCATCTGGCGCAGCCAGTCGAGCGTGACTTCTTCCAATTCTGTCGAGGCGGGCGAGGTGCGCCAGAGCATTGCCTTCACGTCAAAGGCGGCGCTCAGCATCTCCGCGAAGATGCCTGGCGCGGAGCTTGAGGTGGCGAAGAGGGCGAAGAACATCGGATGGTTCCAGTGCGTGAGCGCGGGCATTATCAATCTATCCACGTCGGAGAGAATCTCGCTCATGGCCTCGCCGCGCGCCGGGGCAGAAGATGGAAGACGCGCTTTTAATTCTCCGGGCTCCACCTGTGCTAGCACGGGCCGCTCTTCTATGTGCTCGAAGTAGTCTGCGATCCAGTCCACGACCTCGCGCCCGAAGCGTCGAAAATCCTCGGGCGTCATATCGCCTGCGGGCGGCGCAAAGCCACGCGCTTCTGTTTCAGAATCTTTCATGCCTCTTCACCTTGCGCTCGATTTGAAGGTGAAAGTATGTCACAGGCGAGTGTGAGATTAGAAGAACAAAGAAAGGGGAAGCGCGGTGAAGCCCTTCCCCTTTTCTTTGTTGCTATGGGTGAGTGAACTTGTTCGACTAGTAGCGATAGATTTGCTCGCCGCGATAGTTCTTCCACTCGTTCTCGAAGTAGTCCGCGTCTTCGTCAGAGCGAGGGTTGACGCCCATCACTATGCCGCCCTCTTTGATGCCCTTCTCGTAGTCCTTGACTCTCTCTTCAGGGATGCCAGCGCCTACGAGAGCGCCAATGAGTCCGCCGGTCGCGCCGCCAGCGCCTGCGCCAGCCAGAGCGGCCGCGAGCGGGCCGGCGACTATGAGCCCGAGGCCCGGAAGAGCCACGCTCGTTCCTATGGCAGCGATGGCCGCCAGAGTTGCGCCGACGGTGCCGCCGATGGCAGCGCCCGTGCCCGCGCCTTCAAGAGCCTTGTTGCCAAGCTCGGTCTCGCGCCCGTCCACGAAATGCTTCTTGCGAGTTTCGTCCGACATCAGCACGTTAATGTCATCGTTCGAATATCCGCGGCTTGTCAGAGAACCATACGCACGCTCTGCGCTGTCTCTATCCCTGAACAGTCCGGTCATCATACGCCCGCGTCCGGTTGAAGCTCCTGTTGTTTCCGCCATAATTTCAAATCTCCCCTTCTAGTTTATTCGCTTATTGTCAAAGTAAACGCGATGCCCGTTCATAAGCGAGCCGCCCGCGTGTACGATTTTGTGACTCCCTAACCTTGTTCACAGTGAAGAGAGCAAGCAGCGTACCGAAGCTGACATAAGCTAATCCGAAAAAGCGTAGGCGTCCTATGGGGCGCGCTGCAAAACTTTTTGCGACCAGCACTCGACAGACGCTCTCTTTCGGGTATAATTCGCTTCGTTCTTGTCTACAGTGCGACGCGGCGGGTTTGCCTCCGGGTACAACTGGCCGCTATTATAAAGACCCGCAGTTCAAGATAGATATTGCTGGCGGTTGCGGCGCACGCGCCAGCGTCCTTAAGTACCGAGAGCGCGCCGCGACTGAGCCTCCCCGTTTGCCGCCTTTGCTCGTTAGGTGGAAAAGTTAATTCAATCTTTGGAGACGAAACTATGAAACGCATTCTCTTGGCCCTGGGGTTAATCACGACATTCGTTTTCGGTTTAGCTTGTGAGCGCCGGGGAGGGGGAGGCGCTGGTGACACTGGCCCGATTAAAGTCGGCCTCTACGCTGACCTGACCGGACAGACCTCCAGCTTCGGACAGTCGACCAAAAACGGCGTGCAGATGGCCGTGGACGAAATCAACAAGGCGGGCGGCATCAATGGACGGCAGGTTCAGTTGCTGGTGGAAGACGACCAGGGCCTTCCGGCTCAGGCCGCGACTGTAGTCACCAAGCTGATTAATCAGGACAAGGTGCATGCCGTGCTAGGCGAAGTCGCTTCGTCAAACTCTCTGGCCGCCGCGCCCAAAGCGCAGGAAGCCAAGATTCCGATGATTACGCCTTCGTCCACCAATCCTAAGGTGACGCAGGTCGGCGACTTCATCTTTCGCGTCTGCTTCATAGACCCGTTCCAGGGAGAGGTGATGGCCAAGTTCGCCATCAACACCCTGAAGGCCAAGACGGCAGCCGTGCTGACGGACGTTAACTCCGACTACAGTCGCGGCCTTGATCAGTTCTTCACCGACAACTTTACGAAGATGGGCGGCCGCATCGTGGAGAAGCAGTCCTACACGCAGACAGACCAGGACTTCAGCGGACAGTTGACGGCCATACGCTCCGCCAACCCTGATGTCATATACGTGCCCGGCTACTACGGGCAGGTAGGCGTCATAGCCAAGCAGGCCAAGCAGCTCGGCATCAAGGCTCCGCTCCTTGGCGGCGACGGCTGGGACGCTCCGCAGCTCTTCCAGCTCGGAGGGGACGCTCTGAACGGCTCCTTCTTCTCAAACCATTATTCCTATGAAGACCCGCGCCCCGAGGTGAAGACCTTCGTCGACGCTTACCGTGCGCGCTACAACGCCATCCCTGACGCCATCGCCGCGCTCGGCTACGACGCCATGAAGGTGCTGGCCGACGCCATCAAGCGCTCAGGCTCTACCGACGGCCAGAAGCTGCGAGACGCGATTGCTCAGACGGCCAACTTTGCGGGAGTGACCGGCACCATCTCCATCAATCAGGAGCGTAACGCCGTCAAGCCCGCCACGGTCTTCGAGCTTCAGAGCGGCAAGTACGTCTTCAAGGAGAACATCTATCCCGAAGGCATGACGCCGCCTGCGACTACATCTCCGGCCAACACTAATACGGGGACGGCAAATACTGGCGCGGCTAACGCCAACACTGCCGCGTCACCGGCAGCGGCGAACGCTAACACTGCGAACACGGCCAAGACCGGAAACACCAAGTAGCTGCGGAGACGCCACCGAGCATGGATACTTTCGTTCAGCAACTGATTAACGGCCTGACCATAGGGTTCATCTACGCGCTGATTGCGCTAGGCTACACTATGGTCTACGGCATCCTGCGGCTCATCAACTTCGCGCACGGCGACATCTACATGGTCGGCGCATTCTCGGGCTATTTCCTGGCCAATCAGCTGGGGCTTGCCTCAGAGCCTTCGCTACTGAGCCTTGGCGTGGTGCTCATAGGCGCGATGCTTATGGCTGCGCTGGCAGGCGTCATCATAGAGCGCTTCGCTTACCGCCCGGTGAGAAAGTACTCGCGCATGACGACGCTGATTACGGCAATCGGCGTCTCTCTCTTTATAGAGTACCTGTTCGTTGCAGTCCTCGGAAATGCGCCGCTCTCTTTCCCGCAACTCCTGAGATTGCCGGAGTGGCTGCCCTCAAGCCTTCAGCCAGACCAGAACGGAAACTACAGGCTCTTTGGCCGCGCGTCTCTTTCCATCGTGCAGATATTGATAATCGGCGTCTCCATCATACTGATGCTGATTCTTCAGTGGATTATCTATCGCACGAAGCTCGGCACGGCCATGCGCGCCGTCTCGTTTAATCTGAACTCGGCGAAGCTGATGGGCATCAACACCGACATGATTATCGCCTTCACCTTCGCTTTGGGCTCTGCGCTGGCGGCTGCGGGCGGAGTCCTGACGGCGCAATATAACCCGACCATCTATCCCCTGATGGGCATCATCACGGGCCTGAAGGCCTTCGTCGCGGCCGTGCTGGGAGGCATCGGGAACATTCCCGGCGCAGTCCTGGGCGGTCTGCTAATCGGAGCGGCGGAGACCTTCGTCGTAGGCTACGGGCAGAACATAGGCATCCCCTCTACGTACCGCGACGCCGTGGCCTTTTCGATTCTGATTCTAGTGCTCTTGTTCCGACCGGCGGGCCTCCTGGGCTCGACCGTTCAGGAAAAAGTCTAAGAACAGTTTTCAGTTTTTAGTTTTCAGTTTTAAGCAGAAGACCACCTTGCTTTTAACTGGAAACTGGAAACTGAAAACTGGAAACTGGTTTCTTATGCCAACTTTCGTCAAGCGTATCGTCGGCGCGCTGCTTATCATCCTGCTGCTCTACGTGGTGCACATGATGATGAGCCGCGAGGGGTTGTTCGGTTTCGGCATCGGCGCTTATCCGGCCGACATCTTGATGCTGATTTTCGTCAACATCATTCTGGCCGTCTCCCTGAACCTGATTAACGGCTTCACGGGTCAGTTCTCCATAGGCCACGCGGGATTCATGGCCATAGGCGCTTACACCTCCGCTTACCTGACCGTCTATCACGGCCAGCACTGGGAGCGGCAGATGGCGGCATCCGTCGGCGAGACGGCCGCGACCGCTCTGGTCTTTCTGGTAGCCATTCTGGTAGGGGCGCTGGCCGCCGCCGTCATGGGATTGATAGTCGGCATCCCTTCTTTACGTCTTCGCGGCGACTATCTGGCAATCGTCACGCTCGGCTTCGCAGAGATTATACGCATCGTCATTCTCAACATAGACGTGGTCGGAGGCGCGACCGGCTTCTCCGTCCCCGGCTACTCGAACTTCATCTGGGTGGGCGGCTTCGCCGTCATCACCATCATAATCATACGTAACATAGTGCGCTCCGACATAGGACGCGCGCTCATCTCTATACGCGAGGACGAGCTTGCATCTGAGGCTATGGGCATCAACACCACGCGCTACAAGGTGCTGGCCTTCGTCATCAGCTCTTCGTTCGCGGGCGTGGCCGGTGTGCTCTTCGCTCACTACAAGAAGTTTCTGCACACGAACGATTTTCAGTTCATACGCTCATTTGAAATCATCATCATGATTGTGCTGGGCGGCATGGGCTCAATCACGGGCTCCATTTTGGGCGCGATTGTGATAACTGTGCTGCCGGAGCTGCTGCGCCAGCTTCCCACTATTAACCTCTTCGGCCAGCCCGTGAACTTCGCAGACCTTCGACTCGTCATCTACGCGCTTCTACTGATTGGCATCATGCTGACAAGGCCGCAGGGCGTGCTGGGCCATCACGAGTTCGGCTTAAACTGGCTGAAGCGGGCGCAGAAGCGGCCCGAGGGCGACGAAGCGCTTGGGGCATCAAAGGGCGTGCCTATAGCGGAGCGCGATGCGCCCACCGCAGACAAGAGCAAGGAGGCCAAGAACCAGTGAGCACCAATCCTACGCCCGAGCCGAATCCTACCTCTACGACTGCCGAGGAAGGCATCCTGACGGAGGCGGCGGCAACCCTTCGCTCCGAGCGCGTTGTCGCAGACGACGGCTTCTCCATACTACGCACGAGCAAGTGCACGATTCGCTTCGGCGGGCTAGTGGCCGTCAACGAGCTTGACATGGCGGTGAGGCGCGGCGAAATCTACGGGCTCATCGGCCCGAACGGCGCGGGCAAGACGACCATCTTCAACCTGCTGACGGGCGTTTACCGCCCCACGTCGGGCGAGATTCATTTCGAGAATCATCGCGTTGACGGCTTGCGTCCTTATCAAATCTCGCGGCGCGGCGTCTCGCGCACCTTTCAGAACATAAGGCTCTTTCCGGGCATGAGCGTGCTTGAGAACGTCATGACGGCCTGCCACATACACGCCAAGCAGAACCTGATGGACGCGGTCTTTCGCCTGCCACGCTTCGGAACGGACGAGCAGACGCACCGCGACTTCTGCATGGAGCTGCTGGAAATCTTTGACCTCGCGCGCTTCAGAGAAGAAGGCGGCACGAGCCTCGCTTACGGCAACCAGCGAAGGCTTGAGATAGTCCGTGCGCTTGCCACACGGCCGAAGCTGCTGTTGCTGGACGAGCCCGCCGCCGGCATGAACCCCTCGGAGCAGGAAGACCTGATGAACCTGATTCACCAGATACGCGACCGCTTCGGCCTGACCATCCTGTTGGTCGAGCACAACATGAAGGTCGTCATGGGCGTCTGCGAGCGCATACAGGTCGTGGACTACGGCAAGTCCATAGCGCTCGGGCTGCCCGAACAGATTAGAAACGACCCGAAAGTTATAGAAGCGTATCTTGGAGACTAAGGCGATTATCGAATCATGCTGACACTGGAAAACGTCTCTGTTAACTACGGCGCGATTGAGGCGCTGACGGGCATCTCCATGCGCGTGGAGAAGGGCGAGGTCGTGACGCTGATTGGCGCAAACGGCGCTGGCAAGACTACTACGCTTCGCACCATCACGGGGCTGCTTGAGCCGCGCGAGGGTAGAATCCTCTTCGAGGGCGAAGAGATTGGCGGCAGGCCCACGCACAAGCTTGTCTCGCGCGGAATCTCCATGTCGCCTGAAGGGCGAGGCGTCTTCGCCAACCTGACCGTGCGCGAGAACCTTCAGATGGGCGCGTACCTGAAGAAGAACAAGCGCGAGATAGCGCAGGACATGGAGCGCGCCTTCACCATGTTCCCGCGCCTCAAGGAGCGCGAGTCGCAGAAGGCAGGAACGCTCTCCGGCGGCGAGCAGCAGATGCTTGCCATGGGACGCGCCCTGATGTCCCGCCCGAGACTGCTGCTGCTGGACGAGCCCTCGCTCGGGCTTGCGCCTCTTGTAGTTCACACCATCTTTGAAGCCATAGACGAGATTCGCAGCGAAGGCATGACGGTGCTGCTGGTGGAGCAGAACGCGCACGCCGCGCTCGGACACTCTGACCGCGCCTACGTGCTTGAGACGGGCCAGATAGTCATGGAGGGCCTGTCGAAAGACCTTGCCGCTGACCCGCGCATCAAGGAAGCTTACCTGGGCGAGTAGCTCATACACTTTATTTAGATAAATGCGAATCCGCGCCTGCGCTCTGACGCTCTTCCTTCTTTCCTGTTCGTCTATCGCTCAGGAGAAGGAGAGGTGGGAGCGCGTCTACACGCTGGAGGACGCGACCATCGCCATGAACTCCACGCGTGTAGAGCTGACGGAAGGGGCCTTAGGCCGCGTGCAGTTTCGCTGGAACTTCTCAAAGCCTCAGCCGGTCGGCGACGCCTCGGACACAAAATACAAGACGCGCGTCGAGACTGTGGAATTTAATTGCAGCCGCAGGCGCTATCGCCTCACGGCCTACACGCTGCTTGATTCCAGGGGCAAGAGCATCTCGTCAAAAGAGCTTGAGCCCGAAGAGCTGGAATGGAAGTTCGTCAAGCCCGGAGGCATGATGGAAAGACTCCTCGGCCCCGCGTGCAGGCTCATTGAAGAGAAGCGGCAATCGCATCGTCTTCCGTCTACGGCAAAGCTTATTCTCTAGCCAGCCGAGCGCGTGCTTCCGTCAAAGCCTCCGCGACCCGCTCCGGCGCAGTGCCGCCCGCCTGAGATTTAGAGGCCAGCGTTTGTTCGAGCGAGAGGGCTTCGTAGACATCCTCTTCTATGAGCGATGAAAAGGCGCGGAGTTTATCTAGTGAGAGCCCCTCCAACTCCACCCCCTCTTCTATAGCTCCCAGGACTATGCGCCCCACAACGTCGTGCGCCTCGCGAAACGGCAGACCCTTCCTGACGAGATAATCCGCAAGCTCCGTCGCGTTCATGTAGCCGCGCGTCGCGGCATCCCGTGCTTGCGCTTCGTTAAGACGCACGTTCCCGAGCACGGTCGCCGTCACACGAAGCGCCGCGCTCGTGGCATCGAACGAATCGAAGACGGCTTCCTTGTCCTCCTGCATGTCCTTGTTGTAAGCGAGCGGCAGTCCCTTCAGCATGGTCAGAAGCGCGAGCGTGTGGCCGAAGACGCGGCCCGCTTTGCCTCGCACAAGCTCCATTGAGTCGGGGTTCTTCTTCTGCGGCATGAGGCTTGAGCCCGTGGCGACCGCGTCGCTCAGCTCAAGAAAGCCGAACTCCGACGTGGAGTAGATGATTATGTCTTCGGCCATGCGCGAAAGATGAAGCATAATCAGGCTGGCCGTGGCCGCAAACTCGACGCAGAAATCCCTGTCGCTCACCGCGTCCAGACTGTTGCGCGAGACGCTTTCAAAGCCAAGCTCGCGCGCCACGGCCTCTCGGTCAATCCTGTGCGCCGTGCCTGCCAGAGCCGCAGACCCAAGCGGCATCACGTTCACTCGCCTGCGCGCCTCCGAAAGCCTCGCCCGGTCTCGCTCAAGCATCTCGAAATAGGCCAGGCACCAGTGAGCGAAGAGCACGGGCTGCGCGCGTTGCAGGTGCGTGTAGCCGGGCATGACAGCAGTGCTGTGCCCTTCTGCAAGCTCAAGCAATGCCTGCTGCGTCTCACGCACAGCGCCTTTCAAAGCATCAATCGCATCGCGCAGCCAGAGCCGCATGGCCGTGGCCACTTGGTCGTTGCGGCTTCGGCCCGTGTGAAGCTTGCGGCCCGTGTCGCCTATGAGCTGTGTGAGCCGCGCCTCTATGAAGGAATGAACGTCCTCCGACGCAAGCTCGTCAAAGTAGCCCGCGTCCGTCCCCGCGCGCTTTCGTATAGTCTGAAGCGCGTTCCCGATGAGGTCGCACTCGGCGCGCGTCAGAACGCCCGCGCCCAAGAGCCCTTCGCAGTGCGCAAGGCTTGCGCGCACGTCCGACTCAAACAGCCTGCGGTCGAAACCGAAAGAGCGGTTGAACTCCACGAAAGAGGCGTCCGCCTCGCCCTTGAATCTACCGCCCCACAAATTTCTGGAATCAGTCACTCGAATCGTCCTCCATTAAATGCCCTCCTGGGATTCTACGCTGCCCGGCCCCCATGCGTGAAGCCCTGTTTTAATTTGACGTTCATGCATCTTTGCTGTAATTTTATGCATCTATGCAATTATTATGCAACCTGATTGCATAAAAGAGCCATGCAGAAAGAGCAGAGACAGAAAAAGATTTTGAGCCTGATAAGTGCCAAGCGCATCGGCACTCAGGAAGAATTGAAGGCGCATCTTGAGCGCTCGGGGGTTCCGGCCACGCAGTCTAGCGTGTCGCGCGACCTGCTTGAGCTTGGCATAGTCAAGCATAACGGCCATTACACTGTGCCCAAGGCGCAGGCGGGCGCGGCCGCTCGGGGGCTGCTTGAGCTTTTGACGGCGGGCGACGCTTTAGTCATAGCTCGCACAGAGCCGGGGATGGCTTCTGCCGTGGCGGTAGAGATTGACCGCGCCCGCGTTGAAGAGATTGTGGGAACCCTGGCGGGCGAAGATACGGTCTTCATAGCCGTCACAGAGCGGCGGGCGCAGCGGCCCGCCATCAAAAAAATCTGGGAGCTGTTCGGCTGAAAGGGAAAAGAGAAACGGTGTCTGAGAAGAAGATAAAGAAGATAGTGCTGGCGTATTCGGGCGGGCTTGATACGTCCGTGATGCTGCGCTGGATAAAGGAGCGCTACGGCTGCGAGGTGGTCTGCTACTGCGCGGACGTGGGGCAGGGACAGGAGCTTGAAGGGCTCGAAGCGAAGGCTCTTGAGACGGGCGCGTCACGGCTCTACGTGGAAGACCTGCGCGATGAGTTCGTGCGCGAGTACGTCTGGACTGCCGTGAAAGCCAACGCGGTTTATGAGGGCGTCTACCTGCTCGGCACGTCCCTGGCGCGTCCCGTGATTGCCAAGCGGCAGATTGAGATTGCGCGGCAAGAGGGAGCGGACGCAGTGGCTCATGGAGCTACGGGCAAGGGGAACGACCAGGTCAGGTTCGAGCTGACCTATTACGCTCTTGAGCCCGACATAAAGGTAGTGGCCCCGTGGCGCGAGTGGGAGTTCAAGGGACGCTCGGACTTAATCGCCTACGCAGGCAGACACAAGATTCCCGTGACGGCGACGGCAGAGAAGCCCTACTCGACCGACCGCAACCTGATGCACGTCTCTTACGAGGGCGGGATTCTGGAAGACCCTTGGGCAGAACCTCCGTCAGACATCTTCCAGTTAACGAAAGCGCCCGAGGATGCGCGGGACGAGGCTGAGTACGTAGAGATAAGCTTTGAGAAGGGCGAGCCCGTGGCAGTTAACGGCGAGGCCCTGAGCCCGGTCGCTCTGCTTGAGGCTTTGAATGAGAAGGGCGGCGAGCATGGCATAGGCCGCGTGGATTTAGTCGAGAACCGCTTCGTCGGCATGAAGTCGCGTGGGGTCTACGAGACGCCGGGCGTGACCATCCTTCAGGCGGCGCATCGAGCCCTTGAATCAATCACCATGGACAGAGAGGTGCTGCGGCTCAGGGATTCGCTCGGCGTGAAGTTCGCGGAGAGTGTTTACTACGGCTTCTGGTTCGCGCCGGAGTTCGAGCTGATGAGAAAGCTCGTGGACGACACGCAGGCGACGGTGACGGGCGACGTGCGGCTGAAGCTTTACAGAGGGAACGCCGTAGTCGTGGGCCGTCGCTCGCCGCGCTCGCTCTACAGCGAGAGGCTGGCGACGTTCGAGGCCGATTCGGTCTACAACCAGCGCGACGCGGAAGGCTTTATCAAGCTGAACGCGCTCAGGCTCAGGCTTAAAGGGATGAGCTAAAGAAGAGCAAGGGGTTCTGATTCGAGTGGAGGATGACCGATATGGTTTGGACGAAGACTGTTGACGAAGCGGCGGCTCAGAGCGTGATGGTGGTCGAGGCGGACAAGATAGGCTCGGCTGCATCGCTGCTTAACCTGTCGAAGACTGTGGCTGTAGTCAAAGGCTCTGCGAAGGTGCGCGCCGGTGACGTGGTAGTCGTGCGTACTGTCTCCGACAGCACTACCTATAACCAGTTGGAGCTGCCTACGGGAAGGCTGGCGAAGATTAATCCGGGCGACGTGTTGGTAGGTGTCTTGGGTCGTCGCCGCGCTCTCAAAGGCTTCGTAGGCGACGTGCCCGAAGAGGTCTTCGCCGGAGACCGCCTGCACCTGCTGAACATGGGCGGCGTGATAGGCCGCTGCACGGGCCATCATTCCAGCTTAAGCGACGCCATCAGCGTGGAGGTCATTGGCCTTGCCTGCGATGCTGAGGGGCGCGTGCTGAACATAGCGGACGCGGCCCTGCCCTTGCAGGACGATTTGGGCCAGAGCGCGCCGCTCGTCATAGTCGCGGGCACCTGCATGAACAGCGGCAAGACCTATGCTGCGACGGAAGTCATAAAGCAGGCGACGCGCGCCGGACTCAGAGTTGCTGCGGCCAAGCTATCGGGCGTGGCCTGCCTGCGTGACACGCTCAACATGGCCGACCATGGGGCGATAGCGACGGCCAGCTTTCTTGATTGCGGGCTGCCTTCGACCGTGGGCGCGGGCGACCTTGCGCCGGTGGCGAAGGCCGTCATCTCGCGCCTGAACGAGAGCGCGCCTGACCTGATTGTGCTGGAGCTTGGCGACGGAATTCTAGGCGGCTATTCGGTTGACTCGGTCTTCGAGGACGAGCAGCTTCGAGCAGCTACCAGTGCCATCATCTTCTGCGCTTCGGATTACGTCGGCGCGTGGGGCGGCATAGAGCTTTTCCGTCGTCGCGGAATCAGTGTGGATGTCATAGCAGGCTCCGTCACGGACTCGCAGATGGGCGAGGACTACATTGAGCAGGAATTCCAGATTCCTGCGGGCAACGCGCGGCGCAACGGCGCGAGGCTTTTCGAGATTGTGCAGTCGAAGCTCGCGAAAGCGGCGTGAAGACAGATTTAGCAGGGATGGACAGGATAGACAGGATAAAGAAGAAGAATTGTCTTTATCTTTATCCTGTCTATCCTGTCCATCCCTGCTAATTTCGTTTGGGTTTTAAGATGAAGAAATTGAAGGTGGGAATATTTGGCGGTTCGGGTTACGGCGGCGCGGAGCTTCTGCGGCTGCTGCTGTTTCACCCCGATGTGGAGGTCTCGCTCGTGACGGCTAATGGGCACGCGGGCAAGATGGTCGGGCACGTGCATCGTAACCTGCTGGGCCTGACGACGCTCTCTTTCACACGCGCGCCGGAAGAGCTTGAAAGCCTCGCTGATTTGGACTTCCTCTTTATGGCTCTGCCGCACGGGCAGGCAATGGAGATTGCGCCTCGCCTGCCTGACGGCGTGCGCGCCATCGACCTCTCGGGCGATTTTCGTTTGGGCGACATGGCGGAGTTTGCCACGCATTACGGGCGCGAGCACACGGCGGCAGAGCTTCAGCCGCAGTTCGTCTACGGCCTGACGGAGACGAATCGCGAGCAGATTAAAGATGCGAGGTTCATAAGCAATCCCGGCTGCTTTGCCACGGCGACGCTGCTCGGGTTAGCGCCGCTCGTCGCGGCGGGCGTACTCAGCGGGCGCGTCGTAGTTGACGCCAAGACGGGCTCTTCGGGCTCAGGCGCTAAGCCAGCCTCGAACACTCATCACCCGCAGCGCATGAACTCTTTTTATGCTTACAAGCCCTTCACGCACCAGCACGTGCCGGAGATAGAGCAGGCGCTGCGAAAGGTTGGAGACTGGACGAGCGAGCTTCTCTTTATGACGCACAGCCTGCCTGTCGCGCGCGGCATCTTCGCCTCGATTTACGCGGAGACGAAGCACGCGGTGACTGCCGAAGAAGTGCGCGCCCTCTTCTCGGAGTTCTACCGCGAAGCCTTCTTCGTGCGGCTGGTGGAAGGCTCGCCGGACATCAACTGGGTCAAGACGACGAACTTCTGCGACATAGGCACGGCCTCTCGCGGGCGGCAGCTGGTCGTGTTCTCCGCGCTGGATAATCTGGTCAAAGGCGCAGCAGGTCAGGCCGTGCAGAACATGAACCTGATGGCAGGGCTGGACGAAAAGACAGGACTGATTCTGCCGGGAACGAATCCATAGACATGGTTATAGAAGCTTCAAAATTATCGGAAGTGAAGGCGAGCGAAGACCGCTTTCAGCTTGCTACGTACAAGAAGATGTCGCTCGCGGCGGAACGGGGCGAGGGCGCGTGGCTCTATGCTGGCGATGGTGAGCGCTATCTGGATTTGTACGGCGGTCACGCCGTGGCGGCAACGGGCCACTGTCACCCGCGAGTAGTCAGCGCGCTCAGGGAGCAGGCGGGGCGACTGCTCTTCTACTCGAATCTCGTCTACTCGGAGGTGCGTGCGCGTGCGGCCGAGAAGCTTGTTAGTTTAGCGCCAGCGCCGCTCTCGAAAGCCTTCTTCTGTAATTCGGGGACGGAGGCGAACGAGAACGCCATGCGTATGGCGCGCATGGCCACGGGCCGGGAGAAGGTCATAACCTTTTCGGGCGGCTTTCACGGTCGCACGGCCGACTCTATCAGCGCAACGTTCCTGGGTAAATATAGAGAGCTTGGGAAGCCTGTCGTGCCGGGCCACGTGGAGGCCGAGTTCGGTGACATAGAGTCTGTCAGGAGAGTCGCGGACGAATCGGTCGCGGCCATCATGCTTGAGCCGATTCAGTCTATGGCTGGCGTCAGGCAGGCCGAAGCGGGCTTTTATAGAGAGCTGCGAGAGCTTGCCGATGAGCGTGGCATCCGTTTGATTTACGACGAGGTGCAGACGGGCGTGGGTCGCACGGGCGATTGGTTCTTCGCCGGAAGCGAGGCGGGCGCAAAGGTTGTGCCTGACATCATCACGCTGGCAAAGGCTCTGGGGAGCGGCGTGCCCGTGGGCGCGTGCCTAGTGTCTGAAAGCATAGCTTCGCACATTAAAGAGAACGACCTCGGCACGACCTTCGGCGGCGGGATGCTGGCGATGGCAGCCGTCGCGGCCACGCTTGAGGCGATTGAAGAAGATGGAATGCTTGAGAACGTGCGCGCGGTAGAAGCGTATCTGCGCGAGCGGCTGGCAGAGGTTGAGCAGGTTGTGCGCGTGCGAGGGCGAGGGTTTCTGCTCGGCTTAGAGCTCAAAGGAAAGGCCGCGCCCGTTCATCAAGCGCTGCTTGAGCGGCGCATCATCACGGGCACGTCCAGCGACCCGCACGTGCTGAGGCTGCTTCCGCCGCTCTGTTTGAAGAGGGAAGAGGTCGACCTCTTCATAGAAGCATTGAAAGAGATTGAAGCGAATTGATGTCGAGAAATTTTCTGACGACAGGGGATTGGTCGCGCGCGGCGCTGGACGGCTTGATAGAGTCGGCTTTGAGGTTCAAGCGCGGCGAGGAGCGCTCCATGCCGCTTGAGGGGCGCTCCCTCGCGCTCGTCTTCTTCAACCCTTCGCTCAGGACACGCGCCTCCATGCAGGTCGGCGTCTTCGAGCTTGGAGGCAACGCCGTGGTGCTTGAGCCGGGCGGGACAAGCTGGACGCTTGAGCATCGCGCGGGCGCTGTGATGGACTCGGACAAGACGGAGCACGTGGCGGAGTTCGTGCGCGTGCTTGGAAGATACTGCGCCGCGATAGGCGTCAGGACTTTCGCTGCCATGAGGGATTGGGAAGAGGAGCGTCTTGACCCTGTGCTCTCGGCCTTCGCTCGTTACAGCGAGGTGCCTCTAATCAATCTTGAGTCGGCCATGCATCACCCATGTCAGGCTCTGGCAGACATGATGACCATACGCGAGAAGCTTGGCGTGGGGCGCAAGCGAGTCCTCATGACGTGGGCGTGGCACCCAAAGCCTCTGCCCATGGCCGTGCCCAACAGCTTCGCGCTCGCCGCCGCGCAGATGGGCCACGACCTTGTCATAGCTCACCCGCCCGGCTACGAGCTGGACGAAGAGCTGATGGCGGAGATAAGCACGCAGGCTCAGTCAAACGGCGGGAGCGCTTCCGTGACGAATGATGTCGGAGAGGCTTTCGACGGCGCGGAGGTCGTTTACGCGAAGAGCTGGGGAAGCAGCAGGTTCTACGGAGACTCGGAGGCGGACATGAAAGAGCGCGCTGAGTTTCGCTCCGATTGGATAGTTGACGAAGAGAAGATGCGGCGCACACGAAGCGGCCTCTTCATGCACTGCCTGCCTGTCCGCCGCAACGTGATTGTGACGGACGCTGTGATTGACTCCGCGCGCTCCGTAGTCATTGACGAAGCCGAGAACCGCCTGCACGTGCAGAAGGCCGTCATGGCAGAGCTTTTAAGAAAGTGAGAGGCCCCAATGCAGACAGACCTTGCCGGAGCGCAGGCTCAGCACGCAGCTTTGCAAACGCGACTGGATTTGCTGCGCGAGGCTCTGCCCTACATACAGCGCTTCAAGGGCAAGACCTTCGTCGTTAAATTGTCCGGCAAGGTGACGGAGGACAGAGAGAATCTGGCTTCGCTCGCGGAAGAGCTTGCGCTTCTTCATCAGGTTGGGATTCGCCTCGCAGTAGTCCACGGCGGCGGCAAGCAGCTCAACGAGCTTGCCTCGCTGATGGGCATAGAGCAGACCATCATCAACGGCCGCAGGGTGACGGACGACGCTACGCTTGAGATGGCCAAGATGGTCTTCGCCGGAAAGATTAATACGGACATTCTGGCCGCGCTCAGACAGAGGGGCGTAGAGGCCGTCGGGCTCTCAGGCGTTGACGCCAACATTGTGCAGGCCGAGCGCCGCCCGGCCCGAGAGGTCTTGAACCGCGAGACGGGCGAGCGAGGCGTGGTGGATTACGGTCACGTAGGCGACGTGGTTGAAATCAACACTCGTCTTCTATTGGTGCTGCTTGAACAGGGCTACCTGCCCGTAGTCTCGTCGCTCGGCGCTGACTCGGAAGGGATGGTCTTTAACATCAACGCCGACACGATTGCCTCGGAGATTGCCGTCAGGCTTGAGGCGGAGAAGCTGATACTGCTTTCAGACGTGGACGGAATATACCTCACGGCGGGCGACCCGTCTTCAAAGCTCTCGCGCCTCTCTGTTGACGAAGTCGAAGGGCTGGTGACAAACGGCACGGCCACGGGCGGAATGGTTCCAAAGCTTCAGAACATCGCGGGGCTGCTCAGGCGCGGCGTCAAAAGCGCTCACATCATCAACGGCTCGCGCCGCAACGCGCTCCTGGCCGAGGTCTTCACCGACGAAGGCACGGGCACTATGATTGTCGCTAAAAGCTAAGAAAGGAATTAGCAGGGATGGACAGGATAGACAGGATAAAGAAAACACAATACTTCTTCTTTTATCCTGTTCATCCTGTCCATCCTGTTTGAATCCGCTTTACTTAATGAGCGACTTGATAAGCTCGTTCAGCTCTTTGGGGTCGAAGGGCGTGGAGACGTATTCGTTGCACCCGGCTTCGAGTGCGCGGTCGCGCCAGTGCTCCGCGCCGTAGGCGGAGACGGCTACTATAGGGGTGTTGCGTAAGGCGGCTTCCTCGCGTATGCGTCGCGTGGCTGTGAGCCCGTCCATCAGGGGCATCTCTATATCCATGATGACTAGGTGGGGCGATTCGCGGCGCGCGACTTCCACGGCCTCTACGCCGTCCGCCGCCTCTATGACGCGATAGCCGCGCTTTTGCAGCCACAGCCGCATCATCAGCCGCGTGTCGTCAAAGTCGTCTACCACCAGAATAGTTTGGGCAAGTTCTCCCGCTTTTTCGCGCATCAGTGCAGACATAAGCCAAATCCTAACCTTAGACGGAGCAGGTGAGGTCTAATCTCTATGCACAAAATAGAGAGCGGGGCGACACGCAAGCCAGTATACCTTCGCTCACTTGCGATTGGAAGTTTTAACATCAGGGACGGCCGCAATTAGGTTTGACATTTTAGCTGTGCGGGACTAGGCTGAGCACGCTTTTAGTCATGCGGGCTTCGCGGGCCACAGAGAGCTCGCGGACGCCAAGCTTCCCTATGAGCTTTTCCGTCACGTTTTGATTTTCGCAGCCTCTTCTTCAAACCGAAACAGAGCCGCGCCTCATTCGCTAAGATAGTACGGGCGGCACCAACCTGTCAGAGGAGCAGATTCCCATGAGCGAACAGCAGAGCGCCAACCTTGAGCGAGCGCGCCGGATACTGCGCGGCGAGGATGCCAGCACAGAGGAGATTTACAGGCTGGTGGACGCGCTGAAAGCCGAGGAGCAGTTTCGCATCGCCCGAAAGTTGCAAGAGAAGGCCGACACACGTCTGGCGAGAGACATACTCAGAAGCGGCACGGCCACGGACGACGAGAAGCTAAGGCTGGCCATGGAGCTTAAGAACGAGAACCAGTTCGGGCTGGCGCGAAAGCTTCTGGCGCGCATAGATGTGGGAAAGATTGCAGACGTTAAGAGGCGTCGCTTCGTCGGACAGCAGCGCTCGCTCTGCACCTACAAAGACCCTGACCTGTCGAACGACTCGCGCCTGGCGCGTGCGCTTGCGATTCTGGAATCGGTGGACGACCTGAAGACCACCGCAGACCAAGAGACACTGGGCCAGGCAGGTGCGATTCACAAACGCATGTGGGAGATTGACGCGCAGAAGCAGCACCTTGAGCGCTCGCTCAACTTCTACAGGCGCGGCTACAAGGCCAAGACCTCCGAGGACGAGGACTACGACAACGGCTGGACGGGCATCAACGCCGCGTACGTGCTGGACCTGCTTGCCTTTCAGGAAGAGCGGGAGGCCGAAAGCGCCGGGGCAGTCTCCGAGAGCGCCGAGGCGCGTCGCCGCGAGGCAGCAGAGATTCGTGAGGATTTGGTAAAGACGCTCAACGCTTTGGCAGAGAGGCCCGGCAAAGAGGGGCTTAAAAATGAGTGGTGGTTTCAGGTCACTCTGGCCCAGGCCTATTTCGGATTGGGAGAGTACACGGAGGCTCTGCCCGCGCTCTTGAAGGCTGCGGAGGTCAGGGACGTGCCAGAGTGGCAGCGAGAGGCCACCACCAGACAGCTTGCCTCGCTCGCAGAGCTGCGCCCCGGAGCAGGCGACGACGGCGCGTCTTCCGAAGATGACGAAGCCCGCAGGGTGCTGTCGCAGTTCCTTGATGCCATGGGCGACAAGAGCGGCGCGGGCATTGAGTCGGCCTCTTACGGAAAGATAGGTCTGGCGCTTTCGGGCGGAGGCTTCCGCGCCTCGCTCTTTCACATAGGCGTGCTGGCTAAGCTCGCGGAGCTTGGGCTCCTTCATCGCGTGGAGGTCATCTCCTGCGTCTCCGGCGGCTCAATCATAGGCGCGCATTATTACCTTGAGGTGAAGCGCCTGTTGGAATCGAAGACTGACGAGGAGATAAAGGCGAACAATTATAGGGACTACATAGAGATTGTCGAGCGCATCACGCGCGATTTCGTAGAAGGCGTGCAGCGGAACATACGCACGCGCGTCGCGGCCGAATTGAGCACTAACCTGAAGATGGTGCTGTTCCCGAACTACTCGCGCACGAAGCGCGCGGGCGAGCTCTACGAGCGTGAGCTTTACGGGCGCATCAATGACGGCAACGGCGCTAAGCCTCGCTACATGACAGACCTCTTCATACGTCCGAAGGGAGCGCCCGAAAACTTTAAGCCGAAGTATGACAACTGGGGCAGGCAGGCCAAAGTCCCTGACCTCATCTTAAACGCGACCTCTCTGAACACGGGACACAACTGGCAGTTCACGGCCTCTTGGATGGGAGAGCCGCCCGCAGGCATAGACAGCGAGATTGACAGCAACTACCGTCTGCGCCGCGTCTATCACGGAGACGTGCCGAACGTCTACCGCACCAAGAAGAGAATCAGGCTGGGCGACGCCGTGGGAGCATCTGCCTGCGTGCCCGCGCTCTTTGAGCCGATTGCGCTGCCCATGCTCTACGGGCAGCTTGGGGACGAGCCGAAGGAGATAACGGTCAGGCTGGTTGACGGCGGCGTGCATGACAATCAGGGAATCGTCAGCCTGCTTGAGCAGGGCTGCACGCAGGTCATAGTCTCGGACGCGAGCGGCCAGATGGACGCGCTCGACGACCCGAGCAGCGGCCTGCTCTCCGTGCCCACTAGGTCTAACAGTATCCTCATGGCGCGCGTGCGCGAGGCGCAGTACAACGAGCTGGTCGCTCGTCATCGCTCGTCGCTGCTGAAGGGGCTGGTCTTCGTGCATCTGAAGAAGGATTTGTCGGACAGGCCCGTGGACTGGATTGAGTGCAACGACCGCTACGATGCTTCGGAAGACGCACGCGGCGTTGACACTCAGGGCGACTTGACCGGCTACAAGGTGAAGAGAGAGATTCAGAGGCTGCTGGCCGCAACCCGTACCGACCTCGATTCTTTCTCCGACACGGAATCATATGCGCTGATGATGAGCGGCTACGCCATGATAGAAGAGGCGCACCTGAAGAACCGCATGAAGAGCTTTCCGCTCGCCCCTGTCGTTAAGCGCGACTGGAAGTTCCTTGCGCTCAGGGACGCGATGAAGGGCGGCAAGGGCTACGTGGAGCTTGAGAAGCGTCTCAAGGTCTCGCACATGCGCGGCTTCAAGATTTGGAAGCTCAACCCGTGGCTGAAAATTTTGGCATGGGTGTTAGGCGTCATCGCGGCCTTAGGCGTCGGCTGGTTCTTATGGAGGAACTGGTCTACCGAGCAGGAGGCTTACAAGCTGGTGATTCCGCTCGCGCTCCTTTTCGTGATAGTGGTGGGCGCACTGCTGGTGCACGTGTTAGGGCCGCCGGTACAGCGGCTCCTCCATTGGCGCAAGACGCCGTCGGAGTTCGGCCTCGGGCTGGCGATGGCCACCTTCGGCTTCATAGCCGCGCGGCTTCACCTATGGATATTCGACCGCCTCTTCCTCAGCAACGGCCGCATAGAGAAGGTCACGGGCGAAGCACCCGGAAGAGCGCCGGAGCAGAGCGCCGTGCCCGGAGATTGAAAAAGCCTGGGATGAGGGGAGAGGGCAGAAGGGAGAGGCTGAGCAGGTTTTCTAGCCGCCTGCTGGCCGAGTGGAAGCGGCTCGCGCTGCCCTTGAAGGATGCGCGAGTAATCGTTGCCGTCTCGGGCGGGGCCGATTCCTTGGCGCTGCTTCTTGCGCTGGACGAGCTTGTAAGAGCGGGGCGGCTCTCTGTCTCTCTGCTGGTAGCGCATCTTGACCACGGCCTGCGCACGTCCAGCCGCGAAGATGCGCTGTGGGTCGAAGAGCTTGCGCGTCGTCTCGGATACGATGCGAAGGTCGAGCGCCTCTCTGTCAGGGGACTCGCTGAGAGCGGCAGGGACAACCTTGAGCAGGCGGCCCGGCGCGCACGCTACGAATTTCTGGCCCACGCCAGCGAAGAGAGCGGGGCGCAGGTCGTGCTCACGGCGCACACGGTTGACGACCAGGCCGAGACGGTGCTGCTCAGGCTCCTGCGCGGGAGCGGCGCGGAAGGACTGGGAGGCATGGAGCCTGTGAGGCCGCTTCAGGAGGGCTCTGGTGTGCTGCTTGCCCGCCCGCTTCTCAACTGGGCCAGACGTGCCGACACGGAAGACTATGCGCGTGCGCGCAAGGTGGAGCCGCGCCGGGACGAGATGAACGAGGATGAAGGGTTCGCTCGCGTGCGTGTGCGAAAGCGTCTTCTGCCGCTGATGCAGGGCTTCAACGCGCGGGTGGTGGAGGCGCTTGCGCGAACGGCCCGTCTCCTGCGGGAAGATTCGCGCACGCTCGATAAGCTGGCGGCGCTCCTGCTGGAAGAGGCGCTTGAGGGCTCAGAGGACGGCAGCCTGAGTGTGGAGGTGCTGGCGTGTGCGAGCCCTGCCTTGCGACGCCGTGCTTTACGGCTCTGGCTAGCCGAGCGTCGCGGCGACCTGAGACGCCTTGAGCTGGTTCATCTGGTGGCCGTTGAAAGGCTGCTCGTGGGAGAGCGCGGAGGCCGTGTGGCGGAGCTTCCGGGCGGGGCAAAAGTCTCGCGCCGCAGGGGCCGCCTATTCTTTCATCCCAAAAGTGAGTAGCGATTTAAAGCGGATTCTAACAGGGATGGACAGGATGAGCAGGATAAAGAAAGAGCAATCAATTCTTCTCTTTTATCCTGCCTATCCTGTCCATCCCTGTTAATTCCCTTAAAGGGGTTGAAAATGGGGGCGAGCGCGTCTAGAATCAATCCTTGACTGCGACCGCCACGCTCCAGCTCGTTTGGAGCGAGCGGTTTCGCTTTTGTTACGCGCCTTCAGTCTTAAAAAAGGGTCGTGCAATTTTAATGAGCGACAGGATTCAAGAAGTAGCGAGCGCCGCACTGATTGCCGACCGCATACAGGCGCTCGCAGCAGAGATTGCCGCAGCCTACGAGGGGCGCGACCTCCTGGTCTTCGGCGTGCAGGAAGACGCCTTCATGTTCATGGCAGACCTGCTTCGCGCGCTGCCCAGACCCGTCCGCACCTCCTTTCTCAAATACGACCACCAGACGCTGGCGGGCGTTCAGGACATCACATTCGCCACACAAACCGACCTGGTAGGCCGCGACGTATTGCTTGTAGAAGGCGTCCTGGACACGGGCGTCACGCAGGAGTACCTGATGCGGCAACTGGACGCGCGCGGCGCTCGAAGCGTCAGGCTCTGCGTGCTGGTCGATAAGCCGGATCGCAGAAGGGTGGAGCTTGAGCCGGACTGGCGCGCAGTAGAGACGCACGCCGATTACGTCTTCGGCTACGGGCTGGGGTTTCAGGACAGGTGGCGCGAGCTGCCATACCTCGCGACCTTTGAGAATGTGGAGAAGGGCTGATTTTTTGAACCCTTTTGCGCCTCTTTTACGTAATTTGAGGCGGCATGAGAAGCGCAACTAAGCGCCGGGACAGGGCATCCAAAATAAGCGGTTTTGCCGGATATAGCGGAAGCTCTCCGGTTCGGCACAAACCGCCGGGAAAGTTCTCTAGGGGCACTCGCGGAGAGCGACAAATGATGCCGTTTCGGGTTATCATCGGCATCGGAGGCAAGAATAATTTTGAGTTCTACTGCTAGACAAATAATTTTCTGGTTGTTCATAGTCATCGGCGCTCTGCTGCTCTACAAGGTGTTCGGCGGCACGCAGGGCAACGCCGCCAAGGAGATGAGCTACGACCAGGTCGTGGCCAAGGTCAAGGCGGGCGAGATAAAGGAGATGACTATCAAGCAATCGCAGGTTGATACCACCGACAACAACGGCGCGAAGTGGTACACCACGATTGATAACACCAACGACGAGACCAAAAACTTCCTGATGAATCTCGGCGCGGACAACAAGGTGGCCGTCAAGCAGGAGCCTTCGGGCAGCGGCTTTCTGTTGACCGCCCTGATTACCTGGGCTCCGTTCCTGCTCTTGATAGGCTTCTGGATATTCATGCTTCGCCAGATGCAGTCGGGCGGCAACAAGGCTCTCTCTTTCGGAAAATCCCGCGCCAAGCTTCTCAATAACCAGCAGAAGCGCGTCACCTTCAAGGACGTGGCGGGCGTGGAAGAGGCCAAGGAAGAGCTTCAGGAAATCATAGAGTTCCTTAAGGAGCCGCAGAAGTTCCAGAAGCTAGGCGGGCGCATCCCTAAGGGCGTCCTGATGATGGGGCCGCCGGGAACGGGCAAGACTTTGCTGGCACGCGCCATCGCGGGCGAGGCCAACGTTCCGTTCTTCTCCATCTCCGGCTCTGACTTCGTGGAGATGTTCGTAGGCGTCGGCGCAAGCCGCGTGCGCGACCTCTTCGAGCAGGGCAAGAAGAACGCCCCGTGCATCATCTTCATTGACGAGATTGATGCTGTCGGTCGTCATCGCGGCGCGGGCCTCGGCGGCGGTCACGACGAGCGCGAGCAGACGCTTAACCAACTGCTGGTCGAGATGGACGGCTTCGAGTCGAACGACGGCGTAATTCTTATAGCCTCCACAAACAGGCCAGACGTGCTAGACCCGGCGCTTCTGAGGCCCGGTCGCTTCGACCGTCGCGTGGTAGTCTCTCGCCCAGACGTTCGCGGGCGTGAAGGCATCCTGAAAGTTCACACGCGCAAGATTCCCTTGGGCGAAGACGTGGACATCAGTGTCATTGCGCGCGGGACTCCGGGCTTTACCGGCGCTGACCTTGCGAACCTTGTCAACGAGGCTGCGCTCAATGCAGCACGCTACAACAAGAAGATTGTCA
The DNA here is from genome assembly GCA_035276685.1 of Pyrinomonadaceae bacterium. Taxonomy (GTDB): domain Bacteria; phylum Acidobacteriota; class Blastocatellia; order Pyrinomonadales; family Pyrinomonadaceae; genus JACVRN01. The sequence goes on along the minus strand of DATELK010000176.1, from coordinate 12,617 downwards.
TGATGACGGACTTCGAGCTGGCGAAGGACAAGGTGCTGATGGGCGCTGAGCGTAAAAGCATGGTCATCTCGAACGAGGAGAAGCGCGTCACGGCCTATCACGAAGCGGGCCACACGCTCGTAGGCCTCAAGGTGCCGAACGCAGACCCTGTTCACAAGGTGACGATTATCCCGCGTGGCATGGCCTTAGGCGTGACGCAGCAGCTGCCGGAAGGCGACCGTCACAACTACACCAAGGACTACCTGCTCGGGCAGATAGCAATCCTTATGGGCGGGCGCATCGCCGAAGACCTGTTCCTCGGCAGCATCACTACGGGAGCGTCGAACGACATAGAGCGTGCGACCGAGCTTGCCCGCGCGATGGTCTGCGAGTACGGCATGTCTGAGCTTGGGCCTTTGACCTTCGGCAAGAAGGAGGAGCAAATCTTCCTCGGCCGCGAGATAGCACAGCACCGCGACTTTTCCGAAGACACCGCCATCAAGATTGACCAGGAGGTCAAGGCTATAGTCTCGGATCAGTACAACCGCGCGCAGCAGATAATCGAAGAGAACCGCGACGTGATGGTTCGCCTCTCCGAAGCGCTGCTTGAGCGTGAAACACTGGACGGCGTGCAGATTCGCCGCATCGTCGCGGGCCTTCCGCTCGATGACGACCAGCCGCCTTCAAACGACGACGAGCGCCCGCAGCTGAAAGAACCGGCCTCGCAGCCTTTGAAGCCTATACTGCCGCCCATCACAGGCCCGGCCACGGCGTAAAGACCGGGAGGGACAAAAGGGTAAGCAAGGGGAAGGGGATAACCTCTTCCCCTTTTCCTTTTGACCGGCTTTGGATTACTTTTGCTCTATGGTGCGCCAATGGAAACTCCCACGCCACACGCTCAAGCTAGGCAAGCGCACGCTCGTCATGGGCATTATTAATCTGACGCCCGACAGCTTCAGCGACGGCGGACGCTTCTTCACGCGCAAGCGCGCATGGGCGCACGTCGAGCAGATGATTGAAAACGGCGTGGACATCATAGACATAGGCGGCGAATCAACGCGCCCCGGCGCAAGCGTCGTTGATGAAGAGGAAGAGATTCGACGCGTCGAGAACTTCATCACCGCGATGGCTATTTTCAATAGCGAAGTACCCTATTCGATTGACACGACGAAAGCAGCGGTGGCAGAGGTCGCGCTTCGCGCCGGAGTCGAAATCGTCAACGACATCTCCGGCCTGCGCTTTGACCCGGAGCTTGCGGACGTGGCCGCGCGTCACGACGCGGGCCTGATACTCATGCACTCGCGCGGCACGTTCGAGACGATGCACGAGCAGAAGCCCGTGAAGAACATCATCAGGGAAGTCGCCAAGGACTGGCGGCGCAGCATAGGGGAGGCGGAACGGCGCGGCGTCCAGCGCGACAAAATCGTGCTTGACCCCGGCATTGGCTTCAGCAAGACCAAGGAGCAGAACATAGAGCTGGTGGCAAAGCTTGACCATCTTGCGCGCGACTTCCCCGAATTCCCCTTGCTCGTGGGCACGTCGCGCAAGTCCTTCATAGGCCACCTGCTTGGCGGCGCTCCCGTCAACAAGCGCGTGCATGGGACTATGGCTTCCATCACGGCGGCGGTGCTGAAAGGCGCGCACATAGTTCGCGTTCACGACGTGCGCGCAGCCTGCGAGACGGTGCGCGTGGCCGACGCCATCAGGGCCGCGCTCGGTTGAAGAGAATTTTGGCGGCTTGCCTGATTCCCGCTCTTTGGGAGAGAATCGCACCTCGAATCTTAAAGTCCCGCGTGGATGGAATTGCCCTTTATGACAATCAGCAGAAAATTCATTACCTTCTCAAGCCTTGCATTGATGCTCGCGCTCGTCTCAGGCTTTACCGAGTGCTACAAGCCAGTGACCAAGAGCCAGCTGCCTTCGCGCATCAAGACCGTGGCCGTGCCCGCCTTTCAGAACGAGTCGCTGCGCTTTAAGGTAGAGTCCAGATTTACCGAAGCCGTCATCAACGAGATAGTGCGGCGCGGCAAGGGGCTGCGCGTGCAGGGCTCGCGCGAGGGCGCGGACGCAGTCGTGGACGGCGTCATTAAGAGCTTCAACTTTTCCGGCGTCCTCTTGCAGCCCGCAGACCCGGACGCACGCGCACGCATCTTTGAGGTGGAGATTCGCGCCGCCGTCACCGTGCGCGACCAGATAGAGAACCGCGTGCTCTACGACAATCAGAACTTTGTCTTTCGCGGCGAGTTCGAGTTTGCCAACGACCCGCGCACCTTCTTTAACGAGGAAGACCCGGCCGTGCAGCGCATGGCCCGCTCGTTCGCGGAGTCCATCGTCTCCACACTTGTTCACGGCTTCAGCGTCACCGAGCAGAAATGAGCGCGCGTACTCGACAGGAGCTTCAAAGGGATTTGAAGGCGGGAAAGCTTGAGCCGCTCTATCTTCTTTTCGGCCCGGAAGACTACCTGCGAAACCGCGCCGCTCAAGCCGTCACCGAAAGCGCTCTGAGGGACGCGCCGCTTAGAGAGTTCAACGAATCCAGCTTCAGCCTATTGAGCGCGGACGTGCAGCACGCCATCGCCGCAGCCGAGCAGCTTCCCATGATGTCCGAGCGCCGCGTAGTGCGAATCACCGATTTCTCCAAGCTGCGCGAGGCTGACGAAGGCGCGCTCCTGCGATACCTCTCGCGGCCCGTGGAGACCTCCGTGGTCATCTTCATAGCGGACGATTTGGACAAGCGCAGGAAGCTGACGAAGACGCTCATGGACGCCTGCGCCAGCATTGAGTTTGCGCCGCTCTCGGATTCGGAGCTGGCGGCGTGGGGCAAGGATTACCTGAAGCGCCTGAAGGTTTCTACAGACGATAGAACGCTTCACCAGATTGTCGCGCTCGCTGGCCCGAGCGTGCGCACGCTTACCATAGAGCTTGACAAGCTCGCCACGGCCGCCATCGACACGGGCTTTATCACTATGGAGATGGTGGAAGATCTGGTGGGCCGCTCAAGAGAGCTTTCGAATTTTGAGCTGACAGACCATCTGGTTGCGCGAAATCGCAAGCGGTCTCTACAGATTCTCTACCGCCTACTGGACGACGGCGCAGAGCCCGTCATGCTGATAGGCCTCATCGCCGGAAACTTTCACCGCCTTGCGCTCGCCAAAGAATTAATGACACGCGGCACGGCACGCGAAGAGGTCTTCCGCCTGGTTGCTATGCCGTTCAGTAAACGCGAAGAGTTTCTGGCGACCGCGCGCCGCACCGACTCGGAGGCGCTCGCGCGCAACCTCAAGCGCATAGCCGCCGCAGACCTCGCCATCAAAACCTCTCTGGGCGGAAGCGGCGCTACGGGCGCTCGCCTGCAACTTGAAATGCTCGTCTGCGAGCTGACCGCCTGACGAGCGGCTCTTTCACACTTCATCACTGCTCTTCAAATCCGGCTCGACCCAGCCCGTTCTGCCCTCTTCGGAAAAGACTCGCTCGCGCGTGTAGTAGGTGAAGATAACTTGAGAGTCCCCGGCCCGTTCAATCGCCTGATTGGCGCGCTCGGGGAGGGGAAGCGCAGGGTCTGTCGCGCTCAGGAGCCTTTCGAGCCGCCTGACCCAGAACTGCGTGATGGTCTCGTTGTACTTCTCAGGGTCTACCTCGTAGTGCGCCAGAAAGCGCAGGAGCCCTTCGCGCATTCGTTCTGCGGCTTGAGGGGCGGTCATGCCGTAAAGATACCAGACGGCGACCGCAAGGTGAGCGCGGTGGTCAAACGCATCGTCCGGCAGAGTGCAATCCTCAAAACTTCTTACAAGAGCGCGTATTTCATCTTCGCTCCTGTACCGGTTCTCGGGCTGTTGCATCATCTCGGTCTCCTTATAGCAGCTCAAAGAAGCTGATGTAAAAAGGCGAGGCCGGCTGGAATGAACCAACCGGCCTCGCCTTTGATGGAAAAAATCTTTCGCGTCTCTTACTTTGTCGTAGCCTGATTGACGCGCGCCGTCAGCCTCGATTTATAGCGCGCGGCGGCGTTGCGGTGCAGGACGCCTTTCTGCACTGCCTTGTCTATCTTGGAAATCGTCTGCGGCAGCAGCTCCGCGAGCCCGGACTTGTCGCTGCCGGAAAGGGCTGCGCGCAGCTTCTTGATGGAAGTGCGAAGGGTCGAGCGGTTGCTGCGGTTGATGGCGCGCCGCTTTTCGTTCTGTCTGACGCGCTTCTCTGCTGATTTATGATTGGGCATCCTAAGGAATCTCCGTCTAAAGCTTTATCATTTTGCGCCGCCGCTCTCAGAAGAGATTTTGACCGCGAGCACAAGCGACAAAGTATAGGTGGCAAGGCCCCTCGTGTCAAGGCGCGCGGGGGGCGAAAGCGCCCCTTTTGCTCAGTACGGTTGCGAATTGACACTCGCGCTCGCCATGTAGTAGCGTGCCGTTCTGTATAGTATGCAAATATGCGCTACACCCCTTGATTTACCGCCTGCTTCGCTGACTCCCGGAATCTTCACCCCAAGAAGGAGACTGCTTTAACTGTTGAAAAAGATTGAGCTTCCACCACGCGGACTGGAAACCCTCTTCGGCGTTCACGACCAGAACATAAAGTACCTGGAATCGCTCCTGGACGTGCGCGTGAGCGCTCGCGGGCAGGACTTGACCGTCGACGGCGACCCCAAGGACGTTGAGACGGTCGAGCGCATCCTTGAAGATTTCTCAGACCTCTTCGCGGAAGGGCGCACCTTCACGGACAAAGAGCTGCGCGAGGCCTTCGCGCAGATAGCCGAAGACCGCGCCTACTCCCTGCGCGACTACTTCACGAAGGCGCGCTTTAACCCTGCGGGCAAAAAGCAGGTCGCGCCCAAGAGCGCCATGCAGCGCCGCTACATAGAGGCCATACAGGACAAGGACATAGTCTTCGGCGTAGGCCCTGCGGGCACGGGCAAGACCTACCTCGCCGTGGCAATGGCCGTGCAGGCGCTCATGCAGAAGCAGGTCAACCGCATAGTCCTTGCGCGCCCGGCCGTTGAAGCCGGAGAGAAGCTCGGCTTTCTGCCCGGCGACTTGCAGGACAAGGTAGACCCTTACCTGCGGCCCCTCTACGACGCCCTCTTCGACCTGATTGACTACGAGCGCGCCACCCGACTCCTTGAGAAAAGAGTGATAGAGGTCGCCCCCCTGGCCTTCATGCGCGGCCGCACGCTCTCAGATGCTTTCATCATCCTGGACGAGGCGCAGAACACGACGAGCGAGCAGATGAAGATGTTTCTGACGCGCATAGGCTTCGGCTCGAAGGCCGTCATCACGGGCGACGTGACGCAGATTGACCTGCCTCAGGGGAAACGCAGCGGCCTCATTGAAGCCGAGCGAGTGCTGTCAAAAGTAGAAGGCATAGATTTCATCTACTTCACGGAGAAGGACGTGGTGCGCCACCGCCTCGTGCAGATGATTATCAAAGCCTACGAAGCCCACACCAGCAAGAGCACTATTTAACATCAGTGACGAGTGGCGAGTGATAAGCAAGAAGTTGTTTTAACTCGTCACTCGTCCCTTGTCACTCGTCACTCTTCTTATGATTGAAGTCGTTAATCGCCAGCGTAAGGTTTCGGTGGACGGGGAGCGCTGGCGTGAGTTTACGGAGAGGGCTCTGGGGGTTGTGCCTGCTGAAGGCGCGGCTGGGGTGACTGTGGCTTTCGTGTCGGACAGGCTTATGCGGGAATTGAATAGGATGTGGCGTCATAAGAAGGGGACGACCGATGTGCTGTCGTTTCCGGCGGGGCAGGATGAGTTTGAGAAGGGGGAAGGTGTTAGCTTAGGTGACGTGGTGATTTCCGTGGAGCAGGCCGCGAGGCAGGCTCGGGCGAACGGGCTTGAGTTTGATGAAGAGGTCGCTCAGCTTATCCTTCACGGGTTGCTGCACCTGTGCGGCTACGACCATGAGACGGATAACGGGGAGATGAACCGGCTTGAGCTCAGGCTGCGAAGACGCCTCGGAATATAATCCTGAAAATCACTTGTAGATAAAAGCGGTTCTTCTATTTACTCACGAGATTTACTATTTTACTATTCAGTTCGTCTATGGAAATTGCTATAGGAATCACGGCGCTGCTGCTTCTGTTGATGGCGTTTCTTGCGACTGCCGACATGGCTTTCGGCCAGTTGAGCGACGTGGGGCTGAGAAGACTCATCACGGACGCGGAAGAGGAGCGCCCGGAAGCGCGTGCCACTGCCTTCCTCAAGGAGATTCTTGAGAACCGCCCGCGCTTCCGCTTCACGCTCTCGGCAGTGATACAGATACTGCTCGTGGCAGTCACGGTTCTCACGACCTCCATCTCACTGATTCTGTTTCCGGGCACGCGCTTTCTACTGATAGCCTTTGCGGCCTCGCTGGTGCTGGCGGGGATTTTTCGCCAGTTCCTCCCGCGCTTTATCTCTGCGCGCAACCCTGAAGGGACGTTGTTGCTGCTGCTGCCGTTCGTGCGCCCCTTCTATCATCTCTTCGTCTTCGTGGCAGACCCGCTGCATCAGGTCTTCAGCCGCAGGCGCAAAGAGCGCGCCGTCATAGAAGCAAGCAATGACGAGGATGAAGACGGAGGCGGCGACGACATACAGGCACTGATTGACGTGGGCGAAGAGGAAGGCATTCTGGAAGAGGCCGAGGGCGAGCTGATTCACTCCATCATTGAGTTCGGAGACACCCGCGTTAACGAAGTGATGACGCCGCGAACGGAAGTCGTGGCTCTGCCCGTGACGGCGACCGTGAGAGAGGCGCGCGACATCATCAACGAGTCGAAGTACTCGCGCCTGCCCGTCTACCGCGAGCAGATTGATAACGTGGAAGGGCTCATCTACGTGCGCGACATACTACAGTGCTGGCCGGAGGCCCGAGAGGATGAAAACATAGCTGTGCTTGTGCGCCCCGTCTACTTCGTGCCGGAGACGAAGCCCGTCGCAGACCTCCTGAAAGAGATGCAGAAGGCGCACGTACAGCTTGCCATGGTGATTGACGAGTACGGCGGCATCGCAGGCCTCGTCACGGTCGAAGACATACTGGAAGAGATAGTCGGCGAGATTGAGGACGAGGACACGGAGACGGAAGAGATTGTAGAGATAGTGGAGGCGGACGACGGCTACTATGACGTTGCGGGCTCGACCGAGATAGGCAAGATTGAGCGACTCTTCGACATGGAGATAGAGGACGACGACTTCACGACCATCGCGGGGCTCGTCATAAGCGAGTCCGGGTACGTGCCGCGCACGGGCGAGCGGCTGGCCTTTCGCGGGCTGGACGTGGAGGTTTTGGACGCCGACGACCGGCGCATCTCTCGCCTGCGCTTGCGCCGCGCGCCGGGGGACGAGGTGGAGACGGACGAAGGCCATAAGTAGAGAGGCGGGAAGCTATGATAACTAGAGAGCTGCCACAATTGGTTACTGAAGAGACTTGCGCGCAGTCTGTTTGCGAAAGGTGCGGCGAGCCGTTCGGCTGCGGCGCGCAAAGCTCGGCTTGCTGGTGCGCCGAGGTGAAGCTGACGGACGAGGCGCGCGAGGCGTTGCGCGAGAAGTATAAGAGCTGTCTTTGCCGCGCCTGCCTTGAGCAGTTCGCTATAGACCAACTTTAATGTAAACTACCCCTCGTTAGGCCGCGCTAGAAATTACATCTCAGCAAACAACTGGAGAAGATGCTTGGCACGTCACAAGGACGCACTCTTTCACCCGGCCTTTCTGGACCCACGCTTTCACGCCGCGCTCAACCCTTACGACGAGACTCCGCCGCCACCCGTGAAGCCTGTCGAAGCGCCGCGACGCGAGACTCGCAGCCGCGACTTCGACATAAAGCACATACGCATAGAGCTTGAGCTTGACCCCGCAGAGACCTTCATAGAAGGCGAGGCAGCAATCACGCTCGCGCCCTTCAGGGATGGCCTGCGCGAGCTTTCATTCGACGCCTTTGAGCTGAACGTGAAAGAGGTTCGCGCGGGCTCGCGCCGCCTTGAGTTCGAAAGCTTTAAGGACAGGCTGGTGGTCTACCTGAAGGAGCCGCAGCCGCGCGACAAAAACCTGACCCTGCGCGTTCTTTACAACGCGCGCCCGCGAAAGGGGCTGCACTTCATACGCCCGGACGACTCATACCCGCAGAAGCCCATGCAGGTCTGGTCGCAGGGCGAAAGTGAAGACAACCGCGCGTGGTTCCCCTGCACGGACTCGCCGAACGAGAGGCAGACCACGGAGACCGTCATCACCGTCCCTGAAGGCTTCACCGTTCTCTCGAACGGCCGCCTCGTCTCGGAGAAGCATGATAAAAGGGGCGCGACACGCACCTTTCACTGGCGGCAGGACGAGCCTCATCCGGCCTATCTTGTCTCGATAGCCGTGGGCGATTTCAGCATCATCGATGCTCGCTGCGGCAAGTTGCCGACGCCTTACTACACTTATCCGGGCATGGAGCGAGAGGCGCGCATGTTGATGGGCCGCACGCCCGCCATGATTCGCCGCTTCGTGCGTCTCTTCGGCTACGAGTACCCTTACCCTAAGTACTCGCAGGTCGTGGTGGACGATTTCATCTCCGGCGCTATGGAGAACACTTCGGCCACGACCCATTCCGACCGCTTCCTGCATGACAAGACGACCGAGCTTGATTTCGACTGCCACGACGTGGTGGCTCACGAGCTTGCTCATCAATGGTGGGGCGACCTTGTGACGCCAAAGTCTTGGGCGCACCTGTGGCTCAAGGAGGGCTTTGCCACCTACGCGGAGATTCTCTGGTCTGAGGAGGCGGAAGGAGCGGAAGAGGCGAGGTTCTTTCTGCTCAGGGAGCTGAACGTCTACATGGCGGAAGACCGCGACCGCTATCGCCGCCCGCTCGTTTACGACCGCTGGGAATATCCCATGGAGGTCTACGACCGCCACGCTTACCAGAAGGGCGGGCTTGTGCTTTCGATGTTGAGGGACGTGTTGGGCGAAGAAGACTTTTTCCGCACGCTCAAGCATTACCTGCACAAGCACGAGTGGCAGAGCGTGGAGACCTCTGATTTCCGCGTGAGCATAGAAGAGGCCACGGGCCGCAACCTCGACTGGTTCTTTGAACAGTGGGTGACTGGCCTCGGCTACCCTGAGCTTGAAGTCACGCACCACTTTGATTCCGAGGCGGGCGCGCTTCGCCTCATCGTCAAACAGTCTCAGGACAGGAGCGACGGCACGCCGCTCTTCCGCATGCCCGTCGAGATTGAGGTCTTGGGAAGGAGAGGCACGCGCACTTTCCGCGTGGAGATTGAGAAGGAGGAGCACGAGTTCTATTTCTCACTTGAAGAGCGGCCGCTCGCCGTCATCTTTGACCCGGAAGACAGGGTGCTGAAGACGCTTGAGCACGAGAAGTCCAGACACGAGCTTCTTCATCAACTTCAACACGCGCGCAGCTTCACGGCTCGCATGCGTGCCGCTCGCTCGCTCGGAACATTCAGGGACGACGAGGCTCTCACGGCGCTCAGGCGTTCCCTCACGCAGGACAAGTTCGGGCCTGTCAGGATGGCCGCGGCCGTGGCGCTGGCGAGCATCAATACCGCAGAGGCACGCGACGTACTGATAGCGGCGATGCGTAAGAACACCGAGGCGCGCGTGCGCCGCGCCATAGCATGGTCTCTGGGCCGCTTTCGCAAAGACAAAAAAGCCATAGCCGCGCTCGTGCGCGCCATGCAACAGGATGAGAGCTATTTTGTCTCGGCATTTGCCATGCGTGCTCTCGCACACGCGGCGGGCGAGGATGCTTATGAAAAATTGATAGGCATGCTCGGGCGGGAGTCTTATCAGGACGCGCTGCGCGCCACTGTCTTCGACGCGCTGACGATTGCCAAGGACAAGCGCGGCGTGAGGCTCGCTCTTGACCACACGGCTTACGGCATGCCTCAACCCGTGCGGATTGCCGCCACCGTGAGCCTAGGCACGCTCGGCAAAGAGTTCAAGGAAGAGCAGGAAGGCGTCTATCAGAAGCTTATAGAGCTGCTGGAGGACAGGATGTTTCGCGTGCGGGTCGCAGCCGTCAAGGCTCTGGCCGCTCTGGGCGACGCGCGTGCAATTCCTTCGCTCATCAATGTGGAAGAGCGCGAGGCGATAGATGCTATACAGAGCGCCGCGCGGGCCAGCCGCCGTGCGCTTGAGGAAAAGGCGGAAGAGGGAAAACAGGATGGCAAAAAAGAGAAGTAAATTTTTGAGCGGGCGGCGCATTGACCCGCAGCCCATCACGGGCGACACGAAAGTAGCAGACCTCGTGGACAATGCCTTCATGGCTTACAACGCCGCGAGGCTGCGCGAAGCCTGCCTGCTCTTTACGGAAAAGATGCTGGGCGCTGACGTGACCGTGGGGCTTTCAATCACGGGAGCGCTGACGCCTGCGGGCCTCGGCATCTCGTCCCTGATACCGCTCATTCAGGCGGGCTTCGTTGACTGGATTATCTCTACGGGCGCGAACCTTTATCACGACACGCACTTCGGCATAGGGCTCTCTCTGCACCAGGGACACGCGGGCGTCTCCGATGTCGTTTTGAGGGAAGAAGAGGTCGTGCGTATCTACGACATCTTCTTCGACTACTCGGTGCTGCTCGACACGGACTCCTTCTTCCGCCGCATCATTGAGGGCGAGGAATTTCAAAAGAGCATGTCTTCGGCAGAGTTTCATTACCTGTGCGGAAAGTACGTGCGCGAGCGCGAGCGGAAATTAGGCATCGAGAATAAGTCTCTTATCGCGGCGGCCTATGAGTACAGTGTGCCCATCTACACTTCCAGCCCCGGCGACTCTTCCATAGGCATGAACGTCGCGGCCAAGGCTCTACAGGGAAACAAGCTGGCCTTTGACCCGTCGCTCGACGTTAACGAGACGGCGGCGATTGTGCTCGCAGGCAAGCGCGGCGCGATTCACGGCAAGGGCGATAAGGGAAGAAAGCACGGCGGCAAATCGGCCGTCTTCATCCTCGGCGGCGGAAGCCCCAAGAACTTCATGCTACAGACCGAGCCGCAGATTCAGGAAGTCCTCGGCATAGACGAGCGCGGCCACGACTACTTCTTACAGATTACGGACGCACGTCCCGACACAGGCGGCCTTTCGGGCGCGACTCCTGCGGAAGCCGTCTCGTGGGGAAAGGTTGACCCTGACCGCCTTCCTGACGCGGTTGTCTGTTATATTGATTCGACAGTGGCGCTGCCAATCATAACGGCGTATGCTCTCGGAAGGCACGAGCCCCGCGAGCCCAAGCGGCTCTACGATAGGCGCGGCGAGTTCATGGAGCTGCTGCTCTCCGAGTATGCGAAGAGCAAGCGGCGGTAGAAGGAGCGCGTGGGGCTATAGTGAGTCAATTGATAAAAGGGCTTTGCGTCGCGTGCCTTCTCTCTTTGATGCTGCTCTCGCCTGCCGTGAGAGCGCAGGAGGAGGCCGCTTTCCCCTCTTACATAGAGGCGGAGCATCGCACCGTACTTGAAAGCTGGCTCAAGCAGAAGCCTAACCTGCGACCGGCCACGACGGAAGACCTCGACGCGGACTTCCTGAAGCGTCTGAATGAGATGTCGCCCGAGAGCGCCGCTTCGCCCTTTTACGTCGCGGGCGATTTTAATCACGACGAGCAGAAGGACTTCGCCATAGGGCTTATCAATAAGAGCAGCCCCGGCAAGCTCGTCATCGCGGTCTTCAACGGGCCATTCGGAAAGAGACGCGAGCCTGCATTCATCGATGAGAGCAGTTTCGAGATGACGGACATCTTCTTTATAGTGGCCGACAGGAAGAACAGGGAAGAGCTACAGATAGGCATTGGAAACGACACGCGCACAGTGCTCTTGAAGCCTAAAGGCAAGAGCTATTTTATCTGGACGGGAGCCACCCAGTAAGGGAACGAGCCGAAGGGAACCTGATGGCGAAAAAGATAACCGACGACCAACCCCGCATATACTTCGACTGCAACAAGTGTCCTGCCTTCTGCTGCTCCATATACGAGCGCGTGCAAGTCACCAAGCGCGACCTGAACCGGCTGGCAAAGTATTTCAAGGTCTCAGTAGAGACGGCCATGAAGCGCTACACGAAGATGTGGGGCGACGAGAGAGTGCTGCGCCGCACAAAGGACAAGCTCTTCACGGAGACCTGCATCTTCCTGAATCAGGAGACGCGCGGCTGCGGCATCTATCACGCGCGGCCGCAGGTCTGCCGCGAGTATCCTGACCGCTCGCGCTGCGTCTACTACGACGTGCTGAAGTTCGAGCGCCAGCAGCAGGACGACCCAGGGGTGCTGCCCCTTGTGCAAATCACTTTCCGTGAAGTAGAAAAAGAGAAGGTCTCAAGGCGCAACGGCAAAGAGACGGTCTGGGAGTGGGAGCCCGAAAAGTAAACGAGAACTTTTTTTTGAGAGGTGATAAAGCGATGCAAGATTTTCTTTCCAGAATGATAGGGCGCAAGGTGGACATCATCTGCGTGGGCGCGGCCTCTTTGCGCGGCGAAGTCGTCAAGGTGGAAGGCGGCGTGCTTCATCTGAGGGATGAAGAGATGGCTATGGGGTATGTAGCGATAGACAAGATTGCAGTGGTCTGGGAGGCGCGCGAGGACGACACTCACCGCGCAGGCTTCGTCCCCCCACTCAACAATCGTTAAAGAGTTTCCCGTAAAGCCCCTGCAAGGGGCGACGTATCAAATAGCCTACG
>DATELK010000175.1:0-54941 GCA_035276685.1 Pyrinomonadaceae bacterium | reverse complement strand
GCGTCGTAACTGCCGCAGCGCTCTTCGCCGGGACTTTCAAGTCGTCGCGCAGTCTTTGAAGAATTTTCCTGGCACTGACCGAAAGATTGCGCGTTTCAACAGTAGCTTCCGGAGTTACCTGGAATCCCTGAAGCTCAAGCACTCTATTCTCGGACTGTTGAGCCTTGGCCGCTGTGTCTTTCTGCAACTGCGTGAAAGCCCTGATTAAAGTGCCCGCGTTGTAGTAATCAACGATGTCCCTGATAGCTTCCTTCATGGAGTATCTGGAGACATCTGCATCCTTCTTCGTCAAAATCATCGCGTATATCGTCGCGCGATTATCATCCATCTTGGTTATCAAGATGGGCACGGTCTGTTCCTTGTAAAAATTTAGCTCGGACGACCTTCGCCCGCCCCTGAACGCGGTCAAGGCTATGCCCAAAATTTGATTGGGACGCTCGCCCTTGGCGATGCCCGTCGCCGCGCTCGTGCCCAGCTCAATGACATCGGCTATAAAGTCTGTCGTAGAGCGACGTGTGTTGAGGCGCGTGATGTAGTCCGTGTAATTGCTGTTAACGACCGCTATGGCATCTTCAATCGCATCGTTTCTTATTCGCTTAGCTTCGGCAGGGTTGGAAATCACGTGCTGCTCGTACCTTCCCTGTGCCCCCGCCAGATATTCATTTACGTTACTGACAAAGCTATCTTTTCTTTTGAAACTTTTCGACGGCTCGTTCGGGCAGCCGGTCGAGAAGAAGGCGACGAGAGAGAGCAGAAGAGAGAGGTGTATCTTTCTCATGGTTTTTTCTCTTTGATAGATAAAGGCTCAGGAAAACCGGCCGAAACGGAAATTGCGCGGAAGTGACCGGGGCTGAGCCGTCAGGGTTTAGTGTTAGAACTTCGGTGCGAGTTTTGACGCTCGCGCAAGGTATACGAGGCGAACCTAAAGACCATGAAGAACGGGTGCTTAATACATCTTTACGCGATAAATTGCAACCTTTTTTTCCCCGGCCAGGGCCCCCTGGATGGACAGCCCACAGGGCGCTCGGGTTTAATAGGGAAGGTAAATGCCTTTATTCGACTCGTACCTTAATCAGCAGGGGCGTAAGCAATCTGCCGGTAGAACCTTGTTAATTATCTTCCTTCTCATCGTCGGCGGGTTGGTTCTCTTCTACTTCGGGGCGCGCAGGTTCGAGCGCTCGGTCGTCTTCCACCCGGAGCGCTACAGCGAAGGCCCGCAGTGGAAGCTGCCGCGAGGCGGCGAGGACATCTGGTTCAAGGGGGCAGGGGGCGAGCGCCTGCACGGCTGGTACGTGCGCGCCTCAGGGCCGGAAGCGGCGAGCCGTGCGACCGTCATATACTTTCATGGCAATGGCGGGAACATCAGCAACATAGGGTGGCTCGGCGAAGCCCTCTCTGCGCGCGGCTTCAACGTGCTGCTATTCGACTATCGCGGCTACGGGCGGAGCGAGGGGAGCGTGCGCGACGAGCGGGCCATATACGAGGATGCCGGGGCCGCCTACAACTACGTGGTCGTAGAGAGGCGTGTGCCGCCTGAGCAGGTGGTGCTCTACGGGCAGTCGCTCGGCACGACGGCGGCCGCAGACTTGGCGTCCCGGCAACCTTGCGGCGCGGTCATACTGGAATCGGGCCTCAGCTCCGCGAGCGACATGGCCCGGCTCATTCTGCCCTGGGTTCCGACGTGGATACACAGGTACGGGCAGAACCGCTTTGAGTCGGCACGAAAGCTTGAGAGGGTGAGCGCGCCGGTCTTTGTGGCCCACGGCGGGCGCGATGAGACTATCCCAGTGGAGCAGGGCTATAAGCTTTACAACGCCGCCAGGGAGCCGAAGCGGCTGCTTATCATAGAGGAGGCCGGGCACAACGACCTGATTGGAAGGGGCGGCAAGGAGTACCTGAACGCGCTCGCAGAGTTTATTAAAAGCCATGTAAAGGTTGAGTGAGCGTTCATTTATTCGTAGATTCTTACGAATAAATGAATACCTATCCAACATTTGCACTTTTTGAAACCAAATGCACCACTGGACGTAATTAGCTAATGAAGGCGGAAAATAAGCTGGGTGTCTGTAGGTTTTCAAGGCCGATTTCTGCTTTCCATTCATTTTGACCTTTTCGGGGGCAAGCCCCGGGCGGGTCGGCGCAATCCGGGCGGGGCATCCTTTTCCAATTCCCGCTCGTTTCGGACTCTCAGTTCATAATTCAACAGAAGGAGAAAGCGATGCGAAGGGCGAAGTTTCTCTTGGCCTATCTTCTCCTCCTGAGCGTGTTTGTGCCGGCGACTATGGCGCAAAAGGCGACTTCGGGAGGGGCGACTGTAGCCAGCCAGTCGGCCAAACCTATTTCCATTCCCTTTAAGGAATTCAAGTTAAAGAACGGGCTGCGGGTGATTCTCTCCGAAGACCACTCGGCCCCGACCTATTCAATCAGCGTGACCTACAACGTCGGCTCTCGAAACGAGAAGCCGGGGCGCACGGGCTTCGCGCACCTCTTCGAGCACATGATGTTCCAGGGCTCGGAGAACGTTGGCAAGGGCGAGCATTTCATACTGGTGCTCAATAACGGCGGCAACATGAACGGCACGACGAACGCCGACCGCACCAACTATTTCCAGAGCCTTCCGATTAACCAGCTCGACCTGGGCCTCTTCCTCGAAGCAGACCGCATGAAGTCTCTGGCCATCACGCAGGCGAACCTGGACAACCAGCGCAACGCCGTGCAGGAAGAGCGCCGACTGGGCGTTGACAACCAGCCCTACGGCAAGACCTTCGAGACTCTGTTCGAGACGGCCTACGACAATTTCGCTTACAAGCACTCGACCATAGGCTCCATGGCAGACCTCAACGCGGCGACCGTTGAGGACGTGGCAGACTTCTTCAAGATGTACTACGCGCCCAACAACGCTACGCTCGTTTTGGTCGGCGACTTCAAGACGGACGATGCGATGGCGAAGGTGAAGAAGTACTTCGAAGCTATCCCGCAGCAGACTGCGCCGCCCGCGCTCGACACCACAGAGCCCGCGCAGACCGCAGAGCGTCGCAAGACCATAGAGGATACTTTCGCACGCGCCACGCGTCTTGACATCGTCTACAAGATTCCGCAGTCGAACACGCCCGACTGGTACGCGCTCTCGGTGCTGGGCCAGATACTCGGAAGCGGCCAGTCGTCGCGCCTCTACCAGCAGCTCGTCAAGGACAAGCAGATGGTCGTGCAGGTCTTCGCCAGCGCGCAGGAGCGTCGCGGCCCGTCGCTCGGCTCCGTCGTAGCGATACTTCCGCCGACTCCTAACGCCGACCCGGTCGCGGTTGAGAAGGCCGTCTACGCAGAGATTGAGCGATTGAAGACAGAGCCGGTCGCCGACTGGGAGCTTGAGAAGGTGCGTATGCAGCTTCGCCGCCAGCGCTCACAGGGGCTGCGCAGCACTCTGCTTCGCGCGATACAGCTGGGTCAGTACGCCGTCTATTACGACGACCCCGGCCTCATCAACCAGCTCGACGCCAAGTACGCAGCCGTCACCAAAGAGGACATCATGCGTGTGGCGAAGAAGTACCTGATAGACACAAACAGAACGGTGGTCACGACCGTGCCCGCCAAGAAATCCGGCCCGACGGCGGTCGTCAAACCGACTGAATAGCAAGGCCGCAACAAGGAGAGACTACTTATGAGAAAGATTAGATACGTGATGCGGTCACTTCTGGCGGCGACACTGCTGCTCTCTGTGCTGACCTCCGCCTTCGCGCAGACGGTCGTGCAGCAGGGCGGGCAGGGCGACTCGAAGGGCCAGAACCTGAGCAAGATTGAGCGCAAGAACCGCGCGCCCCTCTCCAAAGAGGTGCTCAGGGTTAAGCTGCCTCGTCCCATAGAGGCCAAGCTCGATAACGGCTTGACGGTTCTGATACTGGAAGACCATCGCTTCCCGACCGTCAACGTTCAGTTTGCCATCAACGGCGCGGGCGCGCTCTACGAGCCCGCGAACATGCCCGGTCTTGCCAACGCCACGGCGCAGATGCTTCGCGAAGGCACCAAGACCCGCTCAAGCAAGCAGATTGCCGAAGAGGTGGACAAGATGGGTGCCACGCTCGGCGCAAACTCCGGCTTCGGCTCTATTCAAACCAACGTCGTCGCGTCGGGACTCTCGGACAATTTCGACCAGTGGTTCCCGCTCGCCACGGACATACTGATGAACCCAACCTTCCCGGCTGAAGAGCTGGCGAAGCTCAAGCAGCGCATGAAGGCGCAGCTCAGACAGCAGCGCTCGTCGCCGGACTTCTTGGCCAACGAGCAGTTCTCGCGCGCAGTCTACGGCAATCACCCCGCGTCCAATGTGGCCGCCACGCCCGAGTCTGTTGACGCCCTGACGCCGGAAGCTCTGGCCAACTGGGCGAAGGCTCGCTACGCTCCGCAGAACACTATCCTGGGCATCGCAGGCGACGTTAACGCCGCACAGCTTATACCCAAGCTCAAGGCCGCGCTCGCGGGCTGGCAGAAGACGGAAGCCGCAGAGGTCATGCCGCAGAATCCTACGCCCGCCGCGCAGAAGAAAATCATCGTCGTCAATCGCCCGGACTCCGTGCAGACGACTATGGCGATGGGCAACATAGCCATAGACCGCCGCAGCCCTGACTATCCGGCTATGGTCGTGATGGACAATATCGTCGGCGGCGGTGGCTCGGCCCGCCTCTTCATAAAGCTGCGTGAAGAGCAGGGACTGACCTACGGGGCTTACAGCTTCTTCACTGCCGTCAAGTATCCGGGGCCGTGGCGCGCGGGCGGAGACTTCCGCACAGAGGTCACGGAGCAGGCCATGCAGGGATTCCTCAACGAGATAACTCGCATACGCGATGAGAAGGTTCCCGCAGACGAGCTGGAAGAGAACAAGCGCTCTGTTGTCGCGAGCTTTGCTCTCTCTCTGGAGCAGCCGACGCAGCTTCTGAGCTACGAGATTACGCGCAGGATTTACGGCTTCCCCGAAGACTACTGGGAGACCTACCCGGCGCGCATCATGGCCGTCACCGCCGACGACGTTCAGCGCGTGGCTCGCAAGTACCTGAACCCCGAGTCGCTTCAGATTGTAGCCGTAGGCGACGCCAGCAAGATTAAGACAGTGCTCGAAAAATTCGGCACCGTCACGGTCTACGACGCCGAAGGAAAGCCCGAAGGGGCCAAGCCCTCGGCCACCACAAACACGCCCACGCGCCCCGGCCAATAGCTGCCGAGAGCAAAGGCGTTTGAAAAACGAAAAGGTGCTCTCTCAGGAATTCCTGAGAGAGCACCTTTCGCCGTCTTAGCATAATCTCTCTTTAATCCGTCCCGACCGTCTGGCTTCGCCTCTCCATCAACACCACGTCGCGCCACCTGTCGTGAAGCTTTCCTATCCTCTCTCGTGTGCCTATGACGCGAAAGCCGCAGCGACGATGTAGCTCAAGGCTTGAGGTGTTCTCGGCCAGTATCCCCGCGTGAAGAGTCCAGATGCCGTTCCGCTCCGAAGATGAGATTAGAGCTTCCAGAAGCATGCGGCCGCACCCGCGTCCACGCGCGCTCTCTGTCACGTAGACGCTCACTTCCATCACGCCCCTGTAGGCATAGCGCGAGGAGACGGGCCTGAGCGCGGCCCAGCCCTTAACCCTGTTGTCGTCGTCGCGTGCAACGAAGCGGCATGACGAGAGATGCTCTCTGTCCCACACGTCCCACTCGGGCGCTTCTGTCTCGAAGGTGGCATTGCCTGTCGTGATGCCTTCAAGGTAGATGTCGCGCACCTGCGGCCAATCCTCTGCGCGCAGCTCTTCAATCCTGTAAGCGTGGCTCTGAGCGCTCATCTGCCCTGCTGCTTCCCTCTTCCTTTAGACGCACTTGGCCTACGTCGCTTTCGCCCCTGCCGCTTCTGAAAGCTCTTCATGCCTTCTTCAACGAGCTTGCGCGCCCGCGCGGGGCCGAAGCGCCCGAGCGGCTTGAACTCTTTACCCTTAATCACGTTGTATGAGACGAAGAAGTGCTCTATCTCGTCCAGCAGGTTCTTGTTCAACTCGTCGATTGTTTTTACGTCGCTGTGAGCGCGAGAGTCTGCGGCCACTGCTATCAATCGGTCGTTGCGCGTGGTCTCGCCGTCTCTTTCAGTCTGCTCGGCTTCTATGACGCCAATCAGTCTTGTTGTGACGAGACAGCCCGCGAACGCTGGCTCGTCCATCAGGACAAGCACGTCCAGAGGGTCGCCGTCGCCGCCAAGAGTCGCGGGGATGAATCCGAAGTCGAAGGGAAAGCTTGCGCCTGCGGGCAGCACGCCTCCGAGCTTAAAGAGGCCCAGGCTTTCATCGTAATTGAATTTGTTACGGCTCCCCTTGGGCGTCTCTATGATGACGTTTACCTCGTCGTCATCCGTGAACGCGCTTAAGCCGCTCATCGGCGCGCCCGCCTTTGCTCTTTTCGAGGCACTCATAAATTCATCTTAGTGTAACTCTACTGCCTGCTCAAAATTTTCCGCGCCTGAAAATTTTTATGAAACCTTTCCGCACCCAGCGACACTAACAATCGAAACATGAAGCCGGATGCTACTTAAGCTTTCCTGCGAACCGGCTGGTGAAATTTGAAATAACGGCTGTTAATAGTTTCGCCGCGTTTTCGTCTTATAGATGGCGGCGGGAATTAGCCGCATGATGTTTGACCGAAGGGCTTACGAAATTTCGGAAGTCTTTCCGAAAAAAAACTCCGGCTAATAGTTGGAACTTCTCCGGGGTGAACGCCGTAAAGGAAGACTGGTGATGTTCTTTGACTTTCATCGGGCGCTTGTTATCAAAACAATTCAATGCGCGAAAGTTTTTGGAACCGAAACACCGGCCCAACGTAAATAGAGAGTGGAAGGCCCGTCCAACTGAAAATCTTGGGAATCTTGGGAATCTTTTAAGCTAATTCAAGGAGAGCAACAATGAGAAAGATGATTAACCTTCTGGTTATCGTGGCGGTAGTGTGTGTGTTATCAACTCTGACGGTCTTTGGTAAAGACAAGAGCGAGTTCATCAATCTGCCGCAGGATGTAGTAATCAACGGAACGCTCGTCAAGAAGGGCGCATACAAGCTGAAGTTCGATGAGAAGAGCGGCGAGCTTCTACTGATGAAGGGCAGCAAGGTTGTTGCTAAGACCTCGGCTCGCCTTGAGAAGAGAGAAGAGAAGGCTGACCGCACCGAGTTCAACACCATCAACAACGGCACGTCGAGCGAGCTTCGCGGAATCACCTTCCGCGGCGAGAGCGAAAAGATTGTGCTCTCACAGGGCGGCGCTGGCAGCCAGCCTGCGACGGCTCAGTAAAAGTAATCTCCCGTAAGAACAAGTAGGTAGAACAAGTAGTCAATTTCCTCCTGGTTCGATTGAGAAGCGCCGAGGGTGTTGGAGAGGCCGACACACTGGGCGCTTCTCAATTTTTTTTATGCGAACCCGCGCGCAGGACTATCAGGCGAGCGCTGTAGCCAGTTCTCTTCAGGGTAGCTGCACGCGGCGTCTATGACGTGCAGCGTGTAAGCGTGTCTGGACTTCTCAGACCTGTTGGCATAGCTCAGGTGTGGCAGCAGACCGCTGAGCACAATCAGCGTTCCCTTTTTGACTTCGAGCGGGACGAGTCTCTCAAGCGGCCACTCGCTTGAGTCGTAAATCTCAAAGCGCGTGCCGCCCGCCGCCGTCTTGTCGCGCACGAAGCGCGAGCGAAGCCCCAGCTGATGCCCGCCCGGTATGGCCCACAAGCATCCGTTCTCTTTCGTAGCATCTTCGAGCGCGAACCAGAGGCCCGTGACGCTCATGGGCTCCGTGTAGAGAAATGTGCTGTCCTGATGACATGTGACCTCGCCGCCCACGCGCGGCTGCTTGAAGATGTACATGGACTGTATGAGCAGTGGCCGTGAGACGCCTAAATCCGAGACGAGCCGCTCAAGCTTCGCGGTTCTTGAGAAGCGGTCGAAGACCTCGTCCAAATCATGCAGCGCGTGACCAATCTTATTAATCGAGCGCTCTTTCTCGTAGCGCAAGCGCCCGTCCTCAAGGAAAGCGTCCTCTTCAAAAAAGAAGCGAATCTTGTCGCCGGATTCCAGAAAGTACTGGTCGCTGCGCCTCTCTTGCTCGCGCGTGGTGAAGACGGAGAAGGAGCCCGCAGGGTCAAAGGCTTCTATTAACTGCGAGGCGCGGCGGCGCAGGCGGTCGCAGTCTTCCCCCGAGACGAAATTCTCAAGGATTAAAAAACCGTCCCGCTCGTAGCGCTCAATCTGCTCAGGCTTTAACCCGACATCCGTCTCTTTCATACGCGTCCTCCGCCTGCCTCTGAAGCCTGCGCCTACGATATCATCAAATGCTGGAAACTCGGCTTCATTGATAGTTTCTCGAATATAAAACCTGTAGTTCCGGTTAAAGTGGCACGGTTGCTATTGTCGTTGGTCGTAGTTTCGAGTATAAATTCGCTTACGTTTAGGTCTTCGCTTTCCGTGAAATTTTAAGGAGTCAACTCTATGCACAGCCGAAAGTCTCTCTTCGTCGCCCTGGGTCTTCTGCTGCTTCTTTTCTCAGTGAACGCCCCGGCGCAGAAAAGGAAGAAAAATGAGCCGCAGCCGCCGCAAAGTAACCCGCCGACGATAAAGCTGAGGCCCAGCGCGAACGTCGTCTCGAACTGTCCCGGCGAGGCCTCGTCCGTGCAGCTGGCGGCGGACGCCGTCAGCCCTCAGGGCCTGGAGCTTCGCTACAACTGGAGCGCAACGGGCGGTCGCATCGTAGGCACTGGCGCAAACACTACCTGGGATTTCTCGGGCGTGCAGGAAGGCACCTACACGGTCACGGTCGAAGTCAATAGCGGGCGCGAGCAGGATTGCACGGCCTTCACGCAGACGGCCGTAGTGGTGCGTAATTGCCCGCCGCCGACCTGCCCGAGCATAGTCATCTCGTGCCCGGACACTGTGCGCGTGGGCCAATCAATCACCTTCACAGCCAACGTGACGAACCTTGCCACAGGCATCACGCCCGTTTACCAGTGGACGGTCTCGGAAGGCACTATCACGGGCGGGCAGGGCACGACCAGCATCACCGTTGACACCACGGGCATCACTGGCCGTCCCGTCAACGCGCGTCTTTCAGTAGGCGGCTTTAACCTTGATTGCACGGCGCAATGCACCACGCAGATTCCTTTCATCCCCGAGTCCAGAAAGTTCGACGAGTTCGGGGACATTGCGCGCGACGACGAGAAGGCAAGGCTGGATAACTTCGCCATACAGCTACAGCAGGAGCCGGAAGCGCAGGGCTACATCTTCGTCTACACGGGCACGGGGCGACGCATACGAGCCGACTACGCGCAGAGACGCACGGAGCGCATACGCGACTACCTTCTCAACTCTCGCGGAATCGCCGCGAGCCGCATCATCATACTGCAAGGCTCGCCGCGCTCGGAGCCGACGGTTGAGCTTTGGATATCGCCGCCGGGCGCAACGCCTCCCGCACCCAGATAAGAGGTAGTTAGTCGCGGAAACGCAGATGGTGAGCGGAAGCACCCGTGAAGTGCCTCCGCTCACCATCTCTCTTTTTACGAAGAAGAGGCTAGAAGAGCGAGGGCTGGTCGTCCAGGCTTGAGGCTTCCACCGGCTGCTGTCCCAGGAGTCGCTTCAGCTTGTTGGCGCTCGCGGGCGCGTGCCCCTCGTAGAAGTTGCTGAAGTAGGCGAAGACCTCTTTGGTGCGGCCGCGAATCTTTGTGATGGTCTCGCTCCACGATTGAAGATTTTTGTCCCTCATTCTCTGGACGCGGTC
This sequence comes from Pyrinomonadaceae bacterium, assembly GCA_035276685.1. GTDB lineage: Bacteria > Acidobacteriota > Blastocatellia > Pyrinomonadales > Pyrinomonadaceae > JACVRN01. The sequence goes on along the minus strand of DATELK010000175.1, from coordinate 45,178 downwards.
GAATCTGACAAGGTCGCGCTCTCCCATCCAGCGTATGTAGGCGAAGTCGGCCGCAGGCCACTCCATGAACTGCAACATCAACGAGCGCTCTATCCATTGCCCTTCCGTCAGTGCGAGCGCGACGCGGTGTTTGGCCAGGAGGTCTGCCACGCGGCGGCGCATCCACGAGGGATGACGAAACTCTATGCTGAAGCGAATGTCACGCGGCAGCTCGGAGAGAAACTCGCGCAGGGTGTGCGCGTTCTCCGTGGTCAGCTCGAACTGCGGCGGCAGCTGAATCAGCACGACGCCGAGCCTACTCCCCAGAGCCCTCACGCGCTCCGAAAACTCTTCGAGCAGTATGAGGCTCCCGCTTCCGAGGGCGCGCGTGTGCGTAATCTCCTGCGGCAGCTTGAGCGAAAAGGTGAAGTCTTCGGGCGTGCGCCTTGCCCACGCGGAGATTACCTGCGCCGAAGGGATGGCATAAAAGGTCGAGTCCACCTCCACGGTCTCGAAGGCGCGTGCGTAAATCTCAAGCATCTCCGGCGGGCGCGTCCCTCTGGGGTAAAAGATTGGCAGGCTCCCGGCAGCGCCGCTCACCCAATCCTCGTAATTCCATCCCTGGCAGCCGACGCGCACAGGGGCGCTCAGTTCGGTCATAAACTGGATTCCTCTGAATAAAAGGCTTACGACTGTTTTACAGCCTCGGAAGAAAAAAGTGAATTGTGTAGAGCCAGGCGCGGAGTTATACTGTGCTCCAATAACAGAGGCCTCGCAATCATCCCGTAGGAGTTGCCATGACTACAATGCGAGCGGGGGCCGCCCTAACTGGCTCCATGATTTTAACGGCCGCGACTTTTTTTATTATGTGCGCGTCGGCTCCGGCGCTCGCCCAGGACGCGAACCGGCAGCCGACCAACGAGGACTTTTTAAGACGGCGTGCCAGAGATTTAGCTATGCGCGACCGCATACGGGCCTTGACGCGCGCCAACGAGATTGTGCCGGACCCGAAGGTGGTAGAGCGGCGGCAGATGGAGGAATGGCTTAATCAGCTCAAGCAGGACTTCGTGCGTATTCAGGTCATCAACAACTCCATGCGCGCCGCTTCCGTCTCACAGGCCGTCGATTATAAGCTCGTCTCAGACCTTGCCGGGGAGATGAAGAAGCGCGCCCAGCGCCTTGTAAATAATCTGGCGCTGCCTGAGATTGAGGAGAAGAGTGAGACCGAGCAGCAGACCCTGCCGGAAGTGGGCGTGAAAGCTTTGTCTGACCTGCTGGACGCGCGGGTGGTGAGTTTCGTGTCGAGCCCGCTTTTCAAAGAGATGGCGGCCGTGGATATGGACATGGCGACGAGTGCCAGCCGCGACCTGAGCCATATTATGAGCCTCAGCGAGAGAATAAAGGGAGTTGCACGCTCGCGCTTGAAAGCGGACAGGAAGCAGAAATAGTTATCCCATCCCGAACTTAAAACTGCCGGAGGAAAATCTAAGATGAGACTCACACACGGACTCGCGACGCGCAAGCTCTGTCTGGCGGCGGCACTGGTCGCCGTGTCCCTGGCGACGACCACAGTCGGAGGACGCGCCTCCGGCGTGGACAAGATGACGGTTGAAGAGGTCGTCGCTAAACACCTGGCGTCTATAGGGGCCGATGAGACTCGTCAGTCCATTAAGAACCGCATCGTCGTGGGGGCCGTCACGGCCGTGTCCCGCAACCCTGCGCCCGCACGGATTCAGGGGCGAACCGTCATGGCTTCCGAAGGGCAGAAGAATATGCTGGCCATGGTCTTCGATTCCACCAATTACCCGAAAGATAATATAGCGTTCGACGGCAGCAAGGTGACGGTCAGTTTTCTCAAAGCCGGCCAGCGCTCTTTCCTGGGAAATTTTATGCTGGGCCACGAGGTAATCGTTAAGCAGGGGCTGGTGGGCGGAGTTCTAACTTCGGGCTGGCCTCTGCTGCACGGCGACTTGAGAGGCTCGAAGCTACAGTACATAGGGACTAAGAAGCTTGACGGCCGGGATGTTCACCAGCTCAGCTACCTGCCGCGCGGAGGGTCGGATTTGGAGATAAGCATCTACTTTGACGCTGAGAGCTTCCGCCACGTACGCACGGAGTATGAGCGCGTCGCCTCGGCTCAGATGGGAAGTCGGCCAGAGCTGTCCGCGCAGCAGAAGGAGAGCCGCTACAAGATGGTAGAAGAGTTCTCGGATTTTAAGAAAGAAGGCGGGCTGACCCTTCCGCACGCTTACACCATTAAAATAATAGTCACCAACCCCAATGGAAACTTAGAGAACGAGTGGGCCTTCACCTTCAATAACTTTATGTTTAATCAGCGGCTCGACCCAGGCTCGTTCGACGTTGCCGCCAGCTAGAATACAAAGGCGCTTATCTCTCCAGCACTATGATGTTAAAGATACCGGCCACGGCCGTCTCTACGCTGCGGACTTGAAGCCCTGCGCGTCGCGCCTCCTCCGGCGTGCGGCGGTTGAAGTGGTCTTCACATAAAGGCACAGTGATTCTGTTCAGCAGGTCGAAGACAGGGCCAAGTAGCCCCTGCGGGCGAACGTGCTCAAGCATGACGACGCAGCCTCCCGGACGCACCACTCGCCTTAGCTCCGAGAAGGATTTCTGCGGGGACGGAACAGAGCAGAAGAGAAGCGTTGAGAGCGCCGCGTCGAAGTGCCCTTCGGGAAAAGGAAGCGCCTCTATGTTCGCCTGAATCAGGGAGAGCGCTTGCGGGCGGCTCTTCGCCTCCGCGCGTCGAATCATCTCGCGGCTCAGCTCGCTCGCCACGCCGCGCGTCCGAGAGTCCATGTAAGAGAAGTTAAGCCCTGTGCCCGCGCCTACTTCAAGCAGCACGCCGTCCTTCGGCAAAGCTGCGACCGCCCGCTCCCTGAGTCGCGCCAGGAACAGCCGCTCGCAGGGGCTTATGGCCGAATCGTAACGCGCCGCGAACGCGTCGTAAGTAACTTGTTTGGCCAGCGCCGGTGGGCGGTCTGTCATCTCGTTATTACCGGCTAAAGGTTAACGCGCAGGCGCGAAGAACGTTGTGAATAATAGCCGTAGCACACGGCATAAATCATTAATAAACCTTGACGGACTTTAACTGATACGCGGCCATAAAGTCATTGACAAGGCTGGTCAACGGGCATAGACTCCTGTGCCTCAAACGATAGTCGTGATTCGTTTGGCAAGTCGTACCATTATATTCTCAGGCACGTCCCATGAGTATTTCAACGCTTCCCCGCTAGAAAAAGCTTAAGTTGGATTGCCTGCCCTTTAACGGGCCGGTGAAATTCGGCTTACCAGTTTCACCGGCAGTATACAGCCCACGGCCTTTAATATGCCTTGAATCTCAGAAGCCTCAATGAAGACACTTGAGAGAGAGCTAAAACCTGTCGAGCTTAAACCGGATAAATGGCACGCGAAGGTTCTGGATGTCGAGCTTAAAGATGCCGAAGGAAATCAATTTACTTACAAGGGTGACGCGCTCGTTTCAGTCCCGGGCGAGAATCACTCTATCAAGTTCGAGTTCCATAGCAGTGTCTTTCGCCAATCTGAATTACGCCTGTCCGTGTATGCCTCTTCCGATACCGCGGTCAGGTTATATGTTAACGGCTACAAGCTGGAGCCGCACGAGTATAGCGACGGGCCGGACGCTTTGACCCTCAGGGGCGCGGGGCAGCAGACGCCCGTAGTACGTCAAATCAGACAGGACGTTACCAGATGGGTTGAGGGGCGCGACCCCTCTAACGTTCAACTCTACTTCTTTTGTGAGGATGCGCAGTCCACGGTCACAATCCTCACGGGCGCTGAGCAGCCTGAGATAAAAACGGCCCTGATTCAAAAGTGGTCGTGGCCTTACGCGACGCAAGCCGGAGCCTTTTTCGGGCTGGTATTGCTGGACTCGCTGGGGCTATTGATTCTGGCATCGGCGCATAGCCGCCCCTTGGGCGAAGCCTTTCAGTATTACGCCGTGATAACAGCCATCCTGGCGTGGCTCTTAGCCTTCATGGGCGTAGCCGCCAAGGTGAGAGTTTCGCTCTGGCCGACATTGCGCCGTCTTTACGGCCGCACCAGAAACTATCGACCTCTGGTCTTGATATCCCTCTTGGTTGTTTTCATCCTGGTTACTGCGGGAGTGGGAGTCGTCACCTACTCGCTGAGAAAGCGGCAGCAGTACTCGGCCTTAATCAATAGTGCCATGAGCGGCTCGCCCGAAGATGGCGACGAATCCATCCGGCGTGCCTTCGCCTTAATTCCCTGGCGCAGGGAAGCGCAAATTCTCTTTGAGAGGCGCGCTTGGGAGCGCAGGAATGCCGCTGACATGGCAGGATTCAGGCAATACGTGCGCGACTTTGTAGGGCGAGCTGAGATTGTGGGAGCGGTGGAAAGCGTTAAGCGGAATCAAGCCGCTAATAAGAACCGAGACCTGCCGTTCTTCCTGAGGGAAGAGGAAACTACCCTGGGCGACCCCGTTGTATGGTACGCCAGCCTACTGCCGGAGATAGACGAAGGGCGTGACCTCGCGGGCCTGAACCGGGCAATCGAGCTGCTTTCCACTTACGGCACCCCAGAGGCAGACATGCAGCGCTTGAGCTTAGAGCTATCGTTGCTGACCGCGCAGTCCGACGACCCGAATCTTGCAAGCGCAAAGGGCGAGAATGAAAGAAAAGCCGAAGAGGCGGCGGACAAGCTGAAAAATCTTTTGAATCAATATGGCGGTAAGAGCGAGAGTTACAGCTTCGCGTATCAGGTCGGGTGCGACTCTCTCGCGACCTACTATGTAAGGCTCTGCCATTTTAAGAATAAGGGTTTTTATCAGGAAGCTTTCAACTGGTTTCAGAAAGAGATTCACCTGCGTAGCCAGGTGGCTACGCTGAGCAAAAATCGTTTCTGGCACAGGCCGCCGGACAAACTAGTCCTCTACTACATGCTCTGCCAGGAATGCAGCACGACCGGGGGCGGCAGCGAAAGGGGCAAAGCCTTCCTTCGCACTTACAACTACTGCTACTGCTTTGAGAACGAGCTGTGGAAGACGGAAGACCCGCAGTGTACCTTCGACTGGTTCAAAAAGCAGATGGAGCAGTACTCGGAATACCAGAAGCGTGACGCCTGGTTCAAAAACAGCATTCTGAATACGGAAGTCGATTCGGATATAAAAAACAACCTGCTCAAACAAGGATGGAGGTATTAGAAAAAATGCGTAAGTCTGCGACCCTCATATTGAAAAGCTGCGTGGTCGTTCTACTGTTCACCGTCCCTTCGCAGGCGCAGGAGGGGCGCGGGCAAACCCAGCCCGGACGGGGCACGGGCCCTGTAAATTTACCCGGCCAAACAACTTTCCCCAGGGGGGATGACCCGCGCATCAATCTGCCCGGCACGGAAGAGCCCCGGCAGCAGCCGCGCATAACCGGCGTAGAGTCGCCTACCTTAGGCGAGCAGGTCGATATATGGGGAAGACCCAGGGCGACGACGCAGGGGGAATTAGGCGGTACTCCTCCTCCGCAACCGCCACCGCCGGGGCCCGTAGGGTGTCCCGGATGTCAGCCGCCGGGCCTCTTCAGGCTGGGGCAGACGGCCATGTTTGATTTAGGCTCGACCGTCGCAGGCTCTGCCGCCAAAGCGCAGGCCAGAGTCTTACGCGGCTTCGGCGGGACGAGCATCAATCTTGAGATTAACGGCCTCGCGGGCAGCGCCAGCACACAGTTCCTTTACCTTATAGGCCGCACGGGAGAGGTGACAAAAGTCGGAACCGTGAAGGTTGAGAACGGCAAGGCTACTGTCAGCGCGCAAACGCAACTGGATAAATTTATGATAGCAGTCTCGCCGGAAGACAATCTGACGGCCATAGGCCCTACGACGAAGGTGTCGCTGATAACAGGCGTGCCCGACGGGTTCACTTTCTCGCAGAGACAGAACGCGATGAAGCCCGTCTACGAAGCTAGCGACAAGACGAGCTACGCTAACGTCGCTGACTCTTACAAAGCGACTATGCTGGGCGTTCGTGACTTCAAGCCTGACACGGAAACAAGACTCAGGATTGTCTTCCTTGAGACCTTCGATACAAAAGGCGAGGCCGTTATAACCCCGCGCAGCATCGCCACTACGGTCAAGGCTGTCATTAGCCTGCCCAGGGATACCGTGCCCGGCACACGCTTTGTGCTCTGGGCCGTGACGCCGGGGCAGACGTACACGCGCCTGGGACAGGCCAAAGCCGGAAGTCAGGGCGGCGAATTGATTATAGAAGCGGAGACGCCTCTTAGGGATTTCGGCCTGTTGGTGACGACGGAAACAGTGGAGTCGCCGCCCCTGCCAGCCGGGCCTACGGTTGCGATAGTTGTTAAGCAACCTTGATTCGGCGACGTGAGCGGGATGAGGTTTTCATTCAACGCAGCATCATGATAACCGAGCGCTCGCGCGGGCCGTCGAACTCGCAGAGGAAGATGCCCTGCCACCTTCCGAGCAGCAATTCATTGTCACGAAAGGGAACCATGACGCTCGTGCCTACGAGGCTGGATTTAATGTGGGCGTCCGAGTTCTCTTCGCCGTGTCGAAAGTCCATGCCGTGCTGCGGAATAAGTGTGCGAAGGGCGTGAAGCATGTCGCGCGGCACATCCGGGTCTGCGTTCTCGTTGATGGTCAGCCCCGCTGTCGTGTGCTGAACGTAGAGCACGCAGATGCCTTCAAGAGCGCCAGACTCTTTTAGCTTGCGCCTGACCTCTCCTGTGAACTCCACCAGTTGTTCGCGCTCGCGCGAGCGCACACGAAGCGTGTAGAACATCCCCAGCCCTTCTCTCTTTTTGAGACCGAAAAAATCTTAAAGCCCCTGAACCGTTTAAGTCGCGGGTCAAGGGCTTTAACTCTGTCCGAAGCGCTCTTTCCTGACTGCTTCGCTTACGGCTGCCTGCCGCCCGTGCGTCGCAGGATGGCCCATCCCGTCGGAAGCACAGCCGCCGCCAGCGAAATCTTCACCACATCGCCCAGAAGAAAAGGCTCTACGCCAGCGCGCCATGCCGCGAGCGGCGACGGCGCGTAAACGGCCGCGAGCCATGACCAGCCGCAGAGCAGTATCACTGCCGAGCCAAGAAGCATAGCCGCCGCAGCCGTCAAATACTTTCTATCCCAGCCGCGCTCCGCGAGCCACCCCGTCAGAAAAGCAGCCGCCGGGTAAGAGAACAGGTAACCCGCCGTCGGCGTGAAGAGAAGATAGTGCAGGCCGCCCTGACCCGAACGGAAGAAGGGAAGCCCCAGAGCGCCTTCCGCCAGATAAGCAATCATGGCGAGCGCGCCGAGGCGCGAGCCCAGGAGCGCGCCTGTCAAAAGCACCGCGAACGTCTGGCCTGTAATAGGCACTGGCGTCCAGGGCAAAGGAATAACGACCTGCGCGGAGAGCGCCGTCAGAAGGCTGAAGGCTACGACGAGCGCGACCGAGCGCACCCAATCCACGGGCGCGAGAGCTGCGCCTGCAAGCGTTTCTGCTTTAGCGTAAGTGTTCATCTCAAAATACCGGGTGATAAATTGCGAGTGACGAGTGAAAAGCAACGAGCGAAAGCTAATGTAGCTCTTTTCTCATCGCTTGTCACTCGTCACTCTCTTTCCTAGTCCGTGGCGACTTCTCTGTCTCTGTCAGTCGCTCTCGCAGTAGTGGCAGAGCCGCCCGCCATTGCAGGAGGCAGAGCCTCGGTGTTGGATGAGGCCAGCCCTCCGGCTCCCGCGACCGCCGCGACCGCAGTGGTCTCCGCGCCTATACGCATGCCGTAGAAGGAGCGCCAGACGAAGAAGACCGAGATGATGAAGAAGAGCGCCGCCAGCGCGTGCGTCACGTTCGAGCCCATGCTGTCGGTTAAGGTCACGGCCAGCTCTACTGCCAGCAGGCCGAAGAGCGTGGTGAACTTGATGACCGGGTTGAGCGCGACGCTCGAAGTATCCTTGAACGGGTCGCCGACGGTGTCGCCGACCACGGTCGCATCGTGCAGCGCCGTTCCCTTGGCTTTCAATTCAACCTCCACGACCTTCTTGGCGTTGTCCCACGCGCCGCCCGCGTTCGCCATGAAGATTGCCTGATAGAGACCGAAGACGGCTATGGAAATCAGGTAGCCTATGAAGAAGAAGGGCTCCACGAAGGCGAAGGCCAGAGCGGAGAAGAAGACCGTCATGAAGATGTTGAACATGCCCTTCTGCGCGTACTGCGTGCAGATTTGAACCACCTTCTTGCTGTCTTCGACCGAAGCCTTCTCCACGCCTTCCAGCCTGATGTTCGCCTTGATGAACTCCACGGCGCGATAAGCTCCGGTGGTCACGGCCTGAGTAGACGCGCCAGTGAACCAGTAGATGATAGCGCCGCCCGTAATCAGCCCCAGCACAAAGGGTGCGTGAAGCAGGCTCAGGTTCTCAGTGTCCGTGGTCAGTCCGTTGGTCAGGGCCATCATGATTGAGAAAATCATGGTGGTCGCGCCTACAACTGCGGTTCCAATCAGCACGGGCTTGGCCGTCGCCTTGAAGGTGTTGCCAGCGCCGTCGTTCTCTTCCAGCAGGTGCTTGGCGCGGTCGAAGTTCACCTCAACGTTGTTCTCGCGCTTTATCTCTTCCTGAACTCCCGGCACCTGCTCTATGAGCGACAATTCGTAAACGCTCTGCGCGTTGTCCGTCACAGGCCCGTAGGAGTCAACGGCAATCGTCACAGGCCCCATGCCGAGGAAGCCGAAGGCCACGAGGCCGAAGGCGAAGACCGCGGGCGCGACCATCAGCTCGCCTAGGCCCAGCGTGCTGAAGCCGTAGGCTATGGCCATCAGCGCCACTATGCTGATGCCTAGCCAGTAGCCCGAGAAGTTGCCCGCGACCAGTCCCGACAGGATGTTCAGGGATGGGCCGCCTTCCTGCGAAGAGGTCACGACCTCTTTGACGTGGCGCGACTCCGTGGAGGTGAAGACCTTGACCAGCTCAGGAATGACAGCGCCCGCGAGCGTGCCGCACGAGATGATGGTCGCGAGCTTCCACCAGAGCGAGGTGTCGCCGCGAAGCGTAGGGATAATCAGGTACGACACGGCGTAAGTGATAACTATGGAGATGATGCTCGTTATCCAGACGAGCGAGGTCAGCGGCGCTTCAAAGTTCATCACGTCCGCGTTTTGATAACGCGCACGCGCCATAGTCTCGTTGACGAAGTAAGAGACTCCGCTGGCTATAATCATCATGACGCGCATGACGAAAATCCAGACCAGCAGCTGAATCTGCACGTCGTCGCCGCGCACGCCCAGCAGGATAAAGGTAATCAGCGCCACGCCCGTCACGCCGTAGGTCTCAAAGCCGTCGGCAGATGGGCCGACAGAGTCGCCCGCGTTGTCGCCAGTGCAGTCGGCAATCACGCCCGGGTTGCGCGCGTCGTCCTCTTTAATCTTGAAGACTATCTTCATCAGGTCAGAGCCTATGTCTGCAATCTTGGTGAAGATGCCGCCCGCTATACGAAGAGCCGCCGCGCCCAAGCTCTCGCCGATGGCGAAGCCTATGAAGCATGGCCCTGCGTAGTCGCCCGGGATGAAGAGCAGAATGCAGAGCATGATTAGAAGCTCAATACTGATGAGCATCATGCCTATGCTCATGCCCGCGCGAAGCGGAATCGCGTAAATCGGATAGGGCTTGCCGCCAAGCGAAGCGAAGGCCGTGCGCGAGTTGGCGAAGGTGTTCACTCGAATGCCGAACCACGCTACGCCGTAGCTGCCCGCTATGCCTATGAGGCTGAACAGCAGGATGACAATCACGCGCAGCACGTTGTTGGTGGCAGGATTCGCTGCGGGCGAAAGAAACCCGAAGTAGATGACTATGATGACGGCGATGAAGGCTTCGAGGATGAGAATGAACTTTCCCTGAGTGACTAGATAGGTCTTGCAGGTCTCATAGATAAGCTCGGAAATCTCGCGCATGGAGCGATGCACGGGCAGGTTCTTCAACTGCATGAAGATGACCATGCCGAAGACGAGCCCCAGCACGCAGACGACGAGGCCAATCAGCAGGAGCGTGCGGCCGTCCATCCCCAGGAACTGAACCTGCGAAACGTCCGGCAGCACGAGGTTGGCCTCGCCTCCGGCCTCGCGCGCCATCGCGCTCGAAGCATAGAGGCTGAGCGACGCGAGGCTCGCGCCCGCGCCTATGATTGCCCGCCGGACTTTGGGCGAGGAAGACTTGCGTTTGAGCCGCTCGATTGCGCTCGCGGAGCGGCGCGAGTTTTTGAGCGAAACCAGCGCGACGCCGCAAATGGCTAATAGACTGATGAAAAACAGTAATTCGGTAGACAAGGTGTAACGATTCCTTTCTGTTCGTCAAAAAAATGGCGAGAGGCCCTCGCAGCCCGTGAAGCCCCCATGTTTGTCAACCTGCGTCCTTCTTCCTTTGAGGCAGACCGGCATCACACAAGGAAACTGCGAGAAATCCCCTGTGCGCACACTGCCGAAAGAAACGAGTTGCGCCGAAAGCCGTTATTATTGCCGATTTTTATCCGAACTGTCCACCGGACAGGGCAGAGGGTAGCGAGGTAATTCTGTGTTGCCGGTCGAAAAAATAGTTGACGCCGAAAAATAGAGAGTTTCGGGCAATTTTTCGCGAGGGGGAATTGCTAAGTCGGTGGATTGGGGGCTGGCGCGAGCAGCTTAGTTCTCGGCGCGGCTAAAAGCTTGACAGGAGTTCCGGGGTGGACTAAAAGGCAGTCAGAATTAACAGTCCGGCTCACGGGCGCATTGGAGGTTCCACGTCTATATGTCGCCATTGTCTCAGCTTCGCACGCCTCCTGAAAGATGCAGGTCTTTAATTAGAACATTGGTTTTCAGCCATCGTCACTAAGCCGTGCCCGTTTGATTTAGGTTCTCGGGCCCGGCAAACAGTAAAAAGAGGAGGAAGCGACAATGCCTGATAACATACGCATCTACGTCGATAATAAGTACGGGAGGGATGAAGAGCGCCCGACCGCCGGTAATTTAGGAGACCCTGTGCGAACCGCAGATAGAGCATTTGGACTGCTGCCGTGCTGCTGGCGCGGAGCGGCAGAGATAATCTTCTCTCCTGATTCATACGCGTTAGCCAGAAGCGCAGTCTATTTTGGCACGCCAATCGGCCCCGAGGCTTCTCCGCTCGTGCTTCGCGGCGGATACAGCGACGTGCTTACTGTGACGGCAGCAGTAGGCAGCGGCGGCGACTGGGTAGATACCTCAATAGGCAGGGTCGGCCCTGACCTTTATATCGGCAAGGTTCTGAAGCGGCTGTCCGGGCCGGGATCCGACCTTGGGACGGCCATCTCAATCCGTGGCAATGTAACCAACCCGGACGGCACTACGAGACTCGCTCTACAGCGCTCCATTGGCGAAGTCAGGGCGGGAGAGAGCTTTGTCATTCAGGAACCGAATGTCACGCTTGTGCCGTCGAACACCCTGAACCTGACGAGTCATGACGGGCGCTCAATTAACCTGACAATGATAGGGATCAAAATCGCACCGGCTACAGGCAAAGGGATAAACTTTTTCAATGTGCGCGCTCTGTGCGATACGTGTGAGCTCTCTTTGGCTGACGGCCTTGTTTTTGTACACAGCAACTCCCGCATACAGGGAGGCATCGGTGACGCAACTATCTCTCCCGGGCTGGGCGACCTGCGGGGGCCGGCCGGGCCGAATACGAGGTCCAGTCGCGCGCAGGCCGGCGTGTTTATTACCAGCCGCGCTCCCGCCAACTTTATCAGCGCTGTCAGAGGGGGCATCCTGACGGGCCATTTGACCTTTAAGGACATCGTAGTGCAGGTCTCTCAGGGCGCTACTTTCGTCCCGAAAAGTTTGGAGGCGTTGAATGCCCCGATTCATATTCTGGCAGGCGGCGAGGCTGTTGCCGAAAGAAGCATAGAAGGAGCTCGCGTATATACGGGCTGGGGCACCGAATCCAACAAAGCGCGGATTCGAAATGTTGACCGGTGGGAGGAGATTCCAAACACCTCAGACATCGTCCCCGTCGGCGACGGCCTTCGCGTGTTAAATGGCGGTTCTATAAACTCGCCCCTCGGCCCCATACATCTGGACGTTTACGGATGCATTCGCGACGGTATCCGCTTAGATGTCGGATCGTCCGGCTCATTCGGTGGAACTCCCATGTTTAGCAGCGAGCTTTACGAGTGGACGGGCGGCGAGACCGGACTTGTAACAACCGGCCCCCCCAATGGATATTTCGGAATGAACGTGCGCAATGGAAGCCGCGCCTTTATCGGCTCCGACGCGGCTAACGCGACAGTGCCTTCAGCATCTCCGCCGGGAGCGAGGCCGCTCAGGGGTTCCGTTGGTGAAGTAGGGCTTGACGACATAGCGACAAACTGGAATGTGGTAATTGAAAGTCCGCGGTCGAATAATAAAGGCTCGTCGGTCTGCCTCAATCGTTGAGGGTTGTTTTGTAGCCCGAAAAATTTTGCTAGTGTCCTGATAGTGCGTCGCTAGTGTTTCGGCTTGCTCGGAATCTTCGCGGGTAGGTTCTGCTCGTCGTCTATCAGCACGTCCGCGCAAACGCCGGCAAGGCGAGCATATTCCAGTAGAACGGCTAACGGCGGCTCATTTCTTCCAGTCTCATATTCAGAAATTCGTTTGTAATCAAGTATCTCTTCAAAGCCTAAGCGCCTCAGCATCTCACTCTGAGAGAGTTCTAACGCTGTCCGAACCTGTAAAAGCTTTTCGGCTAACCGCTCCTGCTTCATGCGTGCTCTCTTTCCCATTAGGAGTTTTCTCCTAACGAGATAGAGATTACAGAATAGAGCTTGCTTTTATCTGCAAATACAGATAAGATGCGTTCGCTCAAGAGATTCGCCGTGAGAATGAACCTTTCATTCAGAACGGCGATGCTCATTCTCTTTACTGTGGGAGTGAGCTACGCATTAGCCGTTATCTTTTCAAAGACTAGAACAGAGGCATGATAACAAAGAGAGAGTGATTAGCTAAAGATTAAAAAAGATTGAGTAGTGGGTCAGTTAGAATAAATGAAGCTTATGGGCCGGGAGCGCGGGCATCCCTGCCCGCATGAGCGACCAAAGGGCGCGAAACTATTTAGCCTGGCTAAGCCAGGCTAGCGGGCAAGGATGCCCGCGCTCCCACGCACTATCTTAACTGACACATTACTAAAGATTGGCCGCATGGGCCTGGTTAATGAGGTGCCGGTCATGTGCGGTCAGGGGGCAGGGTCGTCCGACTTGCTTGGGAGAGCGGTCACGGGCGACCTTGCTCTTTATACAGGATTTTTGTTCATTGATTCAATGAGCAAGTCAATCAATTCTCCCATCTCACCTTGTTGCAGTTCCCTCCTTTTGTGTGATTCTATGAAAGCCGTGGTGAATATGCGTGATGAGGTAGTGTCAAAAGCCGTGGGCTCCGACGAGCAGCTATCCTTTCGCTCGCTGCTGCTGCGCGTCTTGCGGGGCGAAGACCTTAATCGCGCGGAGGCGAGGCTTCTGCTGGATTCTCTCTTAGGCGAAGAGGTGACGGACGCGCAGATAGGGGCGGCGCTGGCGGCGCTGGCGGCCAAGGGCGAGACCGTGGAAGAGCTTGTGGGGATGGCAGAGGTGATGCGGGAGCGCGCCACGCGCATACGCGCTCGGCACGCTACCTTCGTGGACACGGCGGGCACAGGCTCAAGCTCTGTGAAGACCTTTAACGTCTCTACGGCTGCGGCCTTCGTCACGGCCTCAGCAGGGCTGCCCGTGGCCAAGCACGGCTCCCGCGCCGTCACTAGCCGCACGGGAAGCGCGGACGTTTTAACGGCGCTCGGCGTGGGCACTTCTGTTCCAGCGGAGGTGTCGGAAAAATGTTTGAACGAGCTTGGCATCTGCTTCATGTTCGCGCCGCTTTATCATTCGGCCACGGCGCGCGTCGCGGGCGTGAGGCGCGAGCTTGGCATACACACGGTCTTTAACCTGCTTGGCCCTTTGACGAATCCTGCGCGTGCGCCGCGTCAGGTCATGGGCGTCTGGCGCGCTGAGCTGGTAGAGCCGCTCGCGCGTGCGCTCTCCATGCTCGGAGCGGAGCGCGCGTGGGTGGTGCATGGCTCGGACGGGCTGGACGAAGTGACTACTTCCGGCAAGACTCGCGTGGCTGAGGCGGCTGAAGGCCGCGTGACGCTCTTCGACATTGAGCCCGAGGATTTCGGGCTGAGGCGCTCGGCGCTCGAAGGCGTGCGCGTCAGCGACGCAGACCAGAGCGCGAGTGTGGTGAGGTCAATCCTGTCGGGAGAGCGGCGCGACGAGGCGCGCGACCTCGTGTTGGCAAACGCTGCGGCGGCGCTCTTCGTCGGCGGCGCGGCGGGTAATCTTAAAGATGCTGCGCGGCTGGCCCGTGAGAAGCTGGAAAGCGGAGCGGCCCGCGCGAAGCTGGAAGAGTTTGTAAAGGCTACGAACGAATGAGACCGCCGGACTTTCTCGCCGCAATCCTCAGTCGCAAGAGCGAGCGCGTGGAGGCAGCCAAGCAGGAGCGCTCCATTGAAGATGTCGCGGCGCAGGCCGCACGCGTGAGAGCCGTCTCCAGCCCGCACGCGCTTCGCCGTGCTCTTTCCCGCGAAGGAGAAATCAACGTCATAGCCGAGTTCAAGCGAGCTTCGCCGTCGAAGGGATTGATAAGCGACAGGGCTTCGCCCGGAGAGGCGGCGCGAAGCTACTATGAGGGCGGGGCGGCGGCAGTCTCCGTGCTGACGGAAGAGGACAGCTTTCTTGGCTCGCTGGATGACCTCAGGGCCATTCGTGCTGCCGTCTCGCTTCCGGTGCTTCGCAAGGATTTCATCTTCGACGAGTACCAGCTTTACGAGTCTGCGTTGGCGGGCGCGGACGCGCTCCTGCTGATTGTCGCGGCCCTCGACGACGATCGCCTTCATCGCCTGCGCGCCGTGACGGAAGAAGAATTGGGGATGGACGCGCTCGTTGAAGTGCATACTGAAGAAGAGCTGCAAAGGGCGCATCAATCGGGCGCGACGCTCGTGGGCGTGAACAACAGGAACCTTCACACCTTTGAGGTCTCGCTTGAGGTGTCCGTTAGTGTAGCCGCGAAAGCCCCGCCCGGACTTTTACTCGTCAGCGAAAGCGGCCTGCGCTCCGCCGATGACATAGAGAGATTAAGGGCGCTCGGGTACTGTGGCTTTCTGATTGGCGAGCAGTTGATGCGCGCAAACGAGCCTGCGGAAGAGTTGAGGATGCTTGTACGTTCAGGGAAGGGTTAAGGTCGTGACGCTGGTTAAAATCTGCGGCATAACGAATCTCGCGGACGCCCGCGTGGCGGCAGAGGCGGGGGCCGACCTGCTCGGATTCAACTTCTACCGCGCGAGCCCGCGATACATCGCGCCCCTTGAAGCCCGCCGCATCATAGACGAGCTTCCGGAGGGAGTCATGCCTGTCGGGCTCTTCGTGAATGAAGAGAGCCCCGAGCGCGTGGCGGAGATTGCGGACGCGGCGGGCGTCCGTGCAGTACAGCTTCACGGTGACGAAGCGCCCGAGTACTGCCGCGCGCTCGAAGGGCGCTTTGTGATTAAGGCTCTGCGCGTGCGCGAAGGATTCAGGCCCGAGAGCGTGCGCGATTATGCGACCGAAGCTGTTCTGCTGGACGGCTTCAGCCTTGAGGCTTACGGCGGCACAGGCAAGACCTTCGACTGGACTGCGGCGCGAGAGGCGAGCCGCCTTGTGCCGAAGCTTTTTCTGGCCGGAGGCTTGAGCGCGGCGAACGTGGGCGAAGCAGTAAAGCTTGTCAGGCCTTACGCGGTCGATGCGTGCAGCTCCGTCGAGCGTGCGCCGGGGATAAAGGACGCGTCGCGCCTGCGCGCCTTCATCAGTGCCGTGCGAGAAGTAAAGGAGTGAAAGTGAACCGGAATCAACCTGACGAGCGCGGGTACTGGGGAGAGTACGGCGGGCGCTTCGTGCCGGAGACGTTGATGGCCCCGCTCGAAGAGCTGACGGCCCGTTACTTTGAGGCGCGGGAAGATGAGAAGTTTCAAAGCGAGCTTGCCGCGCTTCTCAAGGATTATTCGGGGCGGCCCACGCCTCTCTTTTATGGCGCGCGTTTGACGGAGGCGGCTCGCGGCGCTCGCATCTATCTTAAGCGCGAAGACCTCTCGCACACGGGCTCGCACAAGATAAACAACGCGCTCGGGCAGGCGCTGCTTGCGCGTCGCATGGGCAAGCGCAGAGTGATTGCGGAGACGGGCGCTGGACAGCACGGCGTAGCGACGGCCACCGCCTGCGCGCTGCTAGGCCTTGAGTGCGTAGTCTACATGGGCTCGGAAGACATAAGACGACAGAGCCTCAACGTGTATCGCATGCGGCTCCTGGGCGCGGAGGTAAGGGAGGTTGACGCAGGGGCACGCACGCTGAAGGACGCTATTAACGAGGCGCTCAGGGATTGGGTGACGAACGTTCAGGGCACCTATTATCTTCTCGGCAGCGCATTGGGGCCGCACCCGTACCCGCTCATCGTGCGCGACTTTCAGAGCGTCATAGGCCGCGAGGCACGCGCGCAGATACTTGAAGCGGAAGACAGACTGCCGGACGTGCTGGTGGCCTGCGTAGGCGGCGGCTCGAACTCCATAGGGCTTTTCCATCCCTTCTTGCAGGACGAAGGCGTGCGAATGATAGGCGTCGAAGCGGGCGGGAGCGGGCCTGAGCTTGGACTTCACGCGGCGCGCTTCGACCCTCTTGGCGGAGGCGCGCGTGGGGTGCTTCACGGCACCATGAGCTACGTGCTTCAGGACGAGCGCGGGCAGATTGCCGGAACGCACTCAATCTCTGCGGGGCTTGACTATCCATCCGTAGGCCCCGAGCACGCCTTTCTTCACGACGCGGGACGGGTTGAGTACACCTCCGTCACGGACGCGGAAGCGCTAGACGCATTCAAGCATCTCTCTCAACTCGAAGGCATCATCCCCGCGCTCGAATCCGCTCACGCCGTAGCGCACGGGATTCGCGTCGCGGGCGAGCTTGAGAAAGAGAGCATCGTGATAATCAACCTGTCGGGGCGAGGCGATAAGGACGTTGGCACGCTCGCCGATTCGCAAGCGGAGACAGAGGCTTGAGCCGCATCACGGACACCTTCACGCGTCTTCACCGGCGAGGCCGCCGCGCTCTGATTCCATTCATCATGGCGGGCGACCCGGACTTGAGCACGACGAGAGAGCTGGTCGTTGAGCTTGCACATTCGGGCGCGGACATCATAGAGCTTGGCGTTCCCTTCAGCGACCCCATAGCAGACGGCCCCGTCATACAGCGCGCTTCCCAGAGGGCGCTACAGAATCCCGTCGGCGTCTCCGAGGTGCTGGAAGTGGTAAAGGACGTGCGCGCTGAGACGGAGGTGCCGCTCATTCTCTTCAGCTACCTGAACCCGCTGCTCAGGTTCGGGGCCGCGCGGCTGGCACAGGAGGCGGCGCGGGCAGGCGTGGACGGGCTGCTCATAACAGACCTCACGCCGGACGAGTCGGAAGAGTTCCACGCGGCTATGAACGAGAGCGGCCTTGAATCTATCTACCTCGCGGCACCGACTTCTACGGATAAGCGGCTGCGACTGATAGCCGAAAGAGCGCGCGGCTTCATCTACGCCGTCTCGCGCACGGGCGTCACGGGCGCGCGGCAGGAGATGAGCAGCGATGCGGAAGCTCTCGTCGCGCGCCTTCGCGCCCTGACAAGCCTGCCCGTGGCCGTGGGCTTCGGCATCTCAAGCGCGGAGCAGGTGGCGGACGTGTGGCGCTACGCCGACGGAGCCGTAGTCGGCTCGGCAATCGTCGCGGAGATGGAAAGGCGCGAGGGCCAGCCTGACTTTGTAACCAGCATAGGCAAATTCACGCGCAGCCTCCTGCCAGTGGAATAAACAGGTCAGTACCGCAGGCGGTACTGACCTGTCTTCTTTCCTGTCCCAAAAACATACATTTTCGCTCTGAAAATCCCCGCGCACCACCTGAAAATGTCCACGCACCACTCGAAAATGTCCGCGCACCACTTAAAAGTCTCCGCGCACCACTTGAAAACCTCCATGCACCGGCTGAAAGTGTCGGCGCACCAAGTGAAAATGTCCGCGCACCAGCTGAAAGTTGTCACGCACCACTGAAAAATCGTCACGCACCACACGAAACTCTCCGCGCACCAGGTGAAAATGGCGACGCAGCAGGCGAAAATCTCCGTTTTCTGAATGAAAAGCGTGCGGCCAGTCTGCCAGCTCTAGGACTTTGAGCCTAGGAGGTACTTTGCGCCTGTGGCTACTTTGACGCCGCCAGCGGGTTCGAGGGTGACGGCGAAGGTCTGTGCGTTGCGCCCATCGGCGGGAATCTGGTCGCGCATCTCTGCACGGCCAGACGTGTCGGTGCTGAAGACGCCTCCCGGCAGGACGCGGCCGTCCGGCGTGATGAACCAGAGCTGGTAGGCTTTGCCTGCGGGCGCGGGCGGCAGGTCGTAGGCGAAGAGCATGGCGCGGCCGGTGCTTCGGTCGTAGGCGAGGCGTGCGCGTGCCTGCGGCGCGGTCTCCGTCCCCGCGAGCGCTACCACGCTCGCGTCCGGCGCTGTGAGCAGCTCTCTTGCTTCGCGCTCTCGCGCTAATTCGGCTTCCATCTCATTCTTTCTCTGCCAGACGATGAGGAGCGAGATGATGAGCGCGCCTATCAGGATGGCCGCAGCCAGAAGCGCCGCCCAGTTGTACGAGCTTTTTCTGGGAACGAAAGGCAGCGGCTCTTTCTCTTTCGTCTTAGGCTCCTGACGTTCCGCCGCGACTCTTTCAAGGATGCGTGAGCGTAAAGCGGCAGGCGGCGCTGCCGGAGTGACAAGGTGGGCCAGCATGGCCGCCGCGTCGCGCAGCTCCGTGAGCTCCGAGCGGCACTCGGCGCAGTCATCAAGATGCTCACGCATGGCGCGCACGTCCTCTGCTTCAAGCGCGTCCAGCGCCTCAAGCTCAAGCATCCCTTTGTACTCTTCGTGGCTCATCCTTAAAAACCGATTACAAACTCTCTCACTTACGCAGCAGCTCTCTGAGGCGTTTAAGGCCCGCGCGCGTGCGCGTCTTGATAGTGCCGAGCGGCGTCTCTGTCTTTTCCGCGATTTCTGTCTGTGATAACCCCTCGAAGTAGGCTAGCAGGAGCGCCTCTCGCTGCTCTTCAGGAATCTCCGAGAGAGCACGACGCACCCTCTCGCTCTCTTCAGACCTGACGGCGTCGGTGGACGCATCCGACACCTCCTGCCACGGGTCGGGCGCGGCGCGAAGGCTGGCGCGCTCAGCGGCCGAAAGCGAGCGCAGGCGGTCAATCGCACGGCTGCGCGCAATCGTCACGAGCCACGTAAAAGCCTTGCCACGCGACTCGTCAAACTTTGATGCGCGACGCCACGCCTGTATGAAGACCTCCTGCAACACGTCCTCGGCCTCAGCGCCGTCACGTAATATACGCAGCAGCAGGCCGAAAAGGATGGAATGATAGCGGTCGTAAAGCTCCGCCAGCGCCTGCGAGTCTCCGCTGGCGACGGCGCGCAGCAGTTCCGCGTCGGACGTGTGCACTTGTTCGGGACCTGTGCTTGACGCTCTGGACATCTGAATACAGAGTGGCGCTGGCAGGCAGCGGGTCAGTTAAAAGGGAAAGAATTTAACAGGATAGACAGGATAAGCAGGATAGAAACAGAATCAGTTCGTTTTTATATCTTGTCTATCCTGTCCATCCTGTTAATTCTCTGTTCCGATTCCACCACCTCAAAGTGACCCAATACGAAAATTTCACGCAATCCGGTAACTCTGTGTGCCCCGTATATTGCGTGAACGCCACGGAAAATTCAACGTGAGGAAGGAAAAGGTAGAACATGAAGAAATTAGTCGTAAGCGTGATGATAGCTTTATCGGCGCTGACAGCGGCGGCCCTGACGGCGAGCGCGCAGGCCGAAAACCCGATGGTAGGCGGAGCGCCTATGTACAGAACCCGCGACATCATCGACAACGCCGTCAACTCCAAAGACCACACGACTCTCGTCGCCGCAGTGAAGGCAGCGGGGCTCGTGGACACACTCAAGGGCAAAGGCCCCTTCACGGTCTTCGCGCCCACCAACGCGGCCTTTGACAAGCTGCCCGCCGGGACAGTGGACGCGCTGTTGAAGCCAGAGAACAATGGTATGCTGAAAAACGTGCTGACCTATCACGTAGTCGCGGGCCGTTACGACTCGGACAAGCTTATGAAGCTGATTAAGAAGGGCAACGGCTCAGCCATGCTCAAGACCGTGAGCGGCGGGACGCTCACCTTCCGCATGAACGGCATGAACGGCATCTCCGTCACGGACGAAAAGGGCGGAACGTCGAACGTCTCGGTAGCCAACGTCTATCAATCGAACGGAGTCATACACGTCGTTGACACGGTGCTGATGCCCGGAATGTAACGCGAGACGGGCGAGTCTTGGGGAAAGGTGTTTTCGTCTTCAAAGATGGGAAAGCGCCTTTCCCCTCGCGCCGTATAACATGAGGCCAAAGCCATGAACAGACGCTCCTTTATCTCAAGCAGCATAGCCTTCGGGGCCGCGACGCTTCTCTTCGCCACTTCTATAGAGACGGAGGCGGGCGCGCAAGGCGACGGCGCGGCCATCAAAAAGATTATCAGGACGGAGGAAGAGTGGCGGCGTCTGCTTACGCCCGAGCAGTTCTACATCACGCGCCAGAAGGGAACCGAAGCGCCATATTCGAGCCCGCTCAACAAGGTAAAGGAGCGCGGAACTTTCACCTGCGTCTGCTGTGACCTGCCGCTCTTCAGCTCCAACACGAAGTTCGACTCGCACACCGGCTGGCCCAGCTTCTGGTCGTCAATCTCGAAACAGAACGTCGCGGAAGAGGTGGACACCAGCCTCTCCGAAACCAGAACCGAAGTCCTCTGCGCCCGCTGCGACGCGCACCTCGGCCACGTCTTCGACGACGGCCCCAAACCCACGGGCCTGCGCTACTGCATAAACGGACTGGCCCTGAAATTCGTCAGGAAAAGCTAGAAGAAAGAAATTAACAGGGATGGACAGGATAAACAGGATAAGAAAGAGAAAGAGCTGTCTTTTCTTTATCCTGTCTATCCTGTCCATCCCTGTTATATGGCGTTCGCTTCGGCTTCTGTGAGGTTGCCGGTTGATTCGGGTCTGCGGCCTCCGCCGAGCCATCGGCGCGCGGAATCTATCAGGACTATGATGGCCGCCAACATCAGTATCGCGGTGAGCGAGACGTTAATATATCCCTGTATGGCCGTCTCGGGTTTTTGGGCGAGCGGCCAGAAGTTGTCCGTGATGGATTGCCAGCCCGCGACGAGCGTCGTGATGGCTACGAAAGAGAGCGGCACAATCGTCACCCAGCTATAACGCGCGCGGCCCATGTTGATGATGATGGTCGTAGCCACGCAGAGCGCCACGGACGCAAGCAGCTGGTTGGCTATGCCGAACATGGGCCAGATGGTAGAGATTGAGCCCGACCATATAAAAGCCGCCCAGCCGCTTACCACCAGCAGCGTCGTCACGACAGAGCCGGGAGCCCAGTTCGGCTCCTCAAGCTTCTTGTAGAAGCGGCCCCCGAACTCTCCCACCAGAAAGCGCGCGACGCGTGTGCCCGTGTCAATCGTCGTCAGGATAAAGAGCGCCTCGAACATGATGGCGAAGTGATACCAGTACTTCATGAAGCCGGAGAGGAAGGGGATGCCGTCGAAGATTTTCGCTATCCCAAGGGCCAGAGTCACAGCGCCGCCCGTGCGGCCGCGCAGGTTCTTCTCTCCCGACTCCGCTTCCAGCCGGTCAATCTCCTTCGGCTGAATGTCAAAGCCAGCGTGCGTGTGAGTGTCCACCATCTGAACGTAAGCCGCCCTTTGCGCGGGCGTGTCCTGACGGGTGTTGATGACGAAGTAGTCGCCGGGAAAGAGCGACGCCGCAGCAATCAGAGCCACCACGCCCACCACTCCCTCCATCAACATCCCGCCGTATCCAATCATGCGCGCGTCAGTCTCCTTCGCAATCATCTTCGGCGTCGTGCCCGAAGAGATAAGAGCGTGAAAGCCGCTGATTGCGCCGCAAGCGATGGTGATGAAGACGAACGGGTAGACCTTGCCGGGAATGACGGGCCCGCCGCCCGCCATGAAAGGCGTCCATGCGGGCATGTTCAAAGTCGGGTGAACCAGAATGACGCCTATGATGAGGAAAGCAATCGTCCCGATTTTCAGGTAAGACGAGAGATAATCGCGCGGGCACAGAAGCATCCAGACAGGAAGCACGGAGGCTATGAAGCCGTAGGCGGCCATCAGCAGGATGATAGTGTTGCGCGAAAAGGTGAAGCTCGCGGCCCAGCTTGATTCAGCTATGCGCCCTCCGAGGAAGACCGCGAGCAGCAGCCCTATGACGCCTATAGCGCTCGCCTCCGCAATCTTGCCCGGCCTTATGCGGTACATGTAAAGGCCCATCAGCAGAGCCAGCGGAATAGTGAAGCCCACGGTAAAGGTTCCCCACGGAGATTCGGCAAGGGCGTTTACCACCACGAGCCCTAACCCTGCGAGAGCTATCACGACTATGAAGAGAATGGCTATGCCCGCTACAAGACCTGACAAAGGACTAATCTCCGTGCGCGCAATCTCCGCGAGCGATTTCCCGCGCCTGCGCACGCTCGCCGCCAGAATCATGAAGTCGTGAACCGCGCCGCCCAGACACACTCCTATCACCAGCCACAAGAGCCCCGGCAGAAAACCGAACTGCGCCGCGAGCACAGGCCCCACGAGCGGGCCCGCCCCCGAGATGGCCGCGAAGTGATGGCCGAACAGCACCCACTTGTTCGTGGGGTAATAGTTGTGCCCGTCGTACATGGTCTTTGACGGGACGGGTCGCGCGTCGTCCAGCGCCAGAACCTTCGCGGCTATAAACGCAGAGTAATAACGATAGGCAATCGCCATCAAACAGAGCGCGCCCAGGATAATAGGTAATGCGTTCATCTCTCTTTAGTCTCCTGACCGAGGAGCTTTGGGTGGTGTGACCGACGCCTTGACGGTCATAGATAATATTCGCCAAGCCGCAAATTTGGAAGAGCAGGTAGTTACACAGGTCAGAACCGCCTGCGTAAGCCGGGCGGATCTATAGCTTTCAGCCTGACTCTAGATAGACTTGATAACCCGCCCGCTACCGCAGGCGGTACTGACCTGTTCGCGCAGTAAATTTTGATTGCTTTTCGTGGGGCAGAACGGTTAAGCTGCGCGCTGCTGCGAGTCGCGCCTCCTCGCCGGGCAGACCGTTTTCACGACACACTGATACCAGACCGCGCGTGAAGGCGCTCACGGCCAACCGGGAAAAGGCTTAATTAGCAGCGAACGGCTTTAGAAAACTGACAACACGTTGGCCATCAGGGTCAACGCCCACTCCGCCACAGTGCCAGCATCCGATGTCAAAGGCGTATCCATCTGCCCCGCGCTCGTCGCGCCCGGCGTTTGAATCTCGCCCGTCGCGCTTGGTAGTTGAATGTCGCCCGGCGCAGATGTCTGCTGGTCAGGCGGCGGTGATGTGACGCCAGGGAACTGCACGTCACCTGCGAAAGCTGAGAAGTTAAGCGCTAACGTTAGGATGAACGCACCGCATAGTCGTCTAACACTTTTCATGGTTATTCTCCTGTGAAGTGTATTTAATAATGGGGCTTAGCACTCAAATGCTGGGACTAACCAGAACTCTTGCGGCCACACACTAGCACTGTATCAAGCTGGAACAGGGCTTGCAAAATATTTTGCAAGCCACCCTAAAGGAGAGCGTTGCATGACTTTAACCATGCAGCTACGTCAGCAGATAGATAGCCCTAACCTATCCCATACGGAACGGACATGGCTTCGCTGTAGGCTCGCAAAAGAGTTGGAAGAGGCGGGCGATTACGAAGCAGCCCGTGGTGTTCTGAACGGATTATGGTCGCATGTAGGCTCTCGTCCAAAATTAGATGATTTAAACGAAGTCGTTGCCGCCGAGGTACTACTGCGAGCGGGCACACTATCAGGATGGATCGGAAGTGCCAGCCAAATTGAGAAGGCGCAGGAGATAGCTAAGGATTTAATCAGTGAAAGTGCTGCCATTTTCGAGAAGATACAGAAGACGGAAAAAGTAGCTGAGGCTTATATTGATCTCGCAATCTGTTATTGGCGTGAAGGTGCTTTTGATGAAGCTCGTGCGACTTTGAAAGAAGTGTCGAGACGCTTTACTGAGAGCAATAATGATCTTAAATCAAGAGCTTTATTAAACAGTGCCATTGTTGAAATTTCTGCTACTCGATTCAATGATGCCCTACATTTATTGAATGAAGCTGCGCCACTGTTTGAAAACCATTATAGCCATTCAGCTAAAGGTAGATTCCACGGTCAGCTTGCACTTGTCCTAAAGAAATTAGGCACGTTAGAAAAGCGTGAGGATTACATAGATCATTCTCTTATTGAGTATACTGCGGCAAGCTATCATTTTGAACAGGCTCAGCACAAACGCTATCAGGGGAGAGTTGAGATCAATTTAGGCTCTTTACTTTTCAGTATTGGGCGGTTAAGAGAGGCGCATGAGCATTTAGACCGAGCACTACATATTTTCAAGAGTATTAAAGATAATGGCATTATTGCTCAGTTGAATGACACTCGCGCTCGGGTGTTTCTGGCGCAGGGGCATGATGTTGATGCCGAGAGGGTCGTGCGGGGGGCTGTGCGGACGCTGGAGCGTGGCGATGAGTTGTCGCTGCTGGCGGAGGCTTTGACGACTCACGGGGTAGCGCTTGCGCGGCTGGGGCGGCAGGAGGAGGCGCGTGGGGCGCTCTCGCGTGCGATTGAGGTGGCGGAGCGTGCGGGCGATTGTGAGAGCGCGGGTGTGGCGGCGATTACCGTTATGGAAGAGCTTGGCGTACAGCTTGGCGTTAATGAGCTGCGAGCTATGTACGAGCGTGCCGACGAGCTGCTGGCCGATTCTCAGAACACCGAGACGCTCATGCGTCTTCGCGGCTGTGCAAGGTTCGCTTTAGATGCAGCCCGCGCTCGCGCGGGAGAGTTTGTTGCTCCCGCCTTCGTCTATACGGATGAGCGCACGGGCGAGTTGTTGCGAACGGCCCGTATTATCGCGGGCACTACGGCTGTTGTGCTGATTACGGGCGAGACGGGGGTGGGAAAAGAAGTGCTGGCGCGTCTGATCCACCATTGGAGCGGGCGCACGGGGCGTTTCGTCGCCGTCAACTGCGGAGCGCTGACAGAGACGCTCTTTGAATCGCTGCTCTTCGGTCACGTGCGAGGCAGCTTTACGGACGCGGTGCGTGACCACGCGGGCGCTGTGCGCGAAGCACTGGGCGGCACGCTCTTTCTGGATGAGATTGCGGAGCTGAGCTTTGGCAGCCAGGGCAAGCTGCTGCGCCTAATCGAGCGGGGCGAGGTTCACGCCGTAGGCGCGCCCGTGCCGGAGTATGTGGATGTGCGTATAGTCGCCGCCGCAAACTGTGACCTGGAACAACTGGTCGCGCGCGGCGAGTTTCGCGCAGACCTCTTCTACCGGCTCAACACTTTTCACCTGGCCGTGCCTGCCCTCAGGGAGCGCCCCGAAGATATTCCCGCGCTCGCAAAGCATTTCATAGAAGAACTACTGGAAGTACATCGCAAGCGCGTGACCTTCCTGCCTGAGACCATAGAAGCCATGAGAAGCCTTCCGCTCATGGGCAACGCGCGCGAATTGCGCGCACTCATAGAGCGCACGTTGCTGACGGCAAAGGACGGCGCCGTAATTACGCCGTCGGCGGTCGAAGCCGTTGCTATTAGACGATTGATAAGCAGGGCTACTCTCGCAGAGCCCTGGGAAGGATGCTCGCTAAAGGCCGAGGTCGTAAACTTTGAGAGCAATCTTATCAAGCTCGCGCTCTCTACCGCCGGGGGCAGCGTTACCCATGCCGCCCGACTACTGGGCATCACTCACCAACGCCTAGGCACCATGCTAAAAAACAGGCATAAAAATCTGCTCCTTGCAAAAAAGAGTTCAGCGCCACGCAAGCGAAGCGCTATTAAGAAGTTAAAGCCCTAGACAATCAGCGCGCGTGTCATATATCCACAACCCGCCTCTTCGCTCGCCTAAAAAAGTCCCCATTTTCTTACCTCGGCTGCTGTGGCCCGGTTTATGCAAGTGCAAGTCCGAGCACCTCATAATGTTTATGGCCTTGCTCTGTTTCGTAGCTGATGAATCCAAGAGTTCAGAAGGTCGTGCACCTCATTCAAAAAGACCTGGGCCGGAAGGTTACTCTCCCTGAGATGGCGCAGTCGGTAGGGCTGTCCGTGGAGCACCTGCGAGCGCTCTTTAAATCCGAGATAGGCATGACGCCTCTACAGTATCAGAAGCGGCTGCGCCTCTCGGAAGCCAAGCGCCTTCTGGAAAGCACCTTCCTCAACGTGCAGGAGATAGTGGTCAGAGTGGGCCTCTCAGACGACAGCCACTTTGTGCGCGACTTCAAGAAACTCTACGGTCTGACGCCCGCTCAATACCGTGCGCGCTATCAACAGATGGAGAAAGAGAAGCGAGAATAGGGAAAATCCCCGAATCGGCCAATAAATCCTCGTTTTGGCCAATAGATTGTTGTTGACATTGATACTTGAGGGGCGTATGTAGCAACTCATTGATTGTTATTTCATGGCTTGAGAATGCTCCTGTTTCCGTTGGCATTTGGTTCTCTCCAATGCTGTCCTCGCCCAATGGACTTGTCATTGACAAGCTCTTCCATCAAAGGAGGCTTATAAGCGAAAACAAGTTTTGCTTCTTCTCACCGCAGCATTAGCTATAGGTATAATCACTATCACCTCATTGCGTAGCTGGGGCCAGGGGGCCTCCGGCTCAAAGGCAGAAGCTGCGACGCCAGTGCAGCAGGGAGTTATGTCTGCTCGACAAAAAGAACATAGCAAGCTGTACAAGGATTATAAGGGCAATGGAAAGCTGCTCGACCTGCTTAAAAAAGAAGAGAACAATACGGGTAATGAACTGATAATCACGGTGATGCCGGGCTTGCCCGAGTTATCTCCGGGAGGCCGCCCCTCAACGCCGGATACTTTCCTTAACAATCTTGCAAGCACGGCAGATGCCGTTGTCATCGGCACTGTCGCGAATAAGTCTTCTCAGCTTACTGAGAACGGCGCGTTTGTTTTTACTGACTACGATGTCGCGGTCGAAGAAGTGTTGAAGGAGAATGGCAGCAATAACATTCAGTCGCAAAGCAGCATCGTGGTGACAAGGCCGGGCGGCAGAATCTTACTGGAAGGCCGGATTGTGACCGCGAGGGACAGGACTTTCAAGCCTTTCGCAGTTGGCGGACGTTATCTGCTCTTCCTGAAGTATATTCCAACAACTGGTGCTTACCATGCAGTAAGCAATAAGGGCAGCTTCGAGCTGGTTGACGATAAAAGCGTAAAGCCGCTTACCGAAGCGCCCGATGCTGCGCGTCTTGATCAAGACGCAGCATCTTTTATCAACGATGTGAGGATAGCTATCGCTGCCGCCTTGTCTACCAAGCGGGGGGGATGACAATGGCTGGCGCTTTTGATGGTAATGTTACTGACCTCCGGTTCTCCGGTGCTGAGGAGACTTGATGCTCAGAGTTGTAATCCGCCGCTAGATTCAAGATTTAAGGGTTGGACATCGTACACAGTAGTCTATTACGACGTTAGCGCTTTATCCGGCTCAGCCAAGACGCAGGCAATCTCAGCTTTCAATAAGTGGAACGCCGCTAACCAATCCAATGGTTCGGGCGTCCAATTTCAACCAGCC
This sequence comes from Pyrinomonadaceae bacterium, assembly GCA_035276685.1. Taxonomy (GTDB): domain Bacteria; phylum Acidobacteriota; class Blastocatellia; order Pyrinomonadales; family Pyrinomonadaceae; genus JACVRN01. The sequence continues at coordinate 17,448 of DATELK010000175.1, read as the reverse complement.
AGCGCGAGCCACCCGGCTAATTTTACGGTTCAAGTTGGGTCGGCAGGCGGATACCCTGCCAGTTCCGCTATCGCCGGTAATAGCAACGGTATAGTAACCGGCAACACCACTACAATTGACCTCAGTAACACCAACCTCTATGACCCAGGTCAGCCCGGCTACGACACTGTTGTCGAGAAACGTAATGCTACATGAAATCGGTCATACGATGGGCCTGTATGACATGCCTGTACCGAATATGAATGCTAGTTGCGGCGGGCAGTCGGCAGGGGTGAGTGTAATGAACGGAAAGTGCGGCCTTAACGATCAGGGTAATAACTTACCCCTGAACATCACCAACTGCGACCAGGGTAGCGTAAGCTCCATAGAGCAATATCAACCGCTGCCGCCTTGTCCAAGCACAGAGTGTAATGAAGGAGGAAACGGGGTGGCTATTGATTATTGCAGCTATCCTCAGAGCGGCTGTCCGGGTAACTATATCAATACGGGGGGCTGCTGCCAGCCTTATCTGATAAGCCCTATCGTTATTGATGTGGATGGCTCAGGATTCCAACTGACCGATGCCAGCGACGGCGTGTGGTTCGATTTCTATGGTATGGGAAGTAATCAACGGATTGCGTGGACTGTCCCTGGCTCAACTAACGCATGGCTGGTCCTAGACCGTGATGGCAACGGCACTATTGATAACGGCAGAGAGCTATTCGGCAATTACACTCCACAGCCTCCATCAAATGAGGCTAACGGATTCCTGGCGCTTGCAGAGTTTGATAAAGCGACAAATGGAGGGAACTCTGATGGAGTAATAGATAAGAGAGATGCCATCTTCTCTCAGTTAAGGCTCTGGCAGGATAAGAATCATAACGGGATTTCAGAAGCCAATGAACTTCGTCTCTTGCCGGAGTTAGGCGTTGCCAGGTTAGAGCTTGTTTATAGGGAATCTAAGAGAACGGATAGCTACGGGAACCAGTTCCGATACAGGGCAAAGGTGTGGGACGAGAAGAGAGAGCGTGTTGGCAGGTGGGCATGGGACGTGTTTTTAGTCGGCGTGCAGTAAGAGCATCTGAAGGGGAAGTTGGCTTAGGCATTGGAAATTGCATGCCCGCGACCTTTGACGAGACTCGCAGGCATGTTCTTTCGTGAAGCAGTACTGAAAAGGATGCTTAATTGACCGGAATCCCCGAATCGGCCAATAAATCCTCGTTTTGGCCAATAGAATGTTGTTGACGATAGGATGAAGCTACTTTAATTTACCTGAGTTCATTGGAGTATCCTTCTAAGCATGAAGGTGCAGAGCGAATGGGATGCTATTCTTACCGGCATCCCATTCTAAAAAAGCTCGCTCCAAGACTTTTAACCCGAGTGGCGGGATAAACGCCTCGAACTTCTACGCCACTCTTTATTCAAAAGCTTTAATCTTTGCGGAAGTAAACGCGGCGGCCGGGGGAATTGTGCCCGGATTGCGGGGCCGCAGGTCTGCGCGCACAAAGCGGTGGCCGCGTTTGCTCAAGACCCTCCGTCGCTTGAGGCGCAAGCGAGGGGGCAGCCGGGCCGCCCGTGGGTCAGATGAGGTGCTCGCGGGCGGTTCGGTGTAAGCCGGAATAAGTGGTAGTGGTTCAGTTTGAAGAGAAGAAGAGAATTAACAGGGATGGACAGGATAGACAGGATAAAGAAGAAATAGTTTCTCTTTTATCCTGCTTATCCTGTCCATCCTGTTTGAATCTTCCCAAACTGAACCATTACTTTCTTTTGACTTTGACCTTGGGACTTATTCGCTGGTCATAATGATTTCAATGTTTCGTTTGGCCAGTTCTCTGACGAAGGGCTCGGGTGGGATGCAGCGCTCCTGCGGGACGGCTCCTTTTTCCAGAGTCTCTCCGCGAGCCATCATCTGCGCGATGATGGCGGCCGGAAAACTCGTCGTGCGCTGCATGGCAGAGAGGCCCGTCGCTTCGTCGAAGCGGTCAATGATGTAGTAGCGTAGCCGCTCTGACTCGCTCTTGCCTGCGACCCGCCCGCGAAACTCTACCAGAATCAGCACCACGTCGGGCTCGTCCGCCGGAAGATGACGAATGAGCATCTCGCCCAGCATCCGGCGCGGGCTCATGCGCGTGCCGTCCACTTCGACCGCTTCGCTTGAGCAGAGGCCGAGGTCTACGAGCAGCCTGAACTTTTCGCAGTGGCCGGGGTAGCGAATCGTTTTGTAATCAAGCTCGCGCACGCGGCCCAGAAAAGTTTCGGGCAGAGTAGATGTGCCGCCGGAGGTTTGAAAAGCCTCAAGCTCTTCGAAGGGAGCGGGAAAGCTCAGGCTCTCTATCTCCGTCATGGAATCAATCTCTACAATCTTACCGTCGCGTATGACGCGCGCACGCTCTATGTACTCGTTGATTAAGCCTTCGACGGAAAAGACTATCTGGTAGTCGAGCGGAGGTCGCGGGTGTTGAGGCAGCCCGCCGACGCGTATGTGTATCTCTTCCAACTGCTCGAAGCGTGCAGCGCCGTGGGCCACGAGCACGGAGACCATGCCGGGCGCAAGACCGCAGTCGGGGATGATGTTAATGCCCGCGCGCCTCGCCTCTTCATCCAGCGCAAGCTCGCTCGCCACGACCGCGTTGTTGCCGCCAAGGTCGCAGAAGTTAACCCCGGCCTCAATCGCCGCGCGTGCCAGCTGAAGGTTGTAGCTGTAGACGACACAGCTAATAGCGGCGTCGTGGCCGCGCATAAGCTCTACCACCGCCGAGTGGTTGGCCACGTTCACCTGGGCGGCCGTGAGCCTGTTGCTTCCTATGGTCTCTACGACGGCGCGTGCGCGCTCTATGTCCACGTCCGCGACCGTCACCTGCTCGCAGTCGGAGTTGTGAGACAGGTCAAATGCCGCTCCTAAACCCATGCGGCCCGCGCCGAGCACCAGAATCTTCATAGTCCCCTAATTTGCCAACCTTTCTTACATTAATAGACGCGTCTTAAGCGATTGCAATCGCTCACAGGGCAGTTGCCGGTCAAACAAAGTCAGGCGCGTGTCACAGGTCGCCATTTACGCTCCAGATATTCCGCGACGCGCGTCAGCGGGAAGGTCAGCAGCAGGTAGAAGATTGCTACCACGGGCCAGATGGTCAAAGGCGCTGCGTAGCGGCTGGCAAGCTCCTGACCCGTGCGCGCAAGCTCCGTCAGTCCTATAACAGAGACCAGGGACGAGTCTTTCAGAAGCGCTATGCCTTCATTGGTCAGCGGCGGCACGACGCGGCGGAAAGTCTGCGGCAGTATGATGCGCCGCATGGCCTGCGAATAGGTCATGCCCAGAGAGCGCGCAGCCTCCATCTGCCCCACGTCAATCGAGAGAATCCCGGCACGGAAAATCTCAGAGATATAGGCCGCGCAGTTCAGCGTCAGGGCTATAACGCCCGACGTGAAAGCCGGAATGTAGATGCGAAAGTAGGGCAGCACAAAGTAGATGAAGAGAATCTGCACGAGCAAAGGGGTGCCGCGCATTACCTCTACGTAAACGGCGGCCGGTGCTTTCAGCAGGCGCGACGACTGCACGCGCGCCAGGGCCAGCAATAATCCTATGGGCAGCCCCAGCAGCAGACTTATGATTGCCAGGCGCGCAGTGAACCATACGCCGCTCAGGAAAAAGGGGAGCGTGCGTCGAATAATGTCGAAGTCAAAGACCTTCGGCTTACGGCTTTGGGCGGCCACGGCCTGCGCCTGCTCTGCCGCCTCGCCAAACCATTTCTCGTGAATCTGATTGTATTCGCCAGTCTCCTTAATCTTCTTGAGCGCGGCGTTGACGGCGTCGCGCAAATCTTCGTTGCCCTGAGCTATGGCTATGCCGAACTTTTCATCCGTAAAGCGGCGGCCCACCGTCTTCAACTCTCGAAAGCTCTGAAAGATCATGTACTTCAAGACGGGCGCGTCGCCTACGACTGCATCAATGCGGCGATTGCGAAGGTCTAAGAGCGCCAGGTCAATCGAGTTGTACTTGGCGACCTCTACGCCCTCTTTCTTCTCCAACTCGTATTGCGCGGTCGTGTTTATCTGCACGCCTACGCGCTTGCCCTTCAGGTCGTCGGGAGAGCTGATGCCTTGAGTGCTTTCTTGGACGGCTATCAACTGGCCAGAGTCATAGTAAGGGTCTGAGAAGAGCATCGAAGCAGAGCGCTCGGGCGTGATGGTGACGGAGGACATGACGGCGTCGAAGGTGCCGTTTTGAAGCGCGGGAAAGATGCCGTCGAAACCGGAATTTATGAAGCGTGCGCGCACGCCAAGCTCGCGCGCAATCGCCTTCGCCAGGTCGATGTCAAAACCCGTGAAGTCTCCGCCCTCCGCCGATTCAAAGGGCGGGTAGGTGGCGTCCGTGCCTATACGCAGCTCGCCGCTCTGGCGCACGCGTTCGAGCGCCGTCTGGGCCAGAGAGGGCAAAGGTGTAAACAAGAGAAGTAGAAAGATGGCAACGGAGCGTTTGATGGTCTGCTTCATTTGAATGTCTCTTACTCTTCCTGTCCGAGAGATAAACGAGTGCCTTTGTCTGCGACCTCTTCAATCTTTCCCTTGCTCGCATCGGCTTCTTCAGTTGCTTCACGGTCTTCGTCCTGAAAGCTACGCATGAAGAGGCGCGTCTCTTCCTTTTGCGGCCTGCCGAAGACCTCTTCGGGCGTGCCAGCCTCCACCGCGTGCCCGCCCTCAAAGTATATGACCTGGTCTGATATGCGGCGGGCAAAGTTCATGTCGTGCGAGACAACTACGATTGTCTTGCCCAAATCGTCGAGCGCGCGGAACATGCGCGCGACCTCCTGTATGAGCTGCGGGTCGAGCGCAGACGTTGGCTCGTCAAAGAGAATCACGTCAGGCTCCATGGCCAGCGCTCGCGCAATCGCCACGCGCTGTTGTTGTCCGCCCGATAGCTGCGCCGGATAAAAATCCTCTTTGGCCGAGAGGCCCACCTTGTCTAGATAGTGGCGCGCGACCTCTTCGGCCTCTTTGCGCTGCATTCCTTTGACCGTGACGGGCGCTTCTATGGCGTTGCCTAAAACGGTGAGGTGCGGAAAGAGATTGAAGTTCTGAAAGACTATGCCCACGTGCTTACGCAAGCGGCGGGTTAAATCCTTCTCCTCGGCTGCCGTGAGCTTTCTATCCTCCGTGCCCTCTACCTCCACGCCTGCTATCTTCATGCGCCCGCGGTCGAACTTCTCCAGCCGGTTCATGCAGCGCAGCATGGTAGATTTGCCGCAGCCCGAAGGGCCCAGAATGGTTGTCAATTGCCCTTCTTCTATCTGGAAAGTGGCGTTGTTAAGGACTGTGTTGGAACCGTATCGCTTGACGACATTTGTGACTTCTATCACCTCACATGTCTCCTCGATTGCGATTGCTGCTTTAAGAATGAAACTGAAGATGCCTGCCCCGCGCTGCACAGAGCCTGCTCCGGGCAAGCGCTGCCGAGCCGTGTGCGGCGGAGTTTGGCACAGTATAAGATAAAAGTAAAAAAGTGTGGGATAGAGAATAGAGGCCTGGATGGTAAAAGAAAGAGAAACCAGTTCTCTTTACTCTGTCCCCTAAACTCTCGTCCGCCATCTTCCCCTTTTTACTTTTGCCTTATAGAATACCGAGTCGCTCATGAGTCGCTCGAAAAATTTTGTCGTTTACGAGAACCTGGACACGTCCTTCATCAATCTGGGCGCGCTCCTACGCTATCTTCAGCAGAGGGATTTTACGGGGCGCGTGATGATTGACCTTGGCGACTACAGGGCGGAGGTTCGCCTGCGCGCGGGCGAGCGGCCCCTGTGCAGGGAGCTGGACACGGCTACGGGGCGCGAGGCCGAAGGCGATGCCGCGCTGCAAAGACTGCTGGTGCGCTCGCTCGATGCCGGTGGGATAATCAACGTCTACAGGGAAAGGGAGTCGGCCGCGTTTGAAGAGCAATCGGCACAGCCTCGCGCAGAGGCCCATGCAGATGCGGGCGCAAGACCCGTTGGGCCAGCAGCAGAGCCCGTCGAGCAGGAGTTCGACTGGCAGGGATTGCTACGCACGAGCGCAGACCTGATTGCCGCCATAGAGCGCTCGGCCAAAAGCGCCGGGGCGAATTTCGATGCCATGTTCCGCACGGCGCGGCTTGAGCTGGCGGACGACTACGACTTCCTTGACCCTGGAAGCGGCAGGCTGCAATACGCCAACGGCGAGATAGAGCTGCTTTCAAGCCCCAACCCGCGCGCCTTCATCTACGGTCTGTGCGAGGCGCTCAGGCGGGTGGTGGAACGCCTCGCTGCCGGAGGGCGCTCCGCGAGCATACGCGAGCGCGTGGCGCTTGAGCTGGCCGTGCTGGCCCGCCGCCGTGCGCGACAACTGGAATACTTCGGCTTCATGCCGCAGCTTGATCGCATTGCCGGAACGAGAGTGATATAAAACAGGAGACAGAATTCAGGACTCAGAACTCGGAATAAAGAAAGAGAAGCTTCGCCTTTATTCTGACTCCTGAATTCTGAGTTCTGAATACTATTTGCTTATGTTTAAATGGACTGCTTTCTGGACGACGTTTGGCGCGCTGTTTCTGGCGGAGATGGGCGATAAGACGCAGTTGGCCGCAATCACGCTCGCGGCCCAGACGCGCTCGCCGCTCTCGGTTTTTCTGGGCGCGGCGCTTGCCTTGGCTCTGGTCTCACTGATAGGCGTCGCCGTCGGCGCGGTGCTGGGCGAATACCTGCCCGAGGACATCCTGCGCAAGGTGGCAGCCGTCGCATTCATCATCATTGGTGCTCTGATGCTCTGGGGAAAACTGTGAAGGGATAGAATTCAGAATTCAGGACTCAGGAGTCAGAATAAAAGCGTCTTTATTCTGACTCCTGAGTCCTGAATTCTGAGTCCTACTTGAATCTATGTATCCATTCCGAAATATTCTGTTCCCGACCGATTTTACGGCGCACGCGCGTGCGGCTTTAAAGTATGCGGCAGGCTTTGCGCGCGAAGGCGAGGGGCGCGTCGTGCTCTTCAGCGTGCAGAGCGGCACTGTGCCCGCGAACCTGCTGACGCTGCCCGAGCGCGTCTTTGAAGAGACGGAGAAGCGCTGGCTCAGGCAGCTTCGCACGGATGTCCGTGAAGTGCTTAGTGACCCTCTGCTCGCGGGGCTTGAGGTCGAGCCAATCATAGTCGAAGGCGACCCCGCGCCTGAGATTGCGCGGGCCGCTCACGAGTTCGGCATCGACCTCGTAACGATTGTCACGCACGGCAGGCACGGGCTGTCGCGCGCCCTTTGGGGCTCTACGGCCGAAGAGATAATCGCGGAAGCGCCCTGTCCGGTGCTGACTATACGACCGCCGCAGCGAGACTTCGTAGAGCATCGCGGCGCTCAGACGGAGATTCGCTTAAACCGCGTGCTGCTGGCGACGAACTTTCGCCCGACCTCAAACGCCGCGACGCAGATGGCCGTCTCGCTGGCAGCGCGCTCGGGCGCAGAGCTTCACGCCATCTACGTCATAAGCGATTACGTGGGCCAGATGGCAGAGATGTTTCCAGAGGCTAGCGGGCCGCCGCTTTCACGCTTGCGCGACTACGTGACGGAGCGCATGCGGAATTTCGTGAGCGAGAATGGAGGACGCGCCACGACTCACATAGCCGAGGGGCGTCCCTACGAAGAGATAGTGCGGCTCGCCATGGAAGCCGACTTCGACCTGATTGTCATAGGCACTAGCGTTCACGCTTCTCTCTTCGGCGGCGCGCCCGTGCTGGGGCCGGACATAGAGCGCGTGGTGAGAAACGCTCCCTGCCCCGTGCTTTCCGTCCCATCGGGCCGAGTCGTCACGCCGCAACCCGTGCGCGTCACAGAGCCCGTCCCGCAAACATAAAATAAGGGCATAGAGGATAGTAAAAGAAAACAGGCTCTCTTTCTTTTACTATCCTCTATGCCCCATCTCTTAATTTCCCTTTTCCATGGGGAAGCCCGCGCTCTTCCACGCGTTTGTGCCACCAAGCAATGCCGCTACATTTTCAAAACCGGCCTTTTGGAGTGCCTGCGCCGCACGGGCGCTTGAGTGCTCGGACGGTCAAGAACAGTAGAGGACAATCAGCTTGTCCTTCGGCAGCTCCCCTTTGCGCGAGCTGAGCTGGTTTTCGGGCATGTCCAGCGCGCCCTTGATGTGCTCCTGCTTGTAGGCTTCCGTGCCGCGCACGTCCACGACTATCGCTTTGCTCTGCTCAAGCATGTCGCGCAGCTCCGTTATAGTCACGCGCCGCACGTTATCCTGCGGCGTAGCCGACGTGGCGACAGTGCTGTTGCCGCTTCCTTTCGCGGACACCTGTACAGGCTGATTACTATTCCTGCCGCACGCTGCGACCATCACGGCGGTAGCCAGCAATAACAGCGCCGCCATTAAACTCCAAAGACGCATTTAATCAAACCTCCATCAAGACGATGACAGTTGACGAGCCTCTGGTGGGCTCGCTCCCCGCACCCTGAGAATAGTTCTACCACGTTCCGGCGCACACGGCAAAAGCCTCGCTCTTCATCTTCCCGGCTTTTCGTGTGATTTAGCGATTTATCTCTTTCCTGACGGTTGTGTCGGCCTGATTCCTCTACAAAAAACTTCACGAAAGGGCAAAGGTGTGCTATAGACCGAGCTAATTTTTAATAATCCAGCAGAGTTATCAGGCAGCGAAAGTAAAGATTCGGAGGCATTGGAGAAAGAAGCCCATGTCAAGGCGACGCTTACTCAACTTCGGGGTGCGGCCACTTTGCGCCGCGCTCATGCTCTGCTCTCTGCTCGTCGCAAACAGTTGTCTCCCGCAATCATCTACGACCGCAGGCGGCAGAAGCATCACCGTCTACGGCTTCTCCGTCATGAAGGAGTCTTTGGAGAAGGCAATCTTCCCGGCCTTCGCCGCCAAGTGGAAGCAGACGCACGGCGAAGAGCCGAAGTTCACTTCAAGCTTCGCCGGTTCTGAGACGGTCACGAACCAGATTCTTCAGGGCGTGGGCGCGGACATCGCCATCCTTTCCATTGAGCGCGACGTTGACCGGCTAAAGCAGGGCGGAGCCGTCACCTCCGACTGGCACCAACTGCCCGGGCAGGGCATCGTCAACAAGACGCCTTTCGTCATCATAGTCAGGCGCGGAAACCCCAAGGGCATACGCGATTTCCCAGACCTCGCCAAGCAGGGCGTCAAGCTCATTCATCCAGACCCCGTCTCTTCGGGCGGCGCGCAGTGGTCTATCCTCGCCATCTACGGGTCTGAGCTGATTAAGTCAGAGAAGGAGACGGGCAAACGAGACGAGGCTCGCGCCCTGAATACGCTCCGCTCCATCTGGCGCAACGTCATCTCCACGCCCGGCTCGGCGCGGGAAGCACGCACGCAGTTTGAGACGGGCTACAGCGACGCTCTCATCACCTACGAGCTGGAAGCCATACTTATGAAGGAGGCCGGGGCCGACATTGAAATCGTAGTCCCCGAAGCCACCATCTTCAGCGAGCACCCGGCCGTCGTCATAGACCGCAACGTCACAGCCGAAGAGCGCCCCGTCATCAACGCCTTCATAGAATATCTCTGGACGGACGAAGCGCAGCGAGCCTTCGTCAAATACCACTTTCGCTCCGTGACGAACGAAGAGCTGAACAAGGAGAACAAGGAGTTCGCGGAAATCAAGACGCCCTTCTACGTCAAAGACCTCGGCGGCTGGTCACGAGCCTATCCCGAAATCATAGAACGCGTCTGGCGCGACCAGGTGCAGAAAAGCAAGTGACGACTGATGAGTGCGACTGTTAAGGCTATGCGGCATGTGCGGGGCTTTGATGTGGTGCGCCCGCTCAGCATAGGCATGATGATAATTATCATGCTGCCGCTTGTGCTGTTGCCTCTGGCTTCCATCTTCATCTTCGGGACGAACAAGGGGATGGGAAGCTTCTGGGCCGCGCTGACCGCGCCGGAAGCAATCTTTGCGCTGAAGCTCTCGATTGTGACGAGCTTCTGGGCCACCGTCTTCAACGTCCTGTTCGGGCTGCTGGCGGCATACGTGCTCTCGCGCTACATGTTCTGGGGGAGGACGGCGCTGATTGTGACCATCTCGCTCCCGACCGCGATTCCGACCGCCGTCGCAGGCTTTGCGCTGCTGCTGCTCTGGGGCAAGTACGGCATGATAGGCCAGTACATGTCCGAAGACCATCAGATAATGTTCACGCCCTATGCCATCATACTGGCCAACATCTTCGTCACGTTCCCTCTGGCCTTCGGCGTGCTGATGTCCGTCTTCGAGACCATGAGCCGCTCGCTCGAAGAGGCTTCGGCCACGATTGGGGCGACGCGCTGGCAGACCTTCTGGTACGTCACGCTGCCCTCTCTTCGCGGGGCGATTGTGACGGGCGCTCTTCTGACCTTCGCTCGCGCCATAGGCGAGTTCGGCTCGACCATACTGGTTTCCGGAAACCTCGCCATGCGGACGCAGACCGCGCCGCTCTACATCTTCGCCAAGTTCAACGAGGGGCAGGTCGAGGCGGCGAACGCCGTGGCCATAGTGCTTGCGCTCTTCTCCTTCATCATCTTCAGCATTCTATTTTTCGCGCGCGACTGGCTCGATGCGGATTGAGGTTTAAAGCCTTATGCAGTCGGAAGAGATTACGACAATCTTCGGAAGTGAAGAGCCGGGCGCAGAGGTGGAAGAGCGCGCGACTGCCGCCGCCAGCGTACGCAGCGTGAGCAAGAGCTTCCGTGGCACGCGCGTTCTCGAAGACATAGATTTCGACGTGGGCCAGGGCGAATCGCTCGTGCTCTTGGGCGCGTCGGGCAGTGGCAAGACGACCATCCTTCGCATCATCGCGGGACTCGAAGACCCGGACACGGGCCGCGTCATACTCCACGGCAAAGACGTGTCGGAACTGCCTGCGCGCGAGCGCAACGTAGGCGTCATCTTCCAATCTTACGCGCTCTTCCCGCGCATGACGGTCGAGGCCAACATAGGCTACGGCCTACGCATACGCGGCCGCCCGCGCAAGGAGATACGCGAAGAAGTCTCGCGCCTGATAGAGCTTGTGCATCTTGAAGAGCACAGCAGGAAGTATCCTTCGCAGCTATCGGGCGGACAACAGCAGCGCGTGGCGATTGCGCGAACCCTCGCCTACAAGCCGCAGGTGCTTCTCTTTGACGAGCCCTTCGGCGCTTTGGACGCGCAGATACGCGTGCGCCTAAGAAGAGAGATTCACGCGCTCCTGAAGAAGATAAACGTGCCCGCCGTCTTCATCACGCACGACCAGGAAGAGGCGCTTGAGATGGGCGACCGCATAGCCGTCCTCAACGCCGGTCGCATAGAGCAGATAGGCACGCCGCACGAGGTTTACAACAAGCCCGAGACGGAATTTGTCGCCACCTTCCTAGGCGCGGCAAATCTTCTGCTCGGCGTAGTCTCGGGCCGCAGCATCTCCGTGGGCTCCGTGATGATTCCCTGTGAGGAAGAGGCCGCTGGATTCCACGACGGCCAATCGGTCAAAATCGTCTTTCGCCCCGAGGACGTTTGCCTGAGCCGTATGGGAGAGCTGCCGAAGGGCGCGCGACGATTGATGAACGGCGTCGTGGAAGAGATAAGCTTCGTGGGAGCATACGAGCGCCTGTCAGTCCGATTAGACCTCTCCGCGCGACAGCCATCTCCGAACGAGCCTCCGCTCTACAGCGTCGGCCCCAACACTCCGGAGCAGAGGACAGGCGTGCCCATCATCGTCACGCGCCCCAAGTCGGAAGCCTCAGGCATGCCCCTCAGCACGGACGACCGCGTGGCCGTCGGACTCACTTCGCTCAGAGTGCTTCCCAACTTCACGCTCGCCACCGAGCGCGCCGGAAAAATCGTCGCCGCCCGAAAATAAAGAAGGCACATACAGGACAGTACCGCCTGCGGTAGCGGGCGGGTCTAAGATTCATCGTGTCTCTAGCCCGGATAATACCCGCCCGCTACCGCAGGCGGTACTGACCTGCTTTATATACGGCGAGGCTTTAGGCTAAGATGCGCGGGTGAATCAGCAAACGGAAGCGACAGTTGAATATCAAGCTAAGTGGGCGAAGGTCATAGACCAGACGCGCTGCATAGGCTGTCATGCATGCACGACCGCCTGCAAGTCAGAGAACCTTGTGCCGCTGGGCGTGACGCGCACCTACGTCAAGCACGTTGACGTGGGCATCTTTCCGCAGGCTCGGCGCGCACATCAGGTCACTCGCTGCAACCAGTGCGCGCAGGCACCGTGCGCGACGGCCTGCCCCACGGCCGCCATGTTCAAGCGGGCGGACGGCATAGTTGATTTCGATAAATCAATCTGCATAGGCTGCAAAGCCTGCATGGCCGCCTGCCCATACGATGCCATCTTTATCAACCCCGAAGACCACTCCGCGGAGAAGTGCAACTTCTGCGCGCACCGCATAGACATGGGGCTTGAGCCCGCGTGCGTCGTCGTCTGCCCCGTCGAAGCAATTCTTGTCGGAGACATGAACGACGAGGCTTCAAAGGTTGCGAGCATAGTCAACCGCGAAGCCGTCAACGTGCGACGGCCCGAGAAGGAGACGCTGCCTAAGCTCTTCTACAAGGGAGCGCATCAAGCGACCCTTGACCCTCTGGCCGCGCGTCGCCCCAAGGGCGGGCTCTTCATGTGGAGCCAGCAGGTTCTGGGAACCGAGATGGTAGTGTCGGGCAATCCTGATTTCCGAAACACGTCTGCGGCGGCGCTTCTCTCTTACGATGTCGGGCACTCGATTCCGTGGGACTGGCGCGTGAGCCTTTACACCTGGACGAAGGGCATAGCGGCGGGCGCGTACCTCGTCCCGCTTCTTCTCATAGTCTTCCGCTTAATCTCCGGGTCGAGCCCCGTCTGGCTCTGGGCCGCGCCCGTGCTGTCGGGGATGTTTTTAGCCGCGACGGGCGCGCTGCTCATCTGGGATTTGGAGCACCCCGCGCGCTTCTACATGATATTCACACGGCCGCAGTGGCGAAGCTGGCTCGTCAAGGGAGCCTTTATCATAGCCGCCTACTCCGCTCTGCTCGCAGTGCATTTCATAGCGACGCTCGCGGGCAGCCGTGATGTCCAGAGCATACTCATTCCGGTAGGCTTTGCGCTCGCCGGTCTGACAGCCGTTTACACGGCCTATCTCTTCGCGCAGGCCAAGGCGCGCGACATGTGGCAGAATCCCTTGTTGCCGCCGCACCTCTTCGTGCAGGCGCTGCTGGTTGGCTCTGCCGCGCTCGCTCCCATTGCAAGGTGGATGGATGCGCGTAGCTACAATGCACTTCTCTGGACGCTCAGCATAACGACCATTCTTCACCTGCTGATGGTCTGGGGCGAGACTACACTGACGCATCCCACGACGCACGCGCGGCTCGCCGTGTGGGAGATGACCGGCGGGCGATACCGCCTGGTCTTCTGGGCGAGTCTTGTGCTCTCGGCCATAGGCATCTTCGCGCCCGCGCTTGGGCTCGTCGCGGTGCCCTTTGCTTTGGTGGGGCTTCTGCTCTACGAGCACGCCTACGTGCAGGCGGGGCAGGCGGTGCCTCTGGCATGAAAGAGAACGTGATGATTAAGACCGAGCGACTGAAGCTAATCCCGTGCGAGCTTGAGCATTTCGAGGCGATGCTTAGAGACGAAAGAGAGCTTGCCGGGATGCTCGGAGTCTCTCCGGCCGAAGACTGGCTAGGCTTCGAAGCCGCCAGAGACGCCATGTCGTATTCTTACGAATACCTTAAGGCTCACCCCGAGGCGCTTGGCTGGTGGACGTATCTCTTCATACACGGCGCGGACAATGCGCTCATAGGCCTGGGCGGCTTCAAGGGCGAGGCCGATGCTGACGGAATAGTCGAGATAGGCTATAGCCTCGCTCCCGGCTACAGAGGTCAGGGGCTTGCAACGGAAGCTTCGCGCGGCATGATTGCTTACGCCTTCTCGCACGCGCACGTCCGCGAGGTAATCGCGCACACGCTGCCCGAAAAAAATCCTTCGACGCGGGTGCTGGAAAGAGTCGGGATGAAGCGCGATGGTGTAGGACAAGACCCCGACGAGGGTGAAGTCTGGCGCTGGAGCCTGAAGAGAGATGAGTATCAGGAGAGCTGAGCTATGGTAGAGCGGCGCGCGTGGTTTGAGCGGCGCTTCGCGTTTGATTTGCCCGTGTGGATGTATCCGAACGTGTTGGAGCGTCTGCGCGGCACGCCCGCGCGCCTTGAAGACAGGCTGATAAGTTTGCCGCGAGACGTTCTCGTCAGGCGCGACGATGATAAGTGGTCTATGCAGGAGCACGCGGGACATCTATTAGATTTGGAGGCGCTGGAAGTGGCGCGGCTTGAGGATTACGCCGCAGGGCGCGAGACCTTGACGCCCGCAGACCTTCAGAACCGTAAGACCTTCGAGGCCGACCACAACTCTAAAGACATACGTGAAATCCTCTCGGCCTTTCGCAAAGAGCGCGAGGAGTTCGTTGAGAGGCTCGAAGCCTTGGACGCGGAGCTCATAGAGAGGTCTGCCCTTCACCCGCGCCTACAGATTCCCATGCGCGTCATCGACCTCGCCTTCTTCAAGGCGGAGCACGACGACCATCATCTGGCGCGCATCTCGGAGTTAATCAAAAAGTGGAATGAACGATGAGCGTTAAGAAGCTGAACGAGAGAGTGAGCGCGGCGCGGCTTGAAGCGGAGGCGCGCGGCGAGACCTTTTATCCGGGGCCGAGCCGCATTCACCTGGCGATGTTCCCGCCGAAGGAGCGTTGGGACGATTGGGTCGAGCTTGATTCTCGCGCGTGGCCCGAAAGACGCGAGCGGCGCTACATGCTCGTGCCGACGACCTGCTTCAACTGCGAGGCGGCGTGCGGCCTTCTTGCCTACGTCGATAAAGAGAGCTTGCAGGTGCAGAAGTTCGAGGGGAACCCGGAGCATCCTGGCTCGCGCGGCCGCAACTGCGCCAAGGGCCCCGCGACGCTGAACCAAATCACAGACCCAGACCGCATACTCCACCCGCTGAAGCGAGCGGGCCGTCGCGGCGAAGGCAAGTGGGTGCGCGTGAGTTGGGACGAGGCGCTGGATGATTTGGCGGCGCGCATACGAAAGGCGATTGTCGAAGAGCGTCGCGGCGAGGTTATGTATCACGTGGGCCGCCCCGGCGAAGACGGCTTTACGGAGAGGATACTGGCGGCGTGGGGCGTTGACGGGCACAACACGCACACGAACATCTGCTCGTCGTCTAGCCGCGCCGGGTATCAATTCTGGATGGGGCTTGACCGCCCTAGCCCTGACCACGCGAACGCGGACGTTATCTTTCTCATCAGCGCGCACCTTGAATCGGGCCACTACTTCAACCCGCACGCGCAGCGCATCATTGAAGCGAAGGCTCGCGGCGCGAAGCTGATTGTCTTTGACACGCGGCTCTCTAACACGGCGACGCACGCCGATTACTGGGTCTCGCCTTATCCGGGGTCGGAGGCCGCGATTGTGCTCTCAATCGCCAATTACCTTATTCAGAACGACCTCTACAACCGAGAGTTCGTGCGGCGATGGTGGAACTGGGAAGAGTACATGGCCGTCGAGCGTCCTGAGCTTGAGACAAGTTTCGAGAACTTCGAGCTTGTGCTGAAGGAGCTTTACGGCAGCTACACTTTCGAGCTGGCGGCGCAGGAAGCGCGCGTTGATGCCCGAGTGATTGAAGAGATTGCTAGCGTAGTCTCGCGCGCAGGCACAAGGCTTTCCACGCACAACTGGCGCTCGGCCTCTTCGGGCAACAGCGGCGGATGGAGCGTGGCCCGCACGCTCTTCATGCTCAACGCTCTTATGGGAGCAGTCGCGACGGAAGGAGGCGTCTATCCGAACGCGTGGAACAAGTTCGTGCCGAAGCCCATCTACACGCCGCCGCACCCGCATATGTGGAACGAGCTGACGTGGCCCAGAGAGTATCCGCTCTCCATGAACGAGATGTCTTTCCTCTTGCCGCAGCTGCTGAAAGACGGTCGCGGCCGTGTCGATACCTACTTCACGCGTGTCTACAACCCTGTGTGGACGAACCCCGACGGCTTCTCGTGGATTGAAGTGCTGACGGATGAACATCTAGTGGGCTGTCACGCGGCGCTCACTCCCGTCTGGAACGAGACGGCTTACTTCGCGGATTACGTGTTGCCCATGGGCTTAGGCTCGGAGCGCCACGACATACATTCTTACGAGACGCACGACGCGCAGTGGCTCGGGTTTCGTCAGCCCGTGATGCGTGCGGCGCGAGAGCGGCTCGGAGAGAGTGTCAGAGATACGCGCGACGTTAATCCCGGCGAGGTCTGGGAAGAGAACGAGTTCTGGCTTGAGCTGACGTGGCGCATTGACCCTGATGGAAGCCTAGGGATAAGGCAGTACGCGGAATCGCTTGAGCGTCCGGGCGAGCGCCTGAGCGTGGACGAGTATTACGCTTACATCTTCGAGAACTCTATCCCTGGATTGCCGCACCGCGCGAGCCTTGAGAATCTGACGCCGCTTGAGTTCATGCGTCGCTACGGGGCGTTTGAGATACAGAGGAAGATTGGCGCTGTCTACGAGCAGCCTGTTCCCACGGACGAGCTTGAAGACGTTCGCACAGACAGGTTCGGCCGCGTCTACACGCGAAGTGCTAAGCCCGCTTCGACGAATATAGTGCCCGTGCCTACGGTTGACGGAGACGATGAAGGCAGGCGCATGGTGGGCGTGAGCATGGACGGCGAAACCTTGCGCGGCTTTCCCACGCCGAGCGGGCGGCTTGAGTTCTACTCGCGCACACTATCCGACTGGGGCTGGCCCGAATGGAGCACGCCCGTCTACATCAAGAGCCACGTTCACCCGGACAACCTTGAAGAAGACCAGACGGTTTTAATCTCCACCTTCCGGCTCGCGATGCAGATTCACACGCGAAGCGCGAATGCAAAGTGGCTTAATGAAATCGCTCACACCAACCCGCTCTGGCTTCATCCGAGTCATGCGGCGCGGCTTAATGTAGACACAGGCGACCTCCTTCGTGTTGAAACGGAGACGGGTTACTTCGTCCTGCGCGCGTGGGTGACGGAAGGCATCAAGCCGGGGATTGTCGCTTGCAGCCATCACATGGGTCGCTGGAAGCTGCGCGACGAAGGCGAGCGGCAGATGATGGCTACCGTCAGCCTGAATCACGAAGCGAGCCGTTGGGGCATGAAGCGCGAGCGCAATGTTGAGCCCTACAGGTCTGACGACGCGGACACGGAGCGCATCTGGTGGACGGACGTGGGCGTGCATCAGAACCTGACCTTTCCAGTGCATCCAGACCCCATCTCGGGCATGCACTGCTGGCATCAGGCCGTCAGAGTCACGCGTGCGCGACCGGGAGATGCTTACGGCGACATACACGTAGACACAGAAAAGTCGCGCGAGGCTTACAAGCGCTGGCTCTCCGCGACAAGACCGGCAGATAAGTTCTCGCCCGACGGCACGCGCCGACCCTACTGGCTGCTTCGCCCCCTGAAGCCCGCGCG
>DATELK010000174.1:0-5361 GCA_035276685.1 Pyrinomonadaceae bacterium | reverse complement strand
TGATGGATGTTAGAGACCCGCCCGCTACCGCAGGCGGTACTGACCTGTGTTTCCCCTTTTGCCCTCGGTCTAAGTGATGTTAACCTTAATATTGCCCGCGCTCGCAACGATTGGCGGGCTGGGCGCGTCTAAGGAAGTCGGCGCGGCTGGCGCAGTTTTTCGAGTCTCGCGAGCGCGCCGGGAGTAAAAGAGAAGTGGCAGAGCTTTTTCAGAATTTCGAACTGCACAGGTCGCCCTGGTGGCAGCGCGTCTGGCGCATAGCCGTGGGCTCCGTCCTCCTGCACACTATTCTCGTCGCGACGGTGCTCTACGTGCCGTCGCTGCGCGAAGCCTTCAACATCGCCAGCGTCTTTTCCGAGGCAAAGTACGTTGACGAGGATTACAAGAAAACAATAGTGGGCGAGCGCGCCGTGCTGATAAACGCGAAGGACGTTTTCGAGTACCCGCCGGGATATTTCTCAACCCCTGTGGTTGACCAGACACTAGCGCCCCAGGTCATAGCGACGGCGACGCCCGTTCCTCTGCCGCCGCCGCCGCCCCCTGTGCGCCAGCCCAAGGTCAAGCCCACGCCCGCAGAGGCAGTGGCAAAGGCTTCGCCCTCTCCTTCCCCGCAGGCGACTCCCTCGGAAGATTTGACCGCAGGGATTACGGAGAGCATGTCCAAGGAGGAGCAGGATAAGAAGCTCAACGACATAGCGGCCAAGAGCGGCATCGAGCGTCCGAACGAAGACCTGATTAACAAGAAGCCCCTGAAGGATTGGCTGGCGATGGCCAAGGAGAAGAAGGATAAGAACGAGATTAACCTTCAGGGCGTGATAGAGATGACCGTAGAGGCTGAGGTAGGCCCGGACGGCAAGCTGCTGAATCCGGCCGTCACGTCTCAAAGCGGCGACCCTAAGCTACAGGAGCTTGTCAGGGAGTTCGTCTCGGCCCTGGGCGACAGCAAGGCTCTGGCCTTTCTGAAAGACATTAAGAAGATAAAGATGGTCGTGAGCCTCAACGAGAAGGACGTGAACGTCAAGGTTTCTTCCGAAGTGGAAACGACAGAGAAGGCCTCAAAGATGGCCGGGGGCTTCAACGCCATGCTCTTCGTCGGCCGCATAAAGAAGCGCGGCGAGACCGAAGGCATTATCTACCAGAACACCAAGGTCTCATCGAACGGCAAGGCCGTAGAGGTCAAATTCACCATGCCGCGCAAAGAGGCCACAGATATCCTGACGAAGCTTTCGACCAGTTAAAGATAGTAGAGCATGTTCTCAAAGCACTTCAGATTCCCGCTATACATAGCTGCCGTAGCGCTCGCCTGTATATCTCTTTCCGCAGTCACGCTCGCCGCTGAAAGAGGGAGCGACGAGCCGGTTAACAAAAGGCCTCTGAAGGATTGGCTAAGGTCGGTAAAAGAGGCCAACGACAGGGGAGAGCTGAATCTTTCAGTTCCGAGCGAGGTAGTTATAGAGGCAAACCGCACGGCCCAGGGAGGGTTGACCGCTCCCGTAGTCTTGAAAAAGCAGGGAGACCCGAAGGCCGCGCTCTACTTTACGAATTTTGTCACGGCCCTTGGCGAGAGCCGTGCGCTTCAGGTTTTCAGGGATGCGAACCGCTTCCGTTTCATGCTCAATCTGACTCAAGACGAAGTTAGGTTTGCGGTCAGCTTTGCAGAGCCGACGCCCGAGCAGGCAGGTCGAACAGCCACGGGCTTCAACTCCATGCTCGTAGTAGGGAGGCTGAAAAGCAAGGGTAAGACCGACAGTCTGATTTACGAGAACACGAAGGTATCGTCCAGCGGAAAGCAAGTCCTCTTCAGCTTAAACCTGCTGCGCAAGGATGCCTTAACCATTATCAATAAACTTTCGACCGATTAGAGACGTACTAAGGAGCCTGCGCCGTGTGTGGCGCGGCTCGTCCGCCGGATTATGAGCAAGCTGAGAATCAAGAACGCCACGCTGTTTGTGACCGTGCTGAGCGCCTGTCTGGGCCTCGTGGCCGCAGGCGCGTCTTCTCATGCTGGCCAGACGGCCTCGACCGTTCTCTCAGAGATTGCTTACACGGCGTCTGCGCCCCTCTCGTATGGGAGCGCCGCCAAGAAGGCGCTGAAGCTCGCAGCCGCCTACAACTCGCCCGCGCTCTCTTTCGCCTCAAGAGGCGAGACAGTCGCGGCGAATAAGCTCTACCGCAACCCGAATCCCCTGTCGGCCGGCAATCATATTCTGGTCGTCACCTCCCTGCCGCGCGCATCCATCGAAGACGCCACGGCCTGAACGCCCCTTTAGGCAAAGCTCGAAGCTTCTCATACGGGTGAAAGCGAGATAGCGCACGTCTCTTTCAGTCCGGGGTGAGAGTTTGGCTCGCTTGCCTACCTGTTCAGGCGTCTATTACAATCAAATGTTTCGCCCCGAGGGGTGCGCCCGTCAGTTTCTCATCCGTGTATGACACGGCCAATTAATAGGATAAAACGATGCCATCAGTAGATAAATTTCTGACCAAAATCTTCGGCAGCAGCAACCAGAGGTTCCTCAAGACCATTCAGCCCATCATCCAACAGATAAACGAGCTTGAGCCCTCTCTACAGAAGCTCTCGGACGACGAGCTTCGCGCACGCACGGCCATGTTCAAGGAGCGAGTGGCACAGGCGGTCGCGGGCTCTACCGACAAGGAAGACCGCAAGCGCCGCGAGCAGGCCATACTGGACGAGCTTCTGCCCGAAGCCTTCGCCACCGTGCGAGAGGCTTCAGTCCGCTCCACGGGCATGCGCCACTTCGACGTGCAGATGATTGGCGGGCTCGTCCTGCATCAGGGAAAGATTGCCGAGATGCGCACGGGCGAAGGTAAAACGCTCGTCGCAACTCTCCCGGCCTATCTGAACGCCCTGACGGGTCGAGGCGTTCACATCATCACTGTCAACGACTATCTGGCTTCGCGCGACGCGGAGTGGATGGGACAGATTCACCGCTTCTTAGGCCTGACGGTCGGCTGCATACAGAACGAGATGGATGACTTCGAGCGGCAGGCAGCCTACGGCTCGGACATCACCTACGGAACCAACAACGAGTTCGGCTTCGACTACCTGCGCGACAACATGAAGTTCGACCTCGCGACCTGCGTGCAGCGCGGACACTACCACGCCATCGTGGACGAGGTTGACTCAATCCTGATTGACGAGGCGCGCACGCCCCTTATCATCTCCGGCCCGTCGGACGAAGCTACCGACAAGTACTACAAGGCGGACGCCATCATCCCGCAGCTCAAGCGCGGCGAGAAGGACGAAGCCTCGGGCAAGACCACCGGCGATTACCTCGTTGACGAAAAGCAGCACACGGCCGTTCTGACGGAAGAGGGCGTTGACCACGCGGAGCGCCTGTTAGGCGTGGGCAATCTCTACGACCCTTCCAACATGGAGCTGCTGCACTGTGTCGAGCAGGCTATGAAGGCGCACACGCTCTACAAGCTCGACCATCAATACGTGGTGCAGGACGGAGAGGTCATCATCGTGGACGACTTCACCGGCCGACTGATGAAGGGGCGTCGCTGGTCGGACGGGCTTCACCAGGCGGTGGAAGCCAAAGAGGGCGTCAAGATTGAGAAAGAGAACCAGACGCTCGCCACGATTACCTTGCAGAACTACTTCCGTCTCTACGAAAAGCTTTCGGGCATGACGGGTACTGCCGAGACGGAAGCGGCCGAGTTCCACTCTACCTACAAGCTTGATGTAGTTGTCATCCCCACGCACATGCCCATGGTTCGCAAGGACAACTCGGACGTTATCTACCGCACGCTGCCCGAAAAGTGGGACGCCGTGGTGGAAGAGATAAAGGAGCTGCACGAGAAGGGACAGCCTGTGCTGGTCGGCACCGTCTCGGTCGAGAACTCCGAGCTGATTGCCCGCCGCCTACAGCGCGAGCGCATCCCGCACAACGTTTTGAACGCCAAGTATCACGAGCGCGAGGCGGAAATCGTCGCGCAGGCCGGACGCCGTGGCGCAGTCACCATCGCCACCAACATGGCCGGTCGCGGCACGGACATCCTGCTCGGCGGAAACCCCGACTTCATGGCGCGAGAGTTCCTGAAGCAGCAGGAGGTTGACCCTGACGAGGCTACGGACGAGCAGTGGGAAGAGGCTTACAGACAGGCCAAGAGCATCGTCGAAGAAGAGCATAAAGAGGTAGTAAGCCTTGGCGGTCTTCACATCATAGGAACCGAGCGCCACGAGTCGCGCCGCATAGACAACCAGCTCAGAGGCCGCTCGGGCCGACAGGGAGACCCCGGCTCCTCTCGCTTCTTCCTCTCTCTGGAAGACGACCTGATGAGAATCTTCGCGGGCGACAAGGTCAAGGCCCTGATGCAGCGCCTCGGCATGGAGAAGGGCGTCGCCATCGAATCCAAGATGGTCTCTAAGCGCATAGAGGGCGCGCAAAAGTCTGTCGAGGGTCGCAACTTTGAGGCTCGCAAGCACCTGCTCGAATACGACGACGTGATGAACAAGCAGCGCGAGACCATCTACGGCCTGCGACGCCAGTTGATGGAAGAGCCTGACCAGAAGGACTACCTGATGGGAGACTCCGGTGTTGCGCGCGACCTGCTCTCTGACCTGACGCGCCAGTATCTCAACGAAGAGGCTTCGCCCGATGACTGGGACGTTGAGAACTACACCATACAGCTTCAGTCCACTTACGACTTCGACGCCGACGCCGAGGGGATAGACTTCCAGAACGCAAGCGCCCAAGAGATAGAAGAGACCATCTGGGAGCGGCTCAAGGCCAGGTACGCAGAGAAAGAGCAGGCCATAGGCGAAGAGGCCATGCGCACCTACGAGCGCATCATCATGCTCAACATCATAGACGCGCAGTGGAAAGACCACCTGCTCTCGATTGACCACCTGAAGCAGGGCATAGGGCTCGTCGGCTACGGCCAGAAAGACCCGCTCGTTGAGTACAAGAAGCAGTCCTTCGACCTCTTCCAGGCGATGCTCGACCGCATAGACACGCACACGATTCGCTCGCTCTTCAACCTTCAGGTCGTGACGGAGCAAGCGCCCGAACAGATTCAGCAGCGCCGCGCGCCCAGACGCCAGACGCGCCTGACCTTTACGGGGCCGAATCAGGGCGCGGCCGCTGCGGGCGAAGAGGCAGGAAAGGTCAGGACTATCACGCGCGACCAGCCGAAGGTAGGACGCAACGATATGTGCCCCTGCGGCTCCGGCAAGAAGTACAAGAAGTGCTGCGGCGCTTAAGTAGTATTTCAATTAGAGGGAGATTCAAACAGGGATGGACAGGATATACAGGATGAAAGAGAAAGCGTTTATTCTTTATCCTGACAATCTCTGTCCATCCCTGTTAATTTCTTTTACCTGCTTTCGGGTCGAGC
>DATELK010000173.1:0-20413 GCA_035276685.1 Pyrinomonadaceae bacterium | reverse complement strand
GCTCTCGCTCCTGCGGCGTATGCGTAGGGCGAGGCGCAGTCCTGCCCGATTGCGCGAGCGCGCTTGCGGGCGCAGAAAGCGTAAAGAAGACTAGAGCGGCTATGAAAAGCAGAATGGTGCGATGTCGTGTCAGCATAGTTTTCAAAAAGGGGAGCGCACGTATTTCCCTGTGAGGGTTGGATTAATTCAGGGGGAGAAGTGGTTGTCCTTCATCTTTATCCGGCGGCGGCGCGGGCCTGTGCCTGCACGGCCGTGATGGCAACGGCGTCCACAATGTCCTCTGCCTTACAGCCGCGCGAAAGGTCGTTCGCGGGCTTGTCCAGGCCTTGCAGGATGGGGCCTATGGCTGTTGCCCCGGCCAGCCTCTCCGTCAGCTTGTAGGCTATGTTGCCAGCCTGTAGGTCTGGAAAGATAAGCACGTTTGCTCTGCCCGCCACGCTTGAGCCGGGAGCCTTCGACTCCGCGACCGAAGCGAGAAGCGCCGCGTCCGCCTGAAGCTCTCCGTCAATCTCAAGCTCTGGCGCGCGTGCCTTCACTGTCTTAGTAGCCTCCACCACCTTGTCAATCAGCTTGTGCTTGGCGCTCCCCTTCGTAGAGAAGGAGAGCATAGCCACGCGAGGCTCGGCATTGAGCAGCGCGCGGCAAGAGTCGGCTGAAGCTATTGCAATCTCGGCCAGCTCCGCTGCGTTCGGCTCTATTACCACGCCGCAGTCCGCGTAGATGAGCGCGCCATTCTCTCCGAATCTTGTGTCCGGCAGCGCCATGACAAAGAAGCTTGAGACCATCTTGAAGCCTGCGCGCACGCCTATGCAATGAAGCGCCGCCCGAACCGTGTGCGCCGTCGTGTTGGTCGCGCCCGCGACGGAGCCGTCGGCCAGCCCTTCGCGCACCATAAGGTTGCCGTAATAGAGCGGGTCTGAGACGGCCGCTCGCGCTTCGTCCGGCATCACTCCCTTGGCGCGCCTCAGCTCGTGATAGAGCTGCACCATGCGCTCGAAATCATTTGTGCGCCTGTGGTCAATTACTTCGACACCGCCCAGGTCTACCTGGTTGGCCTGAGCCAGAGAGCGAATCTTCTCTTCGCTGCCCAGAATGGTGATGCGGGCGAGTCGCTCGCGGGCGCAAAGCGAAGCGGCCACGACTGTTCGCGGGTCTTCGCCTTCGGGCAGGACAATGTGCTGTGGGCGCGAGGCGGCGCGCTGGCGCAGTTGCTCTAGAATATTCATGATGACGGCAAGTAAACCTTTTGTGGTGTTCGTAGCTTCTAACCGGCGAAGTCTAACCGACCGGAAAGCCGCAGGACAAGCTGACGCAGAGCTTCAACAGGCGAGCTTTCATGATAATTTCCGAAAAAGCCTGTGGAAAACCGGAAGCGGGAAATTTCCCCGCCACGCTCCTTAACAAAATCTTGTCTTCCCAAGGCGGCCTGTGGTAACTTGGCCTTCATCAGGAGAGAAAATTGCCATGCAACGAATCATCTTTAATGTAGTGGTTTCTCTGGCGACTTTTATCATTGGGGTCACGGCAGCAACTCCCTGGACTGCTTTTCGCACTGCCTCTGATAGTCAGGATAAAACTGAAATCTTAAGAGTCGAGCGACAGTATCTGGACGCTCACGTTGAGCGCAACACGGCCCAGCTTGACCGTGTGCTCTCGGACGATTTCACCTTCTCTCATTACTGGGGAGGAGTCACGGATAAGGCCAGGCGGCTCTCGCTACTGGAAAATCCTGACTTCGCCTTCGAGTCCATAGACACCAGCAACGTGGAAGTGACGGTCACGGGCGACACGGCCCGCCTGACGGGCGAGGCTATAGTGCGCGGCAACTATCGCGGCAAGCCTTTCGTCACCACGCCCTACAACTACACGCGCTCCTTCGAGCGGCGCGACGGGCGCTGGCAGATAGTGTCGGTTCGCGCCGGGCGTTACTGCTCGCGTTAAAGCGCGCGAGGGCGGCCGAGAAGCCAAAGCTTTTGAGATATAAGGTACATGGGGCTGGCTACTTCCAGCCACAGACTGTTTCGTGCGCGAAAGTTAATCGAGAAGCTTTCGCGCACTTTTTCTTGATTGACTAAGCACGGAATTAGGTATAGAAGCATTCTATACCGTGACAACAAATCGAAGACGAGGGAGAAACCGCTATGGCCGATAAAGAAGGTAAGAAGTGTAAGAACGCCACCTGTAACTGCATAGTTAGAGAAGATAACGAGAATTATTGCAGCGCCAACTGCGCGGGCGCGGGCGACGTGACTCAGATTGACTGCGACTGCGGCCACCCGGAGTGCGAAGGCGATTTCTAGAACACCTGAGCCCTGAAGTCGAAGGAAGAAGCGCGAGATGGCCCGTCTGGAATTAAAGCGGCGAATGAAGAACCTGCTGATGTTTCTGCCGAACATGCTCCATTTGTGCGGGCGATTGATGACGGACAGGCGAGTGCCGCGCACGGAAAAGCTGCTGCTCGCAGGCGCAATCATTTACGCCGTCTCGCCGCTGGATTTAATCCCCGACATGATTCCCTTCGTCGGGCAGATTGACGACGTTTACCTGATAGCGCTCACACTGCTGCGTCTCATCAATCGCACGGACGCGCGGGTGGTGCGCGAGCACTGGCGCGGCGGCGGCGACATAATCCAGCTCGCGGAGGCCGTGGCACAGGTCGCCCCGAGGC
Organism: Pyrinomonadaceae bacterium; assembly: GCA_035276685.1. Taxonomy (GTDB): domain Bacteria; phylum Acidobacteriota; class Blastocatellia; order Pyrinomonadales; family Pyrinomonadaceae; genus JACVRN01. The sequence goes on along the minus strand of DATELK010000173.1, from coordinate 17,745 downwards.
TCCTTCCGAAGCGCGTCAACCGCGTGCTGACTTCGCGCATAGAGTCCGGGCCGGGGAAGCTCTCGCTAGACTCAATCCGCTCGAAAGAGGCATCAAGGCCGCTGCTCATAGAAGTGGGCCGGGACGAGGCGCGCTAAAGTCTAAAGACAAAAGCTAACGACGCGCATCACACGCGCAGGCGACACAAAGCGCTTTTATGTTCGTGCTGCCCGAGTGTGATGCGCGTCGTTAGCTTTTTTAAGCTGCGAGAGAGAGGTCAATCAGCTCTTCTACGATGTCTGCGAGGCGCGTGACTATCGCTGGGTCGCTGGTCTTCAGCGCGCGGAATCTTCTGGCTTCGTGGCTCGCCTGTGAGCCTGTGCTGTTTTTGTCTGCCGCTACCAGAGCCGCCTTCAGGACGGGAGAGCTGGCCACGACGAACCACTCGCGCGAAAGACGCGAGTCGCTCACAAGCTCTACGACGCGCATGTTAGGGTGACGCGGCGGCTGCCAGTCCGGCTCGCCGAAGACGTAGACACGCTCGGAGACATCGGCGATTCTCAGGTAGCGGTCTACTATGCTCTCCATGTTCGAGAGCTTCTCGAAACCCGAGTAGACGCGGCCAGCGCGGTGCGTTCTCAAAAGAACGGCATTCTCAATCAGCAGGCTGACGTATTCGAGGCAGGGCGCGCCCGTCTCGAAAGTGAAGGTCTCGCGCTCGTCAAAATCACGCCGCGAAACGAATGTGACTTCAGGAAAGTCTTCGCCGTGGGAAGACTGTGCAATCTTAAGAGCCTCTTCAAACAAGGAGAATGTTTTCACCGCGCTTCTCATACCTCCAAAGCGCCACAGGGGGGACGCAACTCTTCTTCTACTCGCTTGAATCTTCGCGCGCGTTGCAAAAGTTTCTCTTTAATTTGTTAATAGCCCGGTTCCCCTTCTATGCAGCAAGGTCTTTACAAATCCTTGTTGAATGATTCATGCTGCGGCCCGTGAGCCATTTGGAAAGATGAGGGAGGCTTCGGGCCGATGCTGTTTATGGTAATCGAGCGCTTCAAAAACGGCGACGCGCTCTCGGTTTACAGGCGATTCAGAGAGCGCGGGCGATTGATGCCTGAGGGGCTCAGGTATCTGGAAAGCTGGACTGAGGCGAACCTTGGCCGCTGCTTTCAGTTGATGGAGTGCGACGACGCTTCACTCTTGCAGCAGTGGGTGGCCGAGTGGCAAGACCTTGTGGAGTTCGAGCTCGTCCCAGTAGTTCCATCTAAGCAGACCTTGGAAGCCGTGACACCCATGCTCTGATTTCCATACGAGGCAGATGAATAAAGATAAAGCCGACAGCACTGATTTCTTCTTCGCTGACAGTGAAGCCATAGAGTGGCGTGCCTCTACGTTCGCTCAAGGCGTGGAGGTGAAAGACCTGGGCGCGGCGGACGGACGCTTCATGCAACTGGTGCGCTTTCCTCCCGGCACGGTCTTCCCCATTCACAGGCACGAGGGGCCGGAGTTCGTCTACATTCTGGAAGGAGAGCTGATTCAGAACGGACGGCGCTTGACGCGTGGCTGGGCCAGCGTGTCAAAGGCCGGAACAGTGGACGATGATGTGAGAAGCGAAACGGGCTGCGTCTTCCTGATAATCTACAGCGAGTAAAACGGAACTTCTTTTACCTGCGGTTGAGCAGGCTCTGTATCAGCTCGTGCAGGCGGTCGAAGTTGATGGGCTTGGTGAGATAGCCGTCGAAGCCTGCGTCGGCTGCCGCGCGTCGAAAGCCGCCCGTGTCGTAAGCCGTCAGCGCAATCACAGGAGTCTTCTGCATGGTCGCGTCCGAGCGAAGCTTGCGGGTTGCCTCAAGCCCGTCGGAGCCTGGCATGGCTATGTCCATCAGTATGATGTCGGGTCTGGTCAGAGAGGCGACGCGCACCGCCTTCTCGCCGTCAGAGGCCGTCACCACACGGTAGCCCTGCTGCTGCAAATCCAGGCTGAGCAGGGTCAGATTGTCAACCACGTCGTCAACAATCAAAATCAGGTAGCCTTCCTGCGGAGGGTCGCCAATCTGGCCGCCTTCGCCCGGAAGAGGCTTGAGCCTGGTCGTCGTCAGGGACTTCTGCACCTCGTCCGTGGGCGTGGAATCCTTCGTCATGACTCAATTCTAAGTTAAGTCTGCCGCGCGTACAACGAAGCGGCGCAGGTTTAGGCGGATTTTAAATCTAAAATATTCTTCTCTTTCGCGTAGGGGCAGGGCCGGAGCGGGCGGCTTTTCGGGCAGAAAAAGAGGGGGTTTTTGCAGGCGCAAGAGGAGACTGCTCAGGAGCGTCTGCGAAAACCCCCTTTGCTCTTCATTCGATAGGAGGGGCAAAGAGTAACTTTCTCACGGACGAGCTGTCGGTACGATTGAAGACGGATGAATTTTTTTTTTGAGGCGCAGTCTCTTTAGCCGCGAAGGGCATTTAGCAGCTTATCGTGTATGCCGCCGAAGCCGCCGTTTGACATCACGGCCACAACATCGCCCGCGCGCAGCTCCGGCGCAAGGTGACGCACAATCTCGTCCGCGCCTTCTATCCTCAGCGCAGGTTTCCCTTGCGCGGCTATGTCGCTCATCAATTTGTCCGTGTCCAGCACGCGCCCCTTCTCCGTCGCCTTCGCGCTATCGAAGACGCTGGCGACGATGACGTAATCCGCGTCCGTGAAGGCACGCGCGTAATCGTCCTGAAAGACCGCGAGGCGCGAAGACCAGGAGCGCGGCTCGAAGACCGCGACAAGGCGACGCTCTTTATACTTTGTGCGGAGCGCGTTGAGCGTTTCGCGCACGGCCGTGGGATGATGAGCGAAATCGTCAATCACGGTCACGCCGCGCTCTTCGCCCCTGACCTGCATGCGTCGGCGCACGCTCTTGAACGTGTGAAGCGCTTCGTTAATCGCTTCACGACTGACGCCCCAGAAGTCCGCTGCGACTATGACGGCCAGTATGTTTCTTATGTTGAAATCGCCAATCAGATTAGTCTGAAACTCGCCCCACTCTTTGCCTTCACGAAAGACGCGGAAAGAGGCAAGCTCTCTGGAGTAATCTATGTCTCGCGCCTGCCACGTGGCGTCGTCTGATGTGCCGAAGGTCTCAAGACGCGTGAAGAGCTTTGAGCCCATCTCGTTAACCACTTCTCTTACGTGCGGGCTGTCCCATCCGGCAATCAGGCGGCCGTTGCCGGGCACAAGATTCATCAGGCGGCGGAAGGCCGTCTTGACTGCCGCGAGGTCTGCGTAGATGTCCGCGTGGTCGAACTCTATGTTGTTGACGATTGCGACTTCCGGCAGGTAGTGCATGAACTTCGGCCCCTTGTCGAAGTAGGCCGTGTCGTATTCGTCGCCCTCTATGATGAGGTAAGGGCTGTCTGTGACGCGAAAGCTGGAATCGAAATTCTGCACGACACCGCCGACGAGGAACGTAGGATTAAGGCCGCCCTGCTCCATGACCCATGTGGCGATGCTGGTGGTGGTAGTCTTGCCGTGCGTGCCCGCGACGACTAGCGAGCGGCGGCCGCGTATGAACTCACGCTTAACGGTCTCGGCCTGCGAGCGGTAGAGAAGCTTTCGGTCGAGCGTCTCTTCCACCTCGGGGTTCCCGCGAGGGATGGCGTTGCCTATGATGACGCAGTCGGGAGCGGGCTCAAGATGCTCCGGCCTGTAGCCCTGCATGACGGGGATGCCCAGAGACTCAAGCATAGTGGACATCGGGGGATAAACATTTTCGTCCGAGCCCGTGACGTGCGCGCCGCTGGCCTTGAGCATCCCGGCCAGACTCGCCATAGCCGTCCCGCAGATTCCAATCAAGTGATAATGCATAATCGAACTGATTTCGCTTTAACGCTTCTTCAATAATTTGTAGAAGGGAAGGGCGCTCGTGCTGGCGTAGAGGGGCGCTTCCATGTCCATGAACTCGTCCTTCTTAACGCGCTTTGGGCGGCGGGTCTTCAAGTCTAGAAAGCGCGTCTGCTCTCTCAGGAGCTTGCCTTTGTCGTCGTAGAGGCGGTCGTAGATGCGTATGATGTCGCCCATGAAGGTGCGAAGCTCCGCGCTCGATTTAGCCAGCGTGCCGTCCTTGCGATAGTAGTTCGTCATGTACTGCGCCCAGTCGCCGGAAGGGCTTGAGAAGGTGAAGAGCGCCACTACCAACTCGCCCGTCTGGCTGAACCAGACGTTTGAAGAACTGTAGGTCTTGCCGTTCTGCCACGCGGCATCGAGCGCCGCTTTCGTCCTGAACTCCTGCCAGACTACGGGCTTATCCTCGGCCTCATAAGTGTTGTTGTCCGCGAAGTAGCGCGCCGCACGCGCGTTGCGCCTGATGTAGCCGTCCAGGCCGCGAGCGTAAACTTCAATTGAGGCTACGTCGTTCTGGTTCGCCTGCGCCGCGACTGCTACTGCGCCGCCCGCGCTCGCAAGCGTCGGCCCGTAAGTGAGCGGGCAGAGAAGCGCTGCGAGTAAAAGAGAGAAGATTAGGGGTCGCGTGATTTTCAAGTTGTCTCCGTCTCCTGTGCGGCGGGGATTGTGAAAGAGAAGGTAGAGCCCTTGCCCACCTCCGACTCGACTTTGATTTCGCCGCCGTGTAGCTCGACCAGCTGTTTCGTGATGTAGAGTCCGAGGCCCGTGCCCTTCTCGCCGCGAGTGGCGCGGCTGCGAGCCTGCTCGTACTTGTCAAAGAGCCGCTTGACATCATCGGGCGCGATGCCGACGCCCGTGTCAGAGACGCTGATGCGTATGTAGCCGTCTTCTCGCGCGGCGCGCATGGTGACGCGCCCGCCACGGCTCGTGAACTTGATGGCGTTAGAGACGAGGTTGACGAGTATGCGCCTGAGCTTGGCGCGGTCGGCCTCTATGAGCGGGAGGTCTGCTGGCAGCTCCTCGTCCATCCTCAAGCCCTTCTCGCGCGCCAGTGGCTCCATAGTCTCTCGCAGCTCGTCCAGCAATCCGCGCAGCTCAATCGAGGCAAGCTCAAGACGCATCGTGCCAGATTCCAGCTTGGAGGCGTCGAGCAGGTCGTTGACCAGCTCTATGAGGCTCTGAGCGTTGCGCTCCATCATCGCTACCATATTGTGCTGCTCGGGCGTCAGCTCGCCCAAGCGCCCGGAGGTGAAGAAGCTGATGACGCCGCTTATGACCGTGAGCGGCGAGCGCAGGTCGTGAGTCGTCAGGGCAAGGAACTCTTCCTTCATCTCCGACAGCTCGCGCAGCTTGGCGTTGGCCTCGTTCAACTCCTTGTTGGTGGCGGCCAGCTCCGTGTTGACGCGCTCAAGCTCCGTGCGCTTCTCCTCAAGCTCATCCAGGACTTCGACAAGGTCGCGGTTCTGGCGTTGCAGCTCTTCCAGCGCGGAATCGTCCAGCTCGTCCGACAGCTCCGTGCGAAGCTCTTCAACGCTCGTTCTGACTTCGGCGGCGCGTGCGCGCGACAGCCACTTGACGACAGAGACGCGCGTGCCCTCGCCCTCTCCCGTCTGAATGTCGAACTCGTCCATCAGCTTGCGCGTGCCAGCAAGGCCGACGCCAAGGCCCGAGGCCGATTGATAGCTGCCGCGAAGTATGGCCTTCAGCGTCGCTTCATCAATGCCGGGGCCGTCGTCGCGCGCGGTAATCTGAATCCCTAAGTCCGGGCCGCGCTCGGCCAGAGAGAGCGTGATGGCTCCCTGCTTGGCGTACTCGTAGATGTTGCGCGTGACTTCCGAAACGGCCGTGGTAATCTTAATCTGCGTGGTCGAATCAAAGCCCATCTTGCGCGCCATCCTGCGAACGCGGTCACGCACCTTGATGATGTCCGCCTCGCGGCGAACATATATGTCTCCCAGCCGGGTTGAGGTCACGTCTTTCATAATCAAGTCCAGACTCTAGACTTATTTTGCAACAAGCACGGTCGCGTCGTCATTCGCGCGCGAGTAGTCGCGCATGAGAATGCCTGCCAGAATCTGCGGGTTTCGCTCAAGCAGGTTCGGATAAGATTTGATGTCCCACGTCTCGCTCAGCCCGTCGCTCGCCATGATGAGCATGGAGCCTTCCGTCCAGCTTTGCGTCCAGACGCGCACGCGGCTCATGCGAGCGCCGAGCGTGCCGTTTGAGGGAATAGGCGTGGCGTGCGCCGGGGCATTGAAGATTCTGACAGACACGTTGCCGACACCGGCATAGTGCAGCTGCTCGCGCGCCGTGTCCATGATAGTCGCTCCCATGACAGCGCCGCGAGTCGCGCGCAGAGCGCCATGCACGGCCACAAAGACCTCTTCCAGCGACTCGCCCGCCCACTCGTTCAAAGACTCAAGGGCCGTGTCCGCAGCCTGCTTTGCGCCGCGACCGTGGCCCAGGCCGTCCACGACCGCGAAGAGCGTCTGCGCCCCGTGCGGCTTTATCAGGTAAGCGTCGCCGTTTATCTGTTCGCCCGGATGCGGGCGGCTCCACACGCCGACCCTGGATACTTCCATAGGCTCCGGCCGAATGCCCTTGCGCCACTTGCGCGCCAGCACAACCGTCCCGTGATTGGTGCGCCGCGCCGCCTGAAGCGAGAGCTTTGAGGTGGTGCGCACCGTGGAGTAGAGGTCGAACTGATCCATCAGGCGGTTAATCGCCCCGAGCCCCGTCCCTAGGCTCCCGCTGGTGGAGACGCCGTCGCGCACGGCGCGGTCTATATTATAGATGCCCGGCCCCGCGTCCCAGTAGAAAAGCTCAAGCCCGGCCCCACGGCCAATGGTCGTGGTGTAGTGAAGCCAGCTATTTTGTGTAGCGTAGGTGGCGGCGTTCGTGCCAAGCTCCTGCACGACTATGTCAATCTCCGCCAGCTCGTTTTCCGTGAAGCCTAGGCGCGCGGCGTAATCATGCACGGCACGCCGCGCCGCTCCCACACGCGCTTCGTCCGTAATCTCTATTGAATGGATTTCTCTCACGAAAAAAAGTACTGAGTACTTTTCAGTCCCGCCAGCGAACTATAGTGATGCGGGTGCCCTGGCCCAGCTCACTCTCTATCTTAAAAACATCCACCAGCCGCTTTGAGCCGGGCAGTCCTTTGCCAAGGCCGCCGCCCGTGGAAAATCCGTCGCGCATGGCGGCCTCTATGTTTGCAATACCGGGGCCTTTGTCTTCAAAGATGAGGCGCAGGCCGGGCCGTCCGTCCACCTCAAGCGTGGGCTGCGCTATGAGCTGGCCGCCGCCGCCGTACTTGACGACGTTGCGCGACAATTCGGAGGCTACCGTGGCGAGCCGCGTCTGGTCTATCAGCCGAAAGCCCAGAGCGGCGGCAATGACGCGCACCTGCGCGCGCGCGTTCGAGATGTCGCGCTCAGACCTAAGAGCGATTGACTTGCTCTCCAAGCGCCATTAACTCCCTTAACTCTCGCTCGTCCTCTTCTTCGGCTATGTCGAACTCGCCGCGAAGGAGCCGAATCCCCTCGTCCACGTTAAGCACTGTGTCCACGCCCTTCAGCTCCAGCCCCAATTCTACGAGCGTGATGGCGACCGCGGGCTGCATGCCTACGACGACCGTGCGCGCGTCCATGATGCGCGCCATGGCGGCAATGTCCGAGAGCACGCGCCCTATGAAGGAGTCAATCATCTCAAGCAGAGAGATGTCTATCAGCACGCCGCGCGCCCCCGTGCGCTCAAGCTCCGAGAGGATGCGCTCCTGCAAGTGCATGACGGTCTGGTCGTCCATGTCCACCTGAATCGGGACGATGAGAACGCGGCCAACTTTGAGAATAGGGATGCGCGAGCCGTTCATCTTTGCTCCTTAAACTTTCTACTTCCGTGCCGCCTGCTCGGCCTCCTGGCTGGTAGTGTTCTTGGGCGAGAGCGAGTTCGCCGCCTGCTTCGCGGCCTGGCCCGAGTCGTGCCCGTTCGTCAACCGAGCGAATGCTTTCGTGGAGACAACCGTTCGGCCAAGCATCTCAAGCGCGAGCTTGATGCCGTCCGACATCTGTGCGCGCGTGGTTATCTGCGTCAGGTCTATGCCGAGCTGCACCATCGTCTGCGCTATAGCGGGACTGACGCCCGTCAGTATGCAGCGCGCTCCCATCAGGCGAGCGGCCGTCACGGTCTTGATAAGGTGATTGGCGACGAGCGTGTCCATGGTCTTGACGCCGGTGATGTCGAGGATGGCTATGGTGGAGCTGGTCTCGACTATCTTTTGCAGGAGCGCTTCCATCATCATCTGCGCGCGGCGAGAGTCGAGCGTGCCTATGATGGGCAGGGTCAGAATCTTGTCCCAGACTTTGATGACAGGCGTGGAAAGCTCCATCATGTCTTCGCGCTGCTGGTGGATTATCTCTTCGCGCGAGCGTATGTAGTTCTCGACCATCACGAGCCCCATGCGGTCAAGCAAGCGCGTGAAGAAGTTCATCTCCCTCAGGAGAGCGTCCATGTTGCCTTCAAGCTCTTCGGTCAGCAAAGGCAGAATGGTGTTGCGCAGGCTCAGGATGTAGGTGGCGTTCTCTAATGGTGTGTAGCCCTTGACGGCGCGGGCGTGTGAAATCTCGTTGAGGAAGGCGCGCATCTCGTCGAATGCCGGAGAGTTGAACTCGTCACCGCCCGAATCCCTGATGGAGCGCGCCAGCATGTCAACAATCTGTTCGGATTGGCGGCGAAGCTCCTTTTTCGGAATCAGCTCATCGCGGAATTCGCCCGACTCAAGCCGGTCTCTAATCCAACGGTTGATGATTTCGTCGTGCCGCTTGACCAGAAGGTCTACGACGTGCGTCATGTCCTGCTGCTGCGGCGTGCTGTTGTCTGCCATCTTCCAGTCCTCAAAAGGAGAGCCCGCCCGGCTACGCCTGAGAGCGGCACGTCCATCCAAAAGATTAATAACGGATGAAGTATCTTAGCATCGCAGCACGGAAAAGCAACTCCGGGCGCGTCCAGTCTCCAAAATATGTGAAGGGCAGCCAGACCCCTTGAAATAGTAGGTGGTCTGGCTGCCCTTCACATTCTTTTACATCTATTCCCTGCCGCTTAATAGTAGGCGCAGTCATAACCTATCTGGACTAAGTCCCAGCCATGATCGCAGTCCGACCCGCCCGCGTAGGAGACGCACACCTGCCAGTATTGCCACTCGTATCGTGGCTCGCAATAGTAACGTCCACCGCCGCCTCCGGTATCACCGCCTCCACCACCGCCGCCAATAGGAACTGTAGGAGTGGGCGAAGGTGCAGGAGCGGGCGGCGGAGGCCACGCCGAGGGCGTCTCGAACCCCGGCGTCGCGGCTCGCGCCGATTGACACGTTCACGGTCTGTCCCCACGTAACCTCAGTAATGCTGATGCCGGTTGCGGCAGACCATGCTCTGGCAGCTGCGCGCGCGCGATCCTTAAAGTCGTCGACCGCCTGCTGGCTGCCGAGGACATTGAGCAGGTTCTGGTCAAAGTCAAAAGAATAAATCAGCGGCCCGGCCAGCTTGGTCGGAGACGAGTATTGTAGTGAAGGGCAATTATCGTAGCTTGAGCAAACAGGTATGCCGTCCGTCGGGGAATGCAACTCGTGCAGACTGGAGTCGGTTCCGGCTCAGGGTAAGGGTAAGGCTCATTCTCTATCGGTGCCAGGCCGGTGCTCTGCGCGCTGGTCAAAGTCTGTAGGCCGATGAGGAGCGTGAAGATAATAGCCAGACTGATTCTGGCCCAAGGGTTATTGAGCACACTATTACACTGTTTGAAACTGCGAGGCATGTAGTTTCTCCTGTTCTTACGGTTAACTGTGATTAGTAAGGTTCACGCATGCACAAGTCTCACTGCCCAGACTTGAGGACTTCGTTAATAAGGGCCTCCAGGTCAATATCATTAGTTTTCTCCTGAAGAGGCTTCTTGTAACCAAGCGGCTGCACGCGCAGATTCTCTTTGACGAGGAATGCTCCCGATGAGCCTGCTAGAAGGCGGTATGACTCAAAGTTAGGACTCCACCACAGGAAGAGGACATAGTCCTTACCCGGTTTGAGCATCTCGCCGCCTCGCAGCTTCATGCTGACGCGGTGGCCGTTAACGGTAACGGTGCCGCCGCTACGTAAGAATTTGAGTGAAGATGTAACGGGGAGAGGTCGTGCATCCTGAGGTCTAAGGACGGCTTGAGAGGTAGTGTCTTTCAGCACTCGCTGAACATCCACCGTATAAGTAGTGACGATATGGTCGTCGCCGCTGAAGGATGATTCTTCATCGTTGATTCTTCCGACGACGATTACCTGCGCGGATTTGACCAGCGCTCCGAGATCGCTGTACTCGTTTTCGAGTTCCTGGCCCGGTATCGCCGTCTCGACATCACGCTCCTGCCCCAACTCGCGCAGCGTCTTTCTTTTCTGCGCGACGCCTTGTTGAGCGGGCGGAGAGTTGAAGCCTATACCGCTGGGCCTGTAAGCGCTGCGGTCTTCGGGGTACTCCGTGAAGTTGAGCGACTGCTTATCCGGCTCTCCCGCTATGATGCTGGTGGGCTCGATTACCCTTACGACTCCCTGCCCGCGCTCAACCTGCTTGACTATGAAACCACTCAGTTCGCGCGCCTGGAACAGCTCAAAAGATTTGCCTGGGGCTTCCAGTTTAATTACATCAGCGGCATAGCCCAGGATAGTCTCCGTGCGTAAGTAGTTGCTGTTGCGTCGGCGTTCTCCGGCCTTGGGGAATGTGTCGGAGTAGGGCGAGTTGAACCACATCTTTTGCGCCTGCGAGTCTATGGTGTAAACGCCGCGCCCCGCGATTCCTACTCTTTCTATGACGGCCCCGCTCGAAAGCTGACGGAGGCTGCGCCAGTCGCCGCTTGACGAGACGTAGCGGGTCTCGGTAAACGCCTGCACGACTCTCCCGTCGTCAAAGCGGTCTTCGGCTCTGAAGGTGATTGTGAAGGGGACATGTTTCTGAGATTTCTGGTTTTTGACTGCTGCCAGGATTGCAACGGCGCTGCAAGCCAGGATGCCAATTAGAAGCCAGGCTCTTTTGTGAGTTTTCACGGTCTCTCCTGTTCCTTCCTGAACTTTTCGGTCAGATACCAGGAGATGTAGCCGCTGTATTTCTGTTGTAGCTCGGGCCTCAGCCAGTCGCGGCCCGTAATCACTCCGCGACAACTCCTTGAGCCGCAGCGACACTCAAGCTCGTAATCGTCGTCGTCCGTCATGGCCCAGTCGTGCGTCAGCTCTTCTCCGGCTTCCACGCGGCGCATGGCGACGAAGACTATCTGGCCGCGCATGCCGAGGTTGGGGTCGCAGGAATGATTGCTGAAAATCATGCTCCCTTCGCGCTCGTCCTCGTGAAGCGGCCCAATGAAGAGGTCTTCCGCGACCTGTATCTCTGCCGGGCCAAGGCGCGCGGAGACTTCCCTCAACCGTTCGCGGTCGAAGATTGCGCCGCCCTTGACGCAGACGATTTCTCCCTCTTCTATGGCTTCGACCGCGAACAGCCCACGGCCGTGAATGGGGCTCTCTTTGACGGCGGCCTTCGGAGAGATGTAGGAGAGCTTTTGAGGCGCTTGCTGCATTCGAGGTGAAAGGTTTACCGGGCCTCTATTTCAGGCGGCGTTTGACTGTGCCTTGCCCTCGCTATGGAAGGGAAGCTCAAGGATGACGAGCAGCCCGCCGCGCACGTCGTTCATCAGCTCGAAGCTGGCCTCCGAGCCATATAGCTGGCGCAGTCGGTTCTGAGTGTTGGAGAGCCCTATGCCGCGCCTTCCCGTTCGATTGGAGCCAAGCTCCAAGGGCAGGCCCGGCCCGTCGTCTCTCACCTCAAGCCGCAGCCTCTCGCCGCGTCGAGCGGAGCGTATCTCTATCAGCCCCGGCTTCGAGCGCGGCGCTATGCCGTGGCGTATGGCGTTCTCTACTATGGGTTGCAGAATGAGATTAGGCACGCGCGAGCTTAAGGTCTGCGGCTCTATCTCCATGCGAACCGTCAGGCGGTCGTAAAAGCGTATGGCCTCTATGTCAAGATAGCACCTTAAAAAATCGAGCTCGTCGCGGAGCGACACCTCCTGCGCGCCGGAGTTCTCAAGAGTGAGCCGCAGGAAATCTCCGAGCCTCGCAATCATGCGGCGGGCCGCTTCCGTGTCGCGGCTCAGGAGCGAAGAGATGGAGTGCAAGGTGTTAAAGAGAAAGTGCGGGTGAAGCTGCATCTTCAGGGCCTGTAGCTGCGCCTCGGCCAACTGGGCCGCAAGCTGCGACGCCTCAAGCTCGCTCTCACGATAACGCTTGTAATAGTTGAGCGCGTGGCTCGCCCAGATAATCAGCCAGTAGACGATGAAGTTCTTATCTATGTTGACAAAAACCCTGGCGGGAAAGTTCGTGAAGACCACACGCGCGAAGTTGCTGTCAAAGTATGCGTCAATCGTAAGATGGCCCGCCGTCATGATGGAGGCTATGATAAAGCTTGCCGGAAGATGAAACAGAAGACTGCGCGGCCACTTCCGGCGGTCGAAGCGAAAGAGCCTTGCGAGCCAGAGAATCAGGAACGTGAAGACGGCCGAGAGATAGACGGCCGCCATCTGCCACACGAGCGCCGTCAAGAAGGGAACGGCGCGCGGAGTGCCCGCGAAGTAGAAATATATCTGGCTGGCGAAGAAAAACCCCACCAGCGTCCAAATCCCCAGCACGGCAGCCGCGCCCAGCAGCCTCTTGCGCCAGCCTCTCTCTTCCGAAAGACCCGCCGCCCGCCCGCCTTGCTCAAACGGCAGCCGCCACACGCCCGAATACATCTCTTCTTTCATACAGGAGACAATAATGAACCCGACCCGCCGCACAGCGCAAGCCTCGACGCCGCACCGTAGCGCCCTGACCTCAATTCTACGCGCCCTCTGCCGTGTTGATGAAGTATATGAGCTTGTCGTTGAAATGAAGGTAGCTCAGCTCCTGCGGCGGCTTAACGGCCGGGGGGCCTTCGATGATGACGGGGATAATCTCCGGGTCAGGCAGCTCCTTGTCGGCCCTTCGCTTGATGGCGTACTCGACCTCTTTCCTGACCCATTCGGATTCGCTGGCGGCCTTTGACCAGAAGAGAAAGAAGACATCGCTCCTGTCAATGTATTCGTAGAGCAGCTTCTCCCACTCGTCGCCGGGCTCAAGCGTCAGCAGGTCTTGAAAGAACTTTATCTTGGCCACGTTGAGCATCTGCACGCGCTTTAAGACTTCCTGCCTGTCCTTTGAAGCGTAGGAGATGAAGGCCTGCTGGTAGCGCGTTAGATTAGCCACAGGCTGCGGCTCAAGCGACGGAGCCGCCTCTTCATCTTCCGACTCTTCCGCCGCCTCCGTCACCTTGAACTTGAATCTGAGGTGGCCTATGGGGACGGTCATCTCGCTGACCGTGACTGTGCCTATGATGTTTTTAGGCTTGCAGTCTTCCGGCACGCTGACCCCGAATTGAACACAGACAGGCTCGCCCTCCCAGACGCACGACTGCACGTCGTCGTCAACTACCAGACCCGGCATCTGAAGATGAAAGGTAAGCTCCGTGCCGCGCTCTACCTTCTTCTGTAGCCTGCTGCTGATGCGGCGACGCGCGTCCTCGTCCGCCTCTCTGGCCATCTCGTCTAGCGCCTCCGCCTGTTCAGGTAGGTGTATGAAGACCTGCACCAGGAAGCTGTTGCCCTGCGCCGCCTGTCCCGGTGCGTAGACCGTGCCGCTCACTTCATCTCCCGCCTCTTCCTTATCTCCCGTCTCTTCCGACTCTTCCGCCTCGGCCTCCGCGAGCCCTTTGCGTCTTCTTCTACTCAGGCCCATCGTGACGAAGCCGCCCGCGGCAAAGAGCGGAGATGTGTAGAGAGCGGCGTTGACGCGCGAGGCAGGCGGCCCAACGTCCACCTCGAAGCGGTTGCCCCAAACGTCCTTCAGCTCTCTGGTAGAAACGTCCGGCGTTTTAGCCTGCCAGGTGACGTTGACCTGAAAGCGGAAAGATGCGAACGAGCCTTCACGCGCGCTGGGCTCGGGCCTGAGCCGCCACTCCCAGACCTCACGCTTGCCCGTGTAGGGTCTTTTCAGGTTCGGCGGGTCGGTCTTGCTAAGCCCCTGCGTCAACAGATTGACCTCCACGTAAACATCGAATTTGTCGGGGTCTGCTTCGGGGCGGAGTGTGCCGGGACGCGCGCCCGTGATTTTATCCGGCCTGTCCGTGCGCTCTGTCCTGTTGCCGTTAGTCGTAGTCGTGGAGTAAACGCGCCCCGTCACTTCTTCCAGCATGAAAGTCACTTTGCCGGAATCTTCGCCGTCGCCCTGCAACAGTAGGTTAGGATACTCAACTGTGATGCGGTCGTTCTTCTCAGGAGTCGGCGCGGTTTGCGAGCCGTTCGCGTTCGTGGTGCTCACGTTGCCATCGCGCTTGATAATAAAGCTGGTGTTGCCTCCGTTGGCGTTCGTCCGCTGGCCATTGGTGTTGACGGTGCTGTTGGTGTTGACGGGGCTCGTGTTTGCCTCGGGCGTTCCGTTACTGTTCGGACCGACGTTGTTGATGCGGTTGACATTCACGGACGTGTTAGCGGTGTTCGCGCCCGGCTCCGCGCCGCCGCAAGCCGTCATGAGCGCGGCCAGAATAGAGAGGACAAGGAGCGCGCAGGTTCTTCGCATGATTCATCTCCTGTCGGGGGGCGGGGCGGGGTTGATGTTGCCCGTGGTGTCGGAAGTGGTCTTGTACGAAGGGCGATTACTGGCGGAGTAAAGATAAAGAAGGACGGCGCAGGCTAAGAGAGCAAGGCCAATCAGTATCATGGGCCACGAGAAGCGCCGCTCTCCTGCTGCGCTCCCTTTATCGCTTTTAGAGTTCCCTGAATCACCTTGAGCTGAGAGCATGCGCTTAATTCTCCAGTCTTACGTGATGCGGAAAATCAACAGCAAGCCTGCCGGTTCATCAAATACGAATGCCGCGCACCTTTTCTGTCTTCTTGTCGGAGGCGGGTTTGGCTACGAGGGCGTTGTCCTGCTCGCGCTTTTCGCGCTCTTCGCCAGTGTGCCACCTGGCCCACTCTGCGGGCGCGTCGAAGGTCTCGCCGCCGTGGCGAGTGATGCGCGGGCGCACGCGGCACATGACCGGCGTGTTGACGCCCACGCCCGAGATGACGGCCTGCCCCTTGGTGAGCGCGGGCAATTCATCCAGCAGTTGTCGGCCCGCGCCTTCGACAGACTTGGCCACGGTGTCCTGGTCTATGGGGTTGACTATGCGCATGATGATTTGAGTCATGCACTGAGAGAGCACGTCCTGGTCCAGCTTGCCCGGCCGCTGAGTGATGAGGCCAATGCCTACGCCGAACTTTCTTCCCTCGGAGAGAATCTGCTTGAGTATGTTGGTGGAGACGACCGTCTGGCCTGCGGGCGCGAAGCGGTGCGCCTCTTCCAGAAGCGTAAAGACAGGATAGGGAAGATAGCTGTCCGAGGTCGGCTCAGCCTCGTGTCGAACCGTCGAGACGCGCGCCTTGTTGACGCGGCGCAGCAGCGTCGCCACGACCACCTGCTGCTCGTTCTGCTCTATGTCGGAGAGCTGCAAGACGGTGCAGCGGCCCGGGCGGAAGAGTTCTGACAAGGGTATGTGCTCGTGGTCGGAGAAGATGGAGTCTGGACGGTCGAAGCGGTTGTCGAGCCGCCACAGCAGCGCGTCTATCGAGCCTACGTTACCGGATGAGCCTCCGCGCCCGTCATCGTCGCCGTACTTCTCAGAGGTCACGGCGTCTCGCAAGTCCTGATAGCCCCACAGGCCGCGCTCGCCGCGCTCTCCCGCAGTCAGTTTCCTGTAAGCCTGCGAGAGATAGTGAAGCATCTTGTCCGAAGTCCCTTCGGGCAGAAGGTACTTTAAGTCTGCTTCCGTCAAAGAAGAGACGCGCACCTTTATGCGGTCGTGCGTGAAGATTTTGACTTCCGGCTGGTAGCCTTCGGGCGTGCGAAAGCGCTCGTCCGACTCAATGGAGGTGAGCGTGTCGTACTCGCCGTGCGGGTCAACTATCAGGACGGCCGCGCGGTTGTGCGGGCGCATCAGCTCTTCCACCAGCACGCCCGCCGTGTAGCTCTTGCCAGCGCCGGTCGAAGCAAGTATGGCCAGATGCGTCGAGACCACATCTTTTATGGAAAGCACTATGGGGACTTCGCCCGCCGAGCGTGTCAGAAGGCTGCCGACGTGAGCCGCGCCGGTCTCTTCCACGTGGCGGGGGCTCAGAACGTCCGCGAGAGTTTCGCTCGAAGCTAAGAAGACGGAGTCGCCGGGATTGGGCGGGATGCGCGGGTTGACGAAATCGCCAAGCTCGCGGCTGAAGTAACCGATGGTCTCAACCGTTATCTCGTAAAGCTCGCAGGAGTCTGTGTCGAGACCTATGAGAGACGAGACGATTGCCGGAGGCGTTTGCGGGTCGGAGAGAAAAGCGTCCGGCAGGTTACGCACTAGACGGCGCTGGGTGATGTTGCCGAGGATGTTACGCTCCTGTGCGCCGTCCTGCGCCATGTAGTAGACGAACTCACCTATGCGCGTGCGGCGGTTGTCGGCGGTGATGAAGAGATACTCGTGCGGGCGCTCGCCCGGCCCCTTCACCGTTCCCGTCAAAGTATCCAGCGTGGCTCTCTCCTGTGTAGACATCTTCTCTTGAACCAAAGAATAGTAGAGGACAATCGGGCAGCTTTAGCTTCTAAAGCCTGAGCATCGGCGCGAAGTATAGCACAGAGTGAGCGGCCAGCAGCTTATTGCCTGCCGTTAAGCTCTACGGGTGCGCCGCCTTGATTGATTGAGGCTTGCGCGGCTTCCAGCAGGCGTACTACTCGAAGGCCTGCTTCGGCGTCCGTCAGGGGGCGGCGGCCAGTGCGTATCGCTTCCAGAAACTCTTCGCAGACGTAGTGCAGAGCCTCTGCCGAGTCCAGCTTAGGCACCCAGACATCGCCCGTGCGGTAGCTGACAAGGGTTTGATAGGCGGCCTCTTTGTCGGAGGTGTTGAAGTGGCGGTTGGTAGTGACGCCGCTATCGTAGATGCGCACCTTTTCCGTGGGCTCTATGTCGTCGTAGACAATCATCTTGCGGCTCCCGGCAATCAGCGTGTGGCGAATCTTGACGGGCGAGAGCCAGTTGAAATGGAAATGCGCTATGAAGGGGTCTGAGAACTTGAGCATGACGTAGGCTATGTTCTCTATGCCCTGCTCTACGTGGCAGCTGCCGGTCGCAAGTATGACTTCCGGCTCCCGGCCCACGACGAAATCCATGATGGAGAGGTCGTGCGGGGCCAAATCCCAGACGACGTTGATGTCCTTTTGAAAGAGGCCGAGGTTGATTCTGGTGGAATCGAAGTAGAGCAGGTCGCCTATCTCCCCGCTCTCTATTATCTCTTTGATTTTGCGGACAGCGCCCGTGTAGACGAAGGTGTGGTCTACCATGAGCGTGAGCCTGCGCTTGCGCGCAAGCTCAATCAGTGTCTCCGCCTCCGCCACGGAAGAGGTGAAGGGCTTTTCGACGAGGACGTGCTTATTGGCTTCGAGCGCCTCTTTGGCGAAGGGGAAGTGTGTGGCGACGGGCGTGGCTATGACTACGGCGTGAAGCTCGGGGTCTCGCAGCAAGTCACGGTAGTCCGTAGTCGTTCGCGCGGAAGGATATCGACGACCGACGGCGCTCAGCCGCTCAGAGTCCAGGTCGCAGAGCCAGCGCACCTGCGCGCCACGGTTCTCCGCGAAGTTGCGAATCAGGTTCGGCCCCCAGTAGCCGCACCCTATCACGCCGATTGTCGTCGTAGTCATCTGGCTCTTGTTCGTAAACACAGGACAGTACAGCCTGCGGTAGCGGGCGGGTCTCTAGTTTAACTAATACCCGCCCGCTACCGCAGGCGGTACTGACCT
>DATELK010000172.1:0-8972 GCA_035276685.1 Pyrinomonadaceae bacterium | reverse complement strand
CTCCACGGTCAAGCTTCTCCAGCAGCTCCGTCTGTGTCAGGAAGCGTATGTCTTCGGCCTGGGCCGTCTCGCCGATGAAGCGCTCTATGACGGAAAAATCTTTGATGTCCTTGGAGTGGTTGGAGATTATGACGGGCACTTTTTGAAGGCCTGACTCGCGGGCGCGTCTACGAATCGAGCGAAGCATCTCCCGCATCAGCGCAAGGCTCAGGCGGCTCAGGTCTGCCGTCAAGTACCAGCCGCTCAAGGTTGGCCTGACTCCCTTCTCATATATGCGAAGAAGGCGGTTCGCGTGCCTCTTCTCTGCCCATTCCTCTTCCGAGTACTTCTCTATGCTCTGGCCGTTCGATTTGGAGGGTGACACTAGACGGCCTGCGCGCCGTGCCGCAAACGAAGCCAGCGTTTTGACGAACTCGCGGCGAGAGCCTTGGAAGTGATGTATGGGAACGCAGACTATGCTTTCCTCTTTGTCCGAGACGCGGCGCGCGTCCGTCATCTGCGGGTAGTAGGGCAGGAAATCCTCTTCCGCACGGCGATAATCAATCTGCACGTTGCGCGTGTCGTGATACATCCCGCCGACTATGCTCATGTCAAGCCTGATGCCGAGGCGCGTGAGCGTGCTCAGGATGAAAGGCGAGGGCGCGATGATGGATGAGCCAGCGCGAAAGGAGACCACTCGGTAGTCCGGGTTGACGGGGCGCAGTAGATTTTCAAGGTACTCCTTGCCCGCGCTCAGGAGCGCGAACGCCGTTTCCTCTTCATAGTTGAGAATAGACCAGTCGCCATAGAGCCTCCACTTGCCCTGCTCGTATTCGGCCTTAGTCCATTGAGGATGAAGGTGAAGCTGTACGTCGTGCCCCTGCCTGTAGGCGTCAACGACGTGGGCGTCCCAGCTATCGGCTAAGCGCTTAAGCTCCGTGAACTCCTGCTCAAACTTTCTGAAGGTGAGCTGTTGCATGACCTCCGCGTTGAAGGTGGAGCGAACGTTGTGGCGGTTATAAATCCTGACAAGCTCGCGCATGGGACGAAACTGAATCTCTTCAATATCGCCCGAGCCGTTGCCGCGCAGCTCCCAGTCGTCCGTCAGTGAAAGATAGATTAAGGGCCTCACGACCGAAGATGATAAAGGCAAACGGTAAAAGGAAAAAGTGTGTATACGAACTTTTACATCGCAGCTTTTTACTTTTGCCTTCTAACCCTGTAACTTTTATCTCGATGTCTGTCCCAGGGCCAGCTCCGGTAAAAGAGGTTGAGATAAGTGAAGAGCCAAGGCGCTCGTCGTTTGCCGCGCTTCGTCACAGGGACTTTCGTCTTCTCTGGCTGGGCCAGCTGATTTCAGGCACGGGCTCGCAGATGCAGCTGGTGGCAATCAACTGGCACGTCTACATCCTCACACGGTCGCCGCTGGCGCTGGGGATAGTCGGGCTGGTGCGCGTCGTGCCGATTATCATCTGCTCTCTGGTGGGCGGAGTGGTGGCGGACGCCGTCAATCGCAAGCGGCTGATGCTCATCACGCAGTCGGCCATGCTCATAAGCGCGGCGGTGCTTGCGCTCGTGACTCAGTCGGGCCTGAAAAGCGTCTGGCCGCTCTACCTTCTAACGGCCATTTCATCTGCGGCCACGGCTTTCGACAACCCTGCGCGACAGGCGCTGATGCCGACACTCGTGCCGCCCGCCGAATTCCCGAACGCGGTTAGCCTCTGGCTGATAGTCTTTCAGCTAAGCATGATTGGCGGCCCGGCGGTGGCGGGTCGGCTCCTTGGCTCGTACAGCCCCGCAATCGTCTACGTCATAAACGCTCTCTCTTTTCTGGCCGTGCTGGCGGCGCTTCTGATGATGCGTGCGAGCGGGCGCGCGGAGGATGAAGAGGCCGCTGATAAGCAATCGGGCATAAGCTTTAGTGCGCTGACGGAGGGGCTGAGGTTTGTCTGGCGCACGCCCATCATAGTGCAGACCATGACGCTCGATTTCGTGGCCACCTTCTTCGCGTCCGCGACGGCTCTCTTACCCATCTTCGCGGCCGAGATTCTGCACGTAGGCGCGACGGGCTTCGGCATACTTGCCGCCGCTCCCGCCGCCGGAGCGGTCATTGCGGCCTTCACTATGGCGAGGCTTGGCAACGTGCGGCGACAGGGAGCGATTGTCATAGCATCGGTCGCGGTTTACGGGGCGGCGACACTGGCCTTCGGCCTTTCGCGCTTCTTCTGGCTCTCGCTCCTGATGCTGGCCGTCACTGGCGCGGCCGACACCGTCAGCACGGTCTTGAGGCAGACCATACGGCAACTCGTAACGCCAAACTCGCTCAGAGGCCGCATGACGAGCGTCAACATGATTTTCTTCATGGGCGGGCCGCAGCTGGGCGAGCTTGAAGCGGGCGCGGTCGCGGCCCTCATAGGGCCTACGCTATCGGTCGTCACGGGCGGCGTGGGCTGCATCATTGCCGCCGCCCTCGCACTTCTTTACGCCCGGAGCCTCATGGGATACGAGGGACAAGGCAGAAGGCAGAGTGCAGAATGATGAATTAAAGAAAGAGCATTCAAGCGTGAATTGTCCTCTCATTCATCATTCTGCACTCTGCCTTCTGCCTTGCTCTTGTCGCCCCCTGAGTGTAGTATGCGGGCCGAAAGTTCGCCTTACCCGGTAATCTCGTTTGGTGAGAAGTGAGGGCCGTTGATGCTTGTCGAATGCGTTCCGCGCCCGGAGCTCAGAGCGCCCGTGCTGGAATTAATAAAGAGAGTCCACGAGGCGCATGGCAAGGGCGAGTTCACCATCGCGCTCGCCGAGATGTTCGAAGCCTTCGGGCTGCCGCTTGAAAGGTCTGAGCTGGCACGGCTTCAGACGCGCGGGCTGGTTAAATTCTCGCCTCGCTCGGAATCTCACGGCGAGTTCCGTAACCAGGCTCGTCGCGTAGAGGTTAAGACCGACGAAGGGCTGACCATCGTCGTGCCTGACACCTTAGCGGGCGAGTACGTGACGACCGATAGCTCTCTGACACTGAAGTTCGCAGAAGGCGCAGCGCTTCGCGGCTGCAAACGAGTCTTTGTCCTCATCTGCCAGGACATCATCAAGATTGATGCCGACGAGCACAAGCTCTATATAGATTTGCCGGGCGAAAAATATGACCTCTGCTTTGTCTTTTAAAAAACAGAACTCAGGAGTCAGGAGCCAGGAGTCAGAATGAAAAGCTTTTATTCTGGATTCTGAGTCCTGAGTTCTGAATTCTGCTTTTTAGCGATGGATGAATGGGCGCAGGCGGCCGTGAGCCGCTATCAGGAGCACGTTATCGCGCATCTTCTTGGCGCAACCGCGCTCGGCTATTTCATCCTGGATGATGCCGCTTACGTGCTGCTTGACATAGCGCTCGTCTGGACTGTTTATACGAGCGGCGAGATGGCGCTCATGCCGCAGGCGGTCGTCATCGCAGACCTTGAGGCGGACGAGACGGTCAAGCGCGACCTGCTCTCGGACATAGACCTTCTGCACCGTGAAGAGACCGAGCGCCTGTCGCGCATGACGCCCATGCCGAAAGAGTTTTTGATAACGGACGTGGAGGTATACGCCAAAGGCGAGAGGTGCCGCGTAGTGCTTCGCGCAGAAGATGAAAGCTTTGCTTTTGAAGGCTCGACCGAAACAGGCGTGATAGAAGCGAAAAAGGGATGCCTATGACAACTCAAGAGGGATTTGAGACGATGTTTATTCGACCGGCTCTATGGCTCGTGCCCGGTGCCGCAGGTGTAGAAGTGTTTCAGGCTTCGTCTTCTTCGGAAGAGGACGTGCCCGCAGCCGGGGAAGAGGACGATTCGTTGAGCGATGCGGCGGAGACCGAGCGCGATTACGTCAGAAGCCGCCTGCGCGACGAGTTGGGGCGCGAGCCTTCGGAAGCTGAGCTTGATGAGTGGCTGCGCCGCCACACGGAAGGATATTGAAGATGGAGGAAGCCTGAAACCGACCGTAGCGCGCTCGCCCTCCACGCACAAGACGAGCGCACAAGAAGCTGTCCCACCTAAGCCACATAGGAGAGACCAAACTATGACCAGAAGAGAAGCGTCTGAATACCAGGCTAGAGTGACCAACGACGCCGGCATCTTGCGCGGCAAGATTCCCAGCCCCCTGGTGAGAGAACTAGGAGCCCGCGCGGGCGATTACATAGTCTTTCGCCGTGACAACACGGGCCGCGTCACCGTCAGCCTGTCGCGCTCCAGAGGCAGTGCCGCCAAAGGCGCGGGCCGGGCCGGGGCGAAAAAGAGCGGGAAGAAGTCGGCCGGGAGACGCTGAGGCCATTGCCGCCTCACTCTCTTCAACGAGCCGTCATCCCGACCTGTGTCTCCCAACGGCTCAAGAAAGTTTTTCAGATAGCTGACAAAAACCCTTAGCCTCATTCATCATCAGCCGCACGCGAGAACTCACGAACAGGCTCGATGAAGAGCCGGAGTGTGCCCGGAGATGTTTGACCGCGAACACGAGACGAAGCGACACGAAAGAGGCTATGACTCTTTCGTGTCGCTTCGTCCCCCTGTGCGTGGCCTTAGCTTTTTCTCTCAGCGCTCGCCGTTATTAGCTTGGGCTTGAGATGATGATTTGATTGTCCACGCTCTTGACGCCCTTGACCTTGGCAAGGCTCTCTACGCGAGCCTTCATCTCAGCCGACTCGACCGAGCCCACCAGGGTTACTTTGCCGTCTATCACGGAGATGATGATGCCGAGCGCCTTTACCTTCGGGTCTTCGGCGAACTTCTTCTCTATGTTCGACTGAATCGTCCCGTCATCCGTGCCGTTTGATTTCGTCTCAGTCGTAGTGGACGAGGATGAAGTCGTTGACGGGACGGGAACGATGATGGGCTGAGTAGTCGTCGTAGTAGTGGCGGGAGCAGGCACGACTACAGGCTGCTGCTGCGGCACAGGCACCGTTACTATCTGCGTCGTAGGCGCAGGTTGAGCGGCGGCGGTGGTAACATTCGCGTTCAACTCGTCCGTACTGGGCCGGGTCAAAGCCCACGCGACGATGGCCGTCAGCACGACAGCCGTTATGGCGACGATTGCCACGGTTCCTGTAGAGACGCCGCGACGCTCCGGCACAGCGTAAGCCGTGCGCGATTCGACCACCTCGCGCCTGGCCGCAGGTGTTTCTACCACGACTCGACTCCTCTTGTGATGCGCTTCATCGTATGACATCTCTTTTGTCTCCTATCTCTCTCCTATCGAATAATCTCTAGTAGCGACGCCTGTAGATGCTGCGCTGTTTGCGACGGTAGATGTAGCCGCCGCCCGCGCCTACGGCTGCTCCGGCCGCTGCCGCGCGCTTGCCACCGAGAGCGCCGCCGAGGCCTGCGCCGAGTGCCGCGCCGCTTGCGACCGTTCCAATGGTGCGCGTGCGTCCCTTGAAGTTGCGGCGTGCCGCGCGACGATTAAAAGCGTAGAGCCCTGCGCCGCCTGCTCCGATGGCCGCGCCCTTCTTGCCGCCTGCCAGAGCGCCGACGCCCGCGCCCGCAGCTATGATGGCCGCCGTGCGCGCCTTTCGCCCGAAGCGAGAGCGACGCCTGCGGTCTTGCGCTGAAACGAGCGGCGCAACGGTGGCCGCGAAAATTACGAAGCAGATAAGCAGCAGAAAAACTCTTCTCATGATTTCCCCTTCCGGCTATTACAGCTCAGGTCTCGGGAGAGCGCTTCATCCCGCCTTACTGATTCAGCAACTCGCATTCCGCGCGCCCGAGCCTCCCGGAAGCGAGCTTAAATACTTATCCTTTCAACGCTTTCACCCTTTTAGAGTCCCGCGCGAGTGTCTATAAAGTGGACGCTGCTCCCTCGCCGTGGGCGTATGCATTTGATTCTCACAAGTGCAGATTGACCCGGCTCCGCCTCTGCTCGCATAATCGCTCGTATGAGAACTGCAATCATTCA
Organism: Pyrinomonadaceae bacterium; assembly: GCA_035276685.1. Taxonomy (GTDB): domain Bacteria; phylum Acidobacteriota; class Blastocatellia; order Pyrinomonadales; family Pyrinomonadaceae; genus JACVRN01. Next base: position 3,074 of record DATELK010000172.1, on the reverse strand, counting down.
TCATCCGGTTTACAGCGAGCACGAGACGGGGGAGTTTAATCCGGAGTGCCCTGAGCGCTACGTGGTAGTGATGGAGGCGCTGCGCGATGATTCTGAGCTGTGGCCGAAGCTTCTGGAGATAGAAGCGCCGGAGGCCCCGCGCGGCGACGTGCAAGCCTGCCACACCTCCCAGCACTACAAGACGGTCGAGCGAGCGGTCAGCGAGGGCAAGGGTTATCTGGACATGGACACCGTGGTCTCGCTGCGCTCTCTAGACGCGGCGCTCTATGCTGCCGGTGGGGCATGCCGTGCCGTGGACGCCGTGATGAAGGGAGAGGCGGACAATGCCTTTCTGCCTCTGCGCCCGCCCGGTCATCACGCCACCTCTGAGCGGGCCATGGGCTTCTGCCTCTTCAATAACGTGGCGATTGCGGCGCGCTACGCGCAGAACCGCTACGCGGAGATAGAGCGCGTGGCCGTCATAGACTGGGACGTGCATCACGGCAACGGCACGCAGGGGATTTTTTACGACGACCCGACCGTCTTCTTCTTCTCCATGCACCAGTACCCCTGGTATCCGGGCACGGGGGCGCGAGGCGAGACGGGCATCTCTCGCGGGCGCGGCTTTACGCTCAATGTTCCGGTCAGAGCCATGACCGCAAGGCGCGAGCAGCGAAGCATGTTCGAGGCCGCGATACAGGAGATTGGAGCGAAATTCAAACCCGATTTGGTAATCATCTCGGCCGGGTTCGACTCGCACGAGGCAGACCCGCTCGGTCAATTAAGGCTTATGGATGAAGACTTTGCCTCCATGACGCGGGTGGTGAAGCAGTGGGCAAAGGAGGCTTGTCAGGGGCGGCTGATTTCCGCTCTCGAAGGCGGCTATAACCTTGAGACCCTTGGCGATACCGTCCGTGCCCACGTCTCTGAGCTACAGAGAGACGAGCAGTAATAAAAGCGGATTCAAACAGGGATGGACAGGATAAGCAGGATAAAAGAAGAGCTATTCTCTTTTCTTTATCCTGTCTATCCTGTCCATCCCTGTTAATTTCTTTTCCTGTCTTAGTCCATAAAATGCTGTACAGGGGCCGAGGGCGTGCGTTAAACTTCCGCCCACGTTTCCTTAAGGCTTCGCGCGCGTGGGGCAACGCGCACGAAAATTCAGGGGAGCGCGCGCGGAGAGTGAAGACTGGCTCTCGGAGCGTAAAGAGCAAGGGGGAACCCGAAAAGAGCAGGGGAGTTCTTCAGGGCGCGATGAGGTAAAGAGCACGCCACCCTCTGAACAGTATGAGAGCCCGAAGCTGCCTCGCTTCGGCTTTCAGGAGAAACAGTCATGCCGGACATGGAGATAACCTGTGCCGAATGCGGCACGTCGTTCCCTTTTACGGAGAGGGAGCAGGACTATTACAGGGAGAGAAATCTGAGCCATCCGAAGCGCTGCAAGGCATGCCGCGACGCGCGCCGCGCTAACTTCGGCGGAGGCGGAGGCCGTGGCGCATCTGGCGGCGGCGAGCGCGAGAAGTTCGAGATTACCTGCGACCAGTGCGGAAAGACCGACAAGGTTCCTTTCAAGCCAACGGCCGGACGCCCCGTTCTTTGCAGCGAATGCTTCAGCGCCCAGCGCTCCATGAGGCAGATGTAAAATCGTTCGGAACAAACGGAGACCTCGCGCCGTATAGCGCTCCGGTTCTGAGAAAACTTTAGGACAGGAAAATTTGATTCCGAGGGAGGGAACTGTTCCTTCCCTCTCTACCCTTTTTTAACGGATGAGTTACGACACCGTACAACTTGAGATGCGCGAACAGGGCGTGGCCGTCATTATCTTGAACCGGCCCGAAGCCCTGAACGCCCTCACGACAAAGATGGCCGAAGAGTTTATGAGCGCCGTCGGTGAGGCGCGTCGGCAGGGCGCTCGCGCACTCGTTGTAACGGGAGCGGGTCGCGCCTTCTGCGCGGGCGGCGACCTCAAGGAGATGCAGTCGGTGGCCGAAAGGGAAGGCCGCATAGAAGCCTTCTTTGACGAGCCTCTCGGGCTCCTGAACGAATGCGTGCTGCTGCTTCAAGAGCTTCCTCTGCCGGTCATAGCCGCCGTCAACGGCGTCGCTTCAGGAGGCGGCTGCAACCTGGCCCTTGCGTGCGACATAGTCATCGCGGCAGAGCGTGCGCGCTTTAATCAGGCGTTCGTCAAAGTCGGTCTCTCGCCTGATTGCGGCGGCACCTACATCCTGCCAAGACTCGTAGGCCTGAAGCGCGCGGCAGAGCTGATGATGACGGGCGACGTGATTGACGCTCGAAGCGCCGCCGAGATGGGAATGATTAACCGCGTCGTAGCCGACGACGAGCTGATGCACGCGGCACTCGGCCTCGCTACACGCTTAGCCGAGTCGGCGACCGGGTCAATCGCGAAGACGAAGAGACTGCTGGCAGAGAGTGCTACGAACCAGCTCGCGGCTCAGCTTGAAGCGGAGCGACAGGCGCAAATTGAGTCAGGTCAAACAAAGGACTATTTAGAAGCCGTCGCAGCCTTTATTGAGAAACGACCTCCACGCTTTGCAGGTGGATAAGTTTCCACAAGAGCTTTATGAAGGCTGCGAGCCGCCAGGATTAAATTCCGGCGGCTCTTCTTATTGGAACGGGGGCGAAGGGCCCCCAAGGGTAGGTGAGTTATGGCTTCACTGACATACATGCAGTTGTTGCGTGGCAACCGCTCTTTCAGGCGGCTGCTCACAGGGCAGGTCATATCCGAGCTTGGCAACTGGTTCAACTTCATAGCCGGGCTGGGACTGGTGCGCATGGTGATGAACGGCGCGCCTGAGGCGACGGCCATCCTGCTGGTACTGAGGCTCGCGCCCTTCGCCATGTTCGCGCCGCTCGCGGGCGCGTTCGTGGACAGATGGTCGCGCAGGAAGGTCATGCTTTGGACGGACGGCGCTCGCGCGGTCGTGGCGCTCGGTTTTCTGTTCGTCAAAAAGCCGGAAGACGTGTGGATAGCCTACGCCTGCACGATTCTGTCCACGCTGCTGGCGGCCTTCTTCGAGGCTGCGAAGAACGCTGCCATGCCTAACATAGCCGGAGACCGTGGCCTGCTGGCCGGA
>DATELK010000171.1:0-33702 GCA_035276685.1 Pyrinomonadaceae bacterium | reverse complement strand
TGACCTGTGCAGGCTGCTTTTATGGTTGGGTGGTAAGAACGCGGCGCGGGCGCTCGTTAATAGAGCCGCCTTTCTGCTGCGTCGTAGAAGGCGTCGCGGCGGGCCGCGTGGTCGTTTCCGTAGGACGCGTCGGAGCCGTCAGCACGACGCTCTTCGTCTTGCTCGCGCCGCTCGTCGAAGGCAGCGTGTCTGTCGTCACACCGCCCGGCTCTGTGCTGGTGTCGCCCTCTTCCTCATCACTAAGCGCGGCAGCCGTCTTCGGGTCAAGCTTCGGTCGCGGGCTGAGGTCTGCGGGCGTAGTCGCCATCCTCTGGTTGTCTTTGCCGCCGCTCAGGACGCCGAAGCGGTTCTCAAGCCCCTTGTAAATCTTGCCCGCGATTGAGGCCGCTATGCGACCGCGCTCGCTTGAGCCGCGCGTGACTACGACTACGGCCAGCCTCGGGTTCCCAACGGGCGCGAACGAGCCGAAGAGGCCGAGCCAGCTTCCCTGACCTATGCAGGTGCCTGTCTTTCCGGCCGCCGGAATCATGTTGGAGTAAGCGCCCTTGCCCGTGCCGTAATTGACCGCGCCAATCATGCCAGGCAGCATGCGCGTCAGCGCGTCCTGCGGGATGTTGAGCTTGCGTTTGACTTCCGGCTTGAACTGGACGGTCTCCTGCGGGGTGCGCGGCATGCGCGGCACCATCAGCTTGCCGCCGTTGGCTATGGCCGAGACCATGTTGGCTAGCTGAATCGGAGTCACTTCAAAATCATCGCCGTGCGAGCACATGTGGTTGACGGCGTAGCCCGACTTATAAACCGGCACGCGCCCCTCGTACTCCGCAGGGAAGTTAATCCCTGTGCGCTCGCCTAACCCAAGCTCTCGCGCGTACTGAATCATGCGCTCGAAGCCCACGCGGCCGCCTACGTTCTGGAAGTAGCCGTTGTTGGAGTAAGCGAGTGAGTCCGTCAGGTCTATGGAGCTTGAAGAGATGTTGACGGTGGAGGATGGGTCAATCACCTTCTCGGTCAGTCCGGCGAGGCCGGTGACGAGCTTGACGGTCGAGCAGGGCTTGAAGCCGCGTCTTAGGGCCCAGTCCTGATTGACCACCGTGTAGACCTGTCCGGTCTTGGGATCCATGACGACGACCGTTCCGGCGTGCGAGCCAAGGGCGGCCAATGCGACGCGCCTGACTTCCATGTCTTCGCCTATGGTGGAGTCGCGCGAGATGTTGGCAAAGGTTTCGTCGCGAAGGGCCTGGTCGGCTGCGCGCTGGCGGGCTATGGCGGCTTGTCTTGCAAGCTCTGCGCGGCGTGCGGCTTCTATGGCTTCGCGGCGGCGGCGCTCGGCTTCGCGACGGGCTTCTAGCCTTGATTGGGCGCGGCCACGCTTGTCGTCGCGGCGAGATGCGCGCTCTTCACGCGCCGAAGATGCCTTCCCGCGTCGCTTGTCGTCGCGAGACGCCTTGGCCGACTCCTTGCGCCCACGCTCTGAGCGAGAATTTCGGGCCGTCTCTTTGCGCGACGTGGCTTTCTTTGATGTTTCTTTCTTTGTCTCTTTCTTGGCGGAGGCGGCTGCGCGCCTTTTCTGTGCAGGGGCTTGGATGGAGAATAAGAGCGAAAGAAGGAGGAGAGTAAACGCTAAGCGCGTAGGGGTACGATTAATAAAGGTCATCGGCAAGGGCCTCTCTTCTATGAAAATGTTCAGGGTTTATGTATTGGCTGTTCGTTTCCCGCACGAACGGCTGGTAAAGATGGCTGCGCGCCTAAGGAACCCAGCAGGGCTTGGGCCGCCCTCTTGGCGGCTCTGAAGATTCAAGGGTTTCCAACGATTGAAAGTCTGCATCAAAATAGTCTTGCGACCGAGTTATGCTCTCTTTGAATCCAGTTTCGTCGTTTCGGTGAAGTGGGAGAGTTCCCTTAAGCGTGCGGCCTCTGGGGAGTTTGCGTCGAGACCGTCATGACTATAACATTTGAGCCCGTGGGCGGCAATAAAAATATCAGTCGGCTGAAAGGTTTAGACAACAAACGGTCAGGCTGACCATGAGGTGTATTAAAATTTTACTGAGGCCCGTAACGAGATTTCCGAAATCGACAAAACTCGCTCTCCCCTGTCCCAAGGCTAGGGAGGCTTAAGACTTATGAGCGTGCTCAATCTCTTCTACAGTTTTCGCATACGACTGCTGCTGGTGCTGGCCGCGCTGCTGATAGCGACGCTCGGGCTTCAGTACTATCTGAACCGCCGCGCCGAGCGAAAGCAGGCCGCGCTGAACGAGAGAGCGCGTCAGGAGACCGACCGCGTTATAGGCGAGCAGGAAAAGGCGCTCTCGGCGGCCACGAAGCTTGGAGTCGAAAGCATCTCGAAGCAGGAGTGGCTCTACAATCTCCGCGAGCAGGCACAGGAGCCTCTGCTCAATGAGAGCGCAGGGCGCATCATGAACATACTGGTCGTGGACGACCAGGGTCGCGTGCTGGACAGCCTCAAGGACTACAATCCGATTGAGAGGGCGGACGGCAAGCGCGATTACGTCTATTTGCAGAATGTGCAGTTGCCGCCTCTCATCAAGCCGTCGCAGCTAGGGGACTACAGGCGATACTTGCCGCAGTCTGCGCTCGCGCCCGTGCCCGAAGGCGCAGGCGAGCCGCGCGCCTTCGCCTTCCCCGTCGAGACAGAGAAGGGGCGCTGGTACGTTATCGTGGCGCTCGGCTCGGCCGACGCGCCGAGCGGACAGGTCAGCCACGAAGAGGCAAGCACCTTGCTCTACACGCTGGCTGTGCTTTTACTGATGACCTTTTTGACTACGCTGCTGGTGTGGCGGTTCACTCGTCCCATACAGGATTTGTCGGAGGCCGCCAGACGTGTCGCGGCGGGCGAGCTTGATTTTCGCGTTCCGGCTGACCGCAGAGACGAGATGGGAGCTTTGGCCGCTCGCTTTAACGAGATGATTGCGGGCCTAGGGCGCATGCGCGAGCTTGAGTCTCGTCTTAACCATGCCGAGCGCTCCGCCGTTGTTGGTCGTCTTGCCTCTGCCATCGCGCACGAGATTAGAAACCCGCTCAACTACATTAACCTGACGCTTGACCACCTCAGAACGGCATTCGCGCCCGAGGACGCGAGTAAGCGAGAGACATTCGAGCGGCTGGCCGTGCAGCTCAAGAAAGAGGTCGCGCGCATCAACACGCGCATCACAGAGTTTCTCAAGTACTCTCGCCCGGCGCACCTTGAGCTTCGCCCGCTAGACCTCAGGCTGCTGACGGAAGACGCGCTGCGTTTGGTAGAGGTGCAGGCGGCGGAGAGCGGCATTGAAACGCGCATAGAGACGACAGGCGACCTGCCCATGATTATGGGCGACGAAGAGACCATGCGCTCCGTGCTGACGAATCTAATCATCAACGGGCTTCAGGCGATTGACGGCGAAGGCGGTCGTCTGACGATTCAGCTGGCGGGCGACGGCGGCAGGAATGGTCAGCGCGAGGCTCGCATAGCCGTCACTGACACGGGGCGCGGCATCCCGCCCGAAAACATCTCGCAGATTTTCGAGCCCTACTTCTCAACCAAAGAGACGGGCACGGGCCTAGGCCTCGCCATCGTCAAAAAGGGGGTGGACGACCACGGCGGCACAATCAGCGTCGAGTCCGAAGCGGGCGCTGGCACGACCTTCACGATTACGCTGCCCGCCAAACAGGACGGCTCGTGATGTGCATAGAGATTGATTAACAGTTATTATCTAGGCTTCTGGAAAAGCACTCAAATCCAAAATTCGGAGTTGAAATGGGACGCAAAAGCATACTGGTGGTTGATGACGAGAAGTCGCAGCGCGAAATCTTGGAGATGATTCTCTCAGGCGAGGGCTACGACGTGACGACGGCTGCAAGTGGTGAAGCGGCCTTGAAGTTCGCCAAGGAGAAGCGCTATGACCTTGTCCTGACGGACTTGAAGATGACGGGCATGGACGGCATAGAGCTACTGCAACACCTGCTCGGCCAGGACTCTTCCATCATAGTCATACTGCTGACGGCGCACGGCTCCATAGAGTCTGCGAAGGAGGCTCTGAGGCGCGGCGCTTACGATTACCTTCAGAAGCCCTACGACCGCGACCAGCTGCTTCAGACCATCAGGCGCGCTCTCTCCAAGCTGGACGAGCTTGACCTTGAAATCATCTCCGACTCGCCCGAGATGGAGGCCGTCAAGAAGATGATAGTCAAGGTCGCGCGCTCTAACTCGACCGTCCTGATTCGCGGCGAGAGCGGCACGGGCAAGGAGCTAATAGCACGCGCCATTCACACGCAGAGCCCGCGAGTGACCGAGATGTTTCAGGCCGTCAACTGCGCCGCCATCAACGAGAACCTGCTGGAGTCTGAATTGTTCGGCCACGAGAAGGGCTCGTTTACCGGCGCGCACGCTGAGAAGAAGGGGCTCTTTGAAGTCGCAGACCGAGGCACGCTCTTTCTCGACGAGATAGGCGAGTTGGACGTAGGCATGCAGGCTAAGCTCCTGCGCGCTCTTCAGGAGCGAAAGATACGCCGCGTCGGCGGGACCAGAGAACTGCCCGTGGACGTGCGCGTCATAGCGGCCACCAACCGTGACCTGCGCGCGATGGTCGGGGACAAGAGGTTCCGCGAAGACCTTTACTATCGCATCAACGTGCTCTCGATTGACGTGCCGCCGCTCCGTGAGCGCAGGGATGACATCCCCGTGCTCATCAACCACTTCTTGAACAAGCACACGCGCAACACCGCGCGGCTCTGCAACGGCCTGACGCCCGATACGCGCCGTCTCATGCAGGAATACAGCTGGCCCGGCAACGTGCGCCAGCTTGAGTCTGCGGTGGAGCGCGCTCTTCTCCTGTGCGAAGGGCCGATGATAGATGTCGAAGACCTGCCGCTTGAAATCCGACAGGAGACCAAGCCCGCACAGGCAGGCGCTTTCCGGCTCCCGCCCGAAGGAATCTCTTTCGAGGACGTGGAGCGCGACCTGATTATTCAGGCGATGGAGCAGACCGACTACAACATCACCAAGGCGGCGAAGCTGCTCGGCCTGACCTTCCGCACGCTACAGTACCGGCTGGAAAAATTCGGCATCAAGAAGGCGGATTCAAAGAACAAGGAAGAGGAGTAAGAGGGGACGCGGTGCAAAAAGAGGCGTGTCAGAACGTTCAAGGGCATGTGTGCGACTTTTCAAATCAAAGGAGTTAGGTCATGCGTGCTTTAGCTATTTTCACACTGGCGGTCATGCTCGCCGTCCTGTCGGGCTGCTCTTCAAGGAGAGCGATTCAATCCGCGAGGCAGGCAGATAGCTCTGAAGGGGCTTCCACCGCGACCGCCCCTCAAAGTGAGTCGGCGGCCAGGCCCGCCTCTACGGGCAAGGGCGCGGAGACGCCTCAGGACGCCAGGATGAAGACTGCCTCTCTGACGAGCGCCGAGAACTCTCAGACCAACGTCACCGTCACGGAGCGAAAGCTCATCAGAAACGCCCAGATGACGATTGAGTCCGTCAACCCGGGCGAGAGCCAGCGCCGCGTCTCCATGATAGCCGAAGGCAACGGCGGCTTCGTCGTCAGCTCCGAATCCAGGCAGACGAACGCCGAAGGTCAGTTGAAGCCGCAGATGTCCGTCACGGTCACGATTCGCGTTCCGGCGGCGCGCTTCGACTCGGTCGTGGAAGAGATTCGCGGCACGGGCAGCCGCGTCGCTCAGGACAAGATAACCACGCAGGACGTGACAGAAGAGTACATAGACCTTGAAGCGCGCATCAGGGCGAAGCAGGCTCTGGAAGCGCAGTTCATGGAGATAATGAAGCAGGCCAAGACGGTCTCGGACGCGCTCGAAGTCCAGACGCAGCTATCCGAAGTTCGCAGCCAGATAGAGCAGATGGAGGGTCGCCGCCGCTTCCTTGAAAATCAGACGAGCCTCTCCACCATCACCGTCACCATCCAACCGCCTTCGCAGATAGTAAGCTCAACGGGCTTTTTCTACAGCGTCAAGCAGGCGTTCAGCGAGGGGCTCGACGTGGCGGCCATGATTACGCTCGGCCTGATACAGCTCGTCATAGCGCTTCTGCCGATTCTAATCTTCATAGTCCTGCCCGCTTACCTGCTCCTGCGCTACCTGATTCGACGAGGGCGTAGGATACAAGCGCGGGCAGCATCACAGCCGCAGCCGCCTCCTGCGACCGCCACGTAAAAATGAAAGCAGTCCTTAAACCGAGTATGAATAAGAATCTGTTAACGGCCCTCCTTCTTCTTCTCTCATCCCTGTTTGCTGCCTGCTCAGGCGCGGGCACCGGGCAGAGCGGCAACCGTGCGCAGGCTCCTGCCAATAGCGCTGGCACCGAGTCTGCTTCCGCGAATGCGAATGCCTCCGCCTCTTCTCTTCCCGCAGACGTGCTGCTGGCGGAGGCATCGAAGGTGGAGCTTCAGGCGGGAAAGACGGCGCAGGCCAAGGTGAAGCTGAAGATTAAAGAGGGCTATCACATCAACGCCAATCCGCCTTCGCAGTACCAGATTGCGACGCAGCTGACTATGGAGCAGTCGGAAGGCATCACTGCGGGCAAGGCCGCTTATCCTGCTTCGTTGACTAAAAAGTTCTCGTTCTCGGACGAGGCGCTGGCCGTCTACGAAAAGGAGGCTACCATCAGTCTTCCCTTGACGGCAGAGGCCGGGGCGGCCAAGGGCGAGCGCTCAATTCCTGCCCGCGTGCGCTTTCAGGCCTGCGACGACCAGGTGTGCTATCCTCCAAGAAATCTTCAGGTATCAATTCCTGTGACGGTGAAGTAAGGGCAAGGGGGTTTACTAATTTTTTCATGAGCACAGAAGCTATGCGCGCTGAGCGCTGGTGGATGATTGTCGCCTCGGCTTTCATGATTGCGGCAATGGCGGCGCTACTGTTCTGGTGGAACGTGGAGGTGGCTTTTGTCACGGCCACCCTTGGCATAGTCTGCTGGTTTCTCAACATGAGGAATCATCTGAAGAAATCCATAGTGGAAGAGAGCAAAGAGGATGAGGCTTCCGGAGAAGAGTATGAGAACGAATAGGCGGCTTGTCTGGCTCGCGGCTCTGGCTTTAATCATCACGGCGGCATGGCCGCAAAAGTTTTCGAGCGCCGCCACTGACGACCGCGCGGAAGTGCGCTCGACCGTGCAGCGCATCTTTAACCAGATGAAGTCCCGCCAGTATGACGAGCTTTACGACTCGCTCTCAAGCTCTACGCGTAGGCGCTTCACGCGCGAGCGGTTCAGCAGCAGCATGCGGCGCTCGGATGACAATTACCGCCTCGACCGAATAGAGATAGGCGCGGTGCGCGTGCGCGGAAACCGCGCCGTCGTTGACACGGTCATCTACGGAAGGGTCTTGAGACCGACGGAAGGCGAAGGAAAGATTGTGGCGCAGCAGACCCTTGTGCGCGAGGACGGAGAGTGGCGCGTTGACAGCGCTTCGCCCGGCGCGGGCCTGAGCAGCAGGGCCGCGCGCGTCTACCTCAAGCAGGACGGGCGCTGGATAGATGTCACGGCCGCGCTTCGCTCAGCCGCCGGACGACGCAGAGGATAGAAAAAGCAGTAGTCAGAATTCAGGACTCAGGAGTCAGAATAAAAGCGTCTTTATTCCGACTCCTGAGTTCTGTCTTTCAGAAAAGGTCTGTGAAAGAGAGTTGAGTGGTTTCTATGTCTGTCTCTGTGTCGGGGCGTTTGGTGCGCGGGCGGCCTCCGTCTAGGGCTTCTCTGACGGACTGTAGATGAAAGCGCACGATGCGCGGCGTGAGACGAATCGAGGGGATGCGCCCTGCTCGCGCGAGTCTTCTTACGGTCGCCTCGCTCACTTGCAGGATGGCCGCCAGTTGCTTTGCCGTCAGGAACTGGTCAGCCGATTCGTCCATGTGGGGTGCTGCATCTTTCATACGATAAAACCAGCCCCTCCCGGCAGAGCCTCTTACTTGGGCTGAAGCGTAATCGCTATCCTGTAGACGACCGCATCGTCTATGGTCACTTCCTGCGAGGCGTCCTGCGCGCCCCCGGCCTTGGCCGTCACTTTGTAGCGCGCCTTCTCGGGCGGAAGACGAAAAGCGAACTGGCCCGTCTCTGTCGTCACGCGGTCGGCAATCTTTTTCAGTCCGCCGTCCGCCTCTATGCGTGCAATCTCTACGCGAGCGCCGGGGACGCTGCGGCCCGAAGGGTCAAAGACGCTGCCGCGTAGGAAGGCTATGGAGCCTTCGTCCACGGTCAGTACGAGACGGTCGCCTAGTGTTCTTACTTTCCCTGCGCGCACCTCCACGTTGTTGACCGTGCCTACGCTCAGCCCCGGCTTTCTGAAGGTGACGCTGTAGACGCCCGGTTGCAGCCCGTCTATGGTGAACTCTCCCTTGGAGTTGGTCACGCCCTGCGTTATCTCTCGCTCGCCCTGCCTGACAATGACCGAGACTTCAGAGGCCTTGCCGGTCTCAACCCTTACGCGCCCCTTTATGCTGCCGGTGGTCTTGTCCTGCGCCGCGACGCCGACGGTTGCCAGCAGCAAAATTGAGAGGGCCGCGAATGTAGTCTTGAATCTGTTCATTTAATTCTCCAGGTATGTTTCTCCCCTCGCGAGGGAAGAGATTCAGGGGAGCCGCGCCGGTAGCGGCGATTATAGCAGGAGTTGATGCTTCCGCGCCGCCTCGTGTTGCTTTTTCTGAATGGCGAGTCTGGAAACCCGTGGCCTCTCCCCTGTATAATCCTCGCTGCCTTATGTCGCTTTTCGTTAAACTCCTCCAACTTCCCCGGGCTTACTGGCGAACGCTTGCCCTCTCGTGCTGCGCGCTTCTTTTAGCTCTCTACCTCGCGCCGCCTATCGCGGCGCAAGTAGAGGAAGAGCCGCAGCGCGAGCCGGACGAAATCCTTCGCATAGACACAGATTTGGTGATGGTGGACACCTCTGTCACGGACATTGAAGGCAAGCCCGTGCGCGGCCTCGGCGCGAAGGATTTTAAGATTTACGAGGACGGCATAGAACGTCCCATAGCCTTCTTCAACGTGGAGCAGCGCTTCGGGCAGAAGCGACCCATAGCCGTCGTCTTCGCGCTTGACGTATCGGGCAGCATGACTTCGGAAGAGATAGGCCGCTTGAGGGTCGCCATGCAGATGTTCTCCGCGAAATTGACGGAGACCACCTCGTCCACCTTCGCCATCATGGCCTTCGGCATGAAGGTCAAGACCATACAGTCTTTCACCTCAGACCCGAAGAAGCTTGAGCGCGCCTTCGACCGTCTTGAGCGAGAGCCGAGCGGTCTTTCCACGCACACCTTCGACGCCGTTGATGACGCTGTCAGGCTGCTTGTGAGGAGCGCCCCTCGCACGCGCGAGCGAAGGTTACTGAAGCGCGCCGTGATTGTCATCACGGACGGCTTCCCCGTGGGCGACACCGTCAGCCCGCGAACCGTGATAGAGCGCGCCAACGCGGCGGACGTTTCCGTCTACACCGTCACGCTTCCCTCTTTTTCCAGGATGATTGCTTCAAGCGAGAGACAGCCGCTGCCTACGCCTCTGGACGTGAGCGGGCTGACGGAGAAGACTGGCGGGCTGAGCGTCTATGCTACGGACAAGGATTTCCAGCCGCTCTTTCGCGCACTGGCAGAAGAAGTAACCTCAAGCTATGTGCTGGCCTTCTACCCTTCGGAAGAGAAGCGGCGCGACGGCCGCCAGCACACCATTCGCATAGAGGGGCCGCCCGGCCTCATAATTCGCCAGAGCCGCCCCAGCTATAAGTACAATGACAAGTAATAAAGCAGTTTTCAGTTTTCAGTAATCAGTTTTCAGTTAAAAGCAAAGCGTCTTTCTGCTGAAAACTAAAAACTGAAAACTGAAAACTGCTTTTAGTACTCTTCGTCTTCGTCCAGGTCGTCCTCGAAGTCTTCTTCTTCGACGATGTCCAATTCGACGGGGTCAAGTCCAACGACTTCAAGGTCTGTCCCGCACTCTTCGCACGAGAGAATGTCGCCCTTATCGGCGTCCGTATCTACGTGGACATCGGCATCGCATTCGGGGCATGTTCCGGTCGGCACTTTTCCTTTTCCTCCAGCGCATTAATATAACTGGCAGTGGCGCACCCGCTTGTCCTTTGAGGGGGAGAACCTCCACCGTGATTTTTGTTTGAACGCCGACAATCTACCTGCGCCCGCCCAGAATTGCAACACACATTTTTCAAACGGACAAAGCCGCCACGAATAAAAGAAACTTCCGCCAAACTCCTGAACGTCTCCAGTAAGAAAAAATTAACAGGGATGGACAGGATACACAGGATAGGAAAGAGCGAGAAAAGCAGTTTTGCTACCTGTGTAGCCTACGGTACTCAAGCCTCGGGTTACCGAAATTAACCAGCAAGCCAACCTCTATGTCAGTAGCCTTGTGGTAATTGATAATCTGGGCTTGATGTTCGGGCCTAATGTTTGAGACGCTTTTCAACTCTATAATGAGCTTGTTCTCAACCAAAATGTCGGCGAAGAATTCACCAACAATCACTCCACGAAATTTGACCGTCAAAGGCGCTTGTGCTTTCGCGTGAAGACCCTTATGTCGCATTGCGATGATTAAGGCTCGCTCATAAACAGATTCCAGAAATCCAGAGCCAAGCTCACGAGCTACTTCAAAGCAAGCTCCGAGAACCTTATCCGTCAAATCTTCGTGTAGCAATTGCTTTGCTTTTATCCTGTCTATCCTGTCCATCCCTGTTAATTCTCTTTCTCTCCAAGCCTCTACCGGTTGGTCGAAGCCAAGGCGTCCAGTCGCTTGCGCGCTTCGGCGGCTTCGGGGCTCTGTGGGTGGCGGCGAAGGATTTCTCGCCACGCCGCGCCGTCGTAACGGTACTGCTTCCTGCTCGCGTCGAAGGTGAAGACGATGTCCTGCCTTCTGTACCTGTCGAGGCCGCTGAAGTTCATGAAATAGCTGAAGAGTGGTGCGCCGCCCACAATCATCTCGCGCTCTTCGAGTCTCCTGGCGGCATCGCGCGAGAGGCGAGCCGCCGCACTTTCCGCCTCTGCGCCGTAGAGCATAAGCACAGTGGGCCTGAGCGCCGACCTTGAGAAGAGGTCGAGAAAGATGCGTGCGCGCACTATGCGGTCGAAATCCTCGGAGCTTCGTATGAGACGCAAGAGCCTTTCGTCGTCGCCCGCGCGTCCCGGCTGCACGACCGCTTCCGCTTGCAGCCAGCCGCGTGTCCTGCGCGTCACGGCCACGCGATAAAAGGTGACGCCTTCGGCGGTGCGCTTCTGTCCGAGGATTGAGACCATGCGCCCGCGACTCATGCGTTGCAGGAGGCGGGCCGTCAGGCTCGGCTCATCTCTGAGCGCGGCCAGTCTTTCGTCCACCACCACGGCCCGCGCGCCTTGAGCGGGCGCACGCCTCTGAGCAGACGACAAAGAGGATGAAAGTATTAGTAAGCAGAGAGCAAAGATAACTCTTCTGGAAAAGAGCAGTGACATGACTTCGGGCCTCCTTTTCGATGAGGTGAATTAGAGGCGACCCTTCGAGTGCGGCGCTGATGAGGTGCCGAGTCTAGCGTGGAGCGCGGCGACGAGTCGCCGTTGACCTGTTCATGGCTAACTTCATGCGGGCTTCGGCGGCCAGGATGCGGTCGCGCGAGCCCGCGTGGTGAATGTGGCAGATGGCGTTGGCAAGTGCGTCCGCTGCATCGTGCGGCTCGGGCACGCTCTGAAGCGCGAGAAGCACTCTTACCATCTCCTGAACCTGATGCTTCTCAGCGTTGCCGTAGCCCACGACCGTCTGCTTGACGAGGCGCGGGCTGTACTCGTTGACTTCTACGCGTGCGCGCTCCGCAGCCACGAGCACCACTCCCCTGACCTGCCCCAGCTTAAGAGCCGTCTTCACGTTGGCAGCGTAAAAGGCCTCTTCGACAGAGCAGGCGTCGGGACGAAGACGCGCGATTATCTCTTCTATCCCGTTCGAAATTTTCAAGAGCCGCGCCGGGAAATTCTCGCGCGCCGACGCACGCACGACCCCGAACTCCACCAGCTTCAGTTTTCGCCCCTCTGCCTCGACGACGCCCCAGCCCGTCGTCTCGCTTCCGGGGTCAATTCCCAGCACCCGCATCGCTTTCAAATACCATAAAAGAGATAGGGCCATCAAGTTACTTTGCCGTTAGAACTTTAGCTTCAGCGAAAACTGGAACGAGCGCGGGCCGCCCGGATTGTAGAAGGGGCCGAAGCTGCCGCCCGCTGCTCCGCTCCACAGGCTACGGCCATAAACGGATGTTGACTGCCCGAACGCCGTGTTGGCCCTGAGCGGCTCTAAAATAGACTGCCTTGTCCCCAGCACTAAGGCCGGGCCGATGGGGTCTTCAAAGTTCGGATGATTGAACAGATTGAAGACTTCGGCCCTCAGTTGCAGGCCCACACGCTCACTAAACTTGAACTCTCTGGACAGGGCCAAATCCATCTGGTAAAGCGGAAACCCACGCAGGCTGTTGCGGCCGAGATTGCCCTGTCTTAAGGCGTCAGGTATTGAGAACGCCGCAGGGTTGATACGCCTGCCGCCTGCCGCCGTCGCGTCGTTCAGGTAAAGAGGAACGCCCGTTACCAAATCGGGACGCAGGTAACTGACGCCGTAGCTGGTGGGCATATCAAAAACGACGTTGACCGGACGCGCCGAGCGCACGTTAAAGAGAGTCGTAAGCGTCCAGTTGCTTAGAAGGGAGCGCGCCGCAGAAGCGTCCAATATTGAAGGAAGGTCGTAAGAGACGAATCCTGACAGGAGGTGTCGCGCGTCTAAGTCAGACGGGCCGCGCTCAGCCTGCGCCTCGTCGCTTCTGAAAAACGTGCGCGCCGCTGTGTCCTGCGAGTAATCGTCCACAGACTTAGACCAGGTGTAAGAGACGAGCGCTTGCAGACCGCTCTCAAGGCGTCGGTTGAATTGCAGCTGTAACGCGCGGTAATCCGATTCCGCTCCGTTAGTAGTCAGCCGTATGAACGGGAAGCCGGGGTTCCTGTTAAAGAGCGATTCCGTGAGAAGCAGCCTTCTTCCTGCTGCGCCTACATAGCTCGCTGAAATTGTTTGTGAAGAGCCAAGCGCACGCTCTACTGAGAAGTTCCACTTCAGCGTGTAAGGCAGTCTGAGGTTTGGGTCGAACGCGGAGAAAGGAATAGCGGCAGGCGATGTAATACTTCCCCCGGTGGCTATCGCCCGCAGCGAGTCCTCAAAGGGAGAGTTAAAGACCGCGCGCCCCGTAAGGTATGGGTAGGAATCTGCGAAGGCATGGCCCGCCTGCTGGCTGCCCATGTCGTAGAAGACGCCGAATCCACCGCGCAGCACCGTCTCGCGCCCGTATGCATCTGAAAGGTTGTAGGCGACGCCTGCGCGGGGCGCAAAGTTCGCGTAAGTCATCTTCCAGAGCGGCGTCCCGTCAGCGAGTGTCTCCAACCGTGAAATATCGTCCACCTGATTAACGGCCAGAGGGTCGCGCCCGGATGACTCAGCAGGCGAGGGGTTAACTTCCCAGCGCAGGCCGTAAGTCAGCGTTAAGCGCGGGCTCACTCGCCACTGATCCTGCCCGTAAACGGATAGATTATTGAAGACGGGTCTTTGCGGCGTCGTGCGCTCGTAGATTCCTGTTCTAGTCGTGACGCCCGTGAGAGCCTGCGCCGCATTTTCAAAGAAGGCAATCTGCTCCGTCGGGCGAAGGCCGATTGACGGCGACATGCGCCTGTAATCTGCGCCGAACCTGAGCGCATGAGTGCCGGATACGACCGTGACCGCACCCAGAACATTAACTTGCCGCTGTATACTACGGGCCGCGCTTCCGGTCATGAGGGCCGCGTTCCTGCCTCTAAGGTCGAAGACGGCCGCGCTGCTTCCCTCAAAGAAGAAGGACGTAAAGAGGTCTGACACGGATGAAGGCGCTGCGCCGCCCAAGCCGTCAAGCTCGTAAGAGCCGCGTGAAGTAAACCTGCTGTAGTTGGCGCGCAGCTCCCAGACAACCGTCGGAGACATTGAGTATGAGAGCTTGCTCGTGAGGGTCTGTAGCTGGCTCCGGCGATTGTTCAGAGTGTTGAGCGACGAGCCGCCGACTCCCCTCTCCTGCGCCTCGGAAACCGCGTAGTTGTAGCGCGCATAGAGCATCAAGGTGTCGCCGAGTCTCTGGTCAACGCGCATGCTGCCCGCGTCTAAACGGGACGGGTTAGCATACGCGGCCGAGTACTCCGAGAATCCGTCGGCGCGCTCGGGCCCCTGCGGCAGTGGGTAAGCGTTCAGGAAAGGCTGAATGGCTGCGGGAGCCGTTCTGCGCAATGCCAGTGATGGAACGTCAGTGACGGCGACTGCTGGCTGACGCAGTCGCAGGCCTTCGTAAGAGGCGAAGAAAAAGGTGTTGTCTTTGACAAAGGGGCCGCCTAAAGTTGCGCCGAAGTCGTTGAGCCGCCGCGCCGTCCCTCTGAGCCTTCGACTGTTGGCGAACCAGTCATTGGCACCGAACATACCGCCGCCGAAATATTCGAAGAGAGAGCCGTGAAACTCATTCGTGCCAGCGGCTGTGACAAAGTCCATCACCGCACCCGGCACGCGCCCGGTCTCCGGCTCTATGGAGAAAGTACGGACGCTCGCCTCCTGAATCGCCTCCGATGACACCAGACTGTTTGTGCCGCCCGCGACAGTGAAGCCGGGCATGGTGCCTGCGGCTGTCGCGCCGGGGTCTTGCCCGCCCTGCGCTATGCCCACGTTGGCGCTGACGCCGTCAACATTGAAGTTGTTTGAGCTTGCGCGCTGGCCGTTGACGGAGAGCTTGTATATAGAAGGAGCCGATGTCCCGCTCGTACCTGCGGAAACTGTTCCGGGAACAAGCTCCACCAGAGTCTGAAGGCTTCTTCCCTTGAGAGGCAGATTTTGAATCATACGCGCATCCACGACTGTGCTCACGTCCGACGACGTCGTGTTCATTGTCTCGCCGGCTGACGTTACCGTGACGAGCGCGCTGACGCCGCTCGGGATGTTGGTTCCCGCAATCATGCCGGGAGCAACTGAGCCGCCCGGCGCAGCCGCAGGGACTTCGACGCGACGAGGCTCGCCCGTGTCGGCCGCGACCATATCTTCGACCGCGACGAAGGAAGTGAACTGCGTCATAAGCCTGAACTCAAGCCCAAGCTGTGTGATGGCCCCGCGCAATTCTTCGCTGACGGTTCCGGTTTGAAGGCCGTTCATGTCCTTTGCCATGAGGTCGTCAATCTTGCGTCGCGCCCAGAGCGTAGCCAGCACGTCATGCTGCGGCTCATTCTCAGGAAACTCGACCGGAATCTCTCGCACGAAGTCACGGCCGGACATCTTTCCGCGTAAGCGCAGGACGCCTCGCCCCGCGCCCGCGTAACGCCCTGACAGGATGACAGGCTTGGCGCTGAAGAGGTCTGGTATCAACGCGGGATGGACTTCGGAAGCGTTCACCCCTATCCACTCGACGGAGATGTCCGTCAGCAGAGGGTCGCGCACGCGCTCATAAAAACGGCGCGCGGCCTTCGAGCCGTCCGCGTTCTCCGCGACGTACTCGACCTCGCCGCGCCCGTACTCCGCCATCTTGTCCAGCAGGAAGCGGTTCGGAGCGCTGCCGAAACCCATGGAGAAGACGCGCGCATTTTTGTACTTCTGCACTTCGGCCAGAATCTCCATGTCGTTGCCCACATCTCCGTCCGTCATGAAGCAGACTATTCGCACGTGATTCTGCGCGCCCGAGGGCTCAAGAGAGGCCTTTATGGCCTTCATCATCTCCGTGCCGCCGTCGCTCTTGCTGCTGGCCAGAAACTTTTTCGCCTTCTTAAGATTTTCCGTCGTAGCCGGGACAGGCTCTCGGAAAAGCACCTTGGTGTCGCCGGAGAACGTAATCAGATTAAAGGTGTCCTGCGGGTAAAGGTTATCGAGCGCGAGCTTCATCGTCTCTTTCGCTTTTTCGAGCGGGAAGCCCTGCATGGAGCCAGACGTGTCCAGCACGAAGACCAGCTCCTTCGGCATCACGTCTTCGACCGTCACGCGCTCGGGCGGCTGTAGAATGAGCGTAAAAAATCCTCCGAGTGACGAGCGATGAACTAAGAGCGCGTCCTCTATCGTACGGCCCGCCACGTCGTATTTGAGTATGAAATCCTTGTTCGGGATAGTCGCTTTATCTTTCAAACGCACAACTGCGCGCCTGTCATCCGTCCTCTCAACTTCTATCTCGTGCGTGATTGATGTCAGGCCGTCAATCGGGACGCCTGCGTCAACCTTCAACTCTATGGAGATGTCGTGGCCGGGCCTCTCGCCTTCCGGTGTGACGGGCGGCGAGATTCGTTCGGCGTCCGGCACACGACTGCTCTGAGCGGCGGGCGCGCCAGCAGGTGTACTGCCGCTTGCCTGCGACTCGTCGCCAGGGATATAGCGCGGCCCGACCGTCATGGGGAAAGACCATTCGTAAGAGCCGTCCTCGTACTTTAAGATTTCGACGTAACTGATGGTGACTTTGATTTGCTGCCCCGGCAGGATGTTCGCCACAGACTGTGTGAAGATGTTAGGCCGCTCCTGGTCAAGCAGGCTCGCGGCCTGTCCTTTTAACTTTGCCTCGGAGTATGCCGCCTGCGCCTCCTCGCGCCGCATGACCTTGCCCTTGATGGTTCGCTCGCCTATCAGCATGGTCATGCTGTCGACCGCAGCCGACTGCGGAAGCGGGAAAGTATAAACCGCCTCTATCTTCTCGTCGAAAGGGTTCTCGAACTCCTGCGTCACGGTGACGCGCGAGATAAAACCGCTGACTTCGGCGGAGACGGAAGTGTGCCTGAGCGGGCACTGCCCGGCCCGCTTTCCGGAAGAGTCTATCGCCTGAAGCGAGCCCTGAGCGGAGCTCTGTTGCGCGTTAGATGAAGCGTGAGCCGTGTTCCAGCCTTCGAAGGCAAAGAGGGCCAGAGACGTTAAGAGAACTACGGACAGAAGAATAGAAAGAGAAAGTCTGCGGTTCATAATTCACCCCTTTCGTGGTTGAAAGACACACTACGGGCAGGCGCAGCGACTGTTCCTCGCCGCGCTAAAAATTCAATCAAACGTCAAACCGAGACTCTTAAACCCGGGTTAAGGAGTTCGTGGAGTTTCCCCTACTTGTGCAAAGGATGAGAGACCTTATCCTGATAGCCCTATTGATGCAGAAAAGTGTGAGCAGGGTGGTCTGCCCCCTGGAAACAAATTTAAGTTTTCGTATGAGCGTCGCCGCTTATGCAGATTTACGCATCTCGCGCCACCTCAGACACAAATCGGCGGCAGCTTCAGGCCAGCCCGGAAACAGGAACCGGAATCCGCTCTCAAGCAGCCGCGCGGGCGTTACCCTTCTGCTCTTGAGTATTAACTCCGTCTCGCTCCTCATAAAGAAGGCTCCCGCCTCAAGCATCAATGCACTGGCTGGCAGGCCTAAGCGTATGCCCCATGCCTCGCGCAGCGCACGCATGAACTCCGCATTCGGCAAAGGATTTGGCGCGGCCAGATTAACAGGCCCGGCAAGCTCTTCATGCTCTATCAGCCAGTAGACGGCGCGCACGAAATCCTCGTCGTGAATCCAAGAGACATACTGCCGCCCGTCGCCTGACTTGCCGCCCAGGCCGTACCGAACCAGATTCAACAACAGGTCGAAGGGGCTGGCCGGGTCTGGATTCATCACGATAGCGGAACGCATCTTAACTTTGCGCGTCTCAGGCGTCGCGGCCTCATCAGTCACGCGCTCCCATGAGGAAGCCACGTCTATGCTGAAGCGCCAGGTGTCGGGCGCGTTCGGCTCCTCTCCGCCTATGATTCCATTTGCCTCGTCGTTCGGCGCATCGTAGCGGTGCGCGTAGATGGTGGCGGTGCTCATCTGTAGCCAGACGCGTGGAGGCTTTGCTGCCTTTGAGATTGCCTCGCCCACGACCCTCGCGGAGTCCACGCGAGACTCTTTAATGAGCTGCCGGTTCAGTTTCGTGTAACGACAGTTCACGCTGCGCCCGGCCAGATTGATGACGGCGTCCGCCCCTTCAAACTCCGCTCGCCAATCGTCAAGGCTCCTTGCATCCCAGAACAGCACGCGCCATGAGGCTTTGGCAGGGCTGCGGCTAAGCACGACAACATCGTGCCCGTCTTTGTGGAAGGCGCGGGCCAGCACCGTTCCCACCTGACCCGTGCCGCCGGGAATCACTATCTTCATAAGACGCCTACAGAATACCTCTATATTAAGGATACAACTGTGCGTTGCCACGAGCCCGGACTGTAGCTCTCCACGTAATTACTGTTGGCCGTCACACCGATAATGAGTAATCTCTCGCACGGAGGATATGATAACGGCATTATGGCTATGACGGCCAACGTCAAAAGATTTCTCTTCTATACCGGCGCTGCCTTACTCGTTTATATCGCTTACCAGTTCATTGAGCTGAGAGCCGGGAATTACGTGACGGCTGTAAATCATGCCGACAGCATAGTGGTTTTAGGAGCGGCCGTGTGGCCCGAAGGGCGTCCGTCCCCAGTGCTAAGGGATAGAATCCTGCGCGCCGCAGAGCTTTACCGCGAGGGCGTAGCCGGTACGATTATATGCACGGGAGGCACTGGGAAACATCCCCCGGCCGAAGCGGAGGTCTGCAAACAATTGCTGGTAACGGCAGGCGTTCCTGAACAGGAGATAATTACGGAAACGACCAGCGCTTCGACGAGGGAGCAGGCTAAACGTATAAAAGAGATATATGAGCAGAAGGGGTTCAGGTCTATGGCGCTCGTGACCAGTTTCTTTCACGAGAAAAGGGCGGCCCTTCTCTTTAGCCGCGAAGGCCTCACCGACATAGAGGACGCACGTTGTACGCACGAAAGGTTCGAAGACCTGAACTACTGGGTGGCTCGTGAAGCACTGGCGCTTGCCGCGATGAACTGGTGGTGCTGGGCTACGGTCGGCTTAGGCATCTCGGTCTTAACCTGGCTCTACCGATTGCGCCGTCAACGCGCGCACCTCTAACGCACGAATTAACCGGGCGGCGCGAGAGGCTAAGGATTGAGTAACATGTATAGCACTGCCCCGGCGTTCAATGCCCCCAAGTAAACCGCCGCGAAGCCTAAGATAATGAGAAGACCCTTCGCGCCACGCGTTTTAAGCAAATAATAGGGCATGATGAGCGGCCACGCTATGTAAAGAAACAAGCCCATGTCCATGGCCCACTTCACGCCGCGCTTACGACTATCAGTCAGCAGCCACCAGCCCATAATCCATAGGAAGCCTATAACGTAAAGCAAAGTGAAAGCTCCCGGCGGCTCAGATTCACTCGCCAGGTACAGTCCGCCAACAAACTGCGTGACGGCCACGAATATATAGAGCGACAGAGTCTGGAATGTGACTTGTGAAAATAGTTTACTCATACGCTATTCGCCTACTCAACTATTCCACTGTCAGCAGGTCGTCACACTTATCATAGTTAATAGTAGCAGCGCCCGCGTCAGCCTTATCGAGCTGCATACGGCTGAGTACTCCTATCTCCTTTTCAAGCACCTTTTGTAAGCGTATTTCAAGTAATTCATTATTCGACGGCTCGCAGTACGTGACCGGGTCAAGGCTTTCGGCGGAGATAACAGAAAATCGCTTCTCCGCTCGATATGTGCACGGATAAATTGCTGGCGCCCCGAGGCGGGGGATTCGGGTAACACCTCCTAACGCTTTCGTCCAGGGTCAGCGGCAGCAGATAGCTCAGAAAATAGCGGCGCATAACAACTCATATGCCCTTAAGGCTTTTAGTTAATCTACGCTGTTGCCTGCATTGTCTTAAAATGCTCTACGACGCGCAGGCGGTACTGCTCTGCCTCCGTGTCGCTGCCGCGCCCCTTCAGAAACAGATAAATCAGCTGGCATCCGGGCAGAAGCGTCTCTTTCTCCAGGGCCATTGCCTTTTCAAGATACTTAAGACCCGTCTCGTCGTCCTGCTCAAGCAGAATCTGGCCGAGCGCGAAATTAGCCCGCACGTGATTTGGTTCCGCGTCGAGTATCCGGCGCAGGCGCGGCAGTGTAGCTTCTGCCCCTTGCGTCTCGGCAAGACAGCCGACTAACTCCCACTCTTCATCCGGCGTCAGCTTCTCCGTCGCTTCTTTCTCCTCCAGCTTAAGAAGCCTCTTCTGCGCCTCCTGCACAGTTCTGTAACGCTCGCGCCAGGCCTGTCCTATCTGCTCGCGCCACCAGCGGTTTCGGCTGGATTGAAAGCTGTCAATCACAGGAACGCGCAGGTAAAACTGCGCCGCATTTTCCTCGCCTGCTATAGTTGAAGATAAAAGCTGCTCCTGGTACGCGTTCTCCTGTGACGGCGAGACAGAATATCCCATCGCGGCCAAACGCGCCGCGAGCGAAGGATGCGTGTCCTCGTATCCCGTTTGTACAGCCATGCCCTGTAGAAACCATTTACGAGCCACGTCCTGAGAAAGCCCCTGCCTCATGGCGGAGACAAATCGCGTGAATACGTCCGGCGGCGGCTCGGCCACAGCGCCCGCCTGCCTGTAGAACTTCGGCCAAAAATCTTCCGATATGAACCGCCCTTTAAGCTCCAAATTGATAAGAGCCTGCGCGGCGTGCTCTCTGCCCGCCAGCTCTGCGGCGCGTGCGTCCGCCTCATACTCCTGCCTGCGCGCGAGCACGAACGAGTAAGCGTTAAAGAAGGGCGCATACCAGTCCAGAAAGCGCTCGAAGATGAAGGAGCCGTAGCGCCCTTCCGCATGAAGTCTGGTGACAAGCTGAATCCAGGTCTGGCGCACGCGATAAATCCAGCCTGCGAAGCGGCTGTGCGCTCCCGAGAGGTGGCCCAGCTCGTGAGCTATGACCGCGCGGAATTGTTCTGGCGAGAGCGCCTGCATGAGCGGCAGCCCCACCAGCAGATAGTTCTTCTGCCAGCCGAAGAACCCCAGACGAGGAAGCTGCACCACGGCCGCATTGAACTCGTCCGTCAGCAGTATGTGATGCACGTGCGGAGACTGCACCGCCCCTTCAATCTCTCTTACAAGGTCGAACAGGGCCGGGGCATCTTCATGATTCAGATGTAGTCCTTCGGGCTCGGGGAAGCTGACCCACAATGACTTGAGGGCGACGCCAACCAAAACTAAAGGTATCCACAGGAGCTTGATGACAAACCAGTTGAATCTGACATAAACCAGCACCGTTGCGACGACCAGAAGCAGAATGGCGACAACCGTGAAGATATATGCATAGCCGAGGGCCGCGAGCAGACCTACACGTACTTTATAAGAGGTAGGCTGCTCCTGAGCATAGTCCTCAAGCCGTTCAACGAGCGCGCTGAATTTTTCTTCATTCATAGGCGAGGTGATTTCTCTTTAAGCTACGGGACGATGAATCTGCCGGGAAAGATTGAGAGGGTAACAGGCACCGGGCTACTTGTAAATTAACCTGTAGAGCGCCCTGGCCGATGAGAGGATAAATTTTTGGAGGGTGGTAAATGGTAAATGGTGAATAGACGTGACGCTTCTCTCCATTCACCATTTACCATTCACTATGCTTACTCCATGTCGGCTTCGCTGATGTCGAAGTTGGCGGAGACTTTCTGCACGTCGTCGTGGTCTTCCAGGGTCTCCATGAGCTTGAGCATCTGCTTGGCGTCCTGTCCTTCCAGCTTGACGTAGTTCTGCGGAACCATCTCGACTTCCGCGACCTGCGGCTCTATGCCAGCGCCCTTGACGGCCGTGAGCACGGCGTCGAAGTTTTCCGGCGCGGTGATTATCTCGAAATTGTCTTCGTCGTCGCGCAGGTCTTCCGCCCCGGCTTCAATCACCAGCTCGAACAGCTCGTCCTCTGACCCGGCCGCCTTGTCCACCACTATGTAGCCCTTCTTGTCGAAGAGGTAGCTGACAGAGCCGGAGGCTCCCATGTTGCCGCCGTTCTTAGAGAAGATGTGACGGATTTCCGCGACCGTTCGGTTGCGGTTGTCCGTCATCGACTCGACCATGATGGCGACGCCGCCCGGCCCGTAGCCCTCGTAAGTTATTTCGTCATAGCTGACGCCCTCAAGCTCGCCCGTGCCGCGCTTCACGGCCCGGTCAATCGTGTCGTTCGGCATGTTCGCGCCCTTGGCGTCCGCGATGGCTTTCCTCAGACGCGCGTTGGCGTCGGGGTCGCCGCCGCCCGTGCGCGCGGCCACCGTTATCTCTTTAATCAGCTTGGTGAAGAGCTTGCCGCGCTTGGCGTCGAGCGCGCCCTTCTTATGTTTAATAGTATGCCACTTGGAGTGTCCAGACATCTCTATAGAATCCTTATGAGACCAGATGTTTAATAGCAGCGGGCATGGAATATATCACGCGCATTTTCAGCCAAGCAACCGCAGCCTACTTCGCTTCACGCAAGACTCTGAAGCTTTGAGCAGTCGGAGCCGTGTACGCGAACCTGCTTGAGCTTTGAAGCGTGGCCGCTCTTAATCTCCACGGCGCGGCGCGGAACGCCCAGAGCCTCTGCCAGCGTGCGCGTCAGCTCTTCGTTGGCAGCGCCTTCGACGGGCGGGGCCGCAACTCTCACTCGAAGCGCGCCGTCGTGAGCGCCGACAACGCGGCTGCGGCTTGCGCGCGGCACGACGCGCACCGAGAAGATAATCGCGCCGTCCTGCGCCGTACAATGAATCGTCTCTTCGGCCAACTCTTCCGGCTGAGGCTTCAGCGTATCAGCGTGCCCGCCACGAACTCCTGCAAGAGCCTGAGCAGGAGCAGCACGACTATGGGCGAAATGTCGAACATGCCGAGCGGAGGAATGATTCTGCGAAAGGGGCCGAGCACCGGCTCCGTCACGCGTATCAGAAAACGCATGACCCTGTTGACCGAGCTTGCGCCCCAGGAGAAGACTATCCGCATGAAGATGAGCAACGTGTAGACGGCAAGCAGGCCGTAGAGCAAGTAGCCTACGACAGAGATGAACGAGCCGCGCTGAATGCTGCCGGTGATGCCTGCCAGCGTGCCCAGGACTTCCGTAGTCAGCTGCACCGTGAAGTAGCCCAGCACTATGGCTACCAGTATGACTATGAGCGGAGAATATTTCGGGTCAACGCCCATGCGCGCGAGGCTGCGCCGCACAGGGTTAATCAGCGGGTCTGACAGGGCGCGTATGTTGATGAAGGTGCGGCTGAAGGGATTCATGTCCGCGTAAGTGACCAGCAGCCGCACGAGCATCAAGGCTATGACCGCGATGATGCCGCACGCCACGGCGTACCAGACTATGTTACGCAGAAGCCAGAGAACGTAAATAAAGGAATCCATACTCTAATAAACTTAGCTCTAACCTGAAATTTCTTACTTGCCTCTCTCGCCGAAGATGGCCGTGCCGACGCGCACCATAGTCGCGCCTTCTTCCACGGCCACCTCGAAATCGTTGCTCATGCCCATGGAAAGCTCGCCCGCATCGTCGCCGAAAGCGCCCGCCGTCCTGTACTGGTCGCGCAGCTCTCGCAGACGGCTGAAGTAAGGGCGCACGCGCTCGGAATCTTCAAAGAAGGGCGGAATGGTCATCAGACCCTTTAAGCGTAGATGCTCGCACGCCGAGACCTGTTCTACAAGCTCGGCAAGCCCGCTCTCGGGGATTCCCGTCTTGGTCTCTTCGCCCCCCAGGTCTACCTGAATCATCACGTCGAGCGCCGCCCTGCCCTCTTCACCGCACAGTCGGTCGAGCCTCAGCGCAAGCTCCACGGAGTCCAGCGAGTGAACAAGATGGAAGAGCTGCACGGCGCGGCGGGCCTTGTTCGACTGAAGATGCCCTATCAGGTGCCAGCGCACAGCCTCTTTCCCAATCTCCAGAATCTTGCCCTCCGCCTCCTGCACGCGATTTTCGCCGAGGTCGCAAGCGCCCGCCTCAATTGCGCGCCTGAGAGCCTCAGCCGGATGAGTCTTGCTGACGGCTATGAGCGTTATCTCGTGGCCTGCGCGCCCGCTGCGCCGAGCGCTTACGGCTATGCGCTCGCGCACTTCTCCTAAGCGCACGCGCATAGTTTCTATACTTGAAAACTCTCCGTCCATTTACCCGAAGCAATGATTTCGCAAGACAACTATAACAACCGCTCAGGCCCGCCGCAACTGGCCCCATCTCATACCATACGGTCTTCGCCTTGTAACGTTATCGTATAGCCCGTAGCATAGGGATAAGCCCCGCTCTTACTGCTTTCAACAACTTAGCCCAGAGCCCCTCTTCCGGCACGAGGATTGTTAATAGCCACCTGCCCCCGAGGTGTATTCTCACGCAATTTCCGAAAAAGCATTTGTCAAAAAGGTTCGGCGCTAAAGCTTAAAAAGATTCTTCTGGAGGAAGCCATGAACGTAACTCTTAATAAAAGAACGGCCATCTGGGCAGCCCTTCTGCTGCTGCTGGTCTTCGCCGTCGGCGCTCCGTCGGCCCTGGCTCAGGGCAGGGGTCGCGGGCGCGGACAGGACAAGAAGGCCGAAAAGTTCAAGAACGGGCATGACGCGCGCGACGGGCGCTGGGATGGGCGCGGGCCAAGGCGTGACCGCGACGACCGTTACGATGACGACGATTATCGCTATGAAGATGACGACTACCGCTACGACCGCAACCGCAGACGTGATGACGGCTATTACGGCGGTAGCAGAGAGCGCCGCACACGCAGCCGCGCACGCACCGTTCTGGGCGACATACTAGGAAGGCCATAAGAAATTAACAGGGATAGACAGGATGGACAGGATAAGGAAAAAGCTTTTGGCTTTTATCCTGCTTATCCTGTCTATCCTGTTTGAATCCGTGCTCGCTTGACACTCAGGCTGGCGTGTCCGTATATTCGGGGTTCCCAGTTTATGCGGATGTGGCGGAACTGGTAGACGCGCGGGTCTCAGAAGCCCGTGATGGCGACATCGTGGTGGTTCGAGTCCACTCATCCGCATATCAAAGATGAAAGAAGGGCAAGCTGAAAATTCATTCAGCTTGCCCTTTTTAGCTTTTAATTCCCGGCTCTGCCTGTGTCAGTTAGAGCAGCGAGCGTCTATGATTGTGCGGGCCTTGCGTATGAACTCGGCCGCCCATGCTTCAGCCGGTTGGTCTCGCTCGGCGTTGCGCGATGCCCGAAAGACTCGCGTAATCAACCCGTTCTCCTTCTCTGCGTCCAGCAGCCTCTGTAGCCCCTTGGCCAGAAGCGCTCGCCCTTCTTCGCTGATGTTAGTATCGCCCACGCTCTTGGCCGAAGTGGTGCAGCGCCCGCCGCTCGCGCGTATGGGGTCTTTGCCCTTCCAGCTGTTGAGCGTCGCCTTCTTCTCGCTTGAGCTTGAGTAGCCGAAGGTCGCGCCCATGTCGCTCACGTAGAAGACGGCCTGCCCCGGCTCGCAGGTCAGGGTGTTACCGCTCTTCGTCCATTTCAGGCAGGTGAACTTCTGGTTGTCCGTCTTCGTGTCGCCGTGGTCTATGAAGGCGAGCCAGAGCTTGAAGGCGTCAATCTCCGCGCGCGGCACTCCGCCCTGAAGAAGCTTCTCAAGCGCCCCTGCAATGCCTGCCGCGTCCTTGTCGTTGCAGTTCACGTCAATCCCCTTGCCAAGCGGAAGCTCTATGCCTGCGGCTGGCTGAAACGGCGAGAAGCTTGCGCCCTGAAAGCTGCGGGTCAGGCTCTTTTCGCAGTCCTGACAGGTAACGTCCGCGACCCAGTTGTCGTCCGCGAAGAACCCCAGCGCCTTTGAGAAGCGCGAAGCGAGAAAGTCGCCGTAGATTTCGCCGTTCCTCTTGTCCCTTGCCTGCCCCTTGAAGTGCGGCTTTACCTTGTAGCGTATGAGGTCGCCGTCATCGTCCACGACGCCCTGCACGGAGCAGTGGAACTTGGGCGTTGTGCCAGCGCCCGGATTCGGGTCTTTGTTTGCCACGCAGTTAATAGGCTTTGCCAGCCCGTTCTCGTCAACTTCGGGAGCGCCTTTGCGCGGGCCCGTCGTAGTGCTGTATCCAAGCACAGGGTCATAGCCGGGGTCTGGCTCCTGCCAGACTTTAGCCTTCTGCTCGGCCTGCGCCCGCTCTGACGCAGAGAAGCAGGCCTGCTGCTGCGCCGTCGCGGGCAGCGACAGAAACAGAAGACAGCCGATGAAGAATAGTAGCAACGTGTAGAGGATGAACCTTTGCGAACGGTTGTGAATCATGCAAGAACGCCCTTTCGAATGAAAAAGTCCTTATAGACTCCGAGCCGGATTGTCGTCGTTTGGGAGAAGCCTGATGCACCGAGAATCTTAAGCCGTATGAATCTATTTGTCGAACAATTAATCCCGGCCCCGGTCAGTGCATGACTTCGGAGACTTCGTCCGTCTCAAGCGGCATCTGGAACTCCGCCACCATCAGCGGCTGCTCCTGAAAGAGCATGGAGTTCACAAGGGTCTGCACCCAGTAGCGGCCCGCCTCTGGAAAGGTAACGTCTATGAAGAAGCTTATGTTGTCGGCAAAGCCTCCCATGCCGACCTCGAAGCTAGTAGGCTGAGAGACGGCTATGGGCTGCTTGCGGTCGGGCGTCAGGATGCGAACCTCCGAGAGGTGCTGGCCCTCGCCCTGCCAGTGATTGACGACCGCGAACTTGAAGACGCGCACGGGCAGCTGCTGCACGACTATGTTTTGAAAGACTCCCATGAAAGAGAGCTTGTTGCCGACCTCAAGCCTCACGTCGTCGCAAAGGAGCGTGTAGACCAGCTCCAGCTTCCCCGCCTGTTCCGCTTCACCCATCTCAATCTCCAATCATAAACTCAACAGTATCGTAAACCGCTCGAAGTCCACAAACGGCTTCGCTTTCAAACTCGCACCTCTCCCATCAGCTCCATCAGCTCGGCTTCGTCTATGATGCGAAGCCCGAGCGCCTGCGCCTTATCCAGCTTTGACCCGGCCTCTTCGCCCGCCACCACGTAGTCCGTCTTCTTACTGACGGTGGAGGTGACGCGCCCGCCGCGCGCTTCAATCAGAGCGCGAGCCTCGTCTCGCGTGAGAGTTTCGAGGCGGCCCGTCAACACGAACTGCTTTCCGGCGAAAGCCTCGCTTGCCGCGCCTCCCGCCATCTCTTCCATCTCTGTCTTAACGCCCGCCTGCCTGAGCCTCTCGCACAATTCAAGGTTGCCGGGGTCGTTGAACCAATCGTGAACGCTCTCGGCCACGGTCAGGCCTATCTCGTGTATGTCGTCAATCTCTTCGATGCTGGCGCGGCTCAACCTGTCCAGCGAGCGGAAGTGGCGCGCGAGAAGCCCTGCGGTTCTCTCGCCGACGTGCCGTATGCCGAGCGCGAAAAGTAGCTGCGGCAGGTCGCGCGACTTGCTCGCCTCAATCTGCGCTATCAGGTTCGAGGCGGACTTTTCCGCCTTTCTCTCAAGCGCCGCGATTGTCTCCACACTCAGCTTGTAGAGGTCTGCAACGTCGCGCACAAGCCGGGTCTCGACCAACTGCTCCACGAGAGCTTCGCCAAGTCCTTCTATACGCATCGCGCGGCGCGAGGCAAAGTGCAGTATGTTCTGCTTGAGCTGCGCGGGGCAGTCGGCGGCGACGCATCGCGAGACGACTTCGCCCTCAGGGCGCACTACCAAACCATTACAGACGGGACAATTCGCAGGCATCTCGAACGGCACTTCCTGTCCCGTCCGGCGCGACTCAATCACCTTCAGAACTTTCGGGATTATCTCGCCGCTCTTCTCAATCAAGACCCAGTCACCTATGCGAAGGTCTAAGCGCTTTATCTCGTCCTCGTTGTGCAGCGTGGCGCGTGCGACGGTAGTCCCGGCCAGAAGCACCGGCTGAAGATTGGCGACGGGCGTGAGCGCGCCTGTGCGGCCAACCTGCACGACGACCGACAGCACCTGTGTCGTGGCCTGTCTGGCTGGATACTTGTAGGCTATGGCCCAGCGCGGTGCCTTGGAGGTAGAGCCGAACTCGTCCTGAAGCGCCGTCGAGTTGACCTTCACGACCACGCCGTCAATCTCGTAGTCAAGGTTATCGCGCTCGGCCTCCATGTCGTTGCAAAAAGCTATGACCTCTTCTATGTCGTTGCACTTGCGGCGGTGCGGGTTGGTGCGAAAGCCCGCGCGCTCAAGCCAGTCGAAAGACTCCCAGTGAGTCGCGAAGGGCT
Organism: Pyrinomonadaceae bacterium; assembly: GCA_035276685.1. Classification (GTDB taxonomy): domain Bacteria; phylum Acidobacteriota; class Blastocatellia; order Pyrinomonadales; family Pyrinomonadaceae; genus JACVRN01. Next base: position 5,685 of record DATELK010000171.1, on the reverse strand, counting down.
TGCGCTCTCCCGCCAGCACGTCGTAGGGAAACATCTCAAGGCGGCGCGAGGCCACAATCTTCGGGTCAAGCTGGCGTATAGTGCCGGAAGCCGCGTTCCTCGGATTGGCAAAGCGCGGCTGTCCCTCTTCGTCCCGCTCCTGGTTGATGCGCTCGAAGACTGCGCGCGGCAGGTAGGCTTCGCCGCGAACCTCCACTTCCCTCTCAAGCCCATCCTTCGTCGCTTTGAGCCTGAGAGGGAGGCTGCGAATCGTGCGTACGTTCTGAGTAACGTCTTCGCCGCGACGGCCGTCGCCGCGAGTCACGCCGCGCACCAGCACGCCGTTCTCGTAATGGACGGCGACCGAGAGGCCGTCAATCTTCAGCTCCGCCACGTACTCGAAGGTGCGGCCGTCCGCGAGCTTTCGACAACGCTCGTCGAAGGCGCGCAGGTCTTCTATGTTGTAGCTGTTGTCGAGCGAGAGCATGGGGCGGCGATGAACGTACTCGTCAAAGCCTTCGGCGGGCCGTCCTCCTACGCGCTGCGTCGGGCTGTCGGGCGAGACCAGATTGGGATGCTCCGTCTCAAGTTCCAGCAGTCGGTTAAAGAGCGCGTCGTATTCGGCGTCGGAAATCTCGGGGCTTTCGTGAATGTAGTAAAGCTCTTCGTGGCGGCGAAGCTCTTCGCGCAGGCTCTCAATCTCTCGCTCGACTGGCTGGCGTTTGGACGGCAAGTTAATCTCTTCCTCTACTTCTTAGCTTCCGTGATGACGAAAGCCTTGTGTATGCCGCTGTCGCGGCGTCCCTGCTTGCCAAGGTGAAAGATGACGCGGCCGAAGAATTTGATGCTCTCCAGAAAGTCGTCCAGACGTATGTTCTCGTCCGGCCCGTGCGGGTTGGAGCCCGTGTAGCTTGTCCCGAAGGAGACAACTGGAGTGGACGGCGTGTGCGCGCCGCAGACCGCTCCAACCGGGCCGCTCGATGGGTCAAGCGGGTAGATGACGGGCGGGATGTTATAAATCTCCTGTGACGCGGACATGGTCGCCTGCGCTACGGAGGAGCTTGACGAAGACTTGGCGAGAGGCGCGCTGCCAAGCTCTATTATCTCTATGTCCTTGAAGCCGCGCGTGTCCAGATGCTCGCGCAGCAGTCCTATCACAAGCTCGGGCGTCAGGTCAGGCACCAGACGAAAGTCCAGGCGTGCCATCGCCGCGCTCGGCAGAACGGTTTTCGCGCCTGCCTCGGTGTGGCCCGTGTGTATGCCGCAGATGGTGCAGGTCGGCCCGAAGATGTGCTCCCGGACGAGCGTGTGGCCGCGCATGCCCCTGACCCAGTTGCCTATGCGAAACTCTCTTTTGAGGCCCGTCTCGTCAAGCTCTATGTTCTTGAGCGCCTCCTGGTCTTCCTGCGAAATCGGCGCGACGTGCGACGAAAGCCCGTCAATCGTAATCACTCCCTTGGGGCTCGTGATGGTAGAAAGAGCCTGCACCAAACGCCACGCGGGGTTGGGCACAATCGCGCCCCACTTGGAATGCAGGTCTGTGCGAGCGCCGTGCACGCGAAGCTCAAGAAAGACTATGCCCTTGAAGCCCAGGCTTAGTTGAAAGCGGTCTTGCGTATCCTTAGAGCCTTCGTCCCAGATGCAGCCTTCGGCATAGAGAAGCTCTGCGTGCTCGCGCGTGAAGCGGTAGAGGCTGGGACTGCCTACGCCCGCCTCGCCCTCAACTATGAAGCGCACGCAGACTGGGAGCTTGCCGTAAACCTTCTGATAAGTCTCGACGGCGGCGAGCCGCGCGATGAGGTCTCCCTTGCTGTTTGAAGCCCCGCGCGCGTAGAGCTTGCCGTCGCGTATCTCGGCCGCGAATGGCCCCGAAGTCCATTCGGTCAGGTGGCCCACGGGCTGCACGTCGTAGTGGCCGTAGACGACGAAGCAGCGCGGCCCCGAGCCGCACTCGCCGAAGATAATCGGATAGCCGCTTCCCATCTTGAAGACGCGTGTGCCAGCGCCGGAGCGGCGCATCTGCTGCTCCACGGCCTCCGCCATGGCGCGCATGCCTGTGCCTCGCGCCGCCACAGAAGGCATGCGGCAAAGCTGCTGCAAGCGCTCCGTGAAGGTGCGCGCATGACGGTCAACGTGTCTGTCGAAACGAGTAAACGGCATAAGCAATGCAAGTCAGAAGGCAGAGTGCAGAATGATGAATGAAGAAAAGATTCAACCTGAATGCTTTCTTTCATTCATCATTCTGCACTGCGGCCTTCTGCATTTTCATATAGCAGGTAGCGCGGGCGCTCCGAGTGGCGCTCGAAGGCGGCGCAGATTAAGCCTTCTTTAAATGAGTCTTCAAATTCGCGGCGGACGCGTAGCTGTTCGCGGCGCGCACGCTCAGGGTCGCTCTGAATGAGCCCGTACCAGTCGGGCGGAATCTCTATGGTCTTTACGGGCGAGCCCAGGGGCTCAGGCTCGCGCCCCGTGCCAAGCGCTTCGACCCTAGGCGAAAGCAGCTCCCAGTCGGCAAAGAGCCTGTCGCTGTCTATGCCGGGCGCGTGCGCGGGGTCATGGGCCTCGGACGTGCTGTAGTCCGTGCCGTAGAAGTTCGCGCCGTAGGCTCGCACACTGACACCCAGCCGGTTCAGATTAAAGTGAGCGTTTCGCGCCTGCATAGGGTCCCAAGTCCAGGTGATGGAAGCCTTGCCTTCTTCAATACTCTTTTGGCGCTGCGTCCATTTCAGGAGCGCTCCGACTCCCTGATTCTGGTAGTCGCGCCTGACCGCCATCATGTGCGAGTAGCCTATGATTTCACGATTATCGCGCACGGCCGCCATCTGATGCACGAAGCCTACAAGCTCTCCTTCTGGGTCGAACGCGCCGAGCGTCCAGCCGCCCGCGCGTCTTGAGACAATCAGGTGGCGGCGCGGGCTAATCTCCAAATCCGGCAGGGCAAAGACCTCGCGCTGTAACTCTATGCAGGCGTCGAAATCCTCTATGGTCGCGCACTCGCGCACCTCTAATGCCTCAACGGATAGTCCTGTCCGAGCCCTGTTCACCATCTCAGTCAAAAAGGGGATTTGGATACTTCTCTTTTACGTGAAAATGGAAACTTACACAACTACTAAAGCAGTTTTCAGTTTTCAGAAAAGGGTGGCACTGAAAACTACACTATCTTTTCGAGAGCCAGATTTCCTGAGGGCGGACGGTGGGCGAGACAAGGTGCACGTGCAGGCCCTCAACGTCGCTGCGGTGGACTATGGCGGCGCGGCGGTGCGTGAGGAAGGCGCAAAGAGCCTGCTCGGCTATCATGTGTTGCAGCTCCGTGTAGATTCGTGCGCGCTCCGCACGATTGACTACCGTGCGCGCCCGCTCCGACAGGTGCTCTATCTCAAGCACGCGCGCCGTGCGCCAGCGCGACTGGCGGTTGGCAGAGTGAAAGAGCATGTAGGTGAAGTTGTCCGGGTCTGCGTAGTCTGCGTACCAGCGAAGCTCTGCGAGCTTGGCGCGGCCCTCGCGCGCGGCCTTCACCAGCTCTTCCATGTCCACGACCTTGAGCGCGCAGTCAATGCCTACCTCGTGAAGCTGCTCGCAGATTATCTGTCCGGCGGCCTCGCTCGCTGACTGCTCAGGCACGGAGCGCCACAGCTCAAGCCTCAGTCCCGCGCCGTGCCCTGCCTCTCTCAAAAGCTTTCGCGCACGCTGCGGGTCAAACTCCAGCCCTCTATAATCCGGCTCGTAGCCCATGAGCCCCGGCGGAATAGGCCCGGCCGCAGGGACGGCCATCCCGCCGTATGCTTCCTTCACCAGCCGCTCGCGGTCAATCGCGTGGGCCACCGCTCGGCGCACCCTCACGTCGTCGAACGGCTCCTGCTCGGCGTCGAAGGCCAGGAACTGAGTGTGAAGCTGCGTGGCAAAGAGAGTATTGGAACGCAGCTCGGAATCGGAGGTCAGGCGCGCGACACGCGTGGCGGAGTCCTCGCGCAGAAACGCAAGCTCTCCCTGCCGGAAGCGCTCGAACAGTTTTTCGCCGTTCTCCTCGTAGCAGACCGTCACGCGGTCAACATAAGGCTTCTGCCCTTCCCAGTAATCGTCAAAGCGCGAAAGCTCAACACAGCCGCTCTCAGCGTCGTAGCTATCGAGCTTGAAAGCGCCCGTGCCCACGGGATGCGACTTGAAGCTCTCGCCACCGTCTCTCTCAATCTCTTCGCGCGGCACGACCACGGCGAAGCTCAAACAGAGCATGGGAAGAAAGAAGGCCAGCGGCTCTACCAACTCAAGCTCGACGGTCGCGTCGTCAATCGAGCGTGCGCCCGGAAGCTCGTCCGTCTCGCCCTCAGAGAAGGGCTGCGCGCCTACGAGGTTGATGAAGACCCAGCGGCCCGCGCTAGACTCCCTGAGCGTGCGGCGAATAGAGTAGATGACATCATCTGCCTCAAGCGCGCGGCCATTATGAAAGCGCGCGTCCTCTCGCAGGTGGAACGTGTAGGTGCGGCCGTCGGCAGAGATGTCCCAGCTTTTGGCGAGCGCTGGCACTACGCCCGCGCCTTCACCGGCCGCGACGAGCCCTTCCAGAATCAGGCTCAACTGGTTAGAGCTTGTGACCGTGATGGATTCAAGCACGTCGAAGGTCGGGATGTGGTCTGCCACGCCGAAGGAGAGATGCCCGCCGCGCATGGGCTCCGGCAAACGGAAGTAGCCCACGGAATCCCTCAGAGACGCCGCTTCGTGGTCAAGCTGTCCCGCCGTGTAGTTCATCTGCACAATCGAAGCCTGATTGCGCGTGACAGCATCGCGTATGACCTCTATGGCTTTGAGGACATCCTCCGTGCCTCTGTGCTGCTCTCCGACAGCGCCGCCAATCTGCTCGACCACTTCCGTCAACTGCTCCATCGCCAGAGCTATGTGCTTGGAGGCCGTGGCCTGCTCCTGCATGGCGCGTCTCACCTGCTCTGTCAGCTCTGCCATGTGCAGCGCCCGCTCGCCAATCTGCTTGGAGGTCTGCGCCTGCTCAGACGTGGCGCGCTCTATCTCCTGCGCGCGGCGGCGAACCTGTCCCATCAATTCCGTGACCTGATGAGATTCGAGGCTCTGCGAGGCGGCGGCTTCGGCAATCTGTCTTATGGCAGAGGCCGAGAGGCTCGTCTTCTGACTAATCTCCGTGAGCGAGGCTGCGGCGCGCTCGGATAGCTCGACGCCCTTGTCCGCCAACTGGCGATTGTCCGAAGCCTGAGCGACGGCAGCGCCGACGCCTTCGCGCACGCCCTTGATTAGCTCGTCAATCTCCGCGGTGGAGCGGGCCGTGCGCTCGGACAACTCCTTTATCTCTTCGGCCACGACGGCGAAGCCGCGCCCCTGCTGGCCCGCCTGAGCCGCTAGGATGCGCGCGTTCAGGGCAAGCAGGTTTGTGCGGTCTGCTATCTCTTCTATGACGCGAGTGATTGCGCCTATGCGGTCTGAGCGCTCGCCAAGAGCGGAGATGGTTTCGGCCGCCATCTCTATGCCGCGACGAGTGGCGCGCATGCTCTCGGCCGTCTCAAGGACGATGCGCGAGCCCTGCTCCGAAGAGCGCTGCACCTCTTCTGCAAGCACCGCCGTCTCACCCACGGCCTGCCCCACGCGCTGCGTAGAATCGTCTATGGCGCGCATGGAGCGCTCGGTCTCGTCTGTAGCCGTGGCGAGGGATTCCGTGGAAGAGGCCACGTTGCGTACGCTCGCGGC
>DATELK010000170.1:0-9619 GCA_035276685.1 Pyrinomonadaceae bacterium | reverse complement strand
GACCTGAGTTTTCTAAAAAGAGGACATTTAGATGAATAAGTCTGGCTCGCGCAGGCTACGCTTTCGCGTAGGAGCGGCGCTCATTGTGGTTCTAATGCTCGGTCTGGGAATCGGGCTTGTTTACTACCTGCGCTCAAGGCGTATGCCGCCGACCAGTTCACGCCTGAGCGGCACTCTCGCCAATAATCAGCCTCTGCCTAACCCTAGTGGAGAGGCCGCGACCATCAGCACCAAAGGCTCTGTCAATCTCACGGGCAAGTTCTTTCAGGTGCAGGGCGCGAACGGGCAGAGCTGCGCCACCTGTCACATACCCGAAGAGGCGTGGAGCATCACGCCCGCCACCCTGCAACGCATCTTTGACGAAACGGGCGGCAAGCATCCCGTCTTCAACACGCGCGACGCCAACAACCCTAACATGGACGTGTCCACGGCAGAGGCTCGTCGCGCCGCCTACAGCATGCTCTTAACGCGCGGCGTGTTCCGCAGGGGCGACCACCCGCGAGCGGACGCCGAGTGGGAGCTGATAGCCGTGGAAGACCCGCACGGCTTCGCCAATCTTAACCAGCTCGTTCACTGGCGGCGCTCCATGCCCACCATTAACTTCGCCCTGGGTAGCGCCACGGTCAACTGGGACGGCGGCTCCACCTCGGGGACAGACCAGCACGCGGGGCTCGCTAATCTGGCTACGCGGCTTGTCACGGGAGCGCTGCAAGGCCCGCCCGCGACTCCCGAAGTCATCAACGAGATGGTTGATTTCCAGACCTCTCTTATGACCGCGCAGGTAAGCGTGACGGGCGTGGGACGACTCGACGCGGACGGAGCGCGCGGAGGGGTCGAGGCCTTGTCTAACATGAAGAAGGAGGAGGGCGGATTCAACATCTTCGACGCGTGGGCCGGAAGCCCTGACCCGAATCGCGCACAGATAGCGCGCGGCCAGGAGGTATTCAACAGCGTCAATCCAAGCCACAAGAGCTGCATCGTCTGTCACAACTCCGCCAACAACGGCACCAACATAGACAACAACATGTTCGACATACGCATCTCGTCGGAAGACGCGCGCACGCCAGACCTTCCGCTCTACACCTTCCGCAACAAGAGCACGGGCGAGATAATCCGCCTGACGGACGCGGGACAGGGCAACGTCACAGGGCGCTGGGATGACTTGGGTCTCTTCAAGACGCCTACTCTGCGCGGGCTTTCTGCACGCGCGCCCTATTTCCACAACGGCACGGCCGCCACGCTTGAGGACGTGGTGCGTCACTACGAGAAGAACTTCGGCTTCATCTTCACAGACCAGGAGCGCGCAGACCTCGTGGCCTTCCTCAAGGCGCTCTGAAAATCGAGCCCTCGGCTATAATGGGCGAGGGATTATCCTGAACAGGAGGCTGGAAGCATGACCGATGAAGAGATGCAAAGGAAGATGGAGTTCATAGTTGAGCATCAGGCCCGGTTAGTAGTTAATCAGGAGAAGGCCGAAGAGAGACAGGGGAAGGCCGAAGAGAGAATCGCTCTTCTTGAGAAGGCTCAAATCCGGACAGAAAACAGGATGGCTGAGTTAGCCGAAGCCCAGACTCGCATGCAAAGATCGCAGGAGCACATGAATGAAGTCGTAGCTGTCATGGCAGAGGCTGGGGCTCGCACCGATGAAAGGCTGAACATATTCATAGGCGTGCTTGAGCGTTATATCAGCGAAAGACGAAACGGAAAATCAGAGTAGCTTTCATTTAACACACCGGATTCCATGCTTCGCCGTCTCATGCGCCTGTCGGTTAAATCTTTATGTGGCTATTTTCGCGGGGCGGCTGATAAACTGGGCGAGCTATAGATGTTCGCCAATCATCCCCCTAGGAGAAACGTCTAATGTTGTCTCGCTACTCGCTCGCGGCCAGCCTCATTATCTTAATGTTAGCCGGTGCTCAGGCAGCGCAGAATTCAGGCAAAGACGAAGACGCCCTGCGGCAGATTGTCCGGCAGCTTCAGGACGGCTGGAACGCGCACGACGGCAAAGCCTTCGCCGCCCCGTTCTCGGCCGATGCGGATTACGTAGTGGTCAACGGCACGCGTATCACCGGCAAAGAGGCCATAGAAAAGGGTCACGCGAATATCTTCACGACCATCTACAAGGAGAGCCGGAATGTCGCCACGGTCAGGAGCATACGCTTTCTGCGCCCGGACGTAGCGCTCGTACACGTCGAATGGAACCTGGAATTTCGCGTCGGCGGCGAAACAAAGAAGGCCCGCGCCATGAACTCTATGGTGATGATGAAAGAGGGCGGCAAGTGGAGCATCGTCGCCTTCCATAATACGCCGATTCAGCAGGAAGCTCGCTAAGTACCCTCGCAGCATAACACCTCGCCCGGGCCAGCAAATTAGATAATCAAGGGGCTGCTTCGATTACCTTCTACTATCAGGAGGAGGAAGAGCATGGCAGCGCATTCAGTTATCACGGACAGGCGGCGCGAGCGACTGTTCTACACGGGCATGGCCGTCGCGGTCTTGATACTCGTCTTCGTGGGCTTCGCGCGGACTTATTATCTGCGTCCCTATTTCGGCACACCCTCGCTCACGCCGCTCCTGCACCTGCACGGATTAGTCTTCTCCTCATGGCTGGTGCTTCTGCTCGTGCAGACCTCATTGGTCGCGGCAAAGCGCACGGACGTTCATAGACGATTAGGCATAGCCGGAGCGGTCGTAGCCGTCCTCATGGTGATAGTCGGATGTGCGACGGCTATTATCAGGGCGAAGCTGGTGGAAGTCCCGCCGGGCTCGTCATCGCAGCTATCGTTTTTGACCATCCCACTCGGCGACATGCTGGTCTTCTCGACGCTGGTCGGGGCCGGGTTCTATTTCCGTCGCAGGACGGCCGCGCACAAGAGACTCATGCTGCTGGCTACGGTTGCCATACTTCCGGCGGCCACGGCGCGGCTGCCCTTCGCCTTCATCACGGAGGCGGGGCCGCTGGCCTTCTTCGGCCTCGCAGACCTCTTCATAGTAGCCTGCTTAATCTACGACCTAGTCGCGCGAAGACGCCCGCACCCGGCGACCGTTTGGGGCGGACTGCTCATCATTGTCTCTCAACCGCTGAGGCTGGTGATTGGGGAAACTCGCGTCTGGCTGGCCTTTGCGGACTGGCTGACGAGCTGGGTTTGAGGTTTAGGCAAGTCTCGTTCGGCCGCTCTAACGGCCGTCACGTTTGATGAGCCGTGAGATAACTTCTGCAAGCTCGAACGGCTCCACGGGCTTCGGCAGGTGCCGCTCAAAGCCGGACGCCAGCGAGAGCGCACGGTCTTCGTTGCGCGTGTAGCCCGAGAGAGCAACGGCTGGCGTCCGTGTTCCCTTCGCAGCCTCCAACTGCCGCACCTTTCTGATAAAAGAGAAGCCGTCCTCGCCGGGCATCCCGAGGTCGCTGACGATAAGCTGCGGCTCCCAGTCCGTGAAAATCTTCAAAGCTTCATCTACGCGGCTGGCTGTCTTCACTTCTGCGCGGCACTGGCCCAGAAGGGCGGCTAGGAAATCTCTGGTGTCAAGCTCGTCTTCGACTATGAGGATGCGTGCGCCTTGGAGGTCAGGAAGACTCTGAACGGTACGCTTCTCTGATTCAACCGAAAGCTCCGGCATGAGCCTCGTGTCGAGCAGCTCTTTCTCGGCCGTCATCTTTTCGCGCGGAATGTCTACGGAAAAGATAGCGCCTTTGCCCGCGCCGTCGCTTTCGACAAAGACGCTTCCGCCGTGCAGCTCCGTCAGGTGACGCACGATGGCGAGCCCGAGTCCGAGGCCGCCGTGCTGTCTCGTAGTGGAGCTGTCGGCCTGACGGAAGCGCTCGAAGACGTGCGGCAGAAACTCCCTTGGGATGCCCTGGCCCGTGTCGCGGACTTCCAGGCGCGCGTGGCCGTTTAAATCAAAGAGCCGCACGTTAACACGCCCGCCCTTGGGCGTGAACTTCACAGCGTTGGAGAGAAGGTTCCAGGCAATCTGCTGCAAGCGGTCAGGGTCAGCCCTGACAGGCCCTGCCTTCGGGTCAAGCTCGGGCTCTACGAAAATCCCTTTGGCCTCTGCGGCGGGGCGGACTGCGTCTATGGCGGCTGAGACGGCGGGCGTAGGGTCAACCACCTGCATGTTGAGCCGTATCTTGCCGGTGATGATGCGAGAGACTTCAAGTATGTCTTCGACAATCTGCGCCTGCGCCTGAGCGTTGCGAAGGATGACCTCAAGAGCGTGCTCTGCCGTCGCGCCGTCCAGATTCCCGGAGCGCAGCATCCTTGACCAGCCCACGACCGCCGTCAAAGGCGTGCGAAGCTCGTGCGAGACGGTGGCCAGAAACTCGTCCTTCATGCGGTTGGCCGCTTCGGCCGTGGCACGCGCCTCCTGCTCAAGATAGAGCAGCCGCTCTCGCTCTTCTTCCGCGCGCTTGCGCTCCGTGATGTCTTCTACAATCCCTAAGCCGAATAGCTGAGCGCCCGCTTCGTCGCGCACGGCCGTAGCCGTCAGGTTAACCCAGACCGGGCTGCCGTCCCTGCGTATCAATCGCTTCTCCATCTCGTAGCCGGTTATCTCGCCGCCTATGGCGCGCGAGGCGTGCCGAAGGTCGGGCTCGCGGTCGTCCGCGTGCGTCAGGTCAAAGACGTTGCGGCCAATCAGCTCTTCTTCGTCGTAGCCGAGTATGCGGCAGAAGCCCGGATTGACTTTAAGCAGGACGCCTTCGGCGGTTGATTGAACCATGCCTACGACCGCCTGGTCGAACATCAAGCGGAACCTTAGCTCGCTTTCGCGCAGGGCGTCTCCCGTGCGCTTGAGCTCTGTGATGTCGCGCGCAATCGTAGAGAGATATTCCGGCTCGCCCTTTTCGTCTCGCTGCACCAGGAGGACGAACGAGACGGGAATCTCTTCTCCTTCGAGGCTGAGCAGCGCTCCCTCGCCGGAGGCGTAGCCGTCCCGCAGAGCCTTCGGCAGCCATTCCTCCACGGTGCGCTCGTAGACCCACGGCGGCGAGAGCGACGTGCGGTTGTAGTCTTTAAGGTCTGCGCCTTCGGCTATGCCCAGCATGGCCCTGCCCGCGCGGTTGATGTAAAGGATGGGCCCGTCAACGCGGGTGACCGCCACAAAATCTGTCGTCGCCTCAACGATTGTGGCCAGACGACGGGCCTCTTCTTCGGCCTGCCTGCGCGCGGTGATGTCCACGGCGATGCCGCCGACCAGTTGCGGCCTGCCCTCAAAATCAAGTATGGGGAACTTGCTGACTATGGAGTAGTGCAGGCCGTCCTCCTGCAAGAGCGTCTCGATTGTCTGTATGCCCGCCCCGCTTTTTACAGCCTGACTGTCATTCTTCTTAAACTGCTCGGCCGTCTCAGCAGGAAAAATCTCGTCGTCCGTTTTTCCATAGAGCTCCGCGCTGGTTCTTTTAAAAGCCTTCGCCGCAGACTGGTTGGCGTAAACGTAGCGACCCTCAAGGTCTTTAATCCATGCGAGGCCCGGCAGGTTCTCCATAAACATGCTGAAGCGATGCTCGGTCGCTCGCAGCTCTATCTCCCTTTTCTTACGCTCGGTGATGTCTCTTTGCGTGCCCCACGCCCTGAAAAGCCAACCCTCTTCAACGACTCCTATCAGGTTATTCAGGAAGATTCTCTGGCGGCCTTCCCTGTCCACTTCTACGGATTGCACGTCGGTCAAGCGGTAGCGTGCGGCTATGAAGCTTTGAAGGTACTCGGCGTTCTGCGGGTCTGAGCGCACGAGCAGGTCTCCGAGGCGCGCTCCCGTTATCTCTTCGGCGCGCTCGAAGCCGTACATGCGCGCCATAGCGTCGTTACACTCCGCGAGGTAACCGTGGCTGTAAAAGTGTTCTATCTGCTCGTCTGCGGAAAGACTGGTTGAGACGGGTTGCTCAAGCTCGAAGCGCCAGATGCCTTCGGAGCTGTTGGAGATGAAAGCGCGGTAACGCTCTTCCGAGGCGCGCAGAGCTTCTTCGGCCTCTTCGCGCTCCGTGATGTCGCGTATGACGGCTACGCCGCCTATAACCTCGCCGCTCTCGTTGCGAAGCGGCGAGTAGTAGCCGTCGAAGAGGCCGCGTCGCCCCGTCTGAGGGATAAGGTAGCTGCGTCTCTCCGCGACGACGCTTCGGCCCGCGAGCGCTTCGTGAAAGTAGCTGTCCTCTCCCGTCTCTTTAATGAATGGGAAAACGTCGAAGGCAGAGCGGCCCACGACCTCTTCGCGCCTGAGGCCGGAGATGCTCTCCATGGCGCGGTTCCAGTGCGTGTAGCGGTACTCGCGGTCGAAGGCAAGTATGCCGTCGACGCTCGAATCAATTAGGTGGCGGAGCAACTGGGGGGATTCTTCCGTCAAATCTCTCTCTATCCTCTTGATAAACGGCTCAAGCCTTATATTACTTCTTTTTTCGCGCGGCTTCTATCAAAACTCCGGCAGGCAAAGTTGACTCGCCCGGGAATTAAAGTTAATAGATGAGGTTCTAAATCGAAGGATGGTGAAAGAGAACGGAAGAACAAAATGGGCATTGATGCTATTGAATCGAGCGCTTTCCTGTCGGCAATCGTCGAATCCTCAAACGATGCCATCATAGGCAAAAGTCTGGCGGGCGAAATTCTTAGCTGGAACACGGCCGCCGAAAAGCTCTACGGCTATACCGCAGGCGAGGCTGTGGGCCGCAACATCTCTTTCATCATCCCGCCCGAAAGAGGCGCGGAGCTGAAAGATATTCTCGCGCGCATCAGTCGCGGCGAACGGGTCGAATCCTTCGAGACGGTGCGAGTGCGAAAGGACGGCGCGCGGCTGGACGTGGCGCTGACAATCTCGCCCGTAAAGGATGCACAGGGCAGAATCCTGGGCGCGTCCGCCATCTCTCGCAACATCACCGAGCGCAAAGAAGCGGAGCGCGAGCGTGCAGAGCTACTGCACAGGCTGGAAGAGCAAAGAAGACGCTTGAGCGACATTGTCCGAAGCGTTCCCGGCGTCGTCTGGGAAGCATGGGGCGAGCCGGACGAGGCCGAGCAACGCATAAACTTCGTCAGCGACTACGTGGAGAAGATGCTCGGCTACACGGTCAACGAATGGCTCTCTACGCCCAACTTCTGGCTCACGATAGTTCATCCCGAAGATAGAGAGCGCGCCGCGCAGGAAGCACGCGCCAAGTTCTTAAGCGACGAGGGCGGCACGAGCCAGTTCCGCTGGCTCACCAAAGACGGTCGCGCTCTCTGGGTGGAAGCTCACTCTGCGCCCATCAAAGACGAGGCTGGCCTGCGCGTCGGCATGCGCGGCGTGACTATGGACATCACGGGGCGCAAGCAGGCCGAAGAGGGAGAGGCGCGGCTGCGCGAAGAAGTAATACGCGCTCAGGAGTCTCTGCTGGTGGAGCTTTCCACGCCGCTCATCCCCATTAAGAAAGGGATAGTGGCCATGCCGCTCATAGGCTCCATGAGCTCCGAGCGAGCCGCGCAGATGCTTTCAGCGCTTCTGCAAGGAGTCCGCGAGAGATGTCCTCACACGGCCATCATAGACATCACGGGCGTTCCCACCGTGGACACGCAGGTCGCCAGCGCCCTGATTGACGCAGCCGCCGCAGTCGAGCTGATGGGGACAGAAGTCGTCATCACAGGCATACGCGGGCGCGTCGCTCAGACTCTCATAGGCCTGGGCGTTGACCTGGGCACAATCGTCACGCGCAGGAACCTGCAGAGCGGCATAGAGTACGCCGAGCGTTCGAGGTAAACCTTTGCCCTCACTCTACAATGAGCCTGCCCTTGTACATGTTCATCCCGCAGGTGAACTCATACTCGCCCGGCTTCTCCGGCACAATCTCAATCGGAACGGTCTTGTTCTCAGGCAGATGAGCGCGTCTTCCGAACTCCGGCAGCACCACCTCTTCGCCGCATGGCGTTGACTCGCGGCGCGTGAAGTTTAGCCTGAGGGGCTGTCCGGCTTTGACAACAATCGACTGCGGCTGGTACCCGCCCCTGACCGTGACATCGACTATCTGCAAGCCGCCCGCGCCCGCCTGGGCCAGAACCGATTCGCCCTTCCACAGCCAGAAGTACCAGACTATCCAAGCGATGAGTCCTAAGCCTATCAGGGTGACTATGATTTCAGTTGTGTTCATGACTTCACTTCCTTTACTCTGCGCGGCTCAAACAGCCGCAGCCTGTTAGCATTCGTGACGACGGTAATGGACGAGGCGGCCATCGCAGCCCCCGCGATAATCGGAGAAAGCAGCAGCCCGAAGAGCGGGTAAAACAGCCCTGCCGCCACCGGGATGCCGAGCGTGTTGTAGATGAAGGCTCCGAACAGGTTCTGCTTTATGTTCCTGAGCGTGGCGCGAGACACTTCTATCGCCGTCACGACTCCCTTCAGAGAGCCTCCGACAAGTGTCACGTCCGCGGCCTCTATGGCAACGTCCGTGCCCGTTCCTATGGCGAAGCCCACGTCCGCCTGCGCGAGCGCGGGCGCGTCGTTGATGCCGTCGCCTACCATGCCCACAAGACGCGCGCCTTCTCTTCGCCCATCTCTTCCCTTCGGGCCTTCCGTCTGAAGCGCCTCCACCTGACGCGCCTTCTCGTCGGGCAGAACCTCCGCCAGCACGCGCTCTATCCCCGCCTGTCCGGCGATGGCACGCGCCGTCCGCTCGTTGTCGCCCGTCATCATGACGACTTCTATGCCCATCCTTTGAAGCGCACGCACAGCCGCAAGAGAGTCGTCTTTGAGAGTGTCCGCGACGGCTATAATCCCCAGAGGCTTTCCGTCCACGGCGACGAACATGGGTGTCTTGCCTTCGTCTGCCAAAAGGCTCGCCGCCTCTTCAAACCTTGATGCTTCCACACGCTCGCGCCGCATCAGCTTCATGTTCCCGACCAGCACTCGCAGTCCTCTAACAGTAGCCTCAACACCGTGCCCCGGAATCGCGTTGAAGCCCTCCGGCTCGCCTAGCGCGATGCCTTTCCTCTCCGCGCCTCTGACAATGGCTTCCGCCAGAGGATGCTCGCTCAGCCTGTCCGCGACGGCGGCCACTTCCAGCAGCTCTTCGGCTGATACATCTCCGAAGGGCAGCACGTCAACCAGCTCGGGCTTACCCTTGGTGATAGTGCCCGTCTTATCAAGCACTACGGTCGTCAGCCGCGAAGCCATCTCAAGCGCCTCGCCGTTTCTAATCAGCACGCCATGCTCGGCAGCCTTGCCCACGCCGACCATCAAGCTAATCGGCGTCGCAAGCCCAAGCGCACAGGGACACGCTATGACAAGCACCGCCACCATCGTCACTATAGAGTGATTAAGCACCGGAGCCGGGCCGAAGTTGAACCATGCGAGGAAAGTCAGTATGGCGATAATCATCACGGACGGCACGAAGTAAGAAGAGACCTTGTCAACCAGCCTTCCTATAGGGGGCCGGGAGCTTTGCGCACGCTCGACCATTTCTACTATCTGCGCCAGCACTGTGTCGCGCCCTACCTTCGTCGCGCGGAAGGTAAAGGAGCCCGTCCTGTTCTGGCTTGAGCCTATGACCACATCGCCGGGCCTCTTATCAACCGGCACTGACTCGCCCGTCACGACAGACTCGTCAATGGCAGACTCTCCTTCTAGGATAACTCCGTCCACCGGCACCTTCTCGCCCGGCCGCACG
>DATELK010000169.1:0-32914 GCA_035276685.1 Pyrinomonadaceae bacterium | reverse complement strand
TGACGCGCCAGCAGAACTTTATAAAGGGCCGCGCGCTGCAAAGGGCAAAGCGTCTCTTAGGCGAAGGGCTACTGACAAGCGAGGATAGCTTTCATCGTCGCCAGCGCCGCTTAGCACAGCCCGCCTTTCATCGCCAGCGCGTAGCCGCTTACGCAGAAGCGATGACGGAATACGCCGCGCGCACCGCCGCGTCGTGGAGAGACGGTGAGCAACTGGACATGTTGCAGGAGATGATGCGGCTCACGCTCGCCATCGTCGCCAAGACGCTCTTCGACGCGGACGTGGAAGAGGAAGCGCAGGAGATTGGCGAAGCCCTTGCGACGATTCTCAGTCTCTTCAACGCCATGATGTTTCCCTTCGCGGAGCTTCTGGAAAAACTGCCGCTCCCGCAGAACAAGCGGTTCGAGCGCGCCAAGCGACGACTTGACGAAACCATCTACCGCATCATTGACGAGAGAAGAAAGTCGGGCGAAGACCGTGGCGACCTGCTCTCCATGCTGCTCATGTCGCAGGACGAAGAGGGAACGGGCGGCATGACGGACAAGCAGGTGCGCGACGAGGCCATGACGCTCTTTCTGGCCGGACACGAGACGACCGCCAACGCGCTCACCTGGACCTGGTACCTGCTCTCACAGCACGAAGAGCAGGAGGCGCGTCTTCACAGCGAGCTTGACGAAGTTTTGGCAGGTCGCGAGCGGCCGCGCGTGGAAGACGTAGAGCGGCTCAGGTACACCGAGATGGTGCTGATGGAATCCATGCGGCTCTATCCGCCTGCGTGGGCCATAGGACGCCTCGCCACGAAAGAGATTGAGATAGGCGGATACCGTATAGCTCCCGGCTCGCTCGTGCTTGTGAGCCAGTACGTCATGCACAGGGACGCGCGCTACTACCCCGAGCCCGAGAGATTCGACCCCGAGCGGTGGACTATGGAAGCCAGAGAAGCGCGCCCGCAGTTCTCATACTTCCCCTTCGGCGCGGGCGCGCGTCGCTGCATAGGCGAGAGCTTCGCGTGGATGGAAGGCATACTCTTAATCGCCACCCTCGCGCGAAGATTTCGCATGCGACACGTCCCGACTCACCCTGTAGAGCTTCAGCCTCTTATCACTCTGCGCCCCAAACACGGCATGCTCATGACGGTACATAAAAGAAATTAAGAGAAGCGGTGAAAGATTTTGAAACTGACCCATCTAGCGCTTCTTCTTAGCCGTGCGATTTTTACTCAGGCTGGGCAAGTCTAATTCATCGTCAACTAAAACGTCCATGCTCACGCCTGCAACGCGGGCATACCGCAAGAGAATAACCAGCATCGGCTCTCCCTTGCCCGTCTCATATTTTGAGATTTGCTTGTAAGAGATTAAGTCCTCAACTCCAAGACGGTAAAGCATCTCAGTTTGAGAAAGGCCTAGCGCGGTTCGTATTTGCAAGAGCTTTTCGGCTAGACGTTGCGGCCTCAAGCGCGGGTTTGTTCCCATCAGGCGCGGCCTCCTGATGAAAACAGAAATTGACTCTTGTAATTATCGCCAATTGACGATAATATGCATTCGCGCAAGAGATTCGCCGTGAGAATGAACCTTTCATCTCGAACGGCGATGCTCATTCTCTTTATTGTGGGAGTGAGCTACGCATTAGCCGTTGCTGTTGATTTTCAAAGACTGGAACTCTCGGATGATAACAAACTGGTCTTTCATATCTAAAGCTTGAATGGGGGAGTGACAGGCGTAGTCACTCCCTCTTGCCGCACGGGCCGGTTAGATGAGGTGCTGGCTCTGTGCGGCGAAGGGGCAGGGCCGCCCGTGTAGCTTGGGAGAGCGGTCACGGCGGCCTTGCTCTTTATACAGGCTCTTTCACCAATGCCGGAAAAGTGATTATCCGCTTAGCGCTTTTACTGACTTTACGGGCGGAAATCTCGATTTATGGGCGGAATTTGTTGATTTCACGGGCGAAAGTCTTCATTTAGAGGGTGAGAGCGGCCATTTCACAGACAAAATTCGTCATTTCACACGCGAAATCTTCCATTTCACACTTGAAAGAGTCCATTTCCGCTCTGAAAACCTCCATTTCACAGCCGCAAGCGGCCATTTCACACGCGAAAGTCTCCATTTCACGCCTGAAAGTTGTCATTTGACTGACAAAACTTGTCATTTCACACCTGAAAATCTCCATTTATCAGTTGAAAGTCTCGGTTTTTTTGATCGCAGGGATGAGGTTGCGGGCTAAAATTTATATTTCCTAACCTGAGAATGAGAGCTATAATCCGCTCGCTTGCTAAGTGCAAGACTAAACCTTTTTTCCTTTTGGCTCACCGGAAGGAACCTCGCGCCTCTTTCCTTCCCTCAACATAGATTAGGAGCAAAAAATCATGAATGATAGCCTCAGGCGTCGTTACGAAATGGCATTGCGTGTCAAAGATTTCGGCGTCAAGTATATAGTCAATTTCCCGGAAGGATTTCTCGGGCGTCAATACTTCGACGAGTTGGACACCATCATCGCGGACATACAGAGACTGGCTATGACTCAAGAATCCAGCGACCGCAGCGGACGTGAAGGGACTAAGCTCAGGGGCGAAGCGCGGGAAGACTTACAGGATGAGTTAGAAGTCATTAGTGAGACTGCGCGAGCCATGGCAATAGAGACTCCCGGTTTAGAAGATAAATTCCGCATGCCGCGCGGCAGAGCTACTGATGTGGATTTACTAAACATAGCGAGGGCATTCGCAGCCGACGCCCTGCCTCTCAGAGATAGGTTCATGGCCCACGGGCTGCCAGCGGATTTTCTCGACAAGCTGAACTCGGCAATAGAGGCTTTAGAGCGAGCCATGGCCGAGCAGCAGAGGAGAAAAAGCGAGAGGTCTTCGGCTACGGCAGGGCTCGATGATGCCGTGGAGAAAGCAGTCAACAAGGTCAGGCAACTGGACGCTGCCGTCAGAAACAAGTTCAGAGAGAACCTGACGGTGCTGTCAGAGTGGGAAGCAGCACGCCACGTCCGCCGCGCACCCGTCTCCTCCGAAGAGGAAACGCCGGAGCATACCACTTAACTCTCTGCGCCCTCTTCGGCGTCTCTCTGCGGTGATTGAGTTTAATCTTCATTCACCGCAGGGAGACGCCGAAGAGACGCGCTAAGGAGGAAAAAGCAATGAAGACAAAACAAGTATTTCTTAGGCTATCTTTGTTCACCTCACTTGTAGTGATGATAGTCCCTCTGGCCTCGTGCGGCTTCTGCGTCTCTAGCGGGCCTGAACCCTTCTGCAAGTTTATGAATGAGACTCCGCCTCACGAATTAACTTCTTCGGATACGCAACTGGTCTTTGAAGAGCCCGGGACGATAGCTGTGTATCATGGGTTCGGCTGTGCGAAGTCAGATAAAAGTGGAAGGGAAG
Source organism: Pyrinomonadaceae bacterium (assembly GCA_035276685.1). Classification (GTDB taxonomy): domain Bacteria; phylum Acidobacteriota; class Blastocatellia; order Pyrinomonadales; family Pyrinomonadaceae; genus JACVRN01. The sequence continues at coordinate 29,538 of DATELK010000169.1, read as the reverse complement.
ATGCTTTAAAGGTCGAGCAAAGCCTGGACCTCCCGGCATACGCTGGCAACGCGACTGTTTTCCTTAACGGCTGGCGGGTGCAATATCTTAGCAAAGACCACCACGTAGGAGGATTTTCGACCTTTATTGAGGACATAGGGCTGGAGCGTAACAGACTTAAATGGCGGGCGGTTGGTGCGCTTGGGGACGAGGGTTTTGACGACGGCTATAGTTGGTGCTACAACTTCACGGTCGTCGCCTGGAACCCCTCGAACCTTAACCTGACGGTTGACCACGAAAGCCCCTGTAGCTCAGCTGATATTACTCAGGCAAACTCCTTCTTTGCCGCTAATAACTACGGAACCTCTACCGCTCTTTCGTCCTACGCCAGCTTTCTCCAAAACCCTGCTTTTGCTTCCAGTAAAGGTGTCGCCGTACTCCCGCGCGGATTCGCGTTCGGATGGGGCGACAAGGAAGATTGCAATGATGATGGTGAGGATCACCACCTTCTGCAAGTAGGGTACAATCTGGATCATAGCGAAGCCTTCATCGAGAACGGGAAGAGCTATTGGAAGTGGGGTCAGAAAGTGACTCCCCCGTTGCCGAGCGACGCCAGCCGAACAAATGCCGGTTATGTGTCCTGGGAAACGTTCGCCATATTCAAAGATGACTCGAGGAGGCGGACTTACACCTTCGGCGAAACGGTTTCTGCTATTGCCGGCAACGACGTAGGTGTAATCCAATCGCCTTTTTCATTCCTCCCCTGGCAACCCCCGTCGTTATGCAGTGAGACAGGCACTCCTCCCCAGTCGCAGGAGTTTGTCGTCGAGGGTGTTCCGTTTGAATTTGCCATACCGATGCTGACAGGCTGGGAACTGGGTTATCTCTGTACAGACAGGCACGTCGCGGAAGCCGGAGTATGGATAGACGAATGGAGCTATGATAAAGCCGCACGAACTCTGCGCTATAGGCTCTCCTCTGCGCTGCGCAATAAGGACAGCGATATGTATTATCGCCGTCATAAGGTCACAATCCTGGGACTGCGGCCCTTGACCGGGGTGTTGCCGTTGGAGAAAAGGCCGGACCTGGTGCCCTTCAGCCCGTTAGGCAGCACGGCAGACAAGTTTTGCAGAATAGAGCAGGGCGGGCAGATGTTGAGAGTCACGGTGAAGAATCAGGGCAACGATAATGCGGGACCCTCTAAGACCACGGTCACATTTATTAACGGCTCCGTCACCTTGGACACTCCGGCCATACCGGCGGGCGGGTCTACGGAACTCTTATTCAGGATTCCACCAAACTGCTTTGGCCCGGATTGTTCCTTCAGGATCACGGTGGATTCCGGCAATCAGGTGAATGAGCCTAACAACGAAGGGAACAATAGCATTGCCGGTACGTGCATCGGTTGAAAGCCGCTCAACCCGGGCACGGAAGCAGAGATTGGCGTGACCCTCAGTACCGACTGCTTTACTGCGAGCGGCCGGCAAAGGAGGCAAGGAGCACAGTCAGGTCGTCCGTGAAGACGCGTCGTGCGCCAGAGCTTTCCGGGTAGTTGTTCAGAAGCACTGAGAAGACCAGTCGCTCGCCCGCAGCGCTCGTCACGTAACCGGAGAGCGTCGCCACCGTCTCAATTGTGCCTGTCTTCGCACGCGCGTTACTCATGGCGGGAGTATTCTTCATGCGCCTGGCGAGCGTGCCGTCCACACCTGCGACCGGCAGCGCCTCGCGGAAGACGCTCGCGTAGCGATGGCGGCTCATGTAGGTCAGAAGCTGGACAGTCGCGTTCGCCGTAATCAAATCACGACGCGACAGCCCCGAGCCGTCCCACATGACCACCTCGTAAGGATTCACGCCAGCCTCGGCCAAGAATTTCCTGACTACGTCTATGCCAGCGGCTTCGGACGTGCCTTGAAAGCCCGTGCCGCGCTCACGCCCGAGCGTGCGCAGTATCAGCTCCGCGTAAAGATTCTGGCTTGGCTTCAGGGTCTGCGCGGCGATGACGCTTAAGGGCGGCGAAAGGCGCGAGGTAATTTCTACCCTCTGCGACGAAGGGACAATGCCGACCTGCGCGAAGGATGATGCCTGAGACGAAGGAGCGTTAACCGTCGTGGACTTTCCCGTCACAGTCACGCCTCGCTCTGCCAGGGCCGAGCGCAGCATGTAGACGAAGACGAGCGCAGGATGCGAGACAGAGATGCTTCCCGTATAGCCTTGGTCATCCACAGGGAGACTGCCCGTCACTTCTACGACATTCTCGCCCAGAGCGCGATAGACCGCGAGTGCGCGCTTTGCTCCGCGAGGCGCTGTCGTCGCGCGGTTGTTAATCGTCACAATCGGGACGGGCGGCCCCGTCGTCACAAGGCATGGAGAGCCAGCCTCCGGGCCGGGTTTGACGAAGAGGTCAAGCGCGTTGTTGTTGACGGAGAGCGCAGAGACCTCCGCGCCGTAATACCATTGCAGGTCTGCCCAGCTCCACGCGAAGCCGTGCGGCGGCCCCGTGAAATAGCTCTCGTCGCCCACGAGGTCGCCTTCGACGCGCTTGACGCCAGCCGCAGCGATGCTGTCGGCAAGCTCACGCACGGCCTTGAAGTAGTCGCCGTTATTGAAGGTCGCCGAGATGGAAGGGTCGCCGCGCCCGTAGATGACTAGGTTGCCTTTTATAGTTCCAGAAGCGTCGGGCTTCGAGTCTGCGTAAACGGAAGTCTTGAAACGAAAGTCGGGCGTCAGGCGGTCGAGCGCTGCGGCCACCGTGTAAATCTTCATCACGGATGCCGGAAGCAGAAGCTTCTGCGCGTTCTCTTCGAAGAGCGTGCGATTTGTATCGAGCGAGCTTACCTTGACGGCAAACTGCGCCTGCGCCAGCTCAGGCCGTCTGGCAAGCTCCGCGATACGCGACTGCAAATCTTCGAGCGTGCGCGGCGCAGAGGTTGTCGCTACGCCGCTTGTCGCGGGGCGCGTCTCAGCGCTCGTCGCGGCAGTTTGCTGCTCTACGCGCCGCTCCCGTGTGGGCTGCGCTACTTGAGAAAAGGCCAGAGGCGCGGCGCACAGGTTAAGCGCTACGAGCAGCACGAGCGCCGTCAATCTTGATTTGGATGTGAACTGCATAAGATGGGCGAAAAGCTCTTCCCTCTCTTCAGGAATAAGGGCAGGAGAATTTTAGCATTAAACTTTCCGGGGAGAGAGTGTGTGTTTGAGGTTAGAGCGCGCGTCCGTACCAGCGCCAGATTAGCTCTACCCATCGCTCGTAGCCCTCAAGCGTTGGATGCTTGCCGTCACGCCCGCGCGGCACGTCCAGAGTGTCAGAGTTGTAGAAATGTCCCGCCTGAAAATTCTCTTCAATGATGGGCAGAAGATTCGAGCCCTGCTTCCAGGCGGGCGGGCCTATCCAGTAGGCGTCTCTCGCGCCAATCTCCGCGACCATGCTGCGTATAATCTGGGCGCGGCTTTCGGCGTCTTTCACGTAAAGCTCGTTTGAGCCGAGCGCTATGAAGACGATGTCGGGACGGTGCTGTGCTATCAGGCCTTTGAGCTTGCCGGAGCCCTGCCACCAGATGATGGTGGAGCTTTGCTCGGGCGCGCCTATGAAGGAGCCGCCCGCCGCCTCGACTCTCCTTTGCAGGAAAGGCGCAATACCCTGGCCCATAGAATCGCCCACGAGCAGCACCTTTCGTCCGCTGAGCCTTAAAGGATAAGCGCCCGTGCCGCCAGACCAGGCGGTGAAGGAAACTTCCGTTTCGCCTCTGCGGGCAACTCCTTTGACAAGCGGCCCTCGCGCTTCCTCTATCTCAAGCGAGAAGCCCGAATCGCTATTAAGCCTCCAAGGCAGCGGCGCGTCAGGAGCTTTCGTTTCAAGCGAAAGGTCGCGGCATCCTTCGAGCGCCATCTGAAAGCGCAGCGTGCGGTCTTCGTCAAAGCTCAGCTCCATGCTCTGCGGCCTGCAAGGCGAATTGGGGCGAGCCGCCATCTGCGGCAGGCTCTCAAGCGGAAGATTACGCACGACCTCTATCGTGCTAGAAGCCGTGTACTTCTCCCACGCGCCCGTCACGGTGATGCGTCCGGGCTTGAGAGCCGTCAGCGTCCCGTCAGCGTTGATAGAGGCGAGCGACGCATCGGACACGCTCCAACGAGCCGTCACCGGCGCACGCAGTATGGCGTCGAGCGGCGCTGCCTGCACGCTCATCAGAGAGCCTGTGGATTCGCGGTACTCTTCGTAGGCCGTGAGGCGCACGCTGCGGCCTGCGGCGACGTGCGTCACGTCGCGCGCAACCTTCAGGCCCAGAGTCTCGCGCACGCTGCGCCCACGGCAGGAAGCCGTTAGCACGAGCGCCGCCAGAAGCAGGCAGAGGGCGAGTTGGGGGTGACTCGTCTTCATCATGAAAGCATAGCTGTCAGACGCTTGCTGACAGGCCGGAAAGAGAATCGAATTGTTTACCCTTGGCTCGCTCGGAGAGACCAGTTGGCTAGATTGCTTTCTAGCGCTCCTCTTCTCGAAACGAGTTGAGAAGCTCTTCCGTAGTGGTCGTGGCCGTTCCGACTTTGCCCACGACGATTCCGGCTGCGTGATTGGCTATGACCGCCGCTTCCAGCATCGAAGAGCCGGAAGCGAGGCTCGCGGCGAGCGCGGCTATGACAGTATCGCCCGCGCCCGTCACATCATAAACCTCTCTGGCCGCCGTCTCAACGTAAACGGGCTCGCTCCCCTTTTCCAGCAGCATCATGCCGCGCTCGCCGCGAGTGATAAGCACGGACTCGCAACCCACGCGCTCACGTATCCTCTCGGCCGCGAGCCTCAGCCCCGCGTCCGTGTGGTCTTCAGAGCTGGTCAGCTTCAGCGCCTCGTGATGATTCGGCGTGACGAGCGTCGCCGGGCGATAAAAGTCGAAGTTACGAATCTTCGGGTCAATCAGCACGGGAACGTTGCGCTTCATCGCAAAGGGAAGAATCTCCGCGAGGATGGCGGGCGTGACGGCTCCCTTGTCGTAATCGGAGATGACAAAGGCGCTCGCATCCGTGATAGCGTCTCTCAAAACAGCCACGAGGCGAGCCGCGACTTCGCCTTGAACGGGCGTGCGCGCCTCTCGGTCTGCGCGCACGATTGTCTGATTGTGGCCGTGGCTGTGCGCTATGATGCGCGTCTTCATGGTAGTGGGCCGCGAGCGGTCAACAACGAGGTCATCCCGCGCCTCGACTCCCGCTTCACGAATCTCTCTGCGAAGGCGCTCGCCCGCAGGGTCGTCGCCTACGACGCCCACGACGCGGGCACGCGCGCCCAGACTTATAAGGTTCGCCAGCACGTTGCCAGCGCCTCCCAGATGCACGGACTCTCGCTGTATGTCCACCACGGGCACGGGCGCTTCCGGCGAGATGCGCGTGGCCTCTCCCCACACGAACTCGTCCAGCATCACGTCGCCAAAGACCACTACGCGACGTTCAAGCGTCCTCTCAAGAAGCTCCGCTACCCGCTGCTGCGTTATCTGAATCATAAAATGTCAGGAGTCAGAACTCAGGACTCAGGAGTCAGAATAAAAGCGTCTTTATTCTGACTCCTGAGTCCTGAATTCTGAGTTCTGTCTTTCTCAATTACTCTTTCGATTGCCTGTAAGACTCTCTCGACCGAGACGCGGCGTATGCATTCGGGCTGCTCGAACTCGGCGCAGCTGTAGCCGGGGCAGGGCTGGCAGGGAAGCTCTTCGCGCACGGCCTCGCTCAAAGGGTTCGCCCAGGGCCGCCAGTGCTCTATGTTAGAGGAGCCGAAGATGACGACCGAAGGAGTGCTGACGGCGGATGCCATGTGCGCTATGCCGCTGTCGTTGCCTACGAAGAGGGCCGAGCGGGCGGCGAGCGCCGTCACTTCCGGCAGCGCAAGGTCTGTGAAAGCCCTGATGCGCGCCGCCGCGAGTCTGGTCAAAGCCTCTATGGTCGCCGCCTCACCCGGCGCTGCGACGGCTACTACATGAAAGGAGCGCGCGTTCAGTGCTTCCGCCACGCGCGCAAAGTTCTCTGGCCGCCACTGCTTCGTCTCAAAGGCCGCGGCAGGATGAAAGAGAGCGAGTCTTTCATGCTCTTCAATCCCTGCGGCGCGGAGTCTCTCGCGTATGCTCTCTCTTGCCTTGTCCGTCACGGCCAAGTGCGTGCGGGGACGGTCGCTGACGGGCACGCCTGTCCAGCCAAGAAGCGCAAGCTGCTGCTCAACGGAATGCGTCGCAGCCTTTCCCCACAGCTCGTTGGCGGGCGGCGCGGCGTGGTTATAAAGGCGGCTGTAGCGGTAGCTGCCGTAGCCTACGCGGTGACGCGCTCCCGATGCTCGCGTCAGGAGAGTCGCGGTCGTCCCGCCGTGAAGATTAAAGGCCACGTCATAACGCGCGCCTCGAAGCTCTTTCGCCACGCGGGCTCGTGCCGCGACGCTCCCGCGCTCCACAGTGATGACGCGACTGACATCTGGGAAGCCTTCCAGCACCGGCGCGACCCAGTCTTCGAGCAGTATGTCTATCTCGGCTTCGGGCAGAAAGCGGCGCAGGGCGTGAAGCGCGGGCGTGGCCAGAACCGTGTCGCCGATGGAGCGCAGGCGCACCAACAACACCTTGCGTACCTCCTGCCAGGAAAATCTGGCGGGCGCAAGCGGCCGAGGCTCTGTGAAAGTCTGTGCATCACTACTGCCGCCTACAGCCTTCAAATCCGGTGGCCTTTCAATTATCTCGCGCACGTTCATGAAAGAGTCCCGAGTCGAAAAACTCTCTCTCTTTTAACTCGGGACTATTGGATACGTGTGCCCGCAGTCGGGGCATTTCAGGTGGTCGCCTTCGACCTGCATCATGGCCGTGGCCTTGCACGACGGGCACTCTTCGACTACCAGCATAGAGGGAATGTCGTCCTGAATGGGATAGCTGCGCCCGCAATTCTGACAGACGAGGGCGCTTGAGTCCTCCTTAAGCTCGACTCTGGCGCGGCACGCGGGGCAAATCAGAATCTCCAACAAATCCTGGCTAATGGGCATCTACAGACCTCTCTGACAGAATCTCTACCGACTCAAAAGACCGCTTGAGCTTAACAGCTTCTCAAACGGGCGGGCAAGGAGGCTACTGAAAAAGCAATTAACAGGGATGGACAGGATGAACAGGATAATAAAGAGAAAGAATTGTTTCTTCTTTATCCTGCTTATCCTGTCCATCCCTGTTAATTTCTTCCTCTACAGTGTAGAATCCTCTCTTTGCTCGTGGCTCGCCGCTCGCCACCTTAGCTTGTCACTCTTTTTTTCGGATGCGTTTCATAAAATTCCAGGGCTTCGGCAACGACTACATCATCTTTGAGGCGGGGGAGGTGGCGCGTGTAGCGTCCCTGAATAAACTGGCCCGCTCCATCTGCGACCGTCATTACGGCGCGGGCGCGGACGGCATAGTCGTCATCAACCCTTCGGAAGAAACCCAGGAGGCGGATTTCGACGCTCGCATCTTCAACGCGGACGGGAGCGAGGCTGGTCTTTCAGGTAACGGCACGCGCTGCGCCGTTGCCTTTCTTTATCACGAGGGGCTCTGGGACAGGGAGGCTTTGCGGCTCTCCACGCGCTCGGGCGTGAAGCTCTACCGCTTGAGAGAAGAACTGAGTCGCGGCCACTACTGGTTCGAGTCCGAATTGGGAAAGCCTCGCTTCGATTCCGCTTCGATTCCGATGCTGACCGCTGAGCCGGAAGAGCGCGTCATGGATTACCCGCTCATGGTGGAAGACGAGCGGTTCCTTGTGACGGCTTTGCAGATGGGAAATCCGAACTGCGCCATCTTCGTCGAAGAGTTCGGGCAGGTGGACTGGCGGCGTGTGGGCCGCCTCATTGAGTCGCATTCGCAATTTCCCGAAAGGACGAACGTCGAGTTCGTGCGCGTGAGAGACCGCGCTAATATAGAGCTGCGTATCTGGGAGCGCGGGGTGGGAGCGACGGAGTCTTCAGGGACTTGCTCCTGCGCCGCAGTGGTCGCGTCAGTGATTAAGGGACTAACCGACAGGCGCGTCACGGCCTGGATGGAAGGCGGCCACGCAGAGATTCTCTGGCGCGAAGATGACGAAGTGGTGCTGACAGGACGCGCCGATATAGTTTACAGTGGCCACTGGCCACATGAATCCGCAAGTTGAGTTGTTCCCCTTATGAAGTACTGCCCCGAAAATTCAGGTTCAAAATTAAGCTTGAAAACATCTGCTCTTAAATTAACTCTTCCGGCGCTTCTTCTCGCGCTCGCGCTTCTCTCTTTGAGCGGTTGCAGCCGCGACGCGAGCGGCGGTACGACGACCGAGAGCCGTGACAGCGCTGCCGCCGCGGCTAAGACCGTCAGCGTGCCTACCACTGTGCCCACTTGGCTAGGCAATCCGGCACGCGCCTTTTACGGCACAGGCCCCTGGCCCGCCAAGCCTCTTGAGGTCATCTGGGAGTTTAAGACAAAGACGACGACAGGGAGGCTCCACGACGACCCCTGGGGCGGCACAAGCTGGCCCGGACAGCCTTCTGTGACGGAGGAGCGAGTCTACTTCGGCTCGGCCGACGGCAATCTCTATTGCCTGAGCACTCGTGACGGAAGCGTCATCTGGAGCTACAAGACGGAAGACAGCTTGAAGTCCACGCCCACCATCGCGGGCGACCGTATAATAGCGAGCGGCCTTGACCATAACATCTACTGCTTCGACGCCAAGACCGGCCGACTCATATGGAAGTACAAGACGGGCTTTGAGGTGGACGGCGCATCGAGCGTGATAGACGGCCGCGTTTACTTCGGCAGCGAGGACGGCTTCTACTACTGTTTGAATTTCGAGGACGGCTCGCTCATCTACAAGACCGAGCGCCTCGGCTCAATGGAAGGAAGCTCCACCATCACGGACGGCCGCATCTACGTGGGCACAGAGCAGGGAGACTTGTTCTGCCTGAACCTCGCGGACGGAAAAACAATCTGGAAGGCGCGCATAGGCGCTGATTCAGATTCGACGCCCGCCGTCTCTAACGGCTACGTCTACACTGCGGCAGAGGACGGGCAGGTCTACTGCTTCCGCCAGTCAAACGGAGAGCTGGTCTGGAAGTTCAGGGCCGAAGGCGGATTGAGTAAGAGCTACAAGGAGCGCAGCGGCTTCTGGGCCAGCCCCATCGTCTCGAACGGTCGCGTCTACATAGGCTCCAACAACGGCTTCATGTACGCTCTGTCGGCCTCGGACGGCAAGGTCATCTGGCAGCACCTGCTGCGCGCTCCCGTCTGGGCGACGGCTCCTCTGGTTGACGGCCGACTAGTCTTCGGTGACAAGTCCGGCTGGATGTACATGCTCTCGGCTGAGACGGGCGAGCGCCTTTGGGAATTGAAGATAGGCGACAACGTCAACTCCACGGCCGCCGTCCTCGGCGGGCGCATCTACATAGGAGCTTTCAACGGCAAGCTCTACTGTCTGGGCGCTCGCTCATAAGAGTAGGAATTAACAGGGATGGACAGGATAGACAGGATAAAGATTAAGAAGAATAAATACTTTCTTTCTTATCCTGTCTATCCTGTCCATCCCTGTTAGAATCTTCTTTATGATTTACCTCGTTGACAATACGATTGACGGGCAGGGACTGAGCCCGCGAGAGATTCAGGAAGCGCTCTCGCGTCTTAGCCCCGACACTCCTGTCATAAGGGAGCGCTACGATAAGGTGTTTCTCAAGCGCGTTGAAGATTTAAAGCCGACGCACATTATACTGAGCGGGCAGAGCCATCCTTGGGAGAGCTACACTGCGGAATCTCTGGCCGGGGTCTTTGAGGTGATTCGCGGCGCGCGGCAGCCCGTTTTGGCAATCTGCGGCGGGCATCAGCAGGTGGCGCTCTGCTACGGCGCGCGAGTAGACGTGATGAAGCGGCTTGAGCCTGGGACGACCGGCTACGAAGGCTGCTTGCGAGAGCGAGGCTTCTTCGACGTGGAAACCGATGGCGACACTATCTTCCAAGGCCTGCCCCGCAGGATTTCCGTCTGGCATTCACACTTTGACGAGGTGAAAGAGCTGCCCGCAGGCTTTCGCCGCATAGCCTCAAACGAAACCTGCCAGCTTCAAGCCATGCAGCACGCGGAGCGCCCCCTCTTCACAGTGCAATTTCATCCGGAGCTCTTTGACGAAGAGCACCCGCACGGCAAAAAGGTCTTGGAAAACTTCCTAAGCATTTAACAGGATGGACAGGATAAGCAGGATAAAAAGAGAAGAAATAAGCTCTCTTTTCTTTATCCTGTCTATCCTGTCCATCCCTGTTAATTTCTTCTCTTCAGCTCTTCAGCAATTCTGCGAGCGCCTGTAGCACTTCGTCGCTGTGTGCGGCGGGTTTGACCTTGAGGAAGACTCTGGCGATTTTGCCTTTCGGGTCAATGACGAAGGTGTTGCGCGCCGAGAGCTTCATCCCCTGGTACTCCATCACGGAGCCGTAGTCGTTTGAGACCTTCGCGTCCGGGTCTGACAGAAGCTTAAAGCTCAAGCCTTCCTTCGTGCAGAAGTCTTTGTGCGATTCTGCCGTGTCCACGCTCACTCCGAGTATGACGGCGTTCATCTTCTCGTACTTCGCGATGTCCCGCTCAAAGTTATGGGCTTCGAGCGTGCAGCCCGAAGTGAAATCCTTCGGATAAAAGTAGAGCACGACCCACTTGCCCTTGTAATCCTTCAGGCTGACCTTCTTTCCCTCGTTGCTCGTCAGGTTGAACTCGGGCGCGCTTGCGCCAACGGCAGGCTGCTCGCCCTCTGCGCCCGCACGAGCAGGCACGAGCACCATCGCAGCCACAAGCAACACAATGGACAGGGAGCTATAGAGACTCATTATCCTTTATTACCTCCAATCCTCTCTCTTATCTTTTTATGAAGCCAGCCAGAGGGCCACGTTTCGCACGTAGGCTTTTATGTCTTCCAGAGCCTGCGGGTTCTGTTTGTAGCCGTCTTCCGGCGCTTCTTCGACGAAGCTGGGGCAGCCCTTCTCTGTGTCCCAGTTGTAATCAACGAAATGATGAAAGCTGGACTCGGCCACGGCGCGACCCAGCCGATTGCCGTGTCGGTCTTCGGCGTGCTCGAAGGCCACGGCAATGTTGAAGGGGTTGCCGGTCGTCTGGCTTATCCCCGTGGCAATGACGCGAGCGTGCTTTTCGTCTTCGGGGACGCCCACGGCTCCTTCGTGCGGGTGAGCGGGAAAAAGCTCTATCACGTCCGCCTGCGCTCCCGCGTCCCGGCGTAATAACTCGTGCACGGGCTCCACGGCGCTAATCCTCTGGTAGTTGCCGTTGCTGCCCGAGTGATAGTTGGGCCAGCTAATTGACTTTGTGTAAGTGTCGTCTGGCGCGCGGTGCGATGCGTCCGGGTCAAGGTTCTGCGTGTGGAAGAAGTGCGCGCGGCCCACGCCGCCGATGGTGCAGATGGACGAGCCCAAATCCTGATGGTCTCTCGTGGCGAGGATGCCGCCTCCGCGCTGGCGAAAGCGTGTGATTCCGGCGCAGTCCTCTTTCGAGAGCCCGTTCCCGGCATCTACGGCGAAGAGCCAAAGCTCGTCAAAGTCCGAGCGGTCAAGGGAAGAGAGCACGGGGTCGTTGCCGTCCGCGTTCTCTTCGCGGTCGCGCGCCACTACCTCAAAGCGCCCCGCGCCCGAAGAGTCTTGAAGCCCTGACAGGTAATCTCTCAGGAGCGAGAAGCGCCCGATGTGCCAGTCGTCCCCGGTCGTGGGGATAGTCGTCTGCAACAAAATGCGAATAGGCCTGTTCATAGAGCCCCTATCTTAAAGTCCCAAACCCGAAGTCACAAGTCCCGGGCCGAAAGAAGAATAATTTAACAGGGATGGACAGGATGAGCAGGATAAAGAAGAAATAGCTTCTCTTTTATCCTGTACATCCTGTCCATCCCTGTTAATTTCGCGGCTGGACAGATTTGACCCCGTATGTTAGCCTCTATTTGTTAGCAAGCGGACACTGACGTTCGCTTGCTTTTTGTTTTGTTGACGCTTTTCGGCGCACCGCATCAAGGATGCAAGCCCCCAACTCCGGCTGACAAGTCTTTCAAAGAACTCCTAGAGCCGGAGGTCGAGCCATAGGAAAGAACGGGCTCGCGCGGCGTGTGCCGGTAAAGCTGGCTATTTAACCCGGACAGGAGACCCGAAAATCATATGAAATCCCTCTTCGGCGGGAGCGTAGGCCTCGGCCTGGCTCTTTTAACCGCCAGTTTGCTCTTTACAAGTCCCCTCGCCGCAGAAACCAGCAACACCTCTGCGAAACCGCAACCGACACCAGTCCAAGTCAATCAGACAGAGACACCCGCGACATCTGCCTCCATCACTTCCGAGGCAGAGGCCGGTGCTGTGGCCAAGGCCATAGAGACCGAGGCCAAGCCGGGTGAGAGCGGCGCTGCGACGGATGCTGCCAAGCCCGTCACGCCGCCCATAGCCTACGTTGCGACCGCCTACAGCCTTCGCGGTCGCGGGGCTAGCGGCCTCGGAGTCAGAAAAGGCACCATCGCCGCAGACCCAAGAGTTCTGCCCTTCGGCACTCGCGTTCGCATAGACGCGGGCCCATACAGTGGCGAATACGTCGTCACGGATTCCGGCTCGGCCGTCAAGGGAAACAAGATAGACGTGTGGGTTCCGACCTACTCCGAAGCCTGCCGCTTCGGCCGCCGCAGCGTCAAGCTCACAGTGCTGAGCTACGGCGCGCGACGCGGAAAAGCAAGGCAAAAGTAGAAGAAAGCTTAGGTATCACTGAAGAAGGTTGTGCTGTAGTCCCGTCAGGGACTTTCTGATAATAGCCCGGCAATTTATTGCTGGGGATACGCATGAGTTAAAGAACAGAGTCCCGTAGGGACGGCTGAATGAGATACTCAGCCGTCCCTACGGGCCTTTATCTTTATCCCGCATGCTGTTCCCAGTGCTAAAGCACTGGGCTATTATCGGAAAGTCCCTGACGGGACTCCTGCCTTTTTCCCTTTTACTTTTGGCTTTGGTAAGATGCCTTGCCAATAGATGAAAACAAAGAGAGAGAATATCGCGCAGCCTGCGCCGCTCGTTGAAGTCAGGCGCGGGCAGATTACGGAGTCGCGTCATAGCGGCCACGTCATAGCCGTTGACGCAGAAGGCAACACGGTCGCACGTCTGGGCGGGCCCGAGCTTGTGACCTACCTGCGCTCTTCCGCCAAGCCCTTTCAGGCCGTCCCTCTGGTAAGCACGGGCGCAGCCGACCGCTTCGGCTTCACCGAAAAAGAGATTGCCATAGCCTGCGCCTCTCATAACGGCGAAGCCATTCACACTGAGACCGTCGCCGTCATGCTCAGTAAAATCGGGCTCGACCAGAGCGCCTTGAAGTGCGGAGTGCACGAGCCCTTCAGCGCAGAGGTCACGGCGGAGCTTCGAGCCAAAGGAGAGCGCCCCACGGTTCTTCACAACAACTGCTCAGGCAAGCACACAGGCATGCTCGCGCTCGCGCTTCACCTGGGCGCGCCCATTGAGACTTACGACCGGATGGATAATCCCGTGCAGCAGTTGATACTGCGCTCGGTCTCGGAGTTCTCGGGCGTCGCGCCGGAAGAGATTGCGCTCGGCGTGGACGGCTGCGGCGCTCCGGTCTTCGGCGTGCCAGTCCACTCTATGGCTCTTATGTACGCCCGCCTCGTGGCTCAGCCCGAAGGCTTCTCCGATGAAGCTTCTCGCAAAGCAGCGCGCAGAATCTCCCGCGCCATGATGTCGCACCCGGAGATTGTGGGAGGCCGTGCCGAACGGCTGGACACGAAAGTTATGCTAGCGGGGCGTGGCCGCGTGGTCTCTAAAGTCGGGGCGGAAGGCGTCTACACGGCGGGCGTGGTGCCCGGTGACAGGTGGCCCAGGGGGCTAGGCATAGCAATCAAGATTGAGGACGGCGAAGACCGCCGCTCGCGCCCCACGGTCGTCATAGAGACTTTGCGACAGCTTGGCGTTTTGGACGCGGAAGCTATAGCAGAGCTTGCGCCCTACAGCCGCTTCGTCGTGCGTAATCATCGCGGCGACGAAGTGGGAGAAGTGCGTGCGCGCTTCGAGCTACAGAGAGCCTGAGGGGCCGGGGAAACTTTAATCATGCAGACAGAACCGGAAGAACAACACTCGCCGCCACCTATAAAGCTTGACGCGCCCGGCCAGATAAACACCTCTTCGCTCGCCGACATCATTCAGTGGTTCATGGAGCGCGACCAGCGCGTGGCCGTCATTCGGCACCCCTCGGTAGAAGAGCTTTTCCACTGGAAGCAGAACGAGTCGAAGAGCGAGAGCGAAGATGTCTTCATCTTCGACCACGCGGAAGACCGTCTCGCCATAGGCATCATACAGGCCCTCATGCAGAACACCTCCGAGCGAGAGCTTCACGGGTGGATAAGCCAGCTTTTGAACACGCTGGACGAGGCGAGCAAGGTGAACGAAGAGATTGCCGGTGCTTACAAGCTTGAGACAGAGGGCGGCGCGAGCGTCATACAGGAAGCGGCAAAGATTCCCTCGCGGCGAGAGCGCAGCGGCTATCTGATTTCCTGCTGGCTTGAGACGCTCTGCACGGCGGAGGTTAGAGTTCTCGGCTGGGTTTATCAGGAGCTTTACGGCAGACCCTTTCGCCCGGACAATTACTAAGAAGGCAAGCTCTCATGAACGAACGGTTGCGCTCCCTGTTTCCTCTCACAAGCCGTGTAGCCTACTTGAATCACGCGGCCGTTTCCCCGCCTCCTACTCCCGTGCTCGATGCTGTGAAGGCGCAGCTTGAGGACGTGGCCGCGAACGGCTCACTCAATTACAGAAGCTGGGTGGCTGTTAAGGAGCGTGCGCGCCGCGTTGCCGCAGGCATGATTGGCGCTCGTCCTGAACAGCTTGCCTTTATGCGTAACACCTCGGACGGGCTCTCTACCGTCGCCAACGGGCTCAGGTGGCGGGCGGGCGAAAACGTGGTCACCTTTCGCAATGAGTTTCCTTCGAACATATACCCCTGGCTGCGGCTGCGTGAGGCCTACGGCGTAGAGGTACGCATGTGCGAGGAACACGACGGGCGAATAGATTTGGACGAGCTTACAGGCTTAATCGACAGCAAGACGAGAGTCGTGGCCGTCAGCCAGGTGCAGTACGCCTCGGGCTTTCGGGCAGACCTTGAGCGATTAGGGCGAGCCGCGAGACGCCACGACGCGCTTCTCGTCGTTGACGTGATTCAGGCTATGGGTGTCTTGCCCCTGAACGTAGAGGCGGAGTTGGTCGATGCGGCAGCCGGAGCCTGTCACAAGTGGCTGCTGACGCCCGAAGGCGTAGGCCTGCTTTATCTTTCAGACCGCGCTCGTGAGCGCGTAGAGCCCACGCTGGTCGGTTGGGTGAGCGTTCCTAACCCGGAAGACTATGGAAATTTCGAGCAGGGCTGGAATCGTGGCGCTCTGGCATGGGAGACGGGCACGGGGCCTACGGCGCTGCTTCACGGGCTGGACGCTTCGCTCGGCCTGCTCACGGAAACGGGCGTGGAGCGAATCGCCGCACATCTGGAAGAGCTGACGGACTATCTCTGCGAAGGGCTTTCGGGGCGAGAGTACGAGATTGTCAGCTCCCGGCGCGCGGGAGAAAAGTCGCAAATCGTCTGCATTCGACACAGCGGCGGGCGCACGGCCATGTCGCTCTACGCAGAGCTAAAGCGGCAAAACGTAGTGGCCGCCCCGCGCGGAGACCGCCTGCGAATAGCCCCGCACCTCTATAACACCGTGCAGGACATAGACGCCCTCCTCGCGGCACTGCCCTAGATGCTTCCGGAATCGTGATTCCCAAGCCGGGTAACGCACAACTTCGTCCGGGTAACGCGCAACCTTGACCTGGAATTGCGATACCCGGTCGAGGTTGCACACAACCCGGCTTCGGTATCGCCCAACCTGGCTTGGGTTGCGCGATACCGAGCCTAAGTTGTGCAAAACCGGAGCTCGGGATTGCGATACCAAGCTCAAGTTGCGCTTTACCAAGCTCCAAAATCGGCTTTCCTGCTCTCGGGTATGGGCTGAAAGCGTACAACAGTACACAGGGTTTGCACGGGAATAGGACGCTTTTGAGCTTTTTCGCCTCTTTTCGGGCGTATTTCTTCCGGCCCGTATTTTCCTTGACTCTCTATTTTACGGGGGGAAAAGCGTTAATAAAAATAGATTTCGTTCCGGCTGCTTCCCTGGCATGGTCGTTGCTCTAAGTATAACTGGTTAAAATAACGAAGGGTACATAAAGGGTAAATCGGGTCAGGCTCGGAGACAGCAGTGAGTGAAAAGGCTTTGGGGGAGGCGTTTTCTCTCACTTTGAAAAGCGAAAAGCAGTAACTCTTCGGGGGAACGGAGTTGCTGATTTAAGCAAAGCGGTCGAAGGGCAACAGTTGCTGGGCTGCTGGTTGGCGTCCTGTATGGGCTTGGGGGAGCCCGACAGGAAGACCAGCAGCCCGCAAACTTTTTCTGGCGGCGGTGCCAAAAATTAAGAAGGCTCGTGAGTAATTCACTCACGAGCCTTCTTTGCTTTTCCAATCCGAGCTCTTTAGCCTCGCTGGCCGGGGCCTATGAGCTTGCCCGTTGAGTCAATCTGCGATATCTCGTCCAGATTGAGTCTGACCATGCCTCCCGCGTCCGAAAACGCCTCGTTGGTGGTCTGCTGCTGGCGGCGACGCCTGAAGACTATGCCGCCGAAGACCGCGCCCACGCCAAGGCAAACCAGCAACGACAGCCCCGACGCCTTCAGCACGGCTAGAATCACGCCCGCAGTGGTATTCGTGTACTCACGCATGGCCCGCTGGTAAGCGCGTGGATTCTGCCCCAGCCACTGCACCACCTGCTCGTACTTGACGCTCTCGATGAGCTTCGTGGCCGTCGCCTCGTCCGGCGCGTCGAAGACGAAGACGGAGTAATTCCCCACGCGGCGATAAGCCGTAGGCACTGGCTGCCCCGAGTCGCGCAGCTCCCTGAGCTTGCCCGCGATGCGCTCGTCGTTAGTAGTGGCAAGCTGCGGCGTCATGTTCTCTACAATCACCAGACGCGAAGGGCCGTAAAGAGCCGTGACGGCTTCCGCGCCTCCATCGAAGCTGACCGCGTCCAGAACGGGACGCCCGCCCGCGACCGTCTGCAAAGCCTGAAGGCCTACGACGAAGACCGCGCGCTCCTGCGCCGTCTCCCATTCGGGCAGGTGCTTGATGAGCACCGGAATCTCGTTCTCGCCCGCGTCAAGGCTCTCGGAAAGTTTGCGCGCAAGCTCTACGAGCGCCGGGCTCTCGCCCGAACTTTTCCGCGCATCGCTTATGTAGACGAAAGCAGGGCCTTTGAAGAAGGCCGCCTGTCCTTCCCATGCTATGCCAGCCGTGCCCACGCCGCTCAGGCGCTTTGCTTCGCCTTTGCCCCAGGGCGTGCGTGTCGTCAAAAGTGAATATGCTGTGGCATCCGAGCGCGTCTTGACGACGGTCACGCTAAAGGTCTCTCCCTTCGGAGAGGCATACGTGCGCGTGGCGGACGAGACGGGGCCGAACTCTGCGGGCGAAGAGGCTCCCAAAAGCTCTTCGCTCTTTGACGGAAGCGCAGCGCCGCGCGCCTGAAAGTCGCCCGCGCGGTCTGGAAGCAGCTGAGCCGTCTCTTCCCTGACAGGCTCGTCTGCTCGGACGGGAGTAATAGAGAGCAGAAGCGAAAAAATGGCGGCTATATAAAGGAGCTTACAAAAACGGTGTCGCAAAATAGACCTCTTCTCTTAAACCGGATGAAACCGCAACCTCTTTAGAACCCGAAAGCTATTGGATGTTCCAGGGTAATCACCCGTTGCGCTTCCCTCGAATGGAGATAGTTTAGCTCCAACGGCGCAGCTCGCGCAAAAGCAGGTCGGCGTAGTGGCGCGGGTCGTTGATGTTGCGAAGCACGGTCGTCCCGCCCGTCTCGCTCGCGTTGTCTATGATGAGGTTGCCGAAGCCCATCAGGCGCTGCGGGATTGAGGCCGAGACAGTCACGTCCTGAATGTTTCGCAAGGGAATGTTGCGAGTGGTGCGGGCTATGAAGCCCTGGTCAATCTCTATCTTGGAATCGGTCAGCGTGTAGCGCACAGTGTTGCGCTTTACGTGGTAGAAGGCCGGTATGAGAAGCAGCGCCAGCGCCAGTGGAACCGACACCCACCAGGGAGCAGACATGAGCGAAGAGAGCAGTATGACCAGCAGGATGGCTCCGAGCATAGCCGCCGCGTAACCGAGCTTGACGAAGAGCAGCGTCGGGCGAGTGGTGAAAATCGTGCGCTCGACTTCGTTCGACTCAGCGACGCGGGGGCGCATGTCGGCCTGCGGCGCGCTTAATTGCGGCCCGCCGAATTGAGGCCGCTGCTGAAGACGCGTCTGTTCAGGGTCAACGGCAGGCGCGCCGCACCCGGCGCAGAAGCGTTGTCCGGCAGCTATGTAAGCTCCGCAGTTTGTGCAGTGCATATTGTTGAGCTGGAAACTCAGGCTTATTCTACTGTCCCGGCGGCGCGCACCGTGTCCAGCAGGACGACCGGGTCATAGGGCATGCTGACGATGCCGCGTATGCCCAGCGCCATCGCCTCCTGCCGCACGGCCTCGGAATTTTCAGGCAGCAGCAGCACCACGGGCAGCGTCAGCCTTCCGCCGTTCTGCTTACGCAGGCGTCTGAGCGTCTCAAGCCCGTCTATGCCCTGAAGCTCGAAGTCCAGCAGCAGCAGGTCTGGACGCTCTATGCGCAGCAGGTCAAGAGCCTGCTGGCCGCCGAAGGCAGCGCGTGCCTCGTAGCCTGCCGAGCGTATGAGCGAGTTGAGCTGGGCCATACGGGCCGCGTCCGAAACGGTCAGAAGAAGCCTGCGCGGCATGATAGTCCCGCGAGCACGTCTTTCACGCTCTCGCGCAGCAGCCTCCGCTGCCCTCACCGCTTCCGCGCCATTCGCCTGCGCGCTTCCGCGTCTGACGGGCGGCGGAGCGGCAACCGTGTCCAGCGCGTCGTCCACACGCTTTTCTCTGACTACGTGCGAGACAAATTTTTCAGGGCGAGACTTCTCCGGCTGCGCTCTTTGCGTAGGCGGTCGCTTCTCCGGTTCAGGAGCTTCCGGCCTCTTCTCTACACGCACAGGCCCACGCTCTGCCATGACGGGAGCCTGCCTGATTATGCGTTCCGCGTATTCCTCAAAAGAGGCCGCGACAGGCCTCGTCTCCACAGGCGCGGCTTCGCGCTTGGGCGGAGCAGCGGGTGGCTCCGGAGCAACAGGCTTGATTGCAGGCGCTTCCTGCGGCTTGGCCTCTTCGACTACGTGCAGGGCGGCTTTCGCTTCTCTCACCTCGGCCTGAGGCGAAGCGGCAGTGACATCCTTCGCCGCTTCGTTCTCGGCCTTCTCTATCAAGCCTTCCACGTCCGTGCTGTCTTCGGGGAAGGAAGCGAGGCCGACGCTGATTGCGCTCTGCGGATGCTCTGCGGAAAAATCTCTGTGAAGCTTAACGAGGGCTTCCCTGGCTTCAGTTGAGTCCAGGCGCGGCATGTAGACCAGCAGCGTTGTAGGGCCATAGAAGGCTATCGAGTCTATGCGACGAAGATAGAGCTTCAGGAAGCCGTGGGCCTCCGAAAGCACTCGGTCGCGCTCGCTCTTGGCAAGCGGCTGATTCTTATCCTGCTGGGCTGCGTTAATGACGGCGATAGCGCCCCTTCTTCCGCTCTCTATGTCCTCACGCACGTTGTCGAGCATGAGCATGAAGTTGTCTATCTCAAGGCGCTGGTCTCCGGCGACGGCTACTGTGCGGCGACCGGCTTCTATGCGCCAGAAGAGAGCGTCGAGCCTGACCAGAATGTCCGAGAAGGGAAGCGAGAGGGCAAAGTAATCGTCAACGCCTATGTTCAGGGCTGCGTTGCGAGTGGCGCGGTCGTCGCGCATCCACGCGAAAACCAGCGGAAGCGCGTAGCTCGCGGGCTCATTCCTGAGCCGTCTAGCCAGCGCCACGGCCTCCTTCTCTCCACCCTGATGAATCTCCATGATGGCAACGTCTGGGGCAAACTCATGGATGGCTTTGCGCGCAGTTTCGGTCGTGGCCGAGTAGGACTCGTAGCCAGAGACGGCCAACTGCTGCGGCAGGACGGGGTCGGAATAGTTGACTATGACGAGGGCGCGGCGATGGCGCGCGGGCTCGGTTTTAGTAGGCACTAAATCGGTCAGGGCAATATTCAACAAGGGCTTGAAGCCTCCTAAGCCTTGATAACCCGAGAGCGGGGCGGCTGCCTTCATAATCCTATACAGTCCTAATGATACAAAAAATGGAGCGCTTGCAGAAACAAAAATCGGAGCGGATTCCCTGAAAAGAATCCGCCCCGAAGATTTTTTAGGATTGTAGCGCCTCTCGCCGCTCGCCTGACGACTACTGTGAGACCAGTTGGAGCCTCCCGTCCGGCAGCCTCACCGCAAAGACGTTGCGCTCGTAGATGTTGAGCGGCACCTGCGGCTGAGACTGGGCCACCGCGACCTCTGCGGGCGTGGCCGTGCGCGCTCTACGCGCCGTCTCAGGGTCGCGCATGAGCGCATAACGCTGGGTGATGCGCCTGACATACTCCTGCGTCTCCCTGTAGGGAGGAATCCTGCGCCCGTACTTCAGCACGGCCCCTTCACCGGCATTGTAACCGGCAAGCATCAGGGCTATGTCGCCGTCAAAAGCGTCCAGCAGGAAGCGCAAATAGCGTGTCCCGCCCTCTATGTTCTGTCGCGGGTCGAAGATGTTGGTCACGCCGAAACGAGCAGCCGTCGCGGGCATCAACTGCATCAGCCCGCGCGCTCCCTTAGGAGAGATAGCGCCCCGCTTGAAAGAGGACTCCTGATGCATGAGCGCGTATATGAGCACCGGGTCAATTCCGTAACGCGTGCCCGATTCGACTATGTAAGAGTCTACGCGCGGGTCGCCCGTCGTGAAGCCGTCGAGCGACTTGTTGGGAGACATGACAATCGGCATGCGCTCGCGCGTGTAGCCGAGCGTGGAAGTCCTGCCATTTATGCCGCCTCGCCCGGAGGTCTTCGTCGTCAGGCTCTTGCCCTGCGGCGCAAGCTCCTGTGGAGCCTCCACGCTCGCCACGCGAACGCCGTCCTTAAAGTCGAAGTTGTCGAAGCGATACTGCGTGCCAGTTTGAGCGTAGGATGCGGCCGCGAAGAGCCAGATGAAAGCAACAATCAGAGGGAACTTTTTCATGATGCCGGTACTTTAAAGAATCCACGAATGGGTGAGATTTGGAGCAGGTGCCTCTTTTTCAAGCACATTCAAGCGCGCCGGAAACAGGCGCAGGAAGATAATAGCACCGGTTTAAACTTATATCAACACTTTGGCTGGCGTGTTAAACAGCAGGCTGAGGCGGGAGCCTAAGGTTTTGCCTCTTGACAGAGGCATTATGATAGCAAGACCTCATCGTAATCCATTTCCAACAAATTCGGCGCGACTTGGGCTCCCCTCGGGCGGGCGCAGGCTTGCGCATTCCCTGAAAGAATCAGACTAAAAGGAGAAAAGATTATGAGGAGAACCCTCACTCTATTTCTGGCGTTACTGCTTGTCGCGTCGTCTGCGCTGGCATCTCAGAACAGCAACTCGGCAACTGCTTCCACGGCGAGCGCCGCCCGCGCGAACTCTAACAGGAAGCGCGGGCCGGTCTTTCGGGCCAACAAGGAGCAGATTAAGCAGGCGCAGCAGATTCTAAAGCAGCGCGGCTTTTATGGCGGCGTGGAGACGGGCAAGCTGGACACGGACACTCGCGAGGGATTGAGGAAATATCAGGCGGCAGAACAGCTCAAGGTAACGGGAACGCTCAACAAGGTGACGCTTGAGAAGATGAGCATACAACTGACGGACAAGCAGAAGGCCATGTGACAGCCTTCTGCCCGAAAGTCGAAAAAGAAGAAAGCGCGAGCCAGTGTTTCGATGCTCGCGCTTTCTTCTTAATGGAAGCTATAACAATCTTAGCCCAGGAGCTTTTCTACGACAGAGTAGCTGGCCTCAAGAGCTTCCTTCAGCTTCTCAGGCTGGTTGCCGCCGCCTTCGGCCATGTCCGGCTTTCCGCCGCCACGGCCGCCTACCATAGGCGCAAGCTCCTTTATGACCTGTCCCGCCGGGACGCGCTTCAGCAGGTCTGGCGAAGTGCGTACTATGAGCGAGACCTTACCTTCGCCCGTGCGCCCTAGGACGACTACGCCGGAATTAATCTTCGCCAGCAGGTTGTCCGAAAGCTGCCGCATAGCCGCCGCGTCTAGCCCTGTAGCCTCGCGCGCAAGCACCTTGATGCCTGCTACGTCGCGCGCCTCGTCGCCGTTTGAGGACGAGCCGATTGCGCCCGTGGCTATCTTCAGCTTCAACTCTTCCGTCTCGCGCCTGGCGCGCTTCAGCTCATCTTGCAGACGCTCAATCGTCACGGGCAGGTCGTTGCGCGAAGTGCGAAGACCCGAAGTGACTTCGTCCACGAGCGCCTCCGTCTCCTGAAAACGAGTGAAGGCGTCTGCGCCCGTGACGGCGCGTATGCGGCGCGTGCCTGCGGCTATGGACTCGTCGCTGGTGATTTTGAAGAGCCCTATGTCGCCCGTGGCGCGAACGTGCGTGCCGCCGCAAAGCTCTCTTGAGAAGGCGTCGCCTGTGATGCCGGGCACGGTCAGAACGCGAACCTTCTCGGCATACTTCTCGCCGAAGAGGGCCATAGCGCCCGAGCGCATAGCCTCTTCAAGCGGCAGCACGTCCGTCCTCACAGGCTCGTTGCGAAGTATGTGATAGTTCACCAGCCGTTCAAGCTCAGCCGTCTCTTCGCGCGTCAACGGTTGATAGTGCGTGAAGTCAAAGCGCAGGTAGTTAGGCGCAACCACAGAGCCAGCCTGCTTGACGTGCGTGCCCAGTACTTCACGCAGAGCCGCGTGCAGCAGGTGCGTCGCCGTGTGATTGCGTCTGGTAGCATCGCGCTTTTCCACGTCAACCAGAGCCGTCACTTCATCGTCTTTGCTCAAAGACCCGCGCTCGACCGAGACGCGGTGAACAATCAGGCCCGTTGCGGGCGAGACCGTGTCGTTGACGTTAATGTGCGTGCTCGCGTTAAAGAGCGTGCCTGTGTCGCCTACCTGCCCGCCCGATTCGGCGTAAAACGGCGTGCGGTCAAGTATGACTTCGCCCTCTTCGCCTTCAGAGAGTGTGTCAACTTCCTCTTCGCCGCGAATCAGCGCAAGGACACGCGCCCCTTCCGTGCGCGTCTCTTCGTAGCCGCGAAACTCGCTCTGGCCCACTCGCTCGGCTAACTGTGCATAGACGGGGTTGGCCTTTGCGCGTGTGGCGGCCTGTCCCTGTGCGCCCGCCTGCTGAAGCTCGCGCAGAGCCGCGTCGAAGGCTTCGTTGAAAGCGTCTTCTTCCATAGGAAAGCCGCGCTCTTCTAGGCTCACACGAATCAGGTCTCGCGGCGTGCCGAAGGTGTCGTAGAGACGCGCCATCTCCTTGTATTCCGGCATCGCCCCTTCCGGCGTAGTCGAAAAGAGCGCGTCAAGTTTTTGCAGCCCGACCGTCAGCGTAGAGCCGAAGCGCTCTTCTTCCAGCTTCACCATGCGCTCTATGAACTCGCGCGAGGCTTCCAGTTCAGGGAAGGCTTCGCGCATCTGCTCTACGACGAACTCAGTCACCTTCCAGAAGAAGGTATCCTCAAGTTGTAGCGCGTGGCGTCCCTGGTAGATGGCGCGGCGCATAATCTTTCTCAGGACGTAGTTGCGCCCCTCGTTGCCGGGCAGTATGCCGTCCGCTATGGCGAAGGCCGTCGAGCGAGCGTGGTCTGCTATGACTCGCATGGCAAAGCCCGCCTGCGTCTCAGGCTCGTAGTGACGGTCTGCCAGCTGCGCCGTCTGCTCTATGATGGGGCGAATCAGGTCTGTGTCGTAGTTGGACTTCACATTCTGCATCACGGCCGCTATGCGCTCAAGCCCTGCGCCCGTGTCCACGGAAGGCTTCGGCAGAGGCGTCATCTCGCCCGACGCGTCGCGCTCGTACTGCATGAAGACCAGGTTCCAGATTTCCATGGTCGTATCGCCGGGGCCGTTGACAAGCTCCGCGCGATTCTTCGCAGGGTCTGTGGGGTCTTCGCCCATGTAGTAATGAATCTCGCTGCAAGGGCCGCAGGGGCCAGTGTCGCCCATGGCCCAGAAGTTATCCTTATCGCCAAAGCGAAGGATTCTGTCAGGCGGAGCCCCTACCTCTTCCCAAAGTTGCGCCGCCTCGTCGTCCGTGGTGTAGACAGTGAACCACAGGCGCTCAACCGGAAGCCCCCAGACGTTTACCAGCAAGTCCCACGCATACTGAATCGCTTCGCGCTTGAAGTAGTTGCCGAAGGAGAAGTTGCCGAGCATCTCGAAGAAGGTGTGATGGCGGGCCGTCTTGCCGACTTCGTCCAAGTCGTTGTGCTTGCCGCCCGCGCGCAGGCACTTCTGCGACGATGCCGCGCGCACGTAATCACGCTTTTCCGCGCCCGTGAAGACATCCTTGAACTGGTTCATCCCGGCGTTGGCAAACAGCAGCGTCGGGTCGTTGGCCGGTAGCAGAGGGCTTGAGCCGACGACCTTGTGGCCGTGACGCTCGAAGTATTCCAGAAAGCTGCGGCGAATCTCTTTTCCCTTCATATCAGACAAATCCTATCCGTTTTGAGTAAACATCAAGTGTAACACGGCGCAAGCAGGCGGGCGAAATCGGCTTGAAAGGATATTAAAGGCGGATTCGAACAGGATAGACAGCAGATTAAGGATAAAGAATAAATGCTTCCTCTTTTATCCTGTTCATCCTGTCTATCCCTGTTAATTTTCTTCGAAGTCTTCGTCAAGCTCGCCGGTCGAGAGCTTTCTCACCTTGTTGCTGATGAGGTCGTAGGAAAAGCCCTGTCGCATGAGGTGGTCTATGAGGCTCTTGACTTCGGCCCTCGTCTTTGGAGCTCCGCGCAGGCGCGTGCGTTTTGCTATCGCGCGGTCAATCAAATCCTCTTCCGGCGTCTCTTCAAATAAGAGGTTGAGCGCTTCGTCGGCAGTCTCGCGCGGCACCTTCTTCATCTTCAAGTCGCGCTGAAGGCGCTGGCGGCCCACAGGCTTCTGCCTGACCTTGTAAGATGCGTAGCCGAAGGCGAAGCGCTCGTCGTTCAGGTAGCCGTACTCTGAGAGCTTCTTCAAGACGGCGTCCACCGTCTCTTCGTTCGTCCACTCTTTTTCCAGCAGCCGCTCGCGCAGCTCCGCCACACTTCTGGGCTTTGCGGCCAGCAGCTTCACGGCGCGCTGCATGGTGCGCTCGCGCGCCTTGTCAGGGTCGAGCGGACGCTTGGGCCGCTCTTCTTCTTCCGCAGAAGCGCTCAGCGCCTTCTTAGGTTTCCAGCCACGCTTTCTCACAGGCTCTTTATAACTCTTTTTATCTTGCCAATCCAAAATCTAAACTCCAAAATCCAGATTGATGGACGGCATACTAAATATAGACAAGCCCGAAGGGTTGACTTCGCACGACGTGGTGGCGCGCGTGCGCCGACTGTTGAAAGAGAAGCGCGTGGGCCACACCGGAACTCTTGACCCGTTCGCTACGGGCGTGCTGGTGTTGATGGTTGGTAGGGCGACGAGGCTGGCGCAGTTCATGGCGACCGACGTGAAAGAATATATTGCGACCGTGCGTTTTGGTTATACGACCGAGACGGGTGATTTAACGGGAGCGCGGCTCGCGCCCTCCGAGAGTGATGATGAAAGCGAAGCTCAAGCGGCAATGGCTCAGCCGTGGAGCGAGGCCCGTATGGAAGAAGCGCTCTCTGCTCTTCGCGGCGAGATAGAGCAGGTGCCGCCCATGTACTCCGCCAAAAAAATTGCCGGGAAGAAGCTTTATGAGCTAGCCAGGCGCGGCGAGACTGTCGAGCGCGAGGCACGACGCGTCACTATCTACACGTTGGAAGCAATCGGACAAGAGGACGGCTCGCTCCTCCATTGGAATGAAGACGGGACGTGCGACATGGCTTTTCGCGTCAGCTGCTCGGCGGGAACCTACGTGCGTGTTCTTGCCGAATCGCTCGGAGAAAGGCTCGGTGTCGGCGCTCATCTTGCGAGCTTAAGGCGCACGCGGGCCGGTGAGTTTCGTATAGAGACGGCTGTGACGCTCGATGAATTGGCGACGAAGGCCGAAGAAGGCAACGCTTCAAATCTGCTGCTCTCTATGAACGCGGCGCTCTCAAGCCTCTCTTTCCTGCATCTAACGGCTGAAGAGGCGCGCAGGGTAGGCCACGGCGTTCCTCTTAGCTTAAAGACGAGGCCGGAGACGAATTACAGCGAGGGCGAGCGGCTTCGCCTGATTGACACCGATGGGAATCTGCTGGCCGTCGGGGCTTATGACAGCAGCCAAGAGGTAATTCGCCCCATTGTCGTTTTGGCTTGACGAAAAATAAGCATTGACTAGCTACCTTGTGCGGTGTGGTATACTTGACGAAGAGTAAGCGGAAACTGCCCGCAGCTCCTGATTGAAAACATGAGAGGAGAGGGTCTCGACGATGAGGCTCGCGCCGGACAAAAGCGCGCGGGGCTGAAGAGGAGCCGCATATCGAGGCCAATCCCTGAAGATAAGAGCAAAAGCGCCGCATGTTGCGAGTTTAACTGGCTTTTCTCCCTCCCTGCGCGGGCGTTGCCAGCTCTTATCGAGACCAAGAGGGCGTGTTACCCCACGCCGTCCGACGCGCGCTTCTTTAGCCAATATAAAAGAGGTACAAAAGGGCTATGCAAGAGCAGGATGGCAGCAATAAATTCAATATCAGCGAACGCCTCGAAGGCTTGCGCCGCGAGCGAGAGGCCCTCAAGTGGGAAGGCTCCTTCCGCGACTACTTCGAGTTGGTGACGCAGAATCCGCGACTGGCCGAACTCTCACACGCGCGCATCAACGACATGATTCACGCCGCGGGCGTGGAGAAGATAAACGAGGGTACGCGCGAAGAGCTTGTCCGCTACAACTTCTTCGCCGAAGAGCTATTCGGCATAGAAGAGCCGATTGCGCGCATCGTCGAGTACTTCAAATCGGCAGCGCAGCGCCTTGAGGTCAGAAAGCGCATACTGCTTTTGATGGGCCCTGTGGGCGGCGGAAAATCCACCATCGTCACCATGCTTAAGCGAGGGCTTGAGCACTGGACGCAGATGGAAGAGGGCGCGGTCTTTGCCATCAAGGGCTGCCCCATGCACGAAGAGCCGCTGCACCTTATCCCCAACTCCCTACGCCCCGAAATAGAGAAGCATTACGGCATCTACATAGAAGGCGACCTCTGCCCGCAGTGTCGCTACGCGCTTGAGCACACCTATCACGGCCGCCACGAAGACGTGCAGGTCGAGCGCATTGTCTTCTCTGAAAAAGAGCGCGTCGGCATAGGAACCTTCGCTCCCTCAGACCCGAAATCGCAGGACATCACGGAGCTGACAGGCTCGATTGACCTTTCAACCATCGGAGAGGTCGGCGTGGAATCAGACCCGCGCGCCTATCGTTTCGACGGCGAGCTGAACATAGCCAATCGCGGCTTGATGGAGTTCGTCGAGATGCTGAAAGTGGACGAGAAGTTTCTCTACTCGCTTCTCACGCTTTCGCAGGAGCAGAACATCAAGACGGGCCGCTTCGCCATGATTTACGCGGACGAGGTCATTGTCTCGCACACGAACGAGAACGAGTACATCTCTTTCGCTGGCAACCGTAAGTCGGAAGCCCTGCAAGACCGCATTATCCTTGTACGTGTTCCTTATAACCTTCGCGTCTCGCAGGAAGAGCGCATCTACGACAAGCTCCTGAAACAGTCGCAGGCGCTACGCAACGTTCACATCGCGCCGAACACCCTGAAGGTCGCGGCCATGTTCGCCGTCATGACCCGGCTCGAAGAGCCCAAGCGCCAGAACGTGGACATCGTCAAGAAGATGAAGCTCTATGACGGCGAGGACGTTGAGGGCTACAAGTCTAAGGACGTGCGTGAATTGAAGGACGAGGCCGTGCGCGAAGGCATGGACGGCATCAGCCCACGCTATATCATCAACCGTCTCTCAAGCGCTCTGGTGCGCGACGGCATCACCTGCATCAACCCCATTGACGCGCTCCGTGCCATCAAGGACGGGTTCGAGCAGCACACAGGGATAAGCGCAGACCAGCGCGACCGCTACCTGAATCTAATCTCTGCGGCTCGCAAAGAGTATGACGAGATTGCCAAGATAGAAGTCCAGCGCGCCTTCGTCTACTCATTTGAAGAGATGGCGCGAACGATGTGCAACAATTATCTCGATAACGTCGAAGCCTACTGCAACAAGGAGCGCATCAAAGACCCCATCACGGAAGAAGAGATGGAGCCGGACGAGCAACTGATGCGCTCAATAGAAGAGCAGATTGGCATCACGGAGAACGCCAAGAACACCTTCCGGCAGGAGATACTGATTCGCATCTCGTCTTACGCCAGGAAGGGCAGGAACTTCGACTACAACTCGCACGAGCGCCTGAAGGAGGCCATAGAGAAGAAGATATTCTCTGACCTCAAGGACGTGGTGAAGATTACCACTTCGGCCAAGACGCCTGACCCTGACCAGCTGCGCCGCATCAACGAGGTGATTGACCGCCTCGTCAGAGACCACGGCTACTGTCCCGTCTGCGCCAACGAGCTGCTCACTTACGTCGGCACGCTGCTCTCGCGTTAAGGCGGGTGGCCGCGAGGGGAGCCATACGAGCAACGTAGAAACTGAAACGCCCGCGCTTTTCAATTCAGAAAGGTGCGGGCCTTTTTATCATTTCAATGAAGAAACGTTACTTGATTGCGGGAGCGGGAGGACTGATGGGCGCGGCCCTGACGGTCAAGCTCCTGACCAGACCCCACGACGTTGAATGGGAGCAGCACGCGCGCGAGCTTCATCATGCTGCACACTCGCGCTTCGCAGAGGTGGATGGCCTGCGCCTTCATTATCAGGAGGCTGGCCCAATCGACGCTCCGGCCGTCATCCTCATACACGGCTTCACAGCCTCCACGCTTGTCTGGAGCGAGGTGCTCTTGCCTCTGGCCGCGTCGGGCTTTCGCGTCATAGCGCCAGACCTCGCGGGCTTCGGCTTCTCGGCCAAGCCGCGCGACGGCGAGTACACGATTGAGTGGCAGGCGCGTCTCATGGCCGGACTGATGGAGCATCTTGGAATCGAGAGAGCGACGCTCGTAGGCAACTCTTACGGCGGGGCGATTGCGGCCATCTGCGCGCTCGATTACCCGGAAAAGGTGGAGCGCCTTGTGCTCGTGGGAGCCGTCTCGAACGACAACGTCAAGAAGCGGCTGCTGCTTCGCTTGGGCCGCTCGCCCATCGTGGGAGATTTAATCTCGCCGCTTCTGCTAGACCTGCGCTGGCTGGTCAAACGCCGCGTGCTTCGCAACCGCGTCAGCCTGAAAGAGATTAACGAAAAGAGGTTCGAGGCGCATCATCGTCACCTCAGAACCTCAAGCACTCAGCGCGCATCGCTTCGCATGCTCAGGCGCTGGCGTGCCGAGCGCATAAGGGACGAGGCGCATCTAATACGACAGCCCGTCCTGCTCATCTGGGGAGAGCAGGACATGGAGATTCCCATAGCGGACGGCAGAGACCTGCA
>DATELK010000168.1:0-21732 GCA_035276685.1 Pyrinomonadaceae bacterium | reverse complement strand
GGGGACGCTGATGGCGATAGAAGGGATGCTGCGCGCGGAAGTAGACCCGGAGCTTGAGGTCGTAGCCGTCTAGCGGATTCAAACAGGATAGACAGGATAAGCAGGATAGAAAGAGAAAGCATTTATTCTTTTATCCTGCTTATCCTGTCTATCCTGTTAATTTCTTTCTGGAACTAATTTCTGTCTAAGTGTAATTAGATAGAAAAGACGTTTGGATGAAAGTTGCTTTTGCTCGGGTGGGGCGGGTTGCAGGAGTTGCGGCCCGCCTCACCCTTTCTGTTTTATGCCGTGACGGTGGCGCTGACGGTCTGGCTCCAGGGGCCCGTCTCGCCTTTGGAGTTAATCCAGCGCAGCATGTAGTGGGCCTTTTTGCCCGCGTCCGCTTCGTCGTACTCAATCATGTAGGGCGTGCGCGTGTCGGTTCCGAGGTATGTTACCTCGGAGGGGCCTGCGGGGGCTTCGCCTACCTTGACCCAGATTTCGCAGCCCGTCGCGCCGTCGGGTCTGGCGCGGCTGGCGGGAGTGGTCTCGTCCACAAAGTTTATGGTGTGGCGTAGGCGCTGGCCCGTGTCTATGCTGGCGACGGGGCGCGTCTGCGGCGGGGTGGAAGAGGTGCGCTCCGAAGGGATGGTAATTCTCAGCTGCGCGCGTACCGAGTCGGTCACGGCGCGCAACGTCTGCACGCGCCGGACGAATTGACGTGTTATGGCCTCCAAGTGCTCACGGGCGGTATCTTTGGCCTGTCTCGCTCCTGAGGCTGCGGCCTGAGCCGTTATGTGCCCGTTGTATTCCGCCTGCCAGCTCTCCTGCGTGTTTATGAGCGGCACCATTTCCCCCTGTGTGATGCCAAGCTCGTCCAGGTGGCTGTTGATGTAAGAGTAGAAGTTTCGCTGCCAGACATCGAAGTCCGCGTCCGCAGAGGGAATGTAATCTGCTGCCATTATTTTTTCTCCTATCTCTGGAAGGGTTAGAGGTTAACTGTTGACTGTGAGCAACAGCTAGAAATAGCGAGGATGAGCCGCAACGTATAGAGCCGTTTTCTCCGTGTGAAAAGAGAAAAGCTTTGCTTCCCTGAGTGAATTATTTAAGGCAGTCACAGAACTACTGCCTTCAGTGACTGAAGCACTGCCAGCGCCAACCGGATTAGCGAAGGCAGTGATTCAACCGGCGCTGGCGCTAAGTGAATCAGCGAAGGCAATCACTGAGTCGCTGCCGGCGCTAACTCAATCCCTGCCGGCGCTGGTTGAATCACTGCCTTCGCTAGCTGAATGATTGCCTTCGCCGATTCAGTGGCGGAAGGCAAGCGGAAATGGCCTAAACCCCTGAATTTCAAGGATTATTCCGCCTTCAAGACCCGCCTCCCATGAGGAACACGTCCCAAGCCCAACGGCCCGCACGCTCCCCCTTCTCGTCCCACACCTTAGCCCTGTACCTGAACTGGTTCCCGTAACTATCTACTCTCTTGGATTCCCTGTAATCCAACTCCAAACTGGCAACTCCCAACTCCGGTAAGGTGTGCAGCTCCCCTGCCTCACTCATCCCGTTATGATTCTTATCCTGCCACAACCTTAACCGGGAGAAGACACTATCTCTCTTATCAATAACTCCGTCAGAGTTCCCTCCATTTGTCGCTTTATCGAACTCAGCAAGCGCTAGGAATCCATTTACCCGGATTGTACGGGTCACGTCTAAATACTGTTCCGTCACCCCAGTAAGTGTCATCTTGGAAACCGATTATCTGAACCTTTAATTTTATCGAGTTAATACTTGCCGGATAATTCAGGCTATCCAGGATTGACCTGAGTTCATCATATTCTCGGTCTGACACGGTAATATCTTTTGTTTGTCCGGGGAGTATGAGTTCATCTTTGACAGGGAACTCCTCGTCGGGTGGCGCTATGGGATTGCGCCCGTACTGAACAGGGGCATGCAAGTCTAGCTCTTTCGTCTGATTCGCAGGTCTGCGGAATTGAATATCAAGAATCACGCCTGTAACAACTTTGTCCGAGTCATTACGCACGCGTATCGTTAATCCCTTTAACCAATCGTCGCCAGCAGATATTTTCTTATCGGTTTCGATAACACCGATTTTCGATTTGACAAGTGTTATTTTTACAGGCGGGTTGTAATCTTTACCTTTTTCAAGGATTTTGTCTGCATTTTGGCTACCGCTCGAATGTACGCCGCCAGCCAGGATGCAAAATACTACTATTAGCAATGCCAGGAAACCGATTTGAATCTTTCCGTTTTTGAGGCTCATATAATCTCCTTGCGTCTGATTGAGGAAAAATTTGAGATTAACGGCGAGGCACTCAGAATAGGTTACTCTTGCTTAACGTAAAAACAGCAATCAACGAGTTGCTACATACGCCCCTTCTACCTCGTTGTCAACAACATTCTATTGGCCAAAACGAGGATTTATTTATTGGCCTCACGTGGGATTTGGAACTACTATGGCGGCGGGGCGTGTAACCGTTCTGTAGTAGTCTCAACGTGCTTTCCCTTACCGCAAAGTTAAAAGGAGTCGAAAAGATGAGGCCTCGTAATGCTCTTGCTCTCCTTGGCGCTGCGCTCTGTTTCGTTTCTCTTCCTGCAACTACCAAAGCGCAAACAGAGACGGCTAAGCCATCACCGGCGCAGACCAATCCTGCCGCTCAACCGCAGTCAGCCCGCCCGTCCTCAAAAGCCGCGTCAGACCCTCTGGCCGAGGTGCGCCGCTCCATGGCCGTCTCGTTAGTGCTCACACTGGCGGACGAGGCTCGCGCCTTTCGTGACGGGCGGCTTGCGGCTCGCGTTCAGATGCGAGCGGCAGACGCGCTCTGGGAGGCGGACAACGACAGGGCGCGAGAGCTTTTCCGGCGCGCATGGGACGCGGCCGAAGGCGCAGACCGAGAGGCTCTGCGACGGCAGGAAGAGGAGCGACGCAAACAGGAGGAGTCAACTGGCACCTACGCGATTTTTTCCGCGCCGAACCTGCGCGCAGAAGTCCTGCGTCTTTCCGCGCGGCGCGACCGCTCTCTGGGCGAAGAGTTTCTGGCGAAGCTGGACGAGGCGAAGAAAAGGGACTCGGAGGCGACCGCCGCGAAAGACGACTCCGTGCTTTCGCGTCTGGACCCTCAGCGCCCCACGCGGGCTCAGACAGAGCGCTTGCAGCTTGCGCGCAACCTACTGGCGGAGGACGTTGAGCGTGCAGTGCAGTTCGCTGACCCCGCGCTGACGAGCGTCACCATGCAGGGCTTATACTTTCTCTCGTCTCTGAGGCAGAAGAACGCGAAGCTTGCCGACGAGCGTTACGCCGCTATGCTCTCGCGCGCCGCGCTCGACCCGGCCTCTGACGCCAACACCGTCTCGCTTCTCTCTTCGTACATCTTCACGCCGTCGCTCTTCATCACGGTGGAACCTTCGGGAGGCGTCAACAGCAGCCGCTTCAATGACGACTCTACGCCCGGGGACGTTCCCGCAGCTTTACGCAACGCGTACCTGAGCGCGGCCGCGCAGATTCTGCTGCGCCCGCTGCCGCAGCCTCAACAGGACGGGACAAGCTCCGGCCGACGCGGCCTCTACTTCATCATAGCCCGCGTGCTTCCGCTCTTTGACCAGTACATGCCGCAAAGGTCTCCGGCCCTTCGCGCGCAGATGGCCGCGCTCTCGCAGGACGTGCCCGACGACCTGCGAAATGGTAAGAACCAGTGGCTGAAGGAAGGGCTAGTGCCCGAAGCAGAGGACTCCGCGGACGAAGAGAAGGACGCGCTGGACATCGCCAACAGCGAGGCTAACCCCGCGCGTCGCAACAGCGCTTATGCCACGGCCGCGCTGGCCGCGGCGCGTCGCGGCGACATACGTGCGCGCGAGTACGCGGACAAGATAGACGACACGGAGATGAGAAAGTCAGCACGCGCCTACGTGGATTACGAGCTGGTCAACGCGGCTCTTAACCGTAAGGACGGAGAAGCGGCGGCGCGGCTCGCTCGCACGGGCGAGCTGACGACGATTCAGCGCGTCTGGGCTTACACGGAAAGCTCTGGTTATCTGGCCAAAGCCAATCCTGCGCGGGCAGCGGAGCTTCTGGAAGAGGCTATGACCGAGGCCAACCGCATAGGGGCATCAAGCGCCGAGCACGCACAGGCGCTCGTGGCCATCGCGACCAACATGTACAGGGTCAACGCCGCCAAGGGGTGGGAGATAATGAGCGATGCGGTCAGGGCTTCAAACTCTGCCGAAGGATTCACGGGAGAGGACGCGCGTGTGACGGCGCGCTTCGTCACGAAGAACTCCACCTCAATATCAAGCTTAAGCGCGCCCGCCTTTGACCTCGCGGGCCTCTTCGGCTTGCTGGCCCGAGACGACTTCAACCGCGCCATACAGCTTGCCAGAGAGTTCAAAGCCGAAGCTCCCAGAGCAGCCGCCACCCTCGCCATAGCCCGCGCCGTCCTGACGGATAAGCGAAGGTAACGCTCTATTAAGAGTAGATATTCATGGGACGTGTCAGCAGAGCGTATGGGTCTTCTACGTTGAGGGCTTCGCGCACGAGGAAGGCTTCGCCTGCGGCCACGCCTATGAGCGAGCCGTAGTAGCGCATGCGGTACTCTATCTGCGACAGGAAGCTTTTGCTGCTGATGCGCGTCTCAGGCTCGTCAGAGTCTTCGCGGTAGAACTGCGAGGCGTGAGCGCGTATGGCGCGCATCTTATCTTCCACGAAATCCGAAACGTCCACGATGAAGGAGGGCGGCACGTTACGTGAATAAACGGAGTGGGCCAGCGCCGGTACAGGCACCGCGTCCAGCCCCGCCTCTTCGTCGTAGCGCCGCATGCTGGCAAGGCGCGCCGCCTCTCTCACTATGCGGGCCGTGGCCGAGTGGTCAGGATGAGGGTCGTCCAAGTGCGGCGTTAAGATGACGCGCGGGCTGTGCCTGCGTATGGCCCTCACCATGGCCGTGCGTGACTCTTCCGTCAGCCAGACGTGGCCGTCCGGCTGCTCAAGGTTAATGCGCGCGTCCAGCTTGAGAATACGCGCTGCCTCGCGCGCCTCTTCCGCACGTCCTTCCGGCGTGCCGCGAGTGCCCATCTCGCCGCGCGTCATGTCGCACACGCCCGTGCGATAGCCCAGATGCTTTAACTTTAAAAGCGTGCCCGACACTGTCAGCTCCGCATCGTCCGGGTGCGAGAAGACCGCCAGCACGTCCAACCTGACCTGCTCGTTGCTCATTGTCTACTTTCGGCCCAGGGCCTGTAACGCCCGGGGCCTGTGCCTCCCCCCTCGTTTAGCTCTACGCGATAGACCACTTCCTCTTTGTCGCCCGTGTCGTAGATGAGCGAAAGATTATTAATCGTCATCTGCTGGTTAAGCTCAAGCGTGCAGAACTTTCGCACAATCGCCGCCAGCCCTCTCTGCGTCAGGTCGTGATGCGCCAGCTTAATGTGCGGCACCCACCGCGCCGGGCGATACGAGAAGTCCAGACTCCCCGCGGACTTCGTCACCTGATGCCATAGCTCGTGCTGGAAGTCCGCCAACTGCGGGCTGCGGACAATCGGTATATAGAGCACCGGCTCCGGGCCCGTGAATACGCCCAGACCGCAACACCTGACGCGGAAGGGCTGCGTGTGACGCGCAAAGACCTGCATCACTGTCCTGACCTTCTCCACGTTGTACTCGCCGGAGACGTGATAAGAGATGTGCGGGAAAGGAGTCTTGTATACGCCTCGTATGCCGAACTCCTTCTCTATAGCGGCCCACAGCTTCTCCACCATCCGGCTGTTATTATCATCAAGAAGGGAAACGACGCCGTGCATAGGTTTTAAACTCCTCCTCTCTAAGAGGAATCTCTCTCTCTGCGAGGCATCTTTCATCAGATGTGTATCTTAATGCACGAGGCGAGGTCAAGAGGAAAGGCAAAGATGAAGAAGAAGCTGCACTTTCTCTCTCTTCACTTTTATCTTCTTCTTTAGTAGCCTGTCTGCCGTGGCAGGATGACATAGATGCGACTGGTAGTTTTAGGCTCAGGCACGGCTGTCCCGCACGAGCGACGCGCGTCGAGCGCGCACTGGCTGGCGACCGCGACGGGCACAGTCCTGCTGGACGCTTCGGCCGCCGCCGTGCATCGCATGGCGCAGGAGAAGCTGGATTGGGCGGAGCTTGACGCCGTCTGGATAAGCCACTTTCACCTTGACCACTTCGGCGGCCTCGCTCCTTTTCTCTTCGGCACGAAGAACGCGCCGCAGACGCAAGCGCGCCGCAAGCCGCTGAGAATCTTCGGCCCCAGAGGGCTGGAAAAACTCTTCAGGACTTTTGACGAGGCGAACAACTACAGGCTGACGAAGCAGCCATTTCCTCTTGAGTTTCAGGAGGTCGCACCATTGGAAGAGTTTCAGATTCTGCCACGCGTGCGAGCCGAAAGCTTCTCCACTCCGCACACGGCGGAGAGCCTCGCGCTCAAGGTGCGGGATGAAACGGATGCTATGCTCGTTTACACCTCCGACACAGGCTACGCGGAAGCGCTCGCGGGCTTCGCCGATGGCGCAGACCTTTTCATGATGGAATGCTCCTTCCCGCACTCGAAGCCCGTGGAGACTCATCTTGAGCTGAAGGACGCCATGCTTCTGGCGGAGAAGTCTCGCGCGCGTAGAGTTGTGCTGACGCACCTTTACCCTGAGTGGGACGGGATAGACCTTCAGGCGGAGGCGAAAAAGCTCTGGCCGGGCGAGACCATAGAAGCCACGGACGGCCTCACTTTAGAGATAAGGAAAACGTAAAAAGGAAAAGTATAAGTGAAGAAGATAAAGACAACCGCTCGTTCTCTTCTCTGCTCTTCATTCATCAAACAGCTCTCGGCCCTACTCGCTTTCGCGCTTTGCCTTTCTACTTTCTCCTTTGCCCAGTCGGCAGACCCGCTGCTTGAGACGGGACACGGCTCTCGCTTGCAGACGACGCGGCCCTCGCCTTCCGAAATCAGGATTGTCTCCTACAACATGCGCTGGCGAAGCGGCGAAGACCTCGCGGGGATAATCAGCCTTCTCAAGACAGACCCTGAGATAGGCCAGGCCGCAATCATAGGTCTTCAGGAGGCGGACAGAAACAAGAAGCGCTCGCGCAATACGAACACCGCGCGGCTGGTTGCGGAAGAGTTGGGCATGTACTACGCGTGGGCCGCGCCGCCGCTCGCGGAAGAGAGCAAAGAGGGTGAAGAAGAGACGGGCGTGGCTATACTGAGCCCTTATCAGTTGACGGACGTGGTGCGGC
Source organism: Pyrinomonadaceae bacterium (assembly GCA_035276685.1). Classification (GTDB taxonomy): domain Bacteria; phylum Acidobacteriota; class Blastocatellia; order Pyrinomonadales; family Pyrinomonadaceae; genus JACVRN01. The sequence goes on along the minus strand of DATELK010000168.1, from coordinate 14,495 downwards.
TGGTGCTGCCGCACGAAGGGCCGGGGGGCCGCAGGCGCGCAGGCATAGGCGCGAGCCTTCGCATAGGCGCTCATCTGATACGCGTCTACTCGCTTCACAGCGAGACGCGCATCTCCACAGATAAGAAGCGCGAGCAGCTGGAAGCCGCCTTGATTGACCTCAGGAACTACCCGAGAGTCACGAGCGTAGTCGTCATGGGTGACTTCAACACGCTTGAGCCGCAGGCCATACAGAACACCACTCAGCTCTTCACTGAAGCGGGCTTCGAGACCCCCTTTCCCAATCACATGAAGACGTGGAAGACGCTCTTCATAGAGCTGAAGCTGGACTGGATTTGGCTACGAGGGTTAAGGCCGTCCGACTACGGCGTGGACAGAAAGGTCAGGTACTCAGACCACTTCCCGCTCTGGGTCAGGGTTAACCTTGACGGCAAGGCCCCGGCAGGCAAAGCGGACATAGAGGGGCGAATCAAGAAGATTACACGCGCCACAGACTCGGGAAGCGGCCAGAGCCCAGGCACCATCCTCATTGAAGGCAGCAGCGACGACAGCCCCAGATTCGACAAGGCCGTCGTGCGCGTCACTTCATCCACGGCAATCAATTTAGTAAACGGCAGGGAGCGCAAACAGCCGCTCTCGTTCGAAGAGCTTCGCGTGGGCGACCGCGTCAGCGCACGCTTCACGCCCGGCCCAGTGCTGATGTCCTACCCGGTACAGGCCACGGCCGCCGAAATCACAATCAGAAGGTAGAAGAGATTGAGGATTTAATGCTATGGGCCCGCATCACCTTCAGGCGCTTCCCCACCTGACAGGTAAAACTCCACCAAGTCCTTGATGTGTGTCTCGTATCCGGGAGGTAACTTCTTAAACTCCACCCCGAGCCCCACTTTAGGCAAATAATACGCGACCCTGCCCCAGACAATCCCTTCTATTACGCGGGCGCTGTCCGGAGCCAGCAAAAGGCGTATGAATAGCGGCGCACCTTTAGGAGCCTCTAGCGACGTCTGTATAAAGCATCCCCCTACGCCAAGGCTCGTAACGCGGCCCTGATTGACGCAGGCGGGCGTCCCGCCCCAATCCACGTCTATGGAGATTTGAATGCGCGGATACCTCCGGCGCTCGTCATACTGCGAGGTAGCGGATGTTTTCATCTCATTATAGTCTTCATAAATTACCGCAAAGAGCGATGAATATTTAGAGCAGATGGAAGATAGTAGCGCGGTGTTATGAAGTCAATGGAAGGGGATATGAGATGCGATTTTCTCTCGCGCCTTAAGCTCTTTATTCAGGCAAAAGATTGGAGGCCGCGATGTTCGCCCCAAACTATCGCGGCCTCCTTCGTCGTGATGGTGCGCCAGAAGGGGGAGACTGGCTTTCTCGCGCAGCACGGCTCACGACGCAAGCGCTTTTTGCCTCTCTCTAAACCTCTTGCAAGACTCTTCAGCGAACGCTGACCTTCACGTTGTTGGCTTCGAGCGCGTTGCCCGTGGCTCGTTGCAACTCCGCGATTGCCTTGTTCAGGTCTGTCTGTGCGCGCAGCTCGTTGCCGCGCGCGGTGGTCAGGGCCGTCTGTCGCTCAAGCACCAGAAAGAGCGTTGACTGTCCGGCCTCGAACCTGCGCTGCTCGCTCTCGTACTGCTGCTCGTTGGCCTGACGCGACGCGGCAGCCGCGCGCAGGCGCGACTCGGCCGTGCGAACGGCCTGAAGCGCGTTGCGAACATCAATCTGAATCAACTGCTCAAGCTGTGCGCGCTGCGTCTGTATGCGCTCGCCCTCCACGAGCGAGCGTCCCAGTTGCGCCTCTGCCGTGCGGTTGCGAAGCGGCAGGTTAAGCTGCACGCCCACGCGGAAATTGTTGTAGCGGTTCGCGCCCAGATTAAGCAGCGACTGCGGGTAGCCGCCCACCAGATTATCCGGAATAGAGACCTGCGCGGGCGGCGACAACTGCGGCAGCCCCTGAATCGCCAGAAGCTGGTTGAGCCTATCGCGTATCTCTATGTTCGCGCTCGTCAGCGGATTCGCCGCGTCAGCCGTGTTGAGCGAGCCAGCGTTTCCCGTCACGCCGTAGCTGCCGACGAAGTCTACCTGCGGCTTCGTCAGGTCACGATAGAGGCGCTGGTCAAGCTCGTTTATGGCAATCACTATGTCGGACTGCTTCAGCTCGGGGCGGTTGGCGAGCGCCGTCTCTATCGCCTGAGGCAGAGCCACTGGCGGAGCGTTCAAATCAACCGGGTCAGTAGGAATCAGCGAAACGTTCCAGAGCGCAGAGTCTCTATTCTCGACAATCAGGTTCTTGAGGTTGTTCTCAAAGCGGTTGACATCTTCGAGCGCCGTGTAGACGCTCTGCTCAAAGCCTGAGACCTGCGCCTCTGCCGCCACCACGTCAATCGGCGCAAGCATCCCTTCGGCCACAAGCCGCCTGTTGTGCTCAAGCTGAGTGCGAGCGTCGCGCACGGCGTCGCGCTGAATCTGTAAATTGCGTAGCGCGAAGACCAAGTCCCAGTAGGCCCGCTGGACGTTCGTGATGGTCTCTATGGCCCGCTGCCTGAACTGCGCGTCCGTCAAGCTCAGGTTCTTCTTCGCCACCTCAATCTGCCGGCGGTAGGCGTCAAAGCGCAGGCCGCGCCAGAGTGGCTGCGTGTAGTTGAAGGTGAGCGCCGTAGGGTACTGCGGATTGAGCGCCGTGAACTGGTTGTTGGTCGTCAGGCGTATGCTGGAAAAATCTACGCGATAGCCGCCGCCGTACTTGGGCGAGAGCCCTTCGAAACGGAAAGTGCCGGTCAGGTCGTACTGCGTCACAGAGCCCGACGAGCTTCCGCTCAAGAAACTCGTAGCGGGCGTCTCAGTCCTCTCGTAATAAGAGAGCGAAGAGAAGCGCGGGTCGTAGGCTCCGCGCGCACCCAGCAGGTCGAACTCGGCTATACGCACGTTCTGTCGCGCGACCTCTATGTCCTTGTTGTTGGCGAGCGCCATCCCTATGGCTTCGCGTATCGAGATGGGCCGCTGCTCCGTCATGTCCACGCCGACGCGGTTCAACTCGGGGAACGGGCCGGTGCTTGCGCGAAAGCCCGGCGCAACGGCAGGCACCGCCGGAAGTTGGTTAGGCGCGGCCGATGGAACGCTCTCTCTTCCGGGCTGCTGCTGTGCGGCGGGCGGCTGGACTGCGGGCACTTGCTGCTGTTGCTGCGAAGGCTGCGGCTGAAGCGGCGTCTGCTGCTGCTGCGTGTTAATAGTAGCGCCGCCGCCGGAAGAAGGCAGGCTGTCGGAGGTCGGGATAGAAGTTACGCCTCCTCCGGTGCCCTGCGGCTGCTGCGGCTGTGTGGCGGGCGTTGCTTGCGTGCCTCGACTCTGCTGGTCTGCCTGCGTCGCGGGCTGCACGCTCTGCTCCGTCTGTCCCTGCGGCGTCAGTGGACGCGCGTTAGAGCCTGCTGGAGGAGTGGTCGTCTGCGGCTGGCTCCCCGAAGGAGTAATGCCTGTGCTGCCCGTGGATGAAGGCGGCGCTGTAGTCGCAGGCGGCGTGTTGCCCGATGGCGCGGGCGTGACGGGCTGACTCGTGGCAGCGCCCGGCTGCGTCTGCGCCTGAGCCTGACCGCCCGCCAGCATGCTCAGGCACAACAGCACCGAAGCCATCACAAAGCGAATCGTAAAAATTTGACCGGAGAGTTTCATAACTCGAATTAACTTTTTCCTATTTACCAAACAGTCCCATGAAAGAGGCGGTCGCCGTCGCGGCCTTTCGTCTTGCCCACGCGAACGTGCCTCTTACTCTTGAGCCGATTGCGCTCCAGACGCGGCTGTGGCCCAGGTCGTCAAAGAGCGAGTAGAAGACGGGCACGGCCAGCAGCGTTAAGAGAAGACAGAGGCTCTGTCCGCCAACTACGAGCACGCCTATCGAGCGGTTCGTGCCAGCGCCGGGGCCGCGCGAGAGCACGAGCGGCATCATGCCTGCCACGAGCGCTATCGTCGTCATCAGGATAGGTCGCAGTCGGTCTCTGTTCGCCTGAACAATCGCCTCGTACCTGTCCATGCCGTGCGAGCGAAGCTCGTTCGTGTGGTCAATCTGTAAGATGGCGTTCTTCTTGACCACGCCGAACAGCAGCAGCAGCCCCAGACCGGAAAAGATGTTCACGGTCTGGCCCGTGATGAGCAGGCTCAGGATGCCGAACGGAATGGCCAGGGGCAGCGTCAGCAAGATAGTCACAGGATGTATGAAGGACTCGAACTGCGCGGCCAGCACCATGTACATGAAGACGAACGAAAGCACTATGGCCAGCATGAAGTAGTAGCCCGCTCGTCCAAGCTCCTTGGAGCGACCGGCCGTGCCCGTCTTGTAAGCAGGGTCTACGTTCAGCTCTCTCACGAACTGATCCATGCGCTGAAGCACAGCCGACTGTGAGCCGCCCGGACGCACGTTGGCCAGAAGCGAGACCTGTCGCTGCCGGTTCAATCTATCAATGGCAGACGGGCCCGTCCCCTCTTCTATTCGTACAAGGTTATCCAGAGAAACCCAGCCGACCTTTGTCGAAGGCACAATCATGCGGCTTAAGCCTTCGACGCTCGTGCGGAACTCGCCTATGGCGCGCACGCGGACTTCGTACTGGTCAGTGCCTGCGTTGAATGAAGTTACTTCCTGACCGGCCACGAGCGTGTTTAAGGCTTGCGCTATGTCGCCCACGCGCACGCCCAAATCGGCGGCGCGAGCGCGGTCAATCACGACGCGCAGCTCAGGCTTACCAAGGATGAGCGTAGAGTCGGCGTCCACCACGTCGGGGATGGTCTTCATCTTGGCGAGCAGTTGTTCGGAATACTGCGTCAGCTTATCAAGCTCCGGCCCGCCTATGACGTACTGTATGTCCGCGTTGCGGAAGCCGCCGCCGGAGATTGCCGCCACCTGCTGAACGCTGGTGCGAAGCTCCTTGGGATAGTTCTCAAGAATCTTGCGCGCCGCGACCATCAGCTCGTCCTGCGTGTGGCTGCGGTCTTTAATGTCTTTGAGCTTGACGTAGATGGAGGCGTTGTTGACGAGCTGCTGCTGTCCGCCGCCTATGGTGACGAGCGTGTCTGTCACGCCGTCCAGCCCCTTTATCTCGCGCGCTATGCGCTCGACCTGGGCTTCCGTGGCGGCGAGCGTGTAGCCTTCGGGCGCACGCACGCTGACCTCGAACTGCGACTGGTCGTCTACGGGCAGAAAGTTCTTGCCGACGAACATGAAGAGCGGGACGATGCTCACGGTGACGAGCACGCAGAGCGCCACGACTATCCAGCGGTGGGCCAGAGACCACTTGAGCATCCAGGTGTAGGTTCTATCAATCGGGCGATACCAGCGAGACTCCTTTGAAGAGTGCTCGCTTCTTGGCACGTCGGGCTTAATAGACTCTTCGGGCGACTCGTCTTCGAGCCACGGCTTATCCTCCACGTTCTTCACTGGCTCGGGCTCGCTGGCCGTGACGCGCGATTCGTTCGCCGCCGCCACCAGATGCTCGCTCTCCGAAGGCTCGCTGCCCACGTCTGCAGGAAGCGGGTCGTCCTTGCGCTTAATCAGTCGCGCCGCGAGCATGGGCGTTAAGGTGAAAGAGACTATGAGCGAGACGCCTATGGCGAAGCTCGACGTTAAGCCGAAGCTGGACATGAAGCGGCCGACGATGCCGCCCATGAAGCCCACGGGCAGGAAGACCGCGAGCAGCGAGAGCGTCGTAGCCATAACGGCCAGACCAATCTCTTTAGTTCCCTCAATCGCAGCCTGAAACGGCGGCATCCCCTTCTCTTCTACGAAGCGGTAGATGTTCTCCAAAACCACAATCGCGTCGTCAATCACTATGCCTACCATCAGCGTCAACGCGAGCATGGTGATGTTGTTGAGCGTGTAGCCCATCGCCGCCATCAGGCCGAAGGTGGCTATGATGGAGGTGGGGATAGCGAGCGCGGCTATGAAGGTCGAGCGAATGCTCCACAGGAAGATAAAGACGACGAGCGCGGCCAGGATTCCGCCCTCTATCAAGTGCGTCTCGATGGCTTCGAGCGAAGCCTTAATGAAGACCGACTGGTCTCCGACTATCTCCGTCTTAAAGTCCGCCGGAAGCGTAGGCTGAATCTCTTTGAGCCGCTCTTTGACTTCATCTGCGACCGCCACGGTGTTCTGCCCTGACTGCTTTGAGACGACGAGCGTCACCGCTGGCTGGCCGTTCAATCTGGCGGAGGTGCGCTGCTCTTCCGCGCCGTCCTCCGCATAGCCTATGTCGGAGAGCTTGACGGAGTAGTTGCCGCGCGTGGCTACGACCACGTTATTGAACTCGGCCGGGTTCTGAATGCGACCCATCGTGCGGACAGTCAACTCACGCGCGCCTTCGTCAACGCGGCCTCCGGGCACCTCCATGTTCTGTAGGCGCATGGCTGCGGCGACTTCGGCCACGGTGACGTTGAAGGCGCGCATCTTGTCCGGGTCGACCCAGATTTGAATCTCTCGCTCGCGGCCTCCGACAATCTCCACGTTGCCTACGCCGTTGATGGACTCTATGCGCTCCTTAATCTTCTTGTCGGCCGTGTCTGTGACTTCGCGCAGAGAGCGAGGCGCAGACACGGCTATGCGAAGAACCGGCGCGGCGTCCGTGTCAAGCTTCTGCACAATCGGCTGCTCCGCTGTTTCCGGCAGGTCGGAGAGGATTAGGTTGACCTTGTCGCGCACCTCCTGCGCGGCTATGTCCGCGTTCTTCTCAAGTATGAAGGTGATGAAGACCTGCGAGACGCCTTCGACGGACGTGGAGCGCAGCTCATCAATACCGCTGATGGTATTGACAGCGCCTTCCACCTTATCGGTTATCTCCGTCTCTATCTCCTGCGGGCTCGCACCGGGATTAATCACCGTCACGGTGATAGTCGGCAGGTCAATCTTGGGGAAGAGGTCAACGCCCAGAGACTTGAAGGAGAAGATGCCGACCACCGTCAGCGACAGAATCAACATCGTCGCAAAGACCGGACGCCGCACACATATTTCAGCAAGCTTTTGCATAAAAATTTACTGTCTGACGGGCATGCCGTCGTTCAATAGCTCTACGTTGCTGGTGGCAACGATTTCGTCTGCGGCCACACCGCTTCTAATCTCCACGAGGTCGCCTTCCGCCTGGCCCAGCTGCACCAGACGCTGCTGCGCTATGCCGTCCTTGATGACGAAGATGCGGCTCGTGCCCGCCTCTGTCTTGACGGAGCGCGCGGGCACCAGCACGGCCGCTTCGCTCTGCGGCAGAAGTACCCTCACGGTGGCGAACTGTCCGGGCTTTAGAAGATTGTCGCCGTTATCCACCTCAGCCTCTACGGTCAGCGTGCGCGAGTTAGGCGTCACGCTCGGAGAGATGTGATGCACGCGACCCGAGAAGGTGCGGTCAGGATAAGTGCTCACCGTGACGGAGACGCTCTGGCCCACCTGCACGTTCGAGACAGCCTGCTCAGGGATGTCTATGCGCATGCGCAGAGGGTTGGTGCGAACAATCGTTGCAATCTTTGAAGAAGGCGTGACGTACTCGCCTACGTCCGCCGGTCGGTCTGAGACGAAGCCTGCTATGGGTGCAGTCACTACGGCGTCAGCTATGGCCTTGCGCGCAGAGGCTACCTGCGATTGCGCGGCGTCCACGGCCGCACGCGCCGTCTGTATGCCCGCGTAATTCTGGCGGGCCTGCGTGCGTATGGCTTCAAGCTGCTCGCGCAACTGGTCTCGCTGCGCTCTCTGCTGGTCGTAGGCCGAGCGCGACACGTCGCCCGACTCAAGCAGTCGCTCCATGCGGCGCAACTGTATCTCTGCCAGATTCAGCGCCACGCGCGCCGCGGACACTTCGGCCACTCGCTCCACGTCAAAGCTCTGCCCGGGACGAAGACCTATGCGCGCCTCTGCCTGCCGCACCTGCGACTGTGCCTGAGCGACCTGCGCCGTCGCCTGGTCAAGGCGTATGCGCGAGTCTCGGTCGTCCAACCGCACGAGGACTGCGCCCTTCTGCACGAAGGTTCCTAGGTCAATGCCCACGGAGACTACTTTGCCTGATGTGGCGGGGGCCACGTCCGTCTGTTCGTCCGCGGCGAGGCTGCCCGTGGCTTCAAGAAAGCGCGGCAGCTGCCTCTGAATGGCAGGCGTCGTGGTGACCTCTACGACCGTCTGCGTCGTAGTCGTAGTGGTGGTCACGTTCTTGTTCGCCTCGGCCTTGGAGCGGTTGCAGGCGACCGCCGAAAGGCCAAGCGCCACTATGGCTAAAAGGAGCGTTAATGCTTTTACCTGTGTTCGGGAGATCATCTCGACTGTTTCTTCTTCGGTCTTGTCTGGTTCAGGTTCGTGCGGCGGGCTACACGTTTCTTCTCGCCGCAAGGGACGGTTATGCCCTTCAGTAAAACTTCCGTGAAGGAGCGCGCGGCCTCTTCGTTTGAAATGTCCATGAGGCGGCGCTCAGGGTCCCACAGATTGTTGTTGAGCGAGTGGTGAATAATCGTGCCTATGAAGGTGCGTACAATGACGCGCGGCTCTAGCTCGACCATAGCGCCGTCGCGCTGCCGCTCCTCTATGTAAGCGCCTAAGAATTCGTAGAACTCCTTGACGGTTCGCTCCCAGAACATCTGCGCCAGCTCGTGCCCTTCGAGGGCCGCGTAGAGCAGCAGGCGCTGAAACTCCTTGTCGCCCTCGTGATGCTCAAGAGCATGAAAGGCCAGCCCCTCGAAGACCGCCCGGTCGTCCTTGCGGCGTAAGGCGTCGCCCACAATCTCCCTCGGGTCTTCTATGCCGTTCTCGCAGGCGACGTGGTCAATGATGGCGCGGTAAAGCTCATCTTTGGTGGCGAAGTGGCGGAAGATTATGGCTTCCGAGACGCCTGCGGCCTGCGCTATCTCTTTGGTGGTGGTGCCGCGAAAGCCGCGTTGCGAAAAGAGCTTGACGGCGACGCGCACGATTTCGCGCCTGCGCTCTTCGGCCGAGAGGCGTGCCGTCGTCGTTGAAGCAGGCGGCGCGGCGGGCACACCCGGTTTCGAAGGGTTCAATTCTTTACTCATCAAATGTTCTCTGGTGGCGATTAAAGTAAGTACTTACTTACCATCTTCGATGTACGCTGTCAAGCGGGCGTGAGTTTCAGGAAAATTAACTTTAACGCGACAGTAATTTGACGAAAAAGCCTGTACTGTTCCCGACCTTTGCGCTATCTTTACACGTACCTTTTCGCAACAAAAATGGTAAGCGGCACGACCCGTTTTTCGTTATCGAAGGCGCTTCTTTATTCGCTTTCGATGGGGAGCTGGCCCAATCGGCACATTGTTTGCTCTCAAGTGACGGGAATGAGCCGTTTTTCTTCCAGTTCCTACGAGAGTGTAGGGGCTGGGGATAAATTTCAGAATTTTAAGGAGAAGAGAGATGTCACAGAACTTTGGAACAGGTGGTTCAACCCCCGGACAGGGCACAGGCGGCGCTGGAACAGGCGCGACCGATGCCGGAACGACTCGTGATACCGGCGGCACCACCGGAGCAGGCGGCACCGGCCAGAGCATGACGACGGGCGGCGGAGGCCAGTCGTCGGGCGGCGGAGCAGGAGCGGGCACGGCTGCGGGCCTCGCGCAGACGGCGCAGGAGTACGGCCAGAAGATAGCGGGCGCGGCCTCTACGGCCAGAGATTACGTCTCGGACAAGGTGAGCGTGGTCGGCGACAAGCTGGGCGAGCTGCGCAACAAGGATTTCTCGGAAGTCGCCACAGAGGCCAAAGAGTACGCGCGGCAGAATCCGGGCCAGGCGCTGCTCATCTCGGCAGCCGCAGGCTTCGTGCTAGGACTGCTGATTCGCGGAAGCAGACGATAAGGCAAGTCAAAAGGCGGAGTGCAGCAGTGCTGAAGTAAAGAAGGTCTTTCTCTGCATTCATCATTGCGGCACTCTGCATTCATCATTTTCATAAGGGAGGCACAAGCGATGGCCGATTTAGAGAGAAGCACGGCTGCCGCGCCCGCCCCTAGTGCGACGAGCGAGCTTGAACAGTTGCCGTCGCTCTTCGGGCGTCTGGGCGACGACGTGATGAAGCTTCTGGACACGAAGCTCAGCCTGCTGAAAGTCGAATTATCAGAAGATGTCAACGCCTTCGCGCGCAGGGCCGTGCTCGTCGCCGCAGGAGGTTTCATAGCGGCCGTAGGCTTCGCGCTCCTGAACATCGCGCTGGCGCTGGCCATCTCGGCACTGATGCCTTTGGATTGGCAGCAGGCGTCACGCTACGCTCTGGGCTTTGTCGTCACGGGCATTCTCTACTTGATAGTCGGCGGCATCACCATCCTCGTGATGAAGAACAAGCTGGCGCGCACAGACCTTGTGCCGGGCAGAAGCGTTGAAGAACTCAGAAAGGATAAAGAATGGCTGAAGAAAGAAATGTAGGCGTGGCGCGCGCCCAGGAATCGGGCGACACCGATTCCACCAAAGCCGAGCTTCAGCGCCGCATGGAAGAGGCGCGCGAATCCATCACACAAACCGTTACGGAGATTAAGGACACAGTGACAAACCAATATCAAGCGGTCAGGGACACGGTCTCGGAAGCCCTGGACTGGCGCGAGCAGTATCGCAAACGCCCCGTGGCATTCTCTCTGGGCGCGCTCTCGGCCGGTTTCATACTGGGCTACACGGTGGCCGGAACCTTCACGGGCAGCGACGACACGGAGGAGGCTGATTACGCCGATTATAGAGAGACGGACGCCTTCGCCACGACGGGCGCAGAACCCGCGAAGCTCTCATCTTCGCCCTATGCCGAAAGAGGCTTGGCGAGGCCCGCCATGTCTGCGCCCGCCCCTTCGCCCATGTCCGCAGGGACGACCGGCTCTTCTGCCAGCCACTCTTACGGCTCAGGCGGCTCCGAGCAGTCGGCCTCTATTCAGGCTCTCGCCACGACGGGCTCTCAAGATGCGAGCGCGGCTTCGGCTGCTTCCGAGCCTGATAAGCCGGGCCTCATGGAGAGGTTCAAGGAGACGAGGGCTTACGACAAGCTACAGCAGGAGGTATCGGTGCTGGGCGACCGCTTCATAGAAGAGCTGTCGAGCGTGGGGCGCAACGTGGTGTTGCCCGCTCTCTTCGCCAAGGTCAAAGACCTCTTCGGCGTAGACCTCTCCAATAAACAGGGAGGAAGAGGACAGGCAGGCACGGGCGGCGCGGCTGCGGGCGCGCAGGGCGCTTACTCAAGCGGCGGCGGCCAAACGTCAGGCGGCGGCACGGGCGGCGCTTCCGGCTCATCCGGCGGAGGCATGGCAGGAAGCGGCGGCGGCCCTTCCTACGCCACGAGCGAGAATCGCGGCTACTAGACGCTTCCTTTGTTGAGCGGAAGCGTCGGGTATCCGTCAGCGGCCTTTTCATGGGGGCCTGTAATTGAGGGCGAGCTTTAGTTAGTTCTGAGGCTCGCCCTTTATGACAAGGGGACGCGCATTTTTTAAGCGGAGAGCGCTCCTTTCCTAAGCTCGTTTAATTTCGTCTTCCGAAAGTGTCTCTATGCCCTCGCACGCAGCCGTCATCATTAACGCGACTTCCGGCGCGGGCGATAAAGAGGAGGTGCGCGACCGCCTGACGGAGTTCTTCAAGTCGCGCGACTCGCGCACCAGGATACTGTTTGCCAGAAGCGGCGATGAGATAGCTTCTCTGGCCCGCCGCGCCGTCGAAGAAGATTGCTCGCCAGTAGTCGCGGGCGGAGGCGACGGGACAATCAACGCCGTCGCCTCGCACGTAGTAGGCACAGACAGGGTGCTGGGGGTTCTGCCTTTGGGCACGCTCAACCATTTCGCCAAGGACATAAACGTCCCGCTTGAGCTGGAAGAGGCGGCGCGCGTCTGCCTTGAGGGGCAGGTGGCGCGCGTGGACGTGGGCGAAGTCAACGGGCGCATCTTTCTCAACAACTCAAGCCTCGGCCTTTACCCTAGCATCGTGCGCGAAAGAGAGAAGCTTCAGCAGCGACTGGGACACGGCAAGTGGCGGGCCTTCTTCTGGGCTTCGTTGACCGTCCTGCGCCGCTACCCTTTCCTGAGGGTTCGACTCAGCACGGACGAGAAGGAGTTGGCGCGCACGTCGCCCTTCATCTTCATAGGCAATAACGAATACGAGATGGAGAATTTCAACATAGGCTCGCGCTCCTGTATAGACAAGGGACAGCTGAGCCTCTACATAGCACACAGGACTGGAAGGCTGGGGCTGGTGCGGCTGGCTTTCCGAGCGCTCTTCGGAGGCCTTCGCAACGAAGAGGACTTTGACGCCCTCTGCACGAAAGAGATTTGGATAGAGACCGGACGCCCGCGCCTGCGCGTAGCCACGGACGGCGAAGTCACCATCATGCCAACGCCGCTTCACTACCGCGTGCATCCCGGCGCGCTCCGCGTCCTCGTCCCAAACACAGTGACGAGTGACGAGTGAGAAGATAAAAGCTTCCTGTTCGTCACTTGTCACTTCTTTTTAAGTTATGCGCAAACTTGTACATCTATCGGACTTGCATTTCGGGCGCGTTGACTACGGAGTGGTGGAGCCGCTGATTGCGACCGTCAACGAGATGAGGCCGGACGTAGTGGCGGTCTCGGGCGATTTGACGCAGCGAGCGCGCAGCCACCAGTTCGTGGAAGCGCGCGAGTTTCTGGACGCGCTGCCCGAGCCGCAGATTGTCGTGCCGGGCAATCACGACGTGCCGCTCTACAACTTCGTCGCGCGCTTTACACAGCCGCTCACGAAGTACAGGCGACACATCACGAACGACCTTGAGCCTTTCTACGCGGACGACGAGGTGGCGATTCTTGGCATCAACACGGCGCGCGCTCTGACGACCAAGTACGGGCGCATCAACGAGCGGCAGATAGAGATTATACGCACGCGCATGTGCTCTTACAGGGACGAGATAACCAAGATTATTGTCACGCATCATCCCTTCGATTTGCCGGAAGGGCACGACCTGGACGAGCTTGTGGGGCGCGCGGAGCTTGCCATGCAGGCTCTTGCATCCTGCGGCGCTGACGTTCTTCTGGCAGGGCACCTGCACGTCAGCCACACGGGGCAGACGGCCAAGCGATACAAGATAGAAGGGCACAGCGCGCTCGTCATCTCGGCAGGCACGGCCACGAGCACACGCGGGCGAGGCGAGACCAATTCCTTCAACGTGATTCGCATCAACCATCCTTACATAAGGGTCGAGCGCATGAGCTGGCAGCCGGAGGCCGCGAGGTTCGCTCCGTCTCTTGCAGAGAGCTTCGAGCATACGAAGGACGGCTGGAAGCGGCTGTCGGATGAGGTGGCGGCGGGGCTTACTTTCGCCGAAGCGTCGGACTCTCTACAGCCGCACGTCCCTTCCGAAAATCCTAAGGCCGAATAGAGCCGCGTGATTGAAGCCGACTCAATTTAGATACAGTAAAATCTGTCTCATCATGCAAGCCCGCCTGCTTTCCAAAAAATCGTATCAAGAATGCCGTTCTTCATTGACAACCGAGTTTCATCAATCATAGACTCCGAGGCGTCTTTGGATTTCTAAGCTCCCCTCAAATTAAAGCTCTTCTTGAGTCAAAGGATAGGTACTGTCATGCCCTGTACACGCCTCGCTACGAGACGCCAACCGACACTCTTCTTCCGCGCACTGATGCTCGCCGCGCTCGTTCTGCTCGTCTGCGCTCCATCGATTGCTTACGGGCAGCGCACCTCGTTCTCGAAGAATCAGGAGGCGGACGCGCTGATGCGACAGGGCGAGGCGCACTTTGCCGCGCAGGAATGGGACAAGGCAAGGGAGGCTTACGAGAAGGCTTTCAAGCTTGACCCCACGATTTACGAAGCGCCGCTCTTTATCGGCGACGTTTACTTTCAACGCAGGGAGATGGACAAGGCGGGCGAGTGGTACGCGAAGGCAATCGCCATTGACCCGAACCGCGAGACGGCCTATCGCTACTGGAGCGACGCCTACCTGCGCATAGGCAAGATGGTCGAGTCGCGCGACAAGGCCGTGGACGCCATCATCGCGGAGCCTTATAACAGGATGTCCTACAGGGGCCTGATGCAGTGGGCGCAGAAGAACAGCGTCCGGCTGGGCCACCCGAAGGTGGATATTCCGGCCGACATCTCTTCGTCCAAGCCGGGCGAAGTCAACATCACGCTCGACCCCAGGATGCTGGAAGGCAAGGACGACGGCTCAAGCGCGTGGCTGCTGTATAGCCTGACGCGCGCCAACTGGCGCGGCGAAAAGTTCGCCAAGACGTTTCCCAAGGAGAAGGCCTACAGGCACTCTCTGGCTGAAGAGATAGACGCCCTTCGCATGGTAGTGTCAAGCGTCAAGGCGGATAAGAAGATTAAGAAGATGGAAGACTCGCTCGTCAATCTGGTCAAGCTGAGCGATGCAGGTTTGCTGGAAGCCTACATACTGTTCGCAAGGGCCGACGATGGCATAGCTCAGGATTATGAGGATTACCGCAAGGGCAACCGAGACAAGCTGCGCAAGTACCTGACCGAGGTGGTCGCGGGCGCATTCACTCAACAGGGAGCATTTTAAAGAGCAG
>DATELK010000167.1:0-22682 GCA_035276685.1 Pyrinomonadaceae bacterium | reverse complement strand
TGTGGCCCTCTTCGTAAAGGCGCACGAAGACTTCGCGCACGGCGCGCGACAAACCTTCGTCCATAGTAAAGCGCTCGCGCGACCAATCCACGCTCGCCCCTTCGCGCCGCATCTGGTTTAGGATTTGGCCGCCCGACTCGTGCTTCCACTGCCAGACCCTCTCCACGAACTTCTCGCGCCCCAGGTCGTGACGGGTCAAGCCCTCCTTCTTCAGCTCGCGGCTCACCATAAGCTGCGTAGAGATGCCCGCGTGATCCATCCCCGGCAGCCAGAGGGTGCGAAAGCCGCACATGCGCTTGTGGCGCGTCATCACGTCCATCAGCGTGTGCTGAAGAGCGTGGCCCATGTGAAGCGAGCCCGTGACGTTCGGCGGCGGGATGACTATGGAAAAGACAGGGGCGTCCGGGTCACGATTTATCTCGGGCGCAAAGCAGCCCTCCTGCTCCCAGTGCGCGTAGTGGCGGCTCTCCGCCTCCTTAGGGTCGTAGGTCTTAGGGATATCCATACAAACAGTTTTCAGTAATCGGTTTTCAGTTTTCAGTAATGAGCCATTGTAAAGCAATAGCCGCCAGTTTTCATCCCGTGCTGAATACTGGCGGCTAGCTGCTTTTAACTGAAAACTGAAAACCGGTTACTGTGTTTTCTCCTCTTCCAGCTTGCGCTTGATTAGCAGCTCCGCCAGTTGCGGGACGACTTCCCACGCGACCTGCTCGACTACTCTTTCGGAGAGCATCTCCACGGCGCGGCGCGCTATGGCGTCTATGGCCTCAGGCGATAGCTGGTCGAGAGTAATCCGGCCGGTCGGTTGCTGCTGCTCGGCGGGCTCTGCTGAAGATGAAGCGGCAGGCGCAGGAGAAGAAGCCTCCACGCCGAAGGATGATGATGATGCTTCTGATGCTGATGACGCTTCTGCTTCGCGCGGCGTCTCGTCAATCACCGCCTCAGTCGCTCCGGCAAATCCGCCTGCCATCATCTGCGGCTCGAAGCCTCCCTGCGCCTGAAAAGCTTCCTGCTGCCCGAAGCCTACGGCCTCTTCGACTGCGCTCGATTCAACGAGCGCGGGCTCTGCGCCTGCGAACGATTCGGGCCGCGCCATCTCTTCAAAGGGCTGCGGCTCGGGCTCAAGGGTGGCGGGCTGAGCGAAGCCCGAGACAGACGGCGCTGGCTCGACTGCTGCTACGGCCTGAGCCGGGGCTTCGTCCTGTAGGTCAAGAATAAAATCGTCTGCCTCTCTGGTTGAGACGGGCGCGGTGTCTATCTCGCCCAAATCCAGCAGCACTTCGTCGGCGGCCGCAGCACTCGTCATGAAGTTGTTCTCCGCCTGCGGCTGCTCTGTTGAAAGTATATCTTCGTCCATCTCGTCTAAACTCTGGTCGCGTGTCGTCTCTTTCAGTTGTTCCGGCTCTTGTTGAGTAGGAGCCTCAATTCCCGCCGCCGCCAAATCCGCAGATGAAAGCGGCTCTGTAGGGAGCATCTGGCTGGGGGTGCCTGTCTCGAAGTTTTCCGCAATCCGGCCGGGGCTGTGCGCCTCTATCATCTCGTCGTCAAGGCTTTCGTGCCCCGCCAGGTGCGCGGCTGCTTCGGCCGGGTCGCGGCCTTCAAGCTCTTTGGGAAGAGGCGCTGTGTCGGCCGTGTATATGTCGGAGGCGGCATCCTCCGGGTGGTCGCCCTCTTTCCTTCTTAGCTCTTCCGGCAGCTCAAGGTCGCGCGTGCTGGTCTCGTCCTCGGAGTCCGCCCCGCCGCCGCCGATGAGCGATGTCACCTTGTTGACGAGCTGTCGTATGGACTGGAATGGCTTGGTCAAATAATCATCCGCGCCGACACGGCGGGCCTCCGCTTCATCGAATGGTTCGAACGAGCCCACGAGCAGCATGACGGGGATGTGCCTGTATCGCTCGTCCCGTTTGATGTGCTCGCAGACCTCGTAACCGTTGCGCCCGGGCATGAAAACGTCCGCGAGCACTATGTCAGGCTGAAGCTCGTCGAGCTTCGACAGAGCCTGCTCTCCGTTGCCTACGGTCGTGACCTCTATGCCTTCGTCCGAGAAGGTCAGGTCAATCACCTTCTGAATTGTGACGGAATCGTCCGCGAGCAACAATTTGCGTCCCGTGACCAAATCGCTAACTCCTTTTGAGAATTGAGCGCCGTTCGGAGATTGCGGGGCTACACTTTCAGCACGCGCGCCGTCTGGGTCAAGTGTGGCGCGCGAGGTGTCCGTGTGGCGCGGGGCAAGTCAAGTGTGCATCGCAGGCATCCACGCGGCAACTCCACCGCAATCGGACGCGTGCGACCACATTTTGAAACCTAACACCCGCAGACGGAGCGCGTCAAGAAAAAATGCAAAAGGCAGAGTGCAGAATGATGAATTAAAAGAGCATTTCATTCATCATTGCGGCACTGCTGCCTTCTGACTTGCTTTACTGTGCGCGTTTTTCAAGAACTACGTCGTCGCCCGTGTTGGCTTTGCCGTCGAGGCCCGTGGAGCGCAGGGTGTACTGGTTGCGGCTGCCTTCGTATTGATAGGGCCTGTGCCACGGGTCAACGCGAATGATGCGCTCAAGATAACGCGGGTTGAGCTGGTCTACGAGCGCGACCGCCGTCGCGGCCTCCACGTAAAAGCCGCGCTCCCTGCGGAAGGATTCGAGGGCCGTGGCGAAAGTCTCAAGCTCTGCGCGTGCGCGCTCGGTCTTCTCCTGATTGACGGCCCGCGCAATTATGTCAACGTCTTCCCAGCGGTTCTCGCCCATGCGAATCTCTGCGACGCGCCACTTGCCGTTGTCGCCGCGCACGAAGCGAAAGGCCGTCTCGACCTGCGCCTCTACGACCGCCGAAGAGCCCATGCTTGAGATAGAGCGGACGCGCACAGCATCGGTCGGCAACTCGCTCCCGGCGATGCGCGCTATCAGGCGTCGCGCCTCACGCGCGCTCAAGTCGTCAGCCGCGCTCGTGTAGACGATGGCCGAAGCCGAAGCCGCCAGCAGGCATAGTGCAAGTACGACCAGGCGCGCTCTGTTACTCATCGGGTCTTCTCCATGAGAAAGAATTTATCGCAACTCCTGAAAGCAGCTCTATTGAGCAGTCGCTTTGCTAATCAGCATGCGCAGCATTATCTGTAGCTGGGCCGTGGTGAAGGGCTTCGGCAGGAAGACCACCGCGCCTGCGGCGAAGCTGTCGGAAGAGAGCTTAGGGTTCTGCTCGGCCGTCATCATCATGACGGGGATACGCATCAGCCGCTTTTCCGTTCGCATGTATCGCACAAGCTCTGGCCCCTGTATGTGCGGCATCATGACATCGAAGATGCCCGCGAGAAAGTCCGAGTCCTTTTGCAGAAGCTGGTAGGCTTCGCGCCCGTCCTTGGCAGGCACAACCTGATATCCCTCTTTTTCAACGATGGCCGTCACGAGCCTGAGAATGGCAGGGTCATCGTCTGCGACAAGAATGCGTCGTGAGGTCGTGGGAGTCTGCGCTGACATTCCTTTATCCCTTTCAGCAAAAGTTTTAAGCCTCGACGGGGCGCGCAGATTCGTCCGCGCGACTGACAAGCTCTGCGGCCAGGGTGATTGCCGCCATCATGCTTGAATGCTCTGCTATGCCACGCCCTGCTATGTCGAAGGCAGTGCCGTGGTCTACGGAGGTGCGTATGAACGGCAAGCCCAGTGTGACGTTGACCGCCTCGCCAAATGACAGGCACTTGACGGGAATCATCGCCTGATCATGATAGCACGCCACGACCGCGTCGAACTCGCCGCGAGAGGCGCGCAGGAAAACCGTGTCGGCTGAAAAGGGGCCCTGCACGCTCATCTCTTCCGCGCCGCGAAAATGCTCCACGGCCGGGACTATCTCCGAAGCCTCCTCCACGCCGAAGAGACCGCCTTCGGCACCGTGCGGGTTGAGCGCGGCCACGGCTATGCGCGGACGCTCTATGCCCCAGCGCCGCAGCTCTCTATGAGTGAGACTGACTATTTTGACGATGCGGTCGCGCTCGACCATTCGGATAGCTTCGGCAAGGGGAACGTGCGTGGAGATAAGCACTATGCGAAGGTTGGCCGCGACAAACGCCATCGCGTAGTCTTCGGCGCCGGTCAGGTGCGCGAGGAACTCCGTGTGGCCCGGAAAGCTGTAGCCTCCGAGAAATAGCGCACGCTTATTAATGGGAGCGGTGGCAATGGCGTCTACGGCCCCGGCAGCGCACAGCTCGACCGCGGACTCTATGTAAGCGGCTGCGGCCTTGCCTGCCGCGCCCGATTCTATGCCCGGCTCTATGTAGCCGCTTATGTTGTCCAGATGATAGATGACGGGCCCGTTAAATTCTGCGGGCAGCCGCTCGCCGCGCCTGATGATGTCGTAGCCGCAGGTCAGGTCGAGCGTGCGGGCCGTGTGCGCCAGAAGCTGCGCGTCCCCTATGATGACGGGATGGCAGACCTTCAGGACTTCCTCTTCCGCCACGGCCTTCAGGACTACTTCGGGGCCGATGCCGGCGGGGTCGCCCATAGTGATGCCTATGCGCGGCAGCTTCTGCCTTGAGCGCGAGCCAGCAGATTTAGAGTTGTGCGGCAACTCAGTCATGACTTGACCAAACGCGAGGACGACGACGCTTTTTTATGTCCACGGGCAAGCGTGCCGGATTGGGTGTTAAGAAAAGGGTCGGGAGCCTTATCCTACTTCTTGCCTTCCTTAGTCTCTTTCTGGCCGTCGCGCTCTTCCTGTTTGAACATGTACTTGATGTTATGCTTGAGCACCAGAAGGTTCGGCGCGTCCCTGCGATTCACCTTCAGCGCGCCCCTATCATACCACTCAATCGTGCCCTCTATCTCCTCGCCGTCCTGAAGCACTATAATCATAGGCGTGTGAGCATCAATCTGCTTCTTGTAGTAGAAGAGCTCGGCGTTCGTCTCAAGCGGCGGAGGCGTGCGCTTTCTAACCTGCACGGAGCTTGATGCGGATGAAGATTGCGACGGGCGCGGCGCAGGCGCGGAGGACGGAGCACTATCGCCCCCGCCACTGCGCGACGGTGCGCCGTTTGCGCGCTCTCGCTGCCGCTCGGGAATCGAGCGCTCTTTTCCCTTTATCTCTGCTAATGTTGTACGAATAAGTTTGCGGTTCACTTTTGTAACTTCCTCCACCTCGTTTGACAGGGGGATTACACGCGACTTCACTGAAAGCGCCCGGATGCTCTTCCCATTCAGAGTCCAGAGCGGGAGCGCCCGAAAAGCCTTCGACTACTCTCTCAGGCAAGCGGCCAGTTAAGGAGAGAAGCGGTAATTTACCCGTTATGGAAAAACCTGCTTAAGGAATGCCCTGCATGCTACACGAAAAGAGGGCAAAAGTAAAAAGGCAAAAGTGAAAAGACCGAAGGGCTGTCTTCAACTTTTGCCTTCTACCTTTTTGCCTTACCGCTCTCTCTTAGTCCGCCTTCTTGCGAATGAAGGTAGGGATTTCCAAATCTTCCGGCCGCTGCGTGCCTGTGACGGGACGCGCAGGGTCGTCGCCCGGCTGTCGCGTGTAACGCGGAGGCGGCTGCGGCAGTCCTGTGCCGGGCGCACTGGTCGTGCCAACGTCCGACATCACCTTGTCAAAGCCTGTGGCGATGACAGTTATCTTCATCTCGTCACGCATGGTCTCGTCAATCACCGCGCCGAAGATGATGTTAGCGTCGTCGTCCGCAGCCTCTCTGATAATGGAAGAAGCCTCGTTGACTTCATAGAGCGTCAGGTCAGGCCCGCCCGTGATGTTAATGAGCACGCCCTTCGCTCCCTCAATCGTAGCCTCTTCAAGGAGCGGCGAAGATATGGCCTGCTGCGTGGCTTCCATGGCGCGGTGCTCGCCGCTCGCGCGCCCTGCGCCCATCAAGGCCAGTCCCATCCCGGCCATGATTGCCTTCACGTCCGCGAAATCAAGGTTGATTAAGCCTGGCACGGTTATCAAGTCCGAGATGCCCTGCACGGCCTGCCTCAGCACGTCGTCCGCCACCTTAAAGGAGTCCGCCAGCGAGACGTTGCGCTCGACCGTGTGCAGCAGCCTCTCGTTCGGAATCGTAATCACCGTGTCCACGCTCTCACGCAATTCACGAAGCCCCTGCTCGGCCTGCATCATGCGGCGGCGGCCCTCGAAGTGGAAAGGCTTGGTGACGACCGCGACCGTCAGGGCGTTCAATTCCGTCGCAAGTGAAGCGATAATCGGAGCGCCGCCCGTGCCCGTGCCGCCGCCAAGACCTGTTGTGACGAAGACCATGTCCGCGCCTTCCAGCACTTCTATAATCTTCTCTGTGTCTTCGAGCGCGGCTTCGCGGCCGACTGTTGGGTCGGCTCCTGCGCCCAGGCCTTTGGTCAGGCGGCTGCCGAGTTGAATCTTGATGGGCGCGCGTGAGCGCTTCAAGGCTTGCAGGTCTGTATTGGCGACGAGGAACTCTATGCCCTCTATGCCGGCCTCAATCATGCGGTTGACGGCGTTGCCCCCGCCGCCGCCCACGCCTACGACTTTGATGCGCGCGCCGGTAATCGGCGGATCATCATCTATGAAAATATTAATTCCACTTCCCGGTTGACGGCCTTCCGGTGTCATATCACATGTTCCTCTCTTTCAGCCTTCTCCCTGCCAGGAGCCTGCCGAAGCCATCTTTCGTTTATATTGGGCTGAGCGCGCCGGGGGCACCTATATCTTGCGGACAACATCTTGTGCCGGCTGGCGCCGCAGCATACAACAACTTGTCAAAAAATACTACTGAAACGATTACGAAATTTGGAAACAAAATGCGTGAGGCGGCCACCCGAGCCTCTTTTGCCCACTAAAGCGCGCATTTCGTTCATCTGCGAGCGCTGCGCCACGAGCGCAAGGCCGGCCGCAGCAGCCCACGCAGGGCTCTGAATATCTTCTATGAGGCCGCCGAAGCGGTCTCGCTCCGGGTAGCCTACGCGCACGGGCGCATCAAAGACCTGCTCTGCGACCTCCACCATCCCGTCCAGAAGCGCGCCTCCGCCCGTGACGACCACGCCGCTGGACAGCTGACGCTCCCAGCCGGATTCCTTTATCTCGTCGGCGACCTGCATCAAGACCTCTTCGGCGCGCGGCTGTAGTATGTCGCAGAGAATCTGGCGCGAGAGCTGGCGGGGCGCGCGGCCTCCGACCGAAGGGACTTCCACAAGCTCGCCGCGCTCGGCTTCGGACAAAGATGTGCTTGAAGCACAGCCGACTGTTCGCTTTATCTTCTCGGCTTCGGGTATCGGCGTGCGTAGGCCGAACGCTATGTCGTTGGTAAAGTGCGAGCCACCGAGGGCAAAAACGGCCGTGTGCTGCACAGCGCCGCGCTGGTATATGACGAGCCCCGTCGTCTCTGCTCCTATGTCCACGAGCGCCGCGCCGAACTCCTTGTCGTCTTCCGTCAGAGAGGCTTCGGCAGAAGCCAGTTGCTCAAGCACCATGTCGGCTACGACCAATCCTGCGCGATTGACCGCGTTGATGGCGTTCTGGCGCGCGGTCACAGGGCTCGTGACGATGTGAACCTTGACGGCTAGGCGTGCGCCTATCATGCCCACGGGGTCGTTGATGCCGTCCTGGTCGTCAACTATGAACTCCTGCGGGAGGCGGTCAACAATCTCGCGCCCGGCGGGAAGCTGTATGGCGCAGGCAGAGTCAATAGCGCGGCGCACGTCGTCGGCTGTAATCTCGCGGTCGCGGCCTGAGACGGCGACAATCGCCTGGCCGTTGAAGCCCATGATGTGCGAGCCGGCGAGGTTGATTGTGACCTCTTCGGCCTCTAGGCCGCTCATGCGCTCGGCATCTTCCACGGCTCGCTTGATGGCGTCCACGGCGGCTTCCGGGTTGACTATGACGCCTTTGCGAAGGCCGCGCGCTTCCGCCTCGCCTATGCCGACGATTTCTATCAAGCCACTGTCGCCAGCCTCGCCGATGATACACGTCACCTTGCTAGTCCCTATGTCCAGCCCGACTGTGTGTTGCTGGCGCTTAGCCATTCCAGGAAGCTCCTCTTACCTTTCGCTTGAGACGAGCCGCGCTTAGCCTACGCGGCGCGGCCGACTCTGTCCTCTGGCGTCGTCTGCCGCTCGTTCCTTTTTATCCGTCTCTTTCTTATCGCTCTTCTTCCGCTCGTCTCGTTTGGCACGCGCGCTCGTCTCGTCCTGCCTGCGCTTTTTGGCAGAAGGCTCATCAGCCTTATCCGCGGGCTTGCTCGTCACGTCTCTGTCTGCGGCAGCAGGCTCGCTTGAGCCTGAATCAAGCGCCGGTGCATTAGGGCTTCGCCCGAGCACTACGCTGTCGCCGCTCTTCATCCAACGGGATGCGTCAACGTAAGTGATGTAGGGGCCTACGGGCGTCGAGCGCGTCTCGTCCAATTTGGCAAGCGCCTTTTGCAAGCGGTTGCCGAAGTTCTCGCGGCCAATCCTGACTTCAATCTCAGAGTCGTCGCCCGCGAGCTGCACGCGCACGTCAGTTAAATCAAGCAGGTTCACTTCGCTCACGCGCTCGGCAAGCCCCAGCTTCTGCCACTCCGCGAGCATCTCCATATACTTCTCTACGCGGGCGCGGTTCTCCGTGCGGGCGACGTTTGTCCCGCTCTCGTCCCAGCCGCGTATGAAGAAGGCTGGCATCTTATCGTTGGACTGTAGAGTCCCGAGCATGACCGCGTCTTCATCAACCCAGACAAGCCGCCCTTCGGAGGTACGCACCACGGCTCGCTGCTCGCGCTCTATAATGCGGACGCGCAGGCCGTCGGGCAGCACCCTTGAGACGATGGCGCGCCTGACCCATGCTATCTTTTCAAGCTCGCGGCTGAGCGCGTCGAGGTCTGCCTGCCAGACGCCCACCGGCTGCACGGCGCGGCGCACAACAGTTCTGACTTCATCCGTCGAGACGCGCGAAGTTCCGGCCACGTCAACCGAGCGCACCTGAAAGAAGGAGGCGGAAGCGGCCGCGCGATAGCCCGCGAAGATAAGCACGCCCGCGACAACCGCCAGCACGACCTTCGTTATCAAAGGCAGGTAGCCGAGAGCCTTTCGCAAACCTGAATGCGCGCCGCGCCCCTGCGTAGAAGCGGAGCGGTCGCGCCGCGCAGGACGCTGCGTAATCGCGCCCGAACGGCCGCGCCCTCCCGAGCCGCCGCCACCTCTTCCCGCACGCGGAGTCACAACCTGCTCTTTCACTCGCTCTCCTTAGAGTCCAGAGCCTGGACTTCAGACTCTGGACTTTCTTCTGCGCTCCAAAGCTCGACTTCGTACTCAAGCTCTATTCCGTGCTCGCGACGCACGCGCTCTCTAATCTCTTCGGCCAGCGCCAGCGCGTCCGAGGCTTTGGCGTCTTCGCCTTCGGTGACAATGAAGTTGGCGTGTATGGGAGAGACCAGCGCGCCGCCTTTGCGCGTCCCCTTCATGCCCATCTCGTCAATCATCTTGCCCGTGCCGATTTTGCTTCCCGGCGGATTCTTGAAGAAGCAGCCCGCCGAGCGTGCGCCGTGCGGCTGTGTAGAGAGCCGCTTCTGCTTCGCCTCTTCCATGCGCGCCCTTATCTTTTCTGGTTCGTCCGGTTGAAGCTGAAGCGTCGCGCCAAGCAGCAGCTCGCCTTCCTCGAAAGAGGTGTGGCGGTAATTCCACTCGACCTCGCTCCCGGGAATCTCCACGACTTGACCTCCGCGCGCGACCCTCACGGACTCTGTGACGGTGCCAATCTCGTGGCCGTAAGCGCCCGCGTTCATCCAGAGCGCGCCGCCGACAGTGCCGGGTATGCCTCCCAAGCCTTCAATGCCAGAGAGGCCGCGCCGCGCCGCGTCCACGCACAAACGCGGAAGACTATAGCCCGCGCTCACGCTCACCCTCTCTCCATCAAACCTCGGCTCGCCCTTCAAATCCCTGAGGCTCAATACCACGTAGCGATGCTCTCTATCGTCTGCCAGCACGTTGCTGCCTGAGCCTAGAGCGCGCCATGCAACGTCCGCCTTCTCAAGCTCTTGAACAAGCCGCGCCGCCTTCTCTTCCGTGTCCGGCGAGATGACCCAGTCAATCGCGCCGCCGACTCTCAAGCTCGTCAGCTCCGCAAAGCGGCGGCCACGCTCTGCTCGCACACCGAGCCGCGCCGCTATCTCTTCAATCGCGGCGTCGCGCTTCGCGAACCTCTCTTCGCTCTGAACACTTGCTGCCATAAATCAATAACTGCTTACGACTCTCTTTTTCACGTAGCCTGCGCCTGCTCGCGCCCGCGAAGAAGCTGAAGCAGTTGCTCTCCGACCCTGTAAACAGGCCCCGCGCCGAGCGTGATGACGAGGTCGCCTTCTCGCACTTGCTCTCTCAAGATGTCTGCGGAAGCATCGAGCGCGCCTACGTAATGCGCGTTCTTGTGGCCGTACTGCTTGACAGCTTCCGTCAAGGCCTGCGATGTCACGCCTTCAATCGGGTCTTCGCTCGCGGCGTAGATGTCCGCGACGAAGAGCGCGTCGGCGTTATTGAAAGAGCGCGCGAACTCTTCCATCTGGTCTCGCGTGCGCGTAAACCTGTGCGGCTGGAAGAGCACGACTATGCGGCGGCCCTTCGAGCCAATCTTGGCGGCGGCGAGCGTCGCTTTTATCTCCGTGGGATGATGGCCGTAATCGTCCACGACTATCACGCCCCGCTCCTCGCCCTTGAACTGGAAGCGGCGGTCGGCGTTGGTGAAATTCCCCAGAGCCTCCGCTATGCGCTCAAAAGGCACGTCCAGCTCAAAGCCCACGGCTATGGCCGCGAGCGAGTTGTAGATGTTGTGTAAGCCCGGCACGCGCAAGGTTACGTCTCCGACCGCGTCCGAGCCTCGCCAGACCGAAAAGGTAGAGCCGAAGCCCTGGTCAAACTTTATGTTGTGAGCCGACACGTCCGCCTGCGCGCTCAGGCCGTAGGTGATGCGGCGGCGCTTGACGTGCGGGATGACGGCCTGCACCTGCGGGTCGTCCAGACAAAGCACGGCCGCGCCGTAGAACGGCACCTTGTTGACGAAGTTCTTGAAGCACTCGCGCACGTCGTCCATGTCCGTGTAGTAGTCCATGTGCTCGCGGTCAATGTTAGTGACTACGGCAATCGAGGGCGTGAGCATCAGGAACGAGCGGTCGCTCTCGTCCGCTTCCACCACCATCAGGTCGCTCTTGCCCAGGCGAGCGTTCGAGCCGAAGGCCCCAACTACGCCGCCCACCACAATCGTCGGGTCAAGCTCCGCGTGGCCAAGCACGGTCGCCACCATAGAGGTCGTCGTAGTCTTCCCGTGCGAGCCAGCGACGGCCACAGAGTAGGGCTTGAGCCGCATCAGCTCCGCCAGCATCTCTGCGCGCGGAATGACTGGGATGGACAGCCTTCTTGCTTCCACAATCTCAGGGTTATCGTCTCTGACGGCCGTGGAGCGCACGACTACGTGAGCGTCGCCCACGTTCTCTGCCCTGTGCCCTTCGCCGAACTCAACGCCCAAGGTCTGCAAACGCCTCGTCACATCCGAACCCTTCAGGTCAGAGCCCGACACACGAAAGCCAAGGTTGACCAGCACCTCCGCGATGCCGCTCATCCCTATGCCGCCTATGCCGACAAAGTGTATGTGCTGAATGTGACGAAACATAACGATTTTAGATTTCGGATTTTAGATTTTGGATTAAGGGTTGAAAGATGGTTAAAGCCGGATGCTTTCTTTCAATCCGAAATCTAAAATCACCTTATAAGCTCTTCCATCAAATCTACTGTCGTGCTGGCCGCGTCGCCGCGAGCAAGCTTGCGGCTGGCCTCTTCCATACGTGTTATAGCCTCGGGCTTCTCTACGAGCGCGGAGATTTCTTTCGCGAGGCGCTCGGGTGTCAATTCCTGTTGCAGTATCATGCGCGCCGCGCCGCCCGATTGAAGCGCCTCCGCGTTCTTGCGCTGGTGGTCGTCGGCCGCGAAGGGAAACGGAATCATGATTGCCGCTTTGCCTGACGCGACCAGCTCCGCGCTAGTGGTGGCACCTGCGCGGCAGATTATCAAGTCCGTCTCACTGAACCTCGCGACCATGTCGTCTATGTAGCGCCGCACGTCCGAGCGCTCGGCCCAGCCCGCGTCAACGTATCCACGACGCACGCGCTCGAAATCCTGCTCGCCCGTCTGGTGCGTGATAAAGAGGCGGTCGCGCTCCGCGTCAAGAAGCGTGAGCGCTGCGACGACCGCGTCGTTAATCGCTCGCGCTCCCTGCGAGCCGCCGAAGACCAGGAGCGAAAAGCGCGAAGTGTCTCGCGTCTTGCGAGGAATGTCAAAGAACTCGCGGCGCACGGGGTTTCCAGTGACAACGCCCTTGCCGCGAAAGTATGGCAGCGAGGCTTCAAAGGCTACGGCCGCGCGGTCTATGAAGCGCGCCAGCACTCGATTCGTCCAGCCGGGCAGCGCGTTCGACTCCATCACGAGCGTTGGCACACGCATGAGCGCCGCCATTAAAAGAACAGGCCCGGAAACATAACCGCCCGCGCCAATGACTATATCCGGCTTGAACTCGCGTATCAGTCGGCGCGCGGCTAAGAAACTCTTCGGCAGAATCAGAAGACCGCGCGCTCTGGCCGCAAGCCCCACGTTCTTCAGTCCTGCGCTTTCAATGAGCGAAAGCTCGAAGCCTGCTTGCGGCACGAGCCTCGTTTCAAGCCCGCGAGCCGTGCCGACGAATCTCACGACCGACGCGGCATCGCGCCGCATCACCTCGCGGGCAACGGCGATGCCCGGATAGATGTGCCCGCCCGTTCCTCCGGCAGCAATCAGCAGACGCATCGCTACAATCCAACACGCATTGTCAAAGGCACGCGCAGCATCCTTAGAGGCTTCGCGGCGCTCGCGCCCTGCGCGGCCTTTCTTCTCTCTTTATCCACGCGCCCGCCGGGGCCGCCTTCTGCGGTCGTGCCCGCGTACTGCGAGATGTTGAGCAGTATGCCCACGGCCACCAGAGTCGGCACGAGGCTTGAGCCGCCGTAAGAGATGAAGGGCAACGGAATCCCCTTCGTAGGCACGAGCGACAGGACGACGCTGATGTTAAAGAAGGCCTGCACGACAATCCCTGTCACGATTCCCATGCCCAGCAGCATCCCGAAACGGTCGGGCGCTCCCAAAGCCGCGCGAAGCCCGCGCCACAAAAAGATGCCGAAGACCAGCAGCACCGCGAGCGCTCCCAAAAGTCCAAGCTCTTCGCCTATGACCGCGAAGATAAAGTCCGAATGGGCAAAGGGCAGAAAGAACATCTTCTGCCTGCCTTGAGCAAAGCCTAAGCCGTTGACGCCGCCGGAGCCCACGGCAATCAATGACTGCACGACCTGAAAGCCGCTGTCCTGCGGGTCAGACCACGGGTCAAGAAAAGTAATCATGCGACGCATGCGCCACGGCACGAAGATAAGCATCATGGTGATGCCTACCAGCGCGGGCGCGGCAGCCATCCCCAAATGCAGCAGCCTTGTCCCGGCCGTGTAGCACATCACCACGCAGACGACCGCGAGCATCATGGAGGTTCCCAAATCCGGCTCCGCTACTACGAGCAACGCCATCGCGCCCGTCACTCCCATCGCAGGCACGAACGTTCGCCAGAAGGAGCCCTCTTCGCCCGCGCGCTTCTCAAGGAAGTAGGCGAGGAAGATTGCCAGCGCCAGCTTTGACAGTTCCGAAGGCTGAATGGAGAAGCCCGCGAGCTTTATCCAGCGATGCGCGCCGTTGATGCGCGGAAAGGCGAACACAGCCACGAGCATAAAGAACGTCAGCCCCAGAAGCGCGTACACCAGCTTTCGATTACGCAGGCGCTGGTAATCGAAGTGCATGGCAAAGAGCATCGCCCCGAAGCCTATGACAGTCCAGACGGCCTGCTTCATGAAGTAATAGTAAGGCTTCCCGTTCTCCTGAAAGGCCATGGCGGACGAAGCGCTGTAGACCATGACGACGCCAAAAAGCGCCAGCCCTGCGGCCGCCGCAAACAACCATCTATCCGCTTGTAGCTTTCGTGCCATAACAAAACAGTGCCGGAGCCAGAATGCAGCAGTGATGAATTACTTCTGCGCTCTGCATTCTGCATTCATCAGTGCCTTGACCTCTTCCTTGAAGACTTCCCCACGATGCTCGAACGACCTGAACATGTCGAAGCTGGCGCAGGCAGGAGCCAGCAGCACAGCGTCGCCTGCTTCCGCCGATTGAAAGGCGCGGCTGACCGCGTCCTTCATGTCCGAGGCTCGCTCGGTCGGCGCTTCCTCGCCCAGCTCTTTCTCTATGACAGAAGCGTCTTCACCTATGAGAACGAGCTTGCGCGCGTGCGCTCTGATGAGCGGCGCGAGCGGCGCGTATGGAGCCTGCTTGCCGCGCCCGCCCAAAATTAAAACTACCTTGCCTTCGTCCTCAGACAAGGCTTCTAGCGCCTTGAGGGTCGCGTCAACGCTCGTGGCCTTGGAGTCGTTGTAAAAGGTCACGCCGCCTATCTCCGCCACGCGCTCCATGCGATGCTCCACGGGGCGGAACGCCTTGACCGTCTCGCGCATGGACTCAACTGATGCGCCGCACGCCAGCCCCGCGCTCAATGCCGCCAGCACGTTCTCCACGTTGTGCAAGCCGCGTAGCTGCATCTCGTCGCGCCGCATCAAGACCCTCTCGCCCTCGCGCGTGCGGGAGACCAGCTCGCGCCCGCGTAAGAAAAGACCCTCTTCCAGTTCTCTACGGGTGCTAAAGAGCGTGACGTGCGCTCTTAGCCCCGAGGCCCAGCTTGAGACAATCTCGTCATCTGCATTCAACACCGCCACGTCGCCCACCGTCTGGTTGCGAAAGATGCGGTGCTTGGCCGCCGCGTAGTCCGTGACCGACTCGTACCTGTCCATGTGATTCGGCGTCACGTTCAGGCAAAGCGCCACCTGCGGGTGAAACTCCTGAATCGTCTCAAGCTGAAAGCTTGAGACTTCAACCACAGTCCAGCCGTCGTCCGTAGAGTTTTCAACGAGCGAGATGAGCGGCGTCCCTATGTTCCCGCCCACCTGCGTCTTAAAGCCTGCGTCTTTCAGTATCTCTCCAATCAGCGTCGTGGTAGTCGTCTTGCCGTTCGTGCCGGTGATGGCTACCACTCGACCGCGAAGGAAACGTGACGCAAGCTCTACTTCGCCTATGACCTCCGCGCCCGCGCGCTCTGCGTAGCGAACGGGGATGCTCTTAGTAGGCACGCCCGGACTAACCACGACCAGCTCAATCTGGTCAAGCAGCCACATGGGCACGTCGCCGCCGATTAATCCAACGCCCTCGTCTTTCAATGAGCGCGCCTCGTCGCTCCACTCTTCGACGGGCTTGCGGTCGTTGAGAGCAACGGTCGCGCCGCGCTCTTTCAAAAATCGGGCCGAGGCTATGCCGCTTCGCGCCGCGCCTATGATTAAGACTTTCTTGCCTGAGACTTCCAAGACCCCTCTACCCGAACCCTTATCGTCTTTAGCGCAGCTTGAGCGTCGAGAGGCTCAGGAGCGCAAACAGTATGGCTAAGATAAGAAAGCGAAAGACGACCTTCGATTCCCGCCAGCCTTGAAGCTCGAAGTGATGATGAAGCGGCGACATCTTGAAGATGCGCCGTCCCGTCATCTTAAAGGAGGCCACCTGCAACATCACCGACAAAGCCTCTATGACGAAGACACCGCCGACCATCAACAGCATGAACTCCTGCTTGGTCAAGACGGCAATGGTTCCGATTGCGCCGCCTATCGCGAGGCTCCCTACGTCGCCCATGAAGACTTCTGCTGGCGGCGCGTTGAACCACAGGAACCCCAGGCTCGCCCCTACCATAGCGCCGCAGAAGACCGTCAGCTCAGCCGCCTCCGGCCTCCAGCTTAAATCCAGATACCTTGCCCAGCGCGCATCGCTTATCAGGTAGGTGAAGGCAGTCAGCGCGGCCGTGGCGATGAAGGTGATGCTGATTGCCAGCCCGTCCAGCCCGTCCGTCAGATTCACGGCGTTCGACGAGCCCAACAGAACTATGATGACGAGCGCAAGGTAGAGCCAAGGGCCTATGTAGCTGATGGCCGTATAAGGATTGGTCTCGGCCGTGGCCTTGAAGAACGGGATGTTGACGTTCCAGGAGTACTTCTGGTTCTTGGCAATCTCCTGCGGGTAAGCGTCCTCAAGCAGCGCGCGGTTCAACCTGACAAGGTTCTCGCCCTGCGGGTTCTGAGACAAAAGCTTTCGCGTGTCATCGTTGAGCTTCACACGCTCGAAGCGCTGCTGGTCGTAGAGCGAAGTGCCCGCGCGCATGATGCGGTTCAGCTCGTCTGTCAAAGACCTTTGCACCGCCTCTGCCGGCGTGCTGGTTCCGTCGTACTCGATTATCTC
Organism: Pyrinomonadaceae bacterium; assembly: GCA_035276685.1. GTDB lineage: Bacteria > Acidobacteriota > Blastocatellia > Pyrinomonadales > Pyrinomonadaceae > JACVRN01. Next base: position 6,381 of record DATELK010000167.1, on the reverse strand, counting down.
CTGCTGCAACGCGTAGCTCAGCTGCGGGCGCAGGTACTGCGAGAGCGGGTCTCGTCCCTCCTGAAGCTTCAGCATCAGTCGCCCCGAGTCCTTCACGTCGCCCACGCGCAGAAGCGGCGACGGCGTGGAGAAGCTCGTTGAGAGATAGAGCGCGAGCCAGACGCCTATGGCTATCAGAAGCTGGAAGATGAGCTTCTTCCTGCCCGTCAGTCCGAGGCTTCGCTTCTTGGCCATCTTCGCGTAATCGTCCATGAAGCCGATGGCGGCGAAGCCAAGGGTTGCGAGCGTGGCAATCCAGACGTACAGGTTCGTCAGCTTGGCCCAGAGCAGCGTAGAGATGATGACGGAAGCTATAATCAGCACGCCTCCCATGGTGGGCGTGCCGCGCTTGGCCATGTGCGCCTGCGGCCCTTCCTCGCGAATCTGCTGGCCTACGTTCCAGTTCCTCAGAGCCTCTATGACGCGGCTGCCGAAAAAGAGCGTGATTAAGAGAGCCGTGATGGCGGCGTACATAGTGCGGAACGTCACGTACTGAAAAACGTTCAGCGCCTTGACGATGTACGACTCCCCATCCTTCAGTTGGTTATAGAGCAGTTCGTAGAAGATGTAGTAGACCATCTCGTTTCCAGCCGCTTATCGGTTATCTACTGACCGTCTCGTTCGTCCCCGCCCACGAGCGCGAATCGCTCACGAAGCACGCCGACAACCTTGTCCGTTCTGACACCGCGCGAGCCCTTGATGAGCGCAAGGTCGCCTTCGCGTATCTCGTCAATCAAAGCAGCCGCCGCGTCCTCGGAGGAGTCGAAAAATTTGGTCGCCTCCGTGCTCATGCCTGCCTTACGCGCGCCCTCTATGATTGATTGGGCGTCGCCGCGCACGCCCCAGAGGACATCTATTCCGAGCCCTGCTATCTCTCGTCCAACGTCGCGGTGCATCTCGGCGCTCTCCGGCCCAAGCTCAAGCATCTCGCCCGCCACCACTATCCGGCGTCGCGCTCCGGCCTCCGTCTCCGAGAGCGTTCTGACCATGCTCATCAGAGAGCGCGGGTTGGAGTTGTAGGAATCGTCCACGACCGTGAACCCGGCCGCGAAGTCCAGCACCTCGCCGCGCATCTTCGGCGGCACAACAGTTAAAAGAGCGCGCGCAATCTCGGCGGGCGAAACTCCAAGGCAGGTGGCGACCGATGCAGCCGCCAGCGCGTTCATCAAATTGTGGCGACCGGCCATCGGAAGCCTCGCTTCAGCTTCGCCAAGCGGTGTGCGAAGACGAAAGCGGCTCTCGCCGAAACGCCTCGTGTCAACTTCAAGAGCGGTCACGTCCGCCTCGTTCTCAAGACCGAAAGTAACGACAGGCCCGTCGTGCAGCTCTCTCATCCTGATGACGAGCGGGTCGTCCGCATTTAGAACCGCAGTACCATTCGGCTTGAGACCTTCAACCAGCTCTGCTTTTGCCCGCGCGATGTTCTCTATGGTTCCAAGATACTCAAGATGAACGGGCGCGACCAGAAGCTCGACGCCTATGTCGGGCGGCGTGATTTTCACGAGCCGCGCTATCTCGCCCGTGGGAGAAGACATGCCCATCTCAAGCACCGCGAGGTCGAAGTCCGAAGGCGCGCGTCCCTCAGAGACCATCTGAAGAACAGCCAGCGGCAGCCCCAGACCATTGTTGTAGTTGCGCTCGCTCTTCAAGATGCGACGCCCCGCAGCCGCGAGGACGTGCGCCGTCAGGTCTTTGGTAGTCGTCTTTCCGGCCGAGCCTGTGATGGCTACGACGGGACGCCCCCATGCCTCGTACGTGCGCCGCGCAAGGGTTTGCAGAGCGGCAATCGCGTCTTCGACCAAGAGCAGCTTCCCGCCCAGAGCCCGCAACGATTCGGAGTCGCCGAAGTGGTCAGCGCGCCCCACGGCCGCCAGCGCTCCGCGAGCGAAAGCGTCGGGGATGAAACGGTGCCCATCCTCGAACTCGCCGTTGAAGCCTGCGCGCGTGTAGTCCTCCTGCGAGAGAGCGAAAAAGAGTTCGCCCGCCTCGATTGAGCGCGAATCAATCGAAAAGTTCTTTATTTCTTTGTCAAACATCTCGGCGCTGACACCCTTGGTATCTGCGCCCATCAAGCTCGCTGCATCCCTCAGATTCAAGCTTCCGACCAGAGCCTCCTACGCTTTTTTAATCATCTTGCGCGTAGGGAACTGAAATGGTCAACCTCAGCGACACGGGGCCGCGCAGTTTCAAGCTTTGCGCCCGTTCTCTCCGTCGCGTGAGGCTCAGGGGAAGCCTTCTCGGGTGCGCCGCCCGCCGCCGCTTGCGGCCAACTTTCAGTCTCGCAAGCCTCTACTTCCGCGTTCGGACAAGCGCCCTTCTGCATCACACGACTGCGCCGCAGCCGCTTGCGACACTCCAAAACTCTCTGTCTGGTTCCTTGATAAGGATACATAACGATTTTGGATTTTGGATTTTAGATTTTGGATTAACGAACGGGATTGAAATGATTCAATGGTTGTTATCATTCCAATCGAAAATCCAAAATCTAAAATCCAAAATCGTCTCAGTCGCTCCTGACGAACTCTATGCGAACAGTCTGTCCGGCTTCCACTTCTGCGCCAGCCGCCGGAGACTGTCGCAGGGCGCGGCCCTCGCCGCGCGCCTCCATCTGTAAGCCAAGCTGGGCCAGTATGCGCGCAGCGTCGCGCACGCTCTTGCCGCGCAGGTCAGGCATCAGGACGCCTCGCGCAGTAGCCGGTGCGTAAACCACCTCGCCTGCTCCCGTCGAAGCTACCTGCGGCAGCGTTGCCGCGCGCTCCTGTCTCTGTCGCTCAAGCTCTGCGCGCACGGTCTCGGCAGTTTCCGCATCGCGCAGGGCGCTCGCAATCGGGTTCTCAGGCTTTATCTCCGTGTCGGGCGTCACGCCCAAGTCCGGCAGAATCTGCTGCGCGATTTCGCGGAAGACGGGCGCGGCCACGTCGCCGCCGTGATAAGCGCCAGCGGGCTCGTCAATCACGACGATGATAACGACCGCAGGATTATCTACGGGCGCGAAGCCCACGAAAGAGCCTACGTACTTCGTGGACGAATAAGCCTTGGTCTTGGGGTCTATCTTCTGCGCCGTGCCTGTCTTGCCCGCCGCCGTGTAGCCTTCTATCTGCGCCTTCTTCGCAGTGCCGCTCACGGTCACGCTCTCAAGCATGCCTCGCAACACCTTGGCCGTCTCTGCGCTCACCACGCGGCGCGTCTCCGGCTGAGCGCGATAGATACTTGCGCCGTCCTGCGCCTTGATTTCGCGCACGAGATGCGGCGCGACTCTCAAGCCGTCGTTGGCGATTGCGCCGAAGGCCGCAGCCATCTGCAACGGCGTGACGCCTATCTCCTGCCCCATAGCGATTGAGCCCATGGAGGTCGGCTGCCATCTATTGACGGGACGCAGGAGCCCCGATGTCTCGCCCGGCAACTCCACGTTCGTTCGCGCGCCGAAGCCATAGCGACGTATGTAGTCATACATGCGCTCGTCGCCAAGACGCAGCCCGAGCTTTATCGCCGCCACGTTCGAAGACTTGGCGAGCGCCTCTGTTATAGAAAGACTGCCGAAGGCGTGATGGTCGTGAACGATTCGGCCAGCCACGTTGATTGAGCCCATCTGGCAATCTATGCGGTCGTCGGGCCTGACCATTCCCTCTTCAATCGCGCCGGAGAAGGCGACTATCTTGAAGGTCGAGCCGGGCTCGTAGATATTTTGCAGCGCCTGGTTGGTGCGGCACTCCGCCGAAGCAGAGCGCGCATCGTTCGGGTCAAAGGAAGGCGCGTTGGCGAGCGCCAGTATCTCGCCCGTCCGAGGGTCAAGCACAATGGCCGTCCCCGACTTGGCCTTTGAGTTTTCGACCGCCGAGAGAAGCGCCTGCTCCGTGCGGTACTGAACCATCTGGTCAATCGTAAGCACGACCGACTGGCCCGGACGCGGCTCGACTTCGAGGCTGCCGTAAGAGCGACGGTGCGCGTCCGTCTCAACGAAGACCTTTCCGGCTTCGCCCTGTATGCGCTCGTTGTAAACCTGCTCGACTCCGCCCAAGCCCACTTCGTCAAGGCCGACGAAGCCCAGCACGTGCGAGGCAAGCTGCCCGTTCGGATAAACGCGCTTCGGCTCTTTAAGAGAATGAATGCCTTCGAGCTTGAGCGCAGAGATTCTTTGCGCCTGCTCCACGTCAAGCTTGCGCGCAATCCAGACGAACTTTCGATTCTTCTCGCGGCCTTCGCGCAGGCGCGTGCGTAACGTGTCCCTTTCAACGCCTACGAGCGGCGCGAGGCTCGCGGCCGTTCGCTCTTCATCTTTAACGTCCGAGGGAACGGCGAAGAAGGATTCGGTGTCAACGCTTCTGGCAAGCTCTCTGCCCTGACGGTCTAGCACGAGCCCGCGCATGGGGCTTGTCTCAACAGCATCCTGTTGCTGAAGCCTCGCGCGCTTTGCCAGTGTCTCGTGCTGGAAGGTTTGCAGGTAGACGAGGCGCGTCGTGATGACGAGCATCCAGAAGACCATTAGAGAGATGATGACAAGAGCCCGCCTGCGCGAGGCGTCAGGGCGGGCTTTTGATAGAGCGGCAGAGCTTGCGCGCATATTTCTCAGGTTCGCCATTCTCATCTATCACACGCCCCGTTGGGCTTATGCCGAAAGCCCGCGTCCCCGAAGGTCTTTCTATACCAGAGCGCGTGAGCTTTAAATCAAATCTGCGGGGGTTTAGTTGAGCGCCTCTCGTCGGCTAGCGATTGAGCCTCGCGCTCGATACGGCCAGCGCCGCCTGAGACGACTGTGCGCCGTCCGCCGGAGCCGTGGCAGCGCCTTCCACCTGCGAGGGGCGAATGGGCTGCAAGCCTATGGCGCGAGCGGCCGATTCGAGACGCGCGGGGGAGGTGGCCTGCTCGCGCGCAAGGATAAGGCGGCGCTGCTCTTCCAGAAGACGCTCGCGCTCGCGCCTCAGCTCTTCGCTCTTGTAGCCGTAGCGGACTGCGGAAAAGCGCTGCCCCGCGGCGAAGACGAAACCGCCTGAGAGCATGAGCCCGCAGAAGAGCAGAAGCACCAGCCTTGAAAGGGCGCGCCGGTCGCGCTCTCTGTGTACGGCAAAGTTGGGTTGATTGGGTGGCAATCTTCTCATCGCGTTTGTAGCCTCGGACGAAAAATAATCAAAAATGATGAGGGAGGAGCATGTGGCGAACAATGTCCCAAAGTTTTCAACCAGAGGCGAGCCTGCGGCAGGCACGCAGCTTGGCGCTCCGAGCGCGCGGGTTCTCTTCCACTTCCCGCTCGCTCGGCGTAACGGGACGGCGCGTCAGGATTTCAACGGCGCGGCGCGCACCGCACGTGCAGACCGGAGCGCGTCGCTCGCATTCGCAGTAACCTGAGAGACGCTTGAGCGTGCGCTTGACTATGCGGTCTTCCAGAGAATGAAAACTGATAGCGCAGAAGCGCCCGCCCTCTTCTAAAAGGTCAACGGCCGTTTCAATGAACTCTTCCAGGCCCTCCAGTTCCCCGTTGACCGCTATGCGAAGAGCCTGAAAGGTGCGCGTAGCGGGATGTATCTTATCCTTCTTGCCTGTCTTCACGGCGCGGGCGACCAAATCGGCAAGCTCTTTCGTAGTCCTTATGGGCTCGCCCCGTTCACGTCTTTCAACTATCCAGCGAGCTATGCGGCGCGAGTGTCGCTCCTCGCCGTACTCGTAGATGATGCGCGCTATCTCCTCTTCCGCGAGACGCTCCAGAAGCTCTGCCGCCGTTTCATCATCCCCCTCGGCGTTCATACGCATGTCAAGAGGCGCATCGTGCCGGAAGCTGAAGCCGCGCGCTTCGGAATCGAACTGCAAAGAGCTGACGCCTAAGTCAACCAGCACCCCGCGCACTCTCTCGACGCCTTCAGCTTCCAGCACCCGCGCTAGCTCTCGAAAGTTGGCGTGCACGGCGCGGAAGCGAGAGCCGAAACGCGCCAGGCGCTCCGTGGCCCAACGAAGCGCCTCGCGGTCGCGGTCTATGCCAAGCACGCGCGCATCCGGCGAAGCCATCAAGATGGCCTCGCTATGCCCCCCAAGCCCCAGCGTGCCGTCTACAAAAAGACCGCCTTCCATCGGCTCCAGAAGACCTATCGTCTCAGACAGCAGCACGGGGCGATGGGGCGCGCCTTTGCCCCCCTCAGGCGCAGCCATCTCCACCGCCCCGTGATCTCAAAGAACTGTAAAAAAGTGACAAGTGAGCCGCCCTTAAATTCCCAGCCGCGCTATGGCCGCCTCGTCCTCTTCCGTGTAGGGGTCTGACAAGAGCCGCTCTCTGAACTTCTCAAGCTCCCAGACCTCTAAATATGTCAGGTAGCCCAGCACGGCCACCTCGCCCACTATGCCGGAACTGCGCCG
>DATELK010000166.1:0-16772 GCA_035276685.1 Pyrinomonadaceae bacterium | reverse complement strand
CTTGGGGTAAGCTCGCGCGGGTCTACGAAGTCATATTCGATAGCATAGCCCGGCCGTATGATGCGCGCCTCTTCCAGCCCCGGAATCATGCGAACCAAGTCCTGCTGTAGCTCCGAAGGCAGGGAAGTGGAGAAGCCGTTCAGGTAGACCTCGTTGGTCGTGTGCCCCTCCGGCTCTAAAAAGAGCTGGTGGCGGTCTTTTTCAGCGAATTTGACTACTTTATCTTCAATAGATGGGCAGTAGCGAGGCCCCACGCCCTTGATTTTGCCCGAATAAAGCGGGGATTCGTGCAGATTTGCGCGAATCGCGTCGTGAACAGCGTTCGTCGTGTAACCTATGTGGCAGGTTATCTGCGGCTGCTCAATTCGGTCTGTGCTGAAAGAGAAGGGCACGGGCCGTTCGTCTGCATGCTGCGGCTCGAAAGCGTCCCAGTTAATAGTTCGCCCGTCAAGGCGGGGCGGCGTGCCCGTTTTCAGGCGTCCCACGGGGAAGCCCAGCCGTTTCAGGCTTTCTGCAAGCTCTATTGATGCTGGTTCTCCAGCCCGTCCAGCCGTGTGAGTGCGCCGTCCCGTGTGAATCAGGCCGTTAAGAAAAGTGCCCGTGGCTATGACGACAGCTTTTGCTCCCAGCTTACGCGTATCCTGAAGCTCGACGCCGCAGACCTGGCCGTTCTTAACTATCAGGTCAATGACCATACCTTGACGCAGATGCAGATTGGGGGTCGACTCCAACGTGCGGCGCATCTCCGTGCGATAGAGCGAGCGGTCTGCCTGGGCGCGCGGGGCTTGAACCGCAGGGCCTCTGGAACGGTTGAGAAGGCGGAACTGTATTCCAGTACGGTCTATGACGCGGCCCATGATGCCGCCTAGAGCGTCCATTTCACGTACCAGATGGCCTTTGGCTATGCCGCCTATGGCAGGATTGCAGGACATCTGGCCGATTAAATCCAGATTGATGGTGACGAGGGCCGTGTCCGCTCCCAGGCGCGCTGCGGCCGAGGCAGCCTCGCACCCGGCATGGCCTGCGCCTATTACAATCACGTCGAAAATCTCGTCAAAGCTCATCGTCATTTACCTATACAGAAGGTCGCAAATATCTGAGACAGAACATCTTCGGTCGTAGTCTCGCCTGTTATCTGTCCCAGAAAGCGCAGCGCATCGTAAAGCCCCGCAAGCACAAGCTCTTCGCTGGCATGCTGTTCCAGCAAACGAGCGGATGCTTCAAGAGCATTCTGCGTGCGCCGCAGCAGGTCATGATGGCGTGCATCCGTAATCAGGAGCCCGCTCTGCTCAAAGCCGCCATCAGCGAAAGGCTTCAGTATAGCAGCACGAAGCTCATCAAGTCCCGCACCTGTTTTGGCAGAGACGGGAATTACCGGAGCATCACTCAACTGGCCATTTACACGGAAAGATTCCAGGTCGGCCTTGTTGAGCGCGACGATGTGCGGGAGGTCTCGCACTTCAACCATAACCTCTTTATCTTCATCATTTACGGGCTCCGAGCCGTCCAGAATTATGAGGATTAAGTCTGCGTCTGCGATGGCGCGTCGCGTGCGCTCGACGCCCAGATTCTCCACCTTATCTTCGGTGGCGCGCATGCCTGCCGTGTCAATCAAGAGAACCGGGACGCCCCTGATACTTATCATTTCGCTTAAACTGTCGCGCGTAGTCCCTGGAACATCTGTCACGATGGCTCTCTCTGAAGACAGTAAACTGTTGAAAACACTAGACTTACCCACATTCGGGCGACCTGCGAGCGTGACCTTCAGGCCGTCTTTTAAAAGATGCCCTGAGCGGTAAGTCGTCGCAAGGCGGTCTAGTTTTTCAATCAGGTCGGAGAGATTTGCCTTGATGCGGTTGATGGCTATGTCGGGCAGGTCGTCTTCGACAAACTCAAGAGAGGATTCCAGGGGGACTATGATGTCCAGAAGTGAGTCTTTAATCGGCTGAAGATAGCTTGAAAGCTCGCCTCTTAATTGTCGCGCGGCCTGCTTGATGGCGGATTCCGTCTGCGCGTTGATAAGGTCGCGCACGGCCTCTGCCTGGCTCAGGTTAATTCTTCCGTTCGAGAGGGCGCGCAGAGTGAACTCGCCTGGACCAGCGAGTCTTGCATCAAGCGTCAGTATCAAATCAACAAGACGACGCAGAAGAACAGGCGAGCCATGACAGCTAAGCTCTACTACATCTTCGCCCGTGAATGAATGAGGCGCTTTGAAGTATGTGATGAGCGCGCGGTCTAGAGCGTCCTTGCTCTCAAGATCGTAGACTGTTTGAAGGCGCGCGTGATTCGGCTCAAGCGTGAATTGATTATCGCTGACGAGAGCTCTTGTTATCTCAAGAGAGCGTGGGCCGCTCAGGCGTATGACGCCTATGCCGCTGCGACCGGGCGGAGTTGAGAGAGCTACGATTGTGTCTCTTGATTGCACTGCCTGCACGAGCGTTGAGCATTAAGCGAGGGGAAGAACTCAAGCGCGTCTTAACTCTCACCTGAGAGAGAAATTCTACTGATTGGGGGAAGCCTTGCGAGTCACTTTCAACCTGCGCGAAGCGCCTTCGCCTACAGACTCAGTGTGAAGGTCTTCTTCCGTTGCGAGCGCCATGTGAATGACGCGGCGCTCGTTGGCGTTCATGGGCCCGAAGGTGAAGGCCACGCCCGTCGAGCGAACGCGCTCGGCGGCGTGACGAGCCATAGCGCGAAGCTCAGCTTCACGAGTCGCGCGAAAATTTTCAACGTCGCAGATGATGCGCTCTTCTTTCGGGAGCGAGCGAACGAAAGCCTGATTGAGAATGTGCTGCAACGCTTCAAGGAGCTCGCCGCCTTCGCTTAAGAGAAGGGAAGAGTCAGGGCCTTCTATGTTCAGGAAACAGCCGCTCTCTTTCTCATCAACCTGAGCGCGCAGCTCAAGCCCCGCGCCCTCAAGGATGGTGTTGAGAAAGTCCCGGGCCTGTAAGCATGCTTCGTTCATCTCTCTTCAGAATCTCTCATCAAGTTTGAAAACAGAAAACCTTACGTCAAGCCTGCGAGACGCGAGGCGTTGAACCTAACTTCTTAGTCGTCGCTTCAACTTTCTTCGGCGGCTCTTCATCGTCGGACTTAGTCATGCGATTGATTAGAAGCTGCTGGCTGAAGCCTACTATGTTTCCTACCAGCCAGTAGACCAGAAGACCCGCGGGCGCGCTCCACAGCATGTAGAGCATGAAGATGGGCATGCCTATGGCCATCATCTTGCGCTGCAAGGGGTCTGCCGAAGGCTGCGGCGTAATCAACTGCAAGACCATCATGGAGCCCGCGAACAGTAAAGGAAGCAGGTGAATTGTCGTGGGCTCTGCCGCCGAAAGGTCTGGAATCCAGAGGAACGACGCCTGGCGAAAATCAATCGAGATGGTAATGGCTCGATAAAGCGCGAAGAGGAACGGCATCTGAATCAGAAGCGGAAGACAGCCGCCCAGCGGATTGCCCTCCTTCATCAAACGCAGCTGCTCCATCTGAAGCTCTTTCAGCTTCGGATCGTTCTGCTTCATCCCCTTTATCTTCTCTTGCAGCTCCTTCATCTTCGGAGCCATCTTCGCGGCCTTTTTCATGGCCTTCGATGAGCGCCACTTCAAGGGGAAGAAGAGCGAATAGATAACGATTGTAAAGAGAATGATGGCCCAGCCGTAGCTGCCTGTTATCTGGTAAAGCTTCTTGATTGACCAGAGAATCGGCACCGCTAAGGGGCGCGAAAGCGTACTTAAAAAGCCGTAGTCAATTGACTCTTCAAGGTCAATGTAGGCCACGCCTTCCTGCTGAATCTGCTTGCTCGCGGCGGTCAGAAGGTAGTGGTCTTTCGGGCCAACGTAAAGGTGCGTGGCCGAGTTGTCCGTCGGAATCGGGACGTAGCCCGTTATCAGATAGCGAGCCTCTTTGGTTCCATTCGCCTCGCGCTCGTACTTGGAGGTGCGATACTCAAGCCCTTCCGTGGGTCTGGCGGGCACGGCAATCATGGCGAAGTAAGTGTCGCCGACTCCTGCCCAGTTGACCGCGCCGTTCAGAGCCTTTCTGTCAGGGCTCTCTTTGGTTTCGTTGATTGACTGAGCGTGAAGACGCTCTACCTTTCCACCGACGACCGCTATGCCTTCGGGAGCCACGGAGTAGAAGCTGTAATGAGGAATGCCCTGGTCGCCGATGCTCGGGCCTATCAGGAGCTTCGCGTTCGGAACCGTCTGGTCGCCGCGCTTGAGCTGAACTTTTATGTCTGCTATGTAGCGGTCTGGATAGAAGGTCAAAGTCTTGACTACGTCCAGGCCCGTTGCTTCGTCACGCATGTTGAAAGCGATGCTCTTAGGCTGGCCCGCCGCGACGTTGATGATGCTCTCTTCCGTCTCTTTTCCGTCAACAGTTACTTTGTAGTTTCTGGAAGCCAGAGCTTCATCCGTCTTCTGGTCTCCAGTCACAACGCGAAGCGGAGCCAGATTATTTCTCAGACTCTCTGCCGGAATAAGCTCAAGCTTTTGCTTCGTGCCACCGACGGAATAGACCTCGCGCGCTTTGTTCAGGTCATTGGGATAGTCAAGATTGATAATCCTCGTGATGACCCAGCTCTTTGCCACGGCTCCGCGATTATCCAGCTCAACCTCATAGTAGGGAGAGCTGATTTTGATGTTGCGCTGCGGAGTTGAATCCTGAGAAGCAGGCGCGGCCGTGTTGCTGGCCTCTGCTGATTGCTGCGGCGCTGCGGGCGAAGCAGTAGTAGCGGCTGCGTTATCAGGTTGTGCGGAAGGAGACGGCTGAGCGCCTGACGTGTTCGCGTTCGGTTGCTGCTGAGGCTTCGGCGGAGGAAACACGTAGCTCCAACCGAAAAGTATTAAAGCGGAGATGGTGATTGCCAGGAGAAAACGCTTCTGTTGCATCTGAATTAAATAACCGACTGTACTTTCTCACTACTTGACCGGGTCGTAGCCGCCCGGATGAAATGGATGGCAGCGCAGCAGTCGTCTCATGCCCATCCAGCTTCCGCGAAAAGCTCCATGCCGCTCTATGGCCTCGCGCGCATATTCCGAACAGGTTGGAACAAAGCGGCACGAGGGAGGAAGCAAGGGCGAGATAAGCGCTTTATAAAGCTTCAGGAGCGTGACCAGTAGAACTCTCACTTACCGAGCCTCAACTGAGCTGCTCTCTGCGCGCGCCCGCGCTTGAGCCGCCTGCCTGACAATCATCTGAAAATCTTCGAGCGAGGATTCCAGCTTCACATCCAGAAGCGCACGTCTGGCGTTCAATACCCAATCGTACTTCACGTCCAGAGCTTCCAGCGCGCCGCTGCTTAAGCGAAACGTTTCGCGCAAGAGGCGCTTGGCGCGATTTCGTTCAACGGCATTGCCCACAGCCTTGCGTGACGCGGTAATGCCGAATCTATGATGCTCAAGACCATTAGGAAGTGCGAAGGCCGTCATCAAACGGCCGTGAAAGCGCACGCCGCCCGCGTAGACGCGGCGGAAGTCTGCGGGGCTGCGTAAATGGGTCTGCCTGGCCAAAAGCGCGCCCGCAAGAGTCAGGATTAGTAGTGCGACGGCGTCAGGCGCTTGCGGCCCTTCGCACGGCGACGCTTGAGCACCAGTCGGCCATTCTTCGTGGTCATGCGGGCGCGAAAACCATGCGTCTTTGCCCGGCGACGATTATTAGGTTGAAATGTTCTCTTAGGCATAGTCAGTTATTCTCCACTCAAGTCAAAAGCGTAAGACTAACTGTCCATGCGGATTATGTCAAGAAGACCCGGCCCAAATTACACCTTTCAAGAGAACCTGCTTCAGCACTCAGGTTTACTGAAAATAAGCACAAAATCTCCTTTTGGTAAGCCCAGGAGGTAGCCCCAAAAGTGTCCTAAATCAGTCCTATTCCGGCATGAGCCCATATTAACGGTTCTATAAATCCTAAGAAAAACGGGCCTTTTTGGAGGGCAAAAAAAATTTCCTCTGAGCCTGTGGATTTCTCTTGCTTATTGGCTGGCTTCATGCTAATCTCCGCCCCGTTTTCGAAGCTAAAAATGCTTGTAAGTAGTTGATAGATAAATACTTAAAGCTTTACTTTAAGTATCGAGAAGTTTTCCACAAGCCTGTGGAAAAACCTGTGGAAAACTTTCCCTGAAATGCCATAAAAGAGACCAAGCGGGTGCATTTACAACATCTTCCGCTTTGTCAGTCAAAGAAGAGCTTGAGCAAAGCAAAGTGAGAGTTTTGTATTATTTTGTGACAGTCCTTCAGCCCTGCCACAAATCTATTATAAGGACGGTCAGGCTATGAGCACCATGATTGAGAATAGGCTCTGGGACGACATTCTCCATGCCGTCGAAAAAAGGCTCAATCGCCAGAGCTTTGAGACGTGGTTTCGGCCAATTAGATTTGAAGGCTTCGACGATTCGGAGCAGATTCTTCATCTGCGTGCGCCCAACCAGGTCGTCAAAGACTGGGTCAGCACGAACTACTCGGATGTCCTTGTAGAGTCGCTTGAGGAGATGAATCTGGCCGAATACCATGTGGACTGGCTGATTGAGGACGAGCAGGAGCAGTCCGCAGAGAAGATTGCGGATAAAGAGGAAGAGGAGGCTGGCACAAGCTACAGCCTGCCCGAGACTGCCACGAACGGAAACGGCAATGGTAAAGGCTCAAGCCTGTTTACGCTGCTGGAAGCGGCTGAGTCGGACGGCCTGACGCCCGCCGCGACCACTTTCGTTGACATAGAGCCCATTGAGCTTTCACTCAATCCTAAATATACCTTCCAGACCTTCGTCGTGGGCTCGTGCAATCAGTTCGCGCACGCCGCCGCTCTGGCCGTGGCCGAAGCGCCCGGAAAGACCTACAACCCGCTCTATATCTATGGCGGAGTGGGGCTTGGCAAGACACACCTGATGCACGCCGCCGGGCACGCCATAAAGGAGCGTAACCGCCACCTGCGCCTCTCCTATATATCTGCCGAAAAGTTCATGAACGAGCTAATCAACGCGATTCGCTACGATAAGGCGCAGACTTTTCGTGAGAAATACCGCTCCATAGACATACTTTTGATGGACGACATACAGTTCATGGCCGGAAAAGAGCGCACGCAGGAAGAATTTTTCCACACCTTCAACGCGCTCTACGACGGCCAGAAGCAGATTGTCATCTCAAGTGACTGCCCGCCCAGGGAGATTCCGACTCTTGAAGAGCGGCTGCACTCGCGTTTCGAGTGGGGACTGATTGCAGACATGGAGCCGCCCGACCTTGAGACCAAGGTTGCGATTTTAAAACGTAAAGCCGACCTGGACGGAGTGCAGCTTCCAGACGACGTGGCCTTCTTTATAGCCAGCAAAGTCAAGAGCAACATACGCGAGCTTGAAGGCTCTCTGGTGCGGCTCGTGGCAATCTCTTCCTTGCGCGGTCTTCCAATCTCGAAGATGCTGGCGCAGGATGCGATTCGCAACATAGCCGAGGACGACCAGCCCGCAGGCATTACTATCCCACAGATTCAGCAGGCCGTGGCAAAACACTATCGCCTGCGCGTGGACGAGCTGACCTCAAAGAACAACGCGCGGCACATAGCCGTGCCGCGACAGGTGGCCATGTACCTCTGCAAGAGGCTGACGAAACATAGCTTCCCGGAGATAGGCAGAGAGTTCGGCGGCAAGCATCACACGACCGTGATTCACTCCGTGGAGAAGATTGAGGCACTGGTTTTGAAGGATCAAAATTTCCACAGGGTCGTCAGTGACCTTATGGATAATCTTTGCAAGTAGTTAGCTCAGTTATCACCTGAAAAGTTTTCCACAGTACGGTTTTCGATTAAGCTCTTTAGATATAAGATTTAAGTCAGACTTTTCCACATTTCCACAGGGTGTCGAAAAAAGGGGCCTGTGGAAATGTGGAAAACTTTTGTTGAACAGAGGATTTCCACAGACGGTCGATTTTTTCCACAGCGATTTCCACAGCCCCTGTGGAAAACAATTCCTTTGCTGTCAACAATAAAGTGACTTTTCCACATTTCCACAGGCCCTACTACTACTACTATATATATATACTAGGTATTAAATTAGTATAAGTAGTAAAAGGCGCGAGCTTATCAAAGTCCGTTTGATTGGATGTAGAATAAGCAATCATTCAAAGATAGAGGAGTTCATAAATGGAATTCAGTATTAGCAAGAGCGCTCTGCAAAAGGAGCTTGGCTTCGTACAGGGCGTGGTAGAGAAGAAGAACACCATCCCTGTTCTCTCAAACATCCTGATAGAGTCTGTAGGCGAAAACACGCTGCGTATCACGGGCACGGATTTGGACGTGACGATTCGCTGCGAGACTGAAGCTGAGATTAAGACCCCCGGTGCCATCTGCGTACAGGCGCGCAAGCTCTTCGACATCTCGCGCCTGCTGCCCGAAGCGACCGTCAATTTCCAGAAGGAAGAGAACGACTGGGTGTCTGTCAAGTGCCAGAACTTCCGCTCGAAGATACCGGGCATCCCGCGCGAGAACTTCCCGGAAGTCCCGAATTTCAAATCCGCGCCCATGAAGCTGCCCGCAGAGGTCTTCAAATCCTTCGTTGACAAGACCATCTTCGCCATCACGCAAGAAGAGTCGCGCTACACACTTTCGGGCGCGAAATTCATTCTGGATAAATCGGGCGCAAAGATGGTTACAACCGACGGACACCGCCTGGCCTATGTCGAGCGTCGGGATTTGGGAAAAAACGCGCCTAAGGAGACGCTAGACGCCCTTATACCCCGTAAGACGCTGGCAGAGCTGACCAAGCTGACCGCCGGTTTCGAAGAAGAGATAAGTTTGGGCTCCGACGAGAACCACATCTACTTCGAAGTTGGGCCGCGCCTTCTAATCTCCAGAAGGCTGTCTGGGCAGTTCCCGAACTACGAGATGGTGATGCCCAAGGGCAACGACAAGTCCATACGCTTCGACAGCGCGCAGCTCAACCAGGCCATTCGCCGCGTCGCTCTCATGGCGGACGACCGCTCGCACGCCATACGCTTCCATCTTGAGCCGAAGCAGCTACAGATTAGCTCGCAGAACGCCGAAGAAGGCGACGCGAGCGAAATAGTCGCCACCGAATACGACGGCGAAACAACCGAGATAGGCTTCAACGCCCAGTACCTTCAGGACTTCCTCAACGTAGTGGGCGAAGGCGAAGTTAACTTCGAGTTCAAAGACGGCAACTCGCAGGCCCAGCTCCGCCCGGCAGAGAACGGCGACTACGACTACAAGTACGTAGTCATGCCCATGCGCATCTGAAGGCTCGGAAGAAGAAACAAAATATCTTTCAAAAAAGCATCTTCATCTTCAAAAATGAGGATGCTTTTTTCTTTTCATTTAAGAACCTTTTTGCTTTCAAATGAGGGGCGTAAAACTGCGTCGTGTGTTAAAATTAGCGCATGCTGCTCGAATGGATTGAAGCTCATAATTTCAGAAACCTGAGCGGCAGAGTCTCATGGGGCAAGGGACTAAACATCATCTACGGCGACAACGGGCAGGGAAAGACAAACTGGCTTGAGGCCATCTACACGCTCGCCACTACGAAATCCTTCCGCACACAGAAACTGCAAGAGGCGGTTCGCTTCGGTGAAGACCTGAGCGTCATACGCGGGCGCGTCGGGCGCTCCGAAGAGGTACACCGCGACCTACAGGTAACTCTTCAGGGAAACACCAAGACCATCTCGATAAACGGCAAGCGCGAGGCGGTTGCGCGCTACCTCAGGCAACTGAGCGCCGTAGCCTTCACGGCCGACGAGCTTGAAGTCGTGCGCGGTGGGCCGGAAGCCCGCAGGAAATTCCTGGACCGCGGCGTGGTCTCGCTTCATCACGCTTACGTGCAGACGCTTGCCGATTACAACCGCGTCATCAAGCAGAAGAATCGCCTGCTGCAAGACGCTTCCGACTCGGAGATGAGCCTCGCTGACGTAGAGCGAATCATCTCTCCCTGGAATGAGCAGCTGGTAATTTTGAGCGCCGAGATTCATCGCGCCAGAAACGATTATGTGCAGCGCTTGACGGACGTTCTGGAGCGCCGTCTTTTCGAGCGCGAAGATATAACTATTCGCTACCTGTCTTCGCTCGAAGGCAAGGGCGATTTGAGCAATTACGAAGCCCTCATACGAGAGCGTTTACAGCTTCGCCTGCAAGCCGAAATGTCAGCCGGGTACAGCCTCATAGGGACTCACAGGGACGACTTGGAAATACTGTTTGACGGGCGGGATATACGCGCCTTCGGCAGCTCTGGCCAGCAACGTAGTGCGTTGATAATACTTGACTTAGCGGCGATTTCCGTGTATTATTCATGGCACAATGAGTATCCGCTTTTCCTCATAGATGATGTGGATGCAGAGCTTGATAGAAAGCGTATTCGTTACTTGCTGGAGTACCTTGAGGGGCGCACTCAGACCTTCATCACGACCTCAAAAGAGAGCCTTGTGGAAGAGTTCATGGGGCGGTCGAATGTGTTCCGCATAAGGGATGGTTTGAGCCAGGAAATAGGGTCGGAAAAGGACTTAATTCAATCAGCCGCGAAAGGCGCAGAAAGCATCTAACTGATACGGTCGGAAGAGGCAGATTTTCCTCCGTCTCATCAAGCAAAGTTGGTGAATTTTATGAGCGACTTATTTAAAGAGGAGAATGTTTTGGCAACAGCACCATCGACATTAGATAAGAAGAAAAAAGTACAGGCTTACGACTCTAGCTCTATCACGGTTCTTGAAGGGCGCGACGCCGTGCGCAAACGCCCCGCGATGTACATAGGCTCTACGGGCGACATAGGTTTACACCACTTGGTTTACGAAGTCGTGGACAACTCGGTGGACGAAGCGCTCGCCGGATACTGTGATGCGGTAGAAGTCTCTATTCATTTAGACAACTCGATTACGGTCGTTGATAACGGTCGCGGCATCCCCGTTGACTATCACAAGGGCGAGAAGAAGTCTGCCGCGGAAGTGGTTATGACGAAGCTTCACGCAGGCGGCAAGTTCGACTCGAACGCTTACAAAGTCTCGGGCGGACTGCACGGCGTCGGCGTCTCTTGCGTCAACTTTCTTTCGGAATCGCTAACGCTTGAAATCTGGCGCGAAGGAAAGACCTACGAGCAGGAGTATAAGCGCGGCATTCCAGTAACGAAGCTGGAACAGACGGGAAAGACAAGAAAGCGCGGAACCAAAATTACTTTTAAGCCGGACTCTGAGATTTTCACTGAGACGGTCTTCAGCTTTGACAAACTCTCTGAACGTTTGCGCGAGAAGGCTTTTCTCAACAAAGGCATTCGCATCACCATTCGCGATGAGCGCGAAGAGCAGGAGCGCTCGCACGAGTTCTATTACAAGGGCGGCATTGCGGAGTTCGTCAAGCATCTGAACAAGAACAAGAACACGCTTCACGACAAGCCGCTCTATTTCGAGAAGGCGGGCGACAATCTTTCGATAGAGGTTGCGCTTCAGTACAACGACGGCTACGACGAAAAGGTCTATTCCTTCGCCAACAACATCAACACGGTTGACGGCGGCACACACCTTTCCGGCTTCCGTTCGGCCTTTACGCGCACCATCAACGCCTACGCGCAAAGCTCCGGCCTGGCAAAGAACTTCAAAAGCTCTCTGACGGGCGATGACGTGCGCGAAGGGCTCGTGGCGGTCATCTCCGTGAAGTTGCCGCAGCCGCAGTTCGAGGGACAGACCAAGGGCAAGCTCAATTCGGACGTGAAAGGCGCGGTTGAATCCTTCCTGAACGAGCGCCTGACGGAGTACTTCGAGCAGAACCCGAACGTGGCGCGCAAGATTGTGGGCAAGTCTCTGGACGCTGCACGCGCACGCGAGGCTGCACGAAAGGCCCGCGAGATAGTTCGCAAAGGCGCTCTGGGCTCAAGCATGCTGCCCGGCAAGCTGGCGGATTGCCAGGAGCGAGACCCTCAGTTGTGTGAGATTTACATTGTAGAGGGAGATTCGGCGGGCGGCTCTGCCAAGCAGGGGCGCGACCGTAAGAATCAGGCCATCCTGCCGCTAAAAGGTAAAATCTTGAACGTGGAGAAGGCGCGAGTTGATAAGATGCTCGGCCACGGCGAGATAAAAGCCCTGATTACAGCGCTAGGAACCGGCGTCGGGAATGATTTGGATGCGGGCAAGCTTCGCTATCACAAGATAATTCTGATGACGGACGCGGACGTTGACGGCTCGCACATACGAACGCTGCTCCTGACCTTCTTCTACAGGCAGATGCCGGAGCTTGTGGAGAAGGGACACGTCTTCATAGCCCAGCCTCCGCTTTTCAAAGTAAAACGCGGAAAGAAGGAAGAGTACATCAAGGACGAAAGAACCATGGTGCGCTTCCTCATGCGGCAGGCCACGAGCGATATGAAAGTGACTTCACAAGCGACGAAAGCGGTGCTTGAAGGCAAAGACCTGGCTCGCGCTCTGGAGCAGATGGTCGAGTTCAAGCGCTATTGCGAGAAGGCTACGCGTCGTCTCGCGGGCGACAACCGATTGCTCAACGCGCTGCTTGAGGCTCTGGCAGGCCCCAAGGGTGTGCTCAGAAAGGATAGCCTCTCCCTGCGCGATGTCTTTCATAGCGAAGACTATATGGCGCGCGTTGAGGGCGTGCTGGCTGGCGAGGGCTATAAGACGGAGCTGACGGAGGACGAAGAGCACGGCCTGTGGGAGATAGAGACCAGGACGGATTCCGGCGTGGGCGTCTGTATTGACTGGAACCTTGTGAGCTACGTTGAGTTTCAGAAGGCCGTGGAGCTTTACAAGGCTCTGGAAGGAACCCTTGCATCGCCTTTCGTAGTAGGCGAAAACGGGTCGAGCGAGACCCTGGCGACGCGTGAAGAGCTGCTTGAAAGAGTGCTGGGCGCGGCCAAGAAGGACTTGACCATACAGCGCTACAAGGGGCTTGGCGAGATGAACCCGGAACAGCTCTGGGAGACCACCATGAACCCGGACAAGCGCACGCTTTTGCAGGTCAAGATTGACGACGCCGTGGAGACGGATCAGATTTTCACAGTCCTGATGGGCGACCAGGTAGAGCCGCGACGCCGTTTTATAGAAGAGAATGCACTGGATGTAAAGAACTTAGACGTTTAGTGTTGGTTCAAAGTGAGCCTGTGGGTGAGGTCAGAAAGTGGACTATTTGACACACCGCAACACTTTTGTTACACTGTAGTTCCTTTTCCTCCTGTGGATCTTGCCGCTGCAAGCATCTCGCGCTTGCAGCGGTAATTTTTTTTCTAATGCTCCTGCGAAGAGGCCGTGTAGTCGAAAGCCTCTATGTAATTCCCACCGGCTGCCTGAAGCAGGCTGATTAAACGCTTAACCTCATTTTCAGGCGTGCGCGCCACGAGCAGCGACTCGCCCTTCTTCAGCGCCTGTTTATAAAGGCGTGCCGAAATGCTTGGCACCTCTTTAATCACAGAGTCCAGGCCGTCCTCCCTCTTGGCGGTGATGACCGAAAAGCGGCAGGATTCAAAGCCGCCGGAAGCGGCGTAATCAAGCACGCGCGCCACTTCCTGCGGGCTGTCAAAGGCGGAGATAATGGTCTTGGCCATAAACCTTGCCTCCCTTATCAGGGGTACAACATTGCGTCAGGTTCAGGATTTGTCGTCGCCGCCCGCTCCTGTGTTTATGTCATCCAGATTGAGGCGGTCTGCTTCGGCCGCGCCGTGCTGGTTGTAGTAGCCTCCGGGCGCGAACTGGCCTGACTCTCCAATGTCTAGCGAACGGCTGTCGTTTGCCGGATTAACTTCTTCCGCGCCGTCGGGCATGTCCGAAAGCTTCGGCTTAGGAGTAGCTTCATTCTTAGCTCTATCGTCTGCCATCACAGGTTTCTCCTCTGCTTTGAAAAGTTTTAATCCTTCATCTCGCTGAAACGTTCCACGCGAAAGCGCCAGAACTTCAACTGCGTGCCCGCTCGTATGCCAGCCTTGCGGGCAGCTATCTCTACCTGCTGGCTGGGCGAATTGACGCCTTCTATGTCCGGCAGCAGAAGCCCGCGCCTTGTGCCGCCTGCGTCTTCTACAATCACGCCGTAGACTTTGGGGTCGAGGTCGTCAAAGGTCGCAGGCTCCGGTTCGTAAAGTACATCAACGGAGTAACGTAAATGTGACAATTCGTTTGCCGAGACGGGGGGAAAGCGCGGGTCGCGCGTGGCGGCGCTGATGGCGTTGGCGACTATCTCCTCGGCCAGAGAGTCCTGGGCGGGCTCTATGGTTCCGATGCAGCCGCGCAGGTCTCCCTCGTCGGTTTTGATGGAGACGAAACAGGCCGCGCGCTCGGGCAACAGGTCGGCTGGCGGTGTGGGGATTTCGCCGCCGCCTACGAAAGCTTCAATCGTCTGGCGAGCGAGCCCGGTTATCTCTTTCTTAGCGTCGCGCTCGGTCTCCGCAGCTTCTTCTCTCGCGCTCTCCTCTGTCCGGGCTGCTTCCGTGCGCGAGACCTGCGCGACCATGTAGCCTACGCCGAAGGGCGCTTCGTAGCTTAAGACTTCGCAAGCTTGCTCCGCTTGTCCGGCCGCGCCGAAGGCTACGAGCATGGAGCGGTAGCCGCATTCGCCCGCTCGCTTTCTGAGGCCCTGGTCGATGTTGACGATGCGCGCGGGGTCTGAGGCGCGAAGGCTTGCTACGACTTCTTCGTCGAAGAGATGAGCTTCAGGGTTAAAGCCCGCCGGAGCGCCCGGCTTCAGGCGGTGCGAGAGGTCGCCGCTCGCTACAAGGGCAGCGGGCCGCGCCGTCTCTTCAATCGCGCTCCTGATGCACGAGCCGAATCTTATATGGTCTTCGTTTGAGAGGAAGGTGTAGCCGAGCGCCACCACGCGGCCGCGCCAGCCGTTCCTCAGGAGGAAGTAGAGCGGCACGCTCGTCCCGTGGTCTAGCTCGTAGCCGCGCACAGCAGACACCTTGTAATCATGCGCGCCTGCATTGCGCCTGATTGCTTCCAGCAGCTCTTCGTCAAGCGGTGCTTCGACCATCGTGCCGGGCGCGCGAAAGTTTCCGAAGTCGCCGTAGAGCTGCGGGTCTTCGTAGGCGACGAAAGCGGCTGCTTCCAGAGGGGCGTGCGGCGAGACGAGCACGACCGTCTCCGCGCCGCTCTCTATGAGCCGGTGCGTGAAGTCGCGCATGGCGTCTATGGAGGCGCGCACTTCGCCCGCTGCTTCCTGCCCGACCTCCGGAACCATTATAGGCGGGTGCGGAGCGATGCCTGTGAAAACCAGATAGCTCGCCATCATCTCACACCTTGTAGGGAACGAGCGCATTTTACCACACGCCGCGCGCCCGTCTGCAAGCCGGATTTGGACAGGTCAGCACCGCCTGCTTTATCCTGTCTACCCTGTTATGATGGCGTGCTGAGCTTAGGAAGCGGAGAGGTTTTTGGGGATGGCGAGCGAGAGGTTTGATGTGCTGATTGTGGGGGCCGGGCCTGCGGGGTCGTTCGCGGCTGAGAGGCTGGCGGGCGCGGGTCGTCGCGTGGCGCTCTTTGACGGGCGGCCGGAGGGCGAGCCGAAGGCGTGCGGCGGCGGAGTGACTTCAAAGGCGCTCAAGGCATGGCCGCACCTGCTCGAAGCTACGGGACGCATGATAGAAGAGCTTGAGCTTTACTCGCCCGGCGGCAAGCGTCTTCACCTCAAGCTGGAAGAGCCCTTCGCCATCTACTCGCGCACGGCCTTCGACTCGTACCTGCGCGAGCGCGCCGCAGCCGCCGGAGCGCGCGTCATAAAGGAGCGCGTCACTTTTCAACAGCGCAAGAGCGAAGATGAAGACTGGAGTGTCAGGGCCAGAAGCGGCGCGGAGTGGAGCGCGCCTGTGATTGTCGCGGCCGATGGCGCGAACAGTGCCATAGCAAAGCGGCTCGCGGGAGCTTTGCCGCCAGCGGAGATGGAGGTGGCCTTCGGCTACTACACGCCGCTGCCTAAGTCGGAAAAAGACGCGCCGACCGTGGTGGCCTTTCTGCCGGGGTGGGCCGGTTACGCCTGGGCCTTTCCGCGCGTAGACCACATCTCATTCGGCATAGCCACCACTCAGGAGGCCTTCGACCATCAGGCGCTGGACGCCGTGCTGTGGACTTTCATGCTCGGCTACTACCGCATGCGCGAGGACTCTTCCGCAGGGCTCTGGAAGTCCAGAGAGCGAGACGTAGAGCTTGACGCGCGGATTGAATCCGAGCTTAAGAGCACGGCGGAGCGTTACGCGGCGCGCATCCCCGGACTTGCGCCCAAGACTTGGGACACAAGGCGGGCGGCTGGCGACGGCTGGGCTCTGATAGGCGACGCAGCAGGCTTCGCAGACCCCGTCACGGGCGAAGGCATCTACTACGCCCTGCGCTCGGCGGAGATTTTCAGCGAGGCTTATCTTGCGGGCCGTGCTTCCGATTACGAGACGCGCTGGCGCGAGGATTTCGGGCAGGAGCTGAGGCGTGCTTCGGAGATGCGCCGCCGCTTCTACGGCAACTTCTGGGGCGCGCCCTTCACCGAGAGGATGATAGAGTTCGCGCGCACGCATAGAGGCATACGCAAGACCCTCGGAGAGCTAATCGCGGGCGACCAGGGCTACACAGACCTCAAACGCAAGCTCGCCCTGCGCGCCCTACGCCCCCTCTAACGAGAGAAAACACTGATAACAGCACAGGTCAGTACCGCCTGCGGTAGCGGGCGGGTATTAGAAGCAGTCTCATAAATAGCACCTCAGCAGAATCTTGATGCAGCCGAGGTGAACGAAGCCGAGAAAGTTCTCGACATGATAATCAAAACGCGTTGCCACTCGACGGAAGTTCTGCAACCAAGCCCACAGCCGCTCTACC
>DATELK010000165.1:0-70185 GCA_035276685.1 Pyrinomonadaceae bacterium | reverse complement strand
TCTGCCTTCTGCATTGCCTTGTTAATTTCCTTTTCTGCTACACTGGCCCGGAATGTTTAGGGCGTCAGAGGGAGTGCATGCGGCGGGAAGGTGGCGGCTTGTCATTGCGGCGCTGTGCATCTTTTTCACGGCCCTGGGCGTGCGGCTATTGTCATGGCAGGACGCGCGCTGGGAGGCCGAGAAGGTGCAGTGGGTAGTCGCGGGCGACTACAAGCGCATAGCCCGCCTCGTGCAGGAAGGCGGCGCGGCCTCCTTCTTCTCTTCCACGTCGCCTCTGGCCGACCCGGATAATCTGGGCCACCCTCCCGGCTACTCAATACTGCTGGCCGTCATTCACAGCGTCACCGGCGAAAGAGACGACGCCGTTCAGCTATTCCAGATAACCGTAGACTCTCTGTGCGCGATTCTCATCTTCGCCATCCTCGCGGAGCTTTTAGGACTGGGGGCGGGAGTCACGGCCGGGCTCCTAGCCGCTCTCTCGCCGCAGTTCGCGTGGAACTCCGTGCTTCTTCTGCCGGACTCGCTCTCCGTCTTTCCAATCCTTCTGGCCGTCTATCTTCTTGCGCGAGCCACAAAGCGGCCACGCATTGCAACCATCGTGGCCGCAGGCGCACTCGTCGGCCTCTCCTGCTGGCTGAGGGCGAACGCTCTACTGCTGGCACCGTTTCTGGCCGCCTCGTGTCTACTGCTCTTCGAGAGAAAGGCGCGGCTTGCTTACGCGGCGGCGCTTCTGGCGGGAGCGCTGCTCGTGATTGCGCCTTTGACCATACGCAACGCCATAGTCTTTCGCCATTTCATCCCGCTCTCTCTGGGCGCGGGCCAGACCTTTCTGGAAGGCATCGCGGATTACGACCACGAGGGACGGTTCGGCGTGCCGCAAACGGACATGGGGATTATGAAGTGGGAGGCAGAGAGCCTTAACCGGCCCGACTACTACGGCTCGCTCTTTAAGCCTGACGGCATATACAGAGAGCGCATGCGGCTCAGGCACGGTCTGTCAATCGTGGGCTCTCATCCCGTGTGGTTCGCGGGCGTGATGGCCGAGCGCGCAGCCTCCATGCTGAGGCTCGAAAGAGCGCGCAACATCTCCACAGAGCCGCCCGTCTCTCACTCGCTGGATGCAATCAGAGAGCTTGCGCCCGTCTGGGTAATCTCTGCGGCTGAGCTGAAGATGAAAGCCGCGCTCGCGCCAGGAGCTTCGGCCGCGCAGGATAACCAAGCCTTAGAGCTTACGGGCGACCGTTCCATGTACGGAGACCAGCTCGTCTCCGCTCCGTTCGAGATTCGCAGTAACACGGATTACGTTCTAACCTTACGCGCCAAAATCCTGCGCGGCCGCATGGAGCTGGCCGTCAAAAGCTCTCGCACCAAACACGCGTCGATGATTGTCGAGACCGAAGAGATGAAGACGCCCGAAGAGCAGCCGGAAAGATTGATAAGGCTTCCGTTCGTGAGCGGGCGAGACGAGCAGGCGCGGCTGGTAATCAGTAACGCCGCGCCGCAGTCGCCGAACCCGTTGATAAGAATCGGCGAGCCTGCGTTGTATGAGCTTGGCGCGGCCTCGAACACCTGGACGAGAATCCCGCGCCTGCCCATAGCCTTCTTACAGAAGCTCTACATCACGGCCGTCATGCTGCCTCTGGCTATCTTCGGCCTCGTCCTTCTTGTACGCCGCAGAGTCAGAAGCGCGCTCGTACTGCTTCTGGCTGTTCCCGTCTATTACCTCTTAGTGCAGTCTGCCACGCACACGGAGTACAGGTACATACTGAGCCTGCATTACTTCCTCTTTGCGCTGGCGGCCGTCTTCATCTACGCGAGCGTCAATTATCTCAGCCAGCGTCTGCGTAAAGCTTAGGCGTGCGTCTCAAGCTTCAAGGCGCGTGCTTTCTCCGTTAAAGCTTCCTCTATAATTCGGCTGACCCATTCGGCGCGTGCGTCCCACGTGCCGCTCATGACTGCGGCCTGCCGCCTTCGTGCAGCTTCTTCGTCTCGCTCTTCCAGAGCCTCCTGCACCAGACGCAGGAACTCAGCGCGGCTTCGCGCTATGCGTAGCACGTCGCGCATGGGCTCGTATTCCGGAAGCGGCGCGATAACGACAGGCTTTCCCGTGGCGAGATACTCGCGCACTTTTATCGCGGAGCCGTAGCTCGTAAAAGCCTGCTCCGTCTCCCAAGGCAGCACGCAGACATCAAAGCCCGCCGCGTAATGCGGAAGCTCGTTGTAAGGAACCGCCGGAAGAAAGTGAACGTTTCCGAGCGACTCAATCTCCATCCCGCGCGAGCGATTGCCTATAAAAACCCACTGCCACTCGGGGCGCTCTCTGGCAGCCTGTCTCACCAGCTCCTGGTCTACGAGCCAAGGCTCTATCGCGCCGAAGTAGCCCAGACGAGGATGAGGAATTCGCTCTATCTCGGGCGCGACCGTCAGCTCTCCTGTCCCGACGCTGGCCCAGTGCTCGAAATCCACTGCCTGCTCCAGCAGGAAGGAGCGCTCGCGCCCTCGCGTCGCCTCTTCCAGAAGCTTGCGGCCCGAATAGAAGATTATGTCAGCCGAATCAATGGCTCGCTCGTGGAGCCTCTGTATGACGCGCGTGTCCGTCGCGTGATCCATAGTGTTCGCGTCATACTTGTCCGATACCTGATAGACGACCAACTGCTCGCCCAGATGTCCTATCATGTCAACCGCTGTGGGGATGGCTATCCAGAGAATCGGACGAGTGAGGCCGCGCCGCCGCATGAGAGCGCCTACCTGCGCTCTGAGCAGCCGACGGTTAGCAGCACGCGCCGCTCGACTCCCGAAGAAGGGCAGCGCCGGAGGCGAAACAACCGTGATGCCCTCTGCGGTCGTGCGCGCAAGCTTGGAGTAGCTGCGAAGCTTCCTGAACACTCTCGGCAACAGGTCTTTGTTCGTCAAAGAAGCCAGCCCCATAGAAATCGAGTTGACGAAGATAACTTTATTCCCCGCACGCGCGAACCGCTTCATCAAATGGTTCTTCGAGTGCGGGTGGTGATACCACCAATCCTCGCCGCCGAAGCAGACAATCGATTTCCCTGAGAAGATTGGCAAGGTTATAGAAGCCTTCTGGGCTGATTTTGGTTCAAGAGACTTGGAATATTCTACTCTTATGGAATCTATTGCTGAATACTAATCAGAATCATTTCATTTTTGATTTAAGCTGCTTAATCCATTCTATTGACCACGAGCTTAAATACGAGCTTAAAGAGGCAACAACAAGTGGGTAGATTACGAAGAAAAAAACTAATCCCCAGATAGTTGAGAATATTGATGATATCGGCTGCGTTGGAATGTTACTTAAATACAGATAACCGAAATAAATCGTAGGTATAGCAGTTAACCACATCCCCCACGACCTATCTGTTCTAGGAAAGATAAAACCGAAAATAGCACCCGCCACCCCGTATCCAATAAGGAGATATAGCAAAGGAGAAAGAACAAAACTACTAAATAGCGGCGCCTTTATATACTCATCAGCCCTCTCTGGCGGAAACGCGAATGGGAAAGTTATGAACCCGAAAGGTAAAGCTAGTAGATAAGCGAACCACGGATTTCTTTCTCGGGCAGGCGAGGGATTTGGTGATGAAGATGATGCTTCGAGCGGCTTTTCCTCCAAAGCAGGGGTTGATGCCGTTATAGTGGGAGATGCTATCGGAGTAGGACTTAAGGCAGGCGGAGCGGCCGCAGGAGCAGCCTTAGCTATATCTTCTTCTTGAACTTCCTTAATTCCAACGGGTTTGAAAGAAGATTCTAAGCGCTG
Organism: Pyrinomonadaceae bacterium; assembly: GCA_035276685.1. GTDB lineage: Bacteria > Acidobacteriota > Blastocatellia > Pyrinomonadales > Pyrinomonadaceae > JACVRN01. The sequence continues at coordinate 66,410 of DATELK010000165.1, read as the reverse complement.
TACTCTTGGCGCGAAGACCCTGTGAAATAGCTCAAGTTTCTCCTGTAACCATTCATGCTGACTCGGCCAGTCCTGCCTGTTTTCAATCTCGATTCTATATTTACACAGACGAACCTGACTTTCCTTTCTTTTAGGAAGCTCTCTCCACTCCAAAGCTTCTCCAACTTCGTCCTGAATAGCACCTTTGTCTCTTTCCAGCAGGTGAAAGTGTGACTTCGCATCAGGGCCATAAAAAACCATGTAAGCGCATACGCGACGGCCCTTTCTGTGCATGGTCGCCACGAGGCCGAAGTTTGTGCGGCCTATCGAAATTGGAAACCAATGTTGAGGCTGCGGCTTTGGAAGCTTGAGGAAGCTGTCACGCTTCTGTAAGAAGTCTCTAAAAGCTATCCAGTACTCTAATTGCAATTTCTGTGTTTCACTTAATCTGCGCTCATTAACACTCTTATCAGGCTGAATTTCTGCTCTATCAAGAATTGTCGGTTGAAGCTCAGCCAAGAGCGGCCACAAGACCTCCGTCTTAATACCTAGATTATTCGTCGATGGTTGTTGCTGAATAGCGGCGCGTAAAGCCTGTCGCATCTCACCGGCTGAATTGAAGCGTTCTCTGGGATTTTTCTGTAAAGCTCTTCGCACCACCTCCTGCAAAGGCTTTGGGACGGAGTCTGGCAACGGCCCTGATTCTTTTGTCACTATCGCCATCAGAAGCGAAGAAATATCAGTATGCGGGAAAGGCAATCTTCCTGTCAGCAGTTGATAACAAATCACTCCCGCTGACCAAATATCAGTATGCTCACTTCGCTTGCCGTCAAAAGCTTCCGGCGGCATGTAAGCTGGAGTGCCTGTGGCCACTGTGCTCTTTGAAGTTGTTTTCAGGATGCGTGCGATGCCGAAGTCGGCCAATCGTGGTGTTTCATCTTGTAGAAGAATGTTATCTGGCTTCAAATCTCTATGGATGATACCGCGCCTGTGAAGATGCTCCAGCCCCGAAAGAATACCTAGCATCATTTCTACTGCTGCTTCGATAGACGGGGCTTTGCCTCCGTGTTTCTCCAGCCATTTCGTAAGTGAACCGTCATGAGCATATTCACTGACGATAATCACCTGCTCATCGTAAATATCCGCGTCAATAATCGGTAAAACATTAGGGTGGCCGCTCGCGTGAACCCAGAGGGATGCTTCCTGTCTGACGGCCTCCAAATCCACATCTTCGTCATTTGGGATTTTGATTGCTACTTTAGTTGTTGCGATGGCTGTGCGCTTTTCGGCCAGCCAGACTGCTCCAAACGCACCTCTGCCCAGTTTGCTGATTAAAGTGTACGGGCCTATTTGGTCATTTGGTTTCGGCATATTTGATAAATGAGTCGACGAACCGCGAAAGACCGAAAGGCATAGTCTGAGTATCGGGTGGGAATTTTAGCCCACTTTTCTATTGGGGGCGAGAGCTTTATAAGCAGAGTGAAAGCTGCAATGCAGGAAGCAGTTCAAGCAATTAATGATGAGCAGATAATGGCGCTGTATTTACTGAATGTAGAGAGCCGTTAAATGAGCCGCTCTTATTCCGTAGCTGCTCCGGCAAGCTGCGTTTCGTGTCCCAGTACTATTCTCCAACTATCAATCTCCTTCACCAGAACCAGCGTGAGACGGAATTTGCCTTTCACCTGTCGTCCATCCTCCTCGGCGCTGATGGTCTCAAGGCTCGTGATGATGGCCGTGTCTGCGTAGCTGCGCACGCGTATCTCGTCGCTGTCCCATGAGTCGTAGCTGACCGCGCCCTCTCTAATCGCCGAGAGGCATTCGTCTCTGCTCAATGCTCTTCCCGTGTAGTCGTAATAAACAAAGTCTTCCGAGAAGAGCTCGTCCAGGGCGGCGGCGTCGCTCATAACATGGGCCAGCTCCAATTCGCGCAGCAGCCCCCTGACCTCAGCCTCCGCTTCGTTATCCGCGAGCGGGCCTGAAACCGGTTTGAAGATTTTTTTAATCATGAGCAATTTTTAGGCTTCCGAATATAGCACGCAATAGATGGCGGACACACCAGCGGGTCAGGAACGAGAGAAGAACGACAAGACCTTGCCAGACGGGCGCGACATTTCTGGACTAATTAAAGCCTCTGAGATTGAGCTTCAAAGGAAGACGATTCGATGGCGGTCAAGGTTGCGATTATCTATTACAGCGCGACGGGGACGACTTACGGGCTAGCGCGTGCCATAGAAGAGGGCGCTAAGGAGGCGGGTGCCGAGGTGCGATTCCGAAAGGTGCACGAGCTTGCGCCGGAAGCGGCCATCAAATCCAACGAGGGCTGGGCGGCCCACAGCCTTGAGACGCAGGACGTTGAAGAGGCTTCGAACGCAGACCTGGAATGGGCAGACGCCATTATCTTCGGCACGCCCACGCGCTACGGGCTGCCGACCGCGCAGCTCAAGCAGTTTCTGGATATGACCGGGGGCCTATGGGCACAGGGAGCGCTCGTCAACAAGGTCTGCTCGTCGTTTACCAGCACAGGCACCTCGCACGGCGGGCAGGAGACGACCATAGTTAATCTCAACACGACCTTCTATCACTGGGGCGCTATCATCGTCGGCCCCGGCTACGCAGACCCGATTCAGTTCCAGTCCGGCAATCCTTACGGCACGTCGTTCACCTCCAATAACGGAGCGCTCAAGCCGGACGAAACGGCTCTCGCGGCCGCGCGCTTTCAGGGCAGGCGCGTCACGGAAATCGCGGCCATGATAGCCGCAGGAAAAGGCCAGTAAGAGCCGCCGATTAAGAGTCTTTTAGTTGAGCCTGAGGCGCTCGAAGCTAAGGAGAAGTCCGTGGCCGGATTGAATCAGCCACGGACTTTTCTTTTAGACGAAGGCGCAGCTTTCAGAGGCTCTTCAGGCGGAGGCGGGGCTTGTGATTGCCGTCCGGTAATTCGTCCTGAGGTCGTCCTGCGAGGTGACGCAGATGTTCAGGTCGTGCAGGAGCCCTGTGTCCAGCCCGTAAATCCAGCCGTGAATGGTCAGGTCCTGTCCCTGCTCCCAAGCGTTCTCGACGATGGTGGTCTGGCAGACGTTTGAGACCTGCTCTATGACGTTCAGCTCGCAGAGCCTCTTGAACTTCTCAGACGTGTCCGTGGCTTCCGAAAGCTGCGGCGCGTGCTTCTGCGCCACGTCCTGTATGTGGCGCAGCCAGTTGTCAATCAGCCCGTGCCGCTTATTCTCCATGGCCGCCAGCACCCCGCCGCAGCCGTAATGGCCGCAGACTATGATGTGCTTGACCTTCAAGACTTCCACCGCGTACTGAATCACGGACAGGCAGTTGAGGTCTGTGTGTACGACCACGTTGGCCACGTTGCGATGCACGAACATCTCTCCGGGCAGGAGGCCCGTAATCTCGTTGGCAGGGACGCGGCTGTCGGCGCAGCCAATCCATAGATATTCGGGCGATTGCTGGCGCGAGAGATTCTGGAAGAACTCAGGGTTGCTGGCCTGAATACTTGCGGCCCAGTCGCGGTTCTTGTCGAATAAATGTTTCAGCTTTCTCATGATTGCAAGCTCCTTCAGGATGCTCCGGCGCTGCGGCCCACGGGCTCCGCTTCCGGGCTTTTGATGACAGAGAGCAGGTTGCCCTCTATGGTGGCGCAAATCTTTTCGAGCGGCAGGTCGTTGTCGTCTTCGCCAAACGGGTCTTCTATCTCCACGCCTATCTCTTCTATGCCGAAGAGTATGTAGGCTATCAGCAGCGTGTCTATGACCGTAGACCAGCCGTACGATTCTATGAGCGCGAAGGGAAGCGTCACGCAGTAGAGTATAAGCGCGCGGCGAAGGTGTACCACGTAGGCGAACGGCAGAGGCGTTTTGTGTATGCGCTCGCACGCGCCTATGTAGTCAATCAGCAACTGGACGTTTTGGTCGAGCGTCATGGCAACGTAATCCGAAGCATGTCCCCTTCGCCTCGCCTCGTCAATCAGTCGGCTTATGCGTAGCGCTATAGCCGAAGGCACGTGAGCCGCCGCGAGCACCTCCCGGACTTCAGCTTCGGGCAGGCGCTCCGCCACGGGGCCTATGCCCTTAGAGCCTCTGAGCGCGTGCATGGAAGAATATGCAAAGGCGACCGTCCACTTGATTATAGCTTCTGCGGTTTCGGGAGCGTCGCGCAGGAAGGCCGTGGACGAGCGCGCAAGGTTGCGAGACTCGTTGACCATCCCGCCCCACATCTTACGCCCCTCCCAGAAGCGCTCGTAGGAAGCGTTGGTGCGAATCACCAGCAGCAGTCCAATCGCCACGCCGACAAGGGCGTGCACGGTCGAGGGCACGGCCACGGGACGCACGTACAGGTGAAAGGCGACCACCAAAGCGGCCCACGCGACCACCAGCAGCACCCGCCCCGTTATCTCGCGCACCATGGAGCCTTTTATGTCAAAGAGGTGGTCAGTCCACTTGTGAGCATCGTACTCAATCATACAAAGATAGATTTATCCTTCTGTTCAGGATTAAAGCCGGTTCCGAATTTCTGTGCGGAGAGTAAAGGGCGGGGACTTTAGGGCGCGGCCCTGTCCACGAGGGCGAACTCTTCTAGGCTGAAGGCGCGCTTGGGCTGGTCTGCATCGTATGAGAGCTTGTAGTGCTTGCGCGCGTTGAAGTCGTCGTACTCCATGCTGAGCTTGCGGCCGAAGATTTTGTAGCCGTCCGAGGAAGTGCTCGTCGTCCAGCATGACTCGTAGTTAGCGGCCTTTACGTCGCGCATCATGAGCGCGCCGTCGAGCTTAATCCAGAGCAGGCCGCACTCGTCTGCCGCGCCGCAACGCCTCGCATCCGGCACAGGCTTAGAGGGGCCGCAGGCGTCAACCAGCAGGTAAGTGAAAGAGTCTTCGTGCGAGACAAAGAGCAGCTTCACCTCGTCGAGCCTAGCCGCCAGCACCTGCTCGCGCACGTTCAGAGAGCGGCGCACGCGGCCGCTCGAAAGCAGAAGGCTACGGCCCCTGCCGCGCAGCTTGACCTGCGCTCTTCTGGAAGGGGCTTGCGCGAAACCAATGCTCTCGATAAGCAGGATGGAGACAAACAGGGCTATCTTCAGCTTTGCCGTCATGTAACCTCGCGCGCCTTTGATTTTCGGCTTGGCCCGTGCAACGACTATCTTTATACCACAACCTTTCGCCAGATGAGCGAGTAGCGCCAGAGCAGGTGACGCCTGACCTCCGCGCCGGGAAGCAATCCGTCGCAGGCGCGTCGCACCTCTCCCAGAGTCGGATAGCTGTCGTACTGCTCGTGCTCGGCCCACGCCGCTCGCACAGACGCGGGCTCTCTGAAGCGTCGCTTGTGAAGCAGCCTCAAGCCTACGCACGCGGGAAGAGCCAAGGCATCCGTCAGCCTGTCAAAAAATCCTTCCGGCTCCACGAGGTCTAACACGAGCAGCACGCCACCCGGCTTCAAAGCCCGCCTGAACTTGGAGAGCATGAGACGCAGGGGCATGTGATGAAGCGTCGCAATCGTGGCGACGCAGTCGAACTCTTCTTCGGGCAAGTCACGCTCGACGGCGTCGCCCACGTCAAACTCTATATTCCCGAACTGGCCGGAGCGCTCGCGCGCAATGCGTACCATCTCTGGCGAGAGGTCTAGCGCCGTGACGTGCTCTGAGCGCTGGGCCAGCCTGCGCGAGAAGGCTCCCGCGCCGCAGCCTACCTCAAGCGCGCGACGGCAACCCGGCGGCACGCGCCGCAGCAGGAAGTCGTGATAGTGGCTGTTCTGCGTCCAGCCCTCGTCGCCGCCCGCCGCGACGAGAGCCAGCCGGTCGAACTCCCTGCTGATGACTGAAGCCGAATCACCCATTTAACGAAAAGAGAAGAAGCCCGGATCCATCAGGTACAGGTTAAGCGCGCCCGCAGCCGCTCCCAGGAGGAATACCAGAAAGACTACCAGCTTGTCCGAGCCCGTCTGCGGCGGCCCCGCCTTGGTCGGAAAGAGCAGGACAAAGATGCCGCCGATGATTCCTAAGGGTGCAAGCACCGCCAGCTTCATGTAGTACTGTCCCTCCTGCCGTAGCATGTGCCAGTCGTAATAGAGCAGCCCCGCGAATATCGCTATGATTACTAAACCCAGCAGCCGCGCCTTCAAGTGAAGCATCCCGTTTCTCCTAAGCAAAGTGGAGGATAGTAAAAGAAATTAACAGGGATGGACAGGATATACAGGATGAAAGCAGAAGTATTCTCTTTTCTTTATCCTGTCTATCCTGTCCATCCCTGTTAATTCTCTTCTCCGTTTCAGTACTTTTACCTCTTCGGTTTATAATGTTTCTTTCAAAGACGCAATAATTTTTCTACTGGAGATGGCTTAAGTGACAGAGAAGATTCAGAAGCGGCCCGACCGCATGCGCTTCGCAGGCCGCATACTCTATTTGACCGAAGACGTATCGCTGATTCGCCGCCAGTTGGCAGAAGGCGAGAATTTACCGCACGACCCTGAGCGGCCGCTCATGAACAACATCTCTACGGACGAGATTACGCCCGGCTGGGTCTGCTTCTACTACGACGAGACCCTTGGCGAGTACGTCTACGTAGGCATGCGCGAGCAGGCCGTGCAGAAGGACGAAGTCAAAGGCGGCGGCTTTTCCGTAGTCGTCTCGGGTCTCTCTAAGGGCTGCGGCTCGTCGCGCGAGACCGCTCCGTATGCCGAGAAGGCCGCGGGCGTTGAGCTTGTCATAGCGAAGACCATAGAGAAGATTTACGGGCAGAACGCGCAGAACATAGGTTTGCTTACGTCAACGGATTTCGGGCTCATCGAGAGAATAACGCGAGGTGAAGAGATACCGCTCGAAGAGTTCACGCGCGGGCTCGACGCAATCTCGAAAGCGATTGTCGAATACGGCGGGCTCTTCAACTACAACAAGGCGCGGCTCGCGGGCGAGACCACCCCGCCGCGGCTTGAGACCGGGAAGCGCCCCATGAACATCGTGGAGAAGATAATCGCGCGCCACGCATTCGTGCGCGCTGGACACATTGGCGTCGAGGCCGTGAAGCCGGGCGACGCGCTCTTTGCCGTGGCGGACGTGCGCTTCTCGCACGAGTACGTCACGCCCATGGCAGAGTCTCTCTTCAAGCAGGCTCTCGGCAAAGACGCTCGCGTGACGGAGGCTGAGTCTGTCTACGCCTTCCGCGACCACCTGACATTCCTGGGCCGCGTGATGTCCGAGGACAAGCGCAAGATGGGCCTGCTTGACCGCGCCAACGGTCTAGCCGTTACGCAGGAGAACTTCACGGAAGAGCAGGGCATACGGCTTTACGGCGGCACGGAGGAGCGAGGCTCCGAGGCCATCTGTCACAACGCGGTCGTTGAAGACATAGCTCTGCCGGGCCAGCTTGTCATAGGCACTGACTCGCACACCTGCATGGCGGGCGTCCTAGGCTGCTTCGCCTTCGGCGTGGGCTCGACCGACATGGCGAACGCGTGGTACACGAAAGACATTCGCGTGCGAGTTCCCGAGACCGTCAAGTTCGTGCTCAAAGGAGAAAAGCGCGCCGACGTGTCGGCCAAAGACGTGATGCTCAAAATCCTTGCGACCGATTACATGAAGGAAGGCAAAGGCATCGGTCAGGTGCTTGAGTTCGCTGGCGAGGGCTTGAAGAACTGGTCTATTGACGAGCGAGCGACGCTGACGAACATGGCCGTCGAAGCCGGAGGCTTCACGGGCATCATAGAGCCGGACGAAGTCGTGCTTGAATATCTCACGCGCACGCGCGGGCTAGACGCGGAAGACGTTCGCAAAGGCTTCCTGAAGAGCGACGAGGACGCGGAGTACGCGGCCCGTTTCGAGATTGACCTCTCGGAGATACGGCCAATGGTGGCCCTGCCCGGCGACCCCAGAAACGGCATCAACATCACGGAGCTTCAGGAAGAGGTGCGTATAGACACGGCTTACGGCGGCTCGTGCACGGGCGGCAAGATGGCGGACATGGACATGTACGCCGCCGTGCTGAAGCGCGCCGTGGAGCAGGGTCGCAAGGTTGCGCCGGGCGTTCATCTCTATCTGCAATTCGGCTCGCAGAAGATAAAGCAGTACGCCAGGGAGAAGGGTTACATAGAAATCTTCGAGCGCGCAGGCGCGGAGCTGATTGACCCAAGCTGCGGCGCGTGCATCAACGCCGGGCCGGGCGCGTCGCGCTCCCCGGAACAGGTGACCATCAGCGCTCAGAACAGAAACTTTCCCGGAAGAAGCGGGCCGGGCAAGGTCTATCTGGCTTCGCCTTACGTGGTCGCGGCCTCCGCCATAGCGGGCCGCATAGTCGAGCCGGAAGAGTTTCTGAAAGAGCGCGAAGCGGAGCTGGTGGGAGCCTGAGGATGGTGCTTAAATACCTGGGCACGGCCGCCGACGTAAGTAAAAAGGTGGAGAAGTACGCGCACATGGAGCGCGAGCGGAGGTTCCTCCTGCGCTCCTACCCGCCCGAGCTTGAGCCACAGCACTATCACACGCAGATTTTCGACAACTACGTCACCAACACGCGGCTCCGACTGAGAAAGATACGCGAGCCTTACAAGCGCGAGTGGACTTTCAAGCTCACGCAGAAGTTCGCGCCGAACCCGGAAGACTTCTCGCGCACCTGGATAACAAACATCTACCTGACGCAGGCAGAGTACGAGATGTTCGCCCACCTCGAAGGCAACGAGATTCGCAAGAACCGTTACCCTTACGAGCGCGACGGGCGAAAATTCTCCGTAGACGTTTTCCTCGGCGCGCTGCACGGGCTCGTGCTGGCCGAAACCGAGTTCGACTCGGACGCGGAGCTGGACGAGTTTAAGTTGCCTTCGTTCGCCGTCATGGAGGTGACGAACGACCCGCTGTTTACTGGCGGGCGGCTGGTGGATTTGACGGCAGAGCAGATAAGGGAAGAGCTAAAGGGGAGGACAAAGCTATCGTAATGAAAAAAATGAGCGGAGAGTTGTTGCCTGTAACTTATGGAGATACGGGTTCGGAATAATATCTCTGATGAAGAGAGCAAGCTGCTGTTCGGATGGGGCGAAGACATCTTCGGCTCGAACCATCTGAACCTGACGTGGAAGCCCAAAGACCTGCACATCTTTATCGAAGTCGACGGAAGCCCCGTGACACACGTCGGCCTGCTTCAGCACACGGTCGCGGTGAATGAGGAGCGCGTCGCGGTCTGCGGCGTCGGCGGGGTCGTCACCACGCTGGACGAACAGGGAAAAGGATACGCGAGCCGCGCCATGCGCCACGCCGCGAGCCTCATGCGCGAAGAGCTGAGCGTAGACTTCGGCCTCCTCTTTTGTCACGACAGGCTGATGCCGTTTTACGAGCGGCTGGGCTGGCGAAGGGTCTCGGACGCGGTCGAGATAGAGCAGCCTTCAGGCTCGATTGTGTCTCCCATGAACGTCATGATTCTGCCGTGCGCGAAGGAGAGCTGGCCCACTGGGCCGGTCAAGCTCAACAGCCTCCCTTGGTAAAGGTGCGGCCTTAGAAAATTGATGTCCACGACAATCTACACGATAGGGCACGGCCGCCACCCGTTCGAGCATTTCCTGTGGCTCCTCAGGGAGCATGGGATTGCGCTCGTGTGCGACGTGAGGAGCGTGGCGCGCTCGCGCTGGCCTCAGTACAACGGGCGCGTGCTGGAAGAATTGCTCAGGGAGAACGGCGTGGGCTACGAGCATCTGCCGGAGTGCGGCGGCAAAGTCATCGCCAGGACGGAAGACCTTGAGCGGGGCCTAGACCGCATCATGGAGCTTGCGTCGGGCGAGCGCATAGCGCTCCTGTGCTCCGAGTCTCAGCCCCTGACCAATCACGCGAGCCCGCGCGCCAACTGCCACCGCGTAGGGCTTCTCTCGCCTCCGCTACGCGCACGCGGCGCTCAGATGCTGCACATACTGCCCGACGGAAAACTCCTTGAGATAGACGAGTCAAAGCTTCCCTCCATCTGGTAAAAGAGAGAATCTTCAATTTGTCGCCACGAAACTGCGCGCGGCGGTGTTTACACTTTAAAGAGGGCGATAGTCTGCCCTTAATACAGACACAAAAAAGTGGGGGAGAAGTAGCGATGATGAAGAGATTGCTATTGATGGCGGCCGTCCTTGTGCTGGCCTCTGCGGCCCCGGCCTTCGCGCAGAAGTCCAAGGTCAAGAACAAAGAGATTAAGACCAAAGAGAAGCGCTTCGAGACTGTGGTCAAAGAGAACGTGGCCGATTACGCGGGGCGCTACGAGGGGTTTGAGGCTGGCTACTACATAGAAATCAGGGTTGACTCGGGCAACAGCCTGTCCGGCACGAGCTTTGAGGGCGACAGGCGCGCAGAGCTTCAGGACATAAAGGGTGAGCAGGGCAGACTGACCGCGACGAAAGTCTACAGCGACGGGGGCAGAGGCGAGCTCACTGCCACCTTCTCCAACCGCATACTCAACGGCGTGACCAATTTCGGTATGGTGATAGAGGGCTCCATCTCTGTCGCTCCGGGCGTAACCTTTGACCGCGTCTTCTACAGGCGGGATTAGGGCTAGCTCTCCGCCGCCATAGGCGCGGCCTCTTTGTACCTGCCCGCGTAGGCGTAAGAGAAGTAGACGGCCAATAGAAAAGCCAGGAGCATGATGGCGGCCGCCGTCCAGAAGGTGAGCCTCAGCGTGTGGTCGCTCATGTTGTGCATCTGGCGGTCGAAGCCTAGTGTAGCGACGGCGCTGTAAATCATGGCCGATGCTATGAGGGGGCCGACCGCTCTGGCAAGGCTCGCCACGGATTGAGTAACGCCGAGGACGCCGCCCTGCTCCGCTGCCCCGGCGCTCTTGGACGCGAGGCTCGTCAGAGACGGCGTTGACAGTGCGTTGCCCACGGCGAAGAGCGCCCCGACCATGAGCAGCACCGCGACGCCCGACTCGGGGCCCGTGAGCGGGATGATGAAGAGGCTCGTCGTGAAGAGAAACGCGCCCGCGACGACCAGCCGCAGCTCGCCAAAGCTTCGAACCAGCCGTCCTATCAGTCCTCCCTGAATGACCGCGCCAATCACGCCCACGTAGCCGAAGAGCCAGCCAGTGTCGTGCGCGTCGTACCCGAAGCGGAACATGGTGAAGAGCGCGAACGACGAGGTCATAATCGAGAAGGCCGTGACGAAGAGAAAGTATATGCTGAGCACGAAGGCGAGTCGTCGCTGCTTCAATGCTTCGAAGAGATTCTTCCATCTGGCCGAGGCGGCAGAGACTCTGGCCGGATGGTCTTTAGTGACCGTCTCCGGCAGCGTGAAGTAAAGCAGCGTCGCGTTTGCCAGAGCCAGCGCGGCCGCGAAAAGAAACGGAACCTCTATGCCCCAGCGGCTCAGTATGCCGCCTATGGCCGGGCCGAAGATAAACCCCAGCCCGAAGGCCGCTCCAATCATCCCCATCCCCTTCGCGCGATTCTCGGGCGTAGTCACGTCAGCTATGTAGGCCTGCGCCGTAGAGATGTTGCCGCCCGAGATGCCGTCTATGATGCGTCCCGCGAAGAGCATCCAGACGGTCGTCGCCAGCCCCAGCACTAGAAAGCCAAAGGCCGTGCCAATCAGGCTGATTAAGAGAATGGGACGGCGGCCGTACCTGTCGGAGAGCTTTCCCAAGATGGGCGAGAAGATAAGCTGCATGATGGAGTAGGAGGCAAAGAGCAGCCCCACCACTCGCGGGCTGGCGTTGAAGCGCGTCCCCTCTACGTAAAACGGCAGCACGGGAATGACTATGCCGAAGCCTATCAGGTCTATGAAGACTGTGATGAAGATAACCAGTAGCGGAGAACGATTCATAAGAGCAAGTCAGAAGGCAGAGTGCAGAATGATGAATGAGAAGAAGCATTCAACTTGAATTATTTCTTTAATTCATCATTCTGCACTCTGCCTTCTGCATTTTTATCTATCTTCTACGGTCGCGCGGGTGCATCAGGAAGCGGTCTATGGAAGCCTGTCCGCCCCCGGTTATGATGAGCGTGACGGCCATCATGAGCAGCGCGAAAGGAAACTCTATGCCGCGATTGTTGGCGAAGAACGCGCCCCAGTTAACGCCTATGACGGCTACGAGCATGGTCAGCGCTGCGCCCAGAGCGCCTACGCGCGTCAGCACGCCGAAGAAGATGAGTATGCCGCCCAGAAATTCGGATATCGCCGCCGCGCCGAGCCAGAGCCACGAGGGGCGCAGGCCGAGAGGGGCTTCGCCCGCAACCCATGCGCTCCAGCCGCGCCCGCCGTAGAGCCCCAGCACCTTCTGCGCCCCGTGCGCGAACATTATGATTCCAAGAGCAATGCGAAGAGGCAGCGGCACCCAGGTGGCAGGCGTAGCAATCAATTTCCTCCACATCTCATCAGATACCTTTCAAGGATTCTCGGCTAAATGATTTCCCCTGAAATATCGCACTAAAGAAGGGAAAAGTAAAAAGCAGAGATTATAGGACAAGGTTTAGAGGTTGAGTCGAAGCCGGTTAATCTTTAGTCCCGTCGGGGACTTTCTGATAATAGCCCAGTGCTTTAGTACTGGGAACAGATGCGAGAGAAATGTAGAGTCCCGTAGGGACGGCTGAAACATCTCCTTCAGCCGTCCCTACGGGACTCTTCTCTTTTGTTACTGCCTTATCCCCAGCCATAAATGGCTGGGCTATTTTCACGCGAGTCCCTGCCGGGACTAAAGACGAATTAACATCAGACCCAACTTCTGCCCATCTGCTCCTTTACTGTTGCCTTTGAAGTCTCTGGGCTATGGCCTGCTTGGATTGGAGGCCGACGAGGCGGTCTACCAGTGTGCCGTTTTTGAAGATAAGGAGCGTGGGGATGCTCCGTATGCCGAACTGCGTGGCCGTCACGGGATTCTCATCCACGTCGAGCTTGGCTATCAAATAGCGCCCGTTTGATTCCGCCGCCAGTTGCTCAAGCGCGGGCGCAATCATGCGGCAAGGCCCGCACCAATCGGCCCAACAGTCCAGCAGCACAGGGCGCGAGCCCGCCTGTAGCACGTCGCGCGCGAAGGTCTGGTCTGTCACCGTCAAAGGCCTGCTCGTGTCGCCCGCGCTCGCTTCTATATCCAGAGGCGAGCCGCACCTGCCGCACACGGGCAGTCGTCCCTCGCCCGCTCTTTCTTCAACGCGATTCTTCGCGCCGCACTTCACGCAGCTAACTATCATCGCTTCTTTCCCTCCGAAGTGAGCTAAGAATCCTAGGCCGATTTCATCGCAAAAGTTTTGCAGGGAAATTAACAGGGATGGACAGAGATTGTCAGGATAATAAAGAAAAAGCATTTATTCTTTATCCTGTTCATCCTGTCCATCCCTGTTAAATTGTTTCTTTAACGCGCGCTTGGCCTGTGCGGCGCGTTTCGTTGTAAGATGAGTTTCTGTTAATCTCCCTGAAATCTTCGTCAAATCAAAAGGACGTTCCGAGAATGATTCACGCACCCGGAAAGGCTGCGCTGTCAGCCCTGCTGCTGTTTCTGGCAACCTTCGCCGCATCTGCTCAGAGGTCTAATACGCAGGCCCCCTCGGCTCCGCCGGAAATTTCCTACACCGTCTCTATGCCCAAGCCCTACACGCACCTGCTTGAGGTGGAGATGCGCGTGCGCGGCACGCTGCCTGCACAGACGGACTTAATCATGCCTGTCTGGACGCCCGGCTCTTATCTGGTGCGAGAGTTCGCTCGCAACGTGCAGGACTTCGATGCTAAGGATGCGGGCGGGCGCTCGCTTCGCTGGACGAAGACGAATAAGAACACCTGGCGCGTAGAGACGGCAGGCTCAAGAGAGCTGGTCGTAACCTACAGCGTCTACGCCAACGAGTTCTCCGTTCGCACCAACGAGGTGACAGACCAGCATGCCTTCTGGAACAACGCGGCGCTTCTGATGTACCCGCAGGGCCAGCTCAAAGCGCCTTCGACTCTTCGCGTAGTCCCTTTCGGCAACTGGAAGGTGGCGACCGCTCTGCCCGCAGCCGCAGGCGGGCGGCCCCTAACTTTTCGCGCGGAGAATTTCGACATCCTCTACGACTCGCCCGTTGAGGTGGGCAACTTCAAGACGCTCTCCTTCGAGGTCAAGGGTATACCGCACCGCATCGTCATAGACGGCGAGGGCAACTACGACCCCGAGCGCATGCGGCGCGACGTTCAGAAGATAGTCGAAGCCTCCGTGGCTCTCATGGGCGGCGAGATTCCTTATCGTGATTACACCTTCTTTCTGCACCTGCGCTCGACGGGCGGCGGCGGTCTTGAGCATCTGAACTCGACCGCTCTCATCTTCCCGCGCTTTCGCTTTCGCCCTGAAGGAGGCTACAGGAGCTTTCTCTCGCTCGTCTCTCACGAGTACTTTCATCTCTGGAACGTCAAGCGCATCAGGCCCGATGCGCTCGGCCCCTTCGATTACACGCAGGAGAACTACACGCGGCTCCTATGGGTCGCGGAAGGCATCACCAGCTACTACGAGAACATCATCCTCGTGCGCGCCGGTCTCATAACGGGCGAAGACTATCTGAACGATTTGGCAACCGCGATAAGGGACTTGCAGAACACGCCCGGTCGTTTCGAGCAGAGCCTGGAAGAGTCCAGCTTCGACGCCTGGATTAAGTATTACAGGCCGGACGAAAATTCCGTGAACTCGCAAGTCTCTTACTACGATAAGGGCGCAATCGTGGGCGCTATGCTTGACCTTGAGATTCGTCGTGCTTCAAAGGACGCGCGCTCGCTCGACGACGTGATGCGCGCCCTTTACGAAGAGTTTTACAGGAAGGAGCGCAACTACACGCCGGAGGATTTCCAGGGCCTTGCCGAGCGCATGGCAGGCGCGAAGCTCGACAGCTTCTTCACGCGCTACGTGCGCGGGCGCGAGGAGATTGATTTCAACAGTATTCTCAATCACGCAGGTCTTTATCTAGACACCAGCGGGACATCTACGGGACGCGCGGCGACCGAGCGGCCCTACTTCGGCGCGACGCTCTACATGAACGACAACCGCCTGATGGTCAGGAACGTGCGCGCCGGAACTCCCGCCTACGACCAGGGCATCAGCGCCGGAGACGAGATAGTCGCGCTCGACGGGATGAGGGTCAACCTGGAATCGTTCGACGCGCGGCTTTCAGAGAAGAAGCCGGGCGACCGCGTGACCCTCACGCTCTTTCGCAACGACGACCTGCGCAGCTTTGAAATCCGTCTGGGCGGCCGCGCCATAGCGCCTTACCGCATAGCGCCCGTCCCCAATCCGACAGAGGCACAGCGACAGTCGTACCAGAAATGGCTCGGCGGAAACCTGTAAAAGCAATGCAGAAGGCAGAGTGTAGAATGATGAATGAGAAGAACTATTCAACCTGAATGCTTTCTTTAATTCATCATTGCGGCACTCTGCCTTCTGCATTTCTCTCTTTCTCTCTTTCCCTTTTTCTCATAGCCTTCTATTATGCAAGGGGGAGTTGTTTCGAGATGGAATTTGACGCAAAGGTTGCGATTATCACGGGGGCTGCTTCGGGCATAGGGCGCGCTTGCGCGATGGAGCTGGCGCGGCGCGGTGCCAACATCTGCGTAGTGGATCAGGCGGGCGAGGATGTCATGATACAGACCTCTCACCTGCTGAAAGAGACGGGCGCACGAGTCACCACCTTCACGGCGGACGTGACAGACCACGGCAAGGCCTCGCGCATCATCGCGGAGACGCGCGCCCGCATGGGCCGCGTGGACATACTCGTGAGCGCGGCGGGCGTCAATAGTGACGCTCCCATCTGGGACATCACGGAGTCACAGTGGGACAGGGTCTTAAACGTCAATCTCAAGGGCACCTTCAACTATCTTCACGCGGTCGCGCCTCTCTTTAGGGAGCAGCGCTACGGCAAGATAGTCAACATAGCCTCTATTCAGGCGCTTCGCGGAAGCTTCGGCATCAGCAACTACGCCGCGTCCAAAGCCGGAGTCATAGGGCTCACGAAATCCGCCGCCGTGGAGCTTGGACGCTCGAACGTCAACGTCAACGCCGTCGCGCCCGGCTTCATACGCACGCCCATGACCGAGCGGCTCCCTGCGCGCATCATGGAAGAGGCCGAGCGCGAGGCAGTCCTGGGGCGCATAGGCGAGCCGCAGGACGTTGCCAACCTGGTGGCCTTTCTCTGCTCCGAGTTTGCGCGGCACATCACGGGCGAAATCATCAAGGTTGACGGCGGCCAGCTAATTTGAAAAAGGAAATTAACAGGGATGGACAGGATGGACAGGATAAAGAAGAAGCAATTCTTTTATCCTGACAATCTCTGTCCATCCCTGTTTGAATCTGCTTAAGCAATGAGTCAATACCAAAGCGTCCGTTTCAGCATCAAAGACCGCGTTGGGCGCATATCCTTGGCGCGGCCCCCGCTCAATATTCTGAACATAGCCATGATGCGGGAGATAAACGAATGTCTGAACGAGTGCATGGCCGCGCGCGACATGGTGGCGATTCTCTTTGACGCCGTGCCTGAGGCTCGCGTCTTCAGCGCGGGCGTGGCCGTCGAAGAGCACGCGGAAGAGACCATTTACCAGATGCTCGAATCCTTTCACAGCATCTTTCGCACACTTGAGCAGATAGCCAAGCCGACCATCGCGGTCGTGAGCGGCGCGGCCTTGGGCGGCGGCTGCGAGCTGGTGGCGGCCTGCGATTTCTGCATAGCCACGGAGAGCGCACGCTTCGGCCAGCCGGAAATTAAGCTCGGAGTCTTTCCGCCCGTAGCCGCGGTGCTTCTCCCGCGCATCATAGGAGAGCGCAAGGCGCGCGAGCTTATCCTGACGGGCGAGCTGATAGACGCCGGGGAGGCTCAGCGGCTCGGCCTGATAAACATGGTCGTGCCCGCCCCTCAGCTTGAGCAAAAGACGGAAGAGCTGCTCGTCCGCCTGCGGGAATTGTCGGCCCCGGCGCTGGAAGCGGCCCGCCGTGCAATTGATTTGGGTCGCGGGCGTTCTTTTGAAGAGGCATTGACGAAAGTCGAAGACCTGTACTTGAATGAGCTGATGAAGTCGGACGACGCGCACGAAGGCGTCAAGGCTTTCATGGAAAAACGCAAGCCTGCCTGGCGGAACAGGTGAAAAGGCAAGTCAGAAGGCAGAGTGCAGAATGATGAATGAGAAGAACTATTCAACCTGAATGCTTTCTTTAATTCATCATTCTGCACTCTGCCTTCTGCATTATCGTTGCTGGTGTTTTATGGAATTTCTTAAGCAGTATTACAGGCGAGGGGCGCTTGGCTTCCTGTGTGTCGTGTGGCTTTCGGCTGCGCTGGCTTTGCCGTTCGGCACTGCGGCGCAGCAGAAAGGCGGGGCGCAGCAGCAGGAGCCGCCGGGGCACACGCACGACACCTACAAGCCGCAGAACACTGGCGCTCCGCTGCCTACGAGCGCGGGCAACATAGTCGAGCGTGCCATGAACACCGTCTGCACCGAGCGCGTCTCAGACCCTCTGGGCAGCGTCCCGATTGACGAGATGCAGGCGCGGCCCTCGCTTCCCTTAAGAGACCCTTCGGCGGTCGCGGGAGCCGCACGCGCCGAGCGACTTCTGCCCGTAGCCAAAGAGCTTGCCATCAACGCCCTGACAAAATTGGCGCGCGAGAACAAGCTGGAGGATTGGAGGCTGCGCGCAGCCACGCGACGCATACAGGGCATCACCCGCATCAAGCCGGACGTTGACCTGCGCGACAACGCTTCCGTGATTATGATAGACCCTCACACCATATACTTCGGCACAATCTTTCTGGCGGGCCTGCCCTCGGACGAAGGGATGATAAGCGTGCTCGCTCACGAGATAACGCACATTGCGGACGGGCGCGACGACACCCTCGCCCCGCTCTTCAGACAGGTAGGAAGCCGCGCCGTTAACCTGACGGGCCTGAACATCACGGGCCGCCGCCCGGAAGAGCTGACCTGCGACTGGGTCGGCGCTCTTTCGGCCAGAGCCTACATAGAGCGCTTCCCTAATCAGGAGCCGCTCGTGCGTCGCCTGGCGCGTCTGGTAGAGCACAACTGCGTTGACGAAGACGACACGGACGAAGACCACCTCTCGCCGCGAAACACCATGCGCGCCCTCTTCGCCCTCGACACCAAGCTCGCCAGCGAAGTCCTCAGCAAAGAGACCGCCGAAACCAGAACCTTCAGATAAGACAGCGAGCAGCAGTCAGCAGACAGGAATCAGCAAGAACACCAGCTTGCTGATTCCTGTCTTGTTGACACCTGCCTGTCCTGCTTCCTATCATCGAGCGCGAGTTTTTAGATGATGAAGAGAGATACACAGGTGAAGCTCTTTGCTCTGCTGTTAATTGCGGTGGTGGCGGGAGCGGGTTGTCGAAAGGGTCTGCTGGATAAGAGAAGCGTTGCGCCGCGCACGCTCAGGGACGTGCCCGCGCAGAGGCTTGCCTACAAGTTTCAAGCCGACGTTGCCGCGCCGGAGGGCGCTGCGGAAGCTCAAAGCAAGTACACGCGCCTTGAGACTGTGCAGAGGGATTTCGACGAACGGCGCAAGGACGACGCGCTCGTCAGAACCGTCAAGTCGCCGGACGGGCAGCGGGTGCTTGCGCTCTACGAGACGGGCGACACGGAGCAGAGCACTTTTCGCATAGACATGTACGCGGCCGAAGGTATGTTCCTGCGCAACGTCAGCCCGCCGGAGCTTTCAGGAGTCTTTGCCGCCACGGTCGCATGGTCGCCCGACGGAAACTACATAGCCTTCATAGCGCGTCGCAGCGCTAGCGCTCAGCCGCCGTCTTCAGAGCCGCCCGGCGCTGCCACGAACATGCCTGAGCCTTCAGCGTCCGTGGCTCCGGTCTTCGCTCCCGTACAGACCTTCGCGACCGAGCAGATATACATCTGCAACCGCGACGGCTTCGACCTTAAGCCCGTGACCTCGCGCGGCGGCCTCATATACTTTTATCTGGCGTGGTCTCCCGACAGCACCGGGCTCGCGTCGCTCGCCTGCACGGAGGACGAGTGGAACGCGCGCCCTGCTGAGTTACTGCCTGCGGGCCGCCCGCGACTGGTTAATCTGAGCGGGCAGGAGAGACTATTGGACGACCGCTCGACGGACGTGCTGCCCGTCTGGTCGCCGGACTCTTCCAAAGTATCCACGGCCTTCGAGACGGAGGTGGCAATCTACGACGCCCTGACGGATTCTCCGACGAACGCGCGCATAACTTTGCGCGACCCGCTCATAGCCGCCTCCGCCGATTACGACGAAAAGAATTTTAAGAAGAAGCCGGGCGATACATCTTCAAAGCAGACGGGGAAGCTGCCCGTTTCCTTTAACCCCGTAGTGCGTCTCGCGTGGCCTCGCCCTGAAGCGCTCTACCTTGAGACGGGCTTCCTGCGAATCTACGCCAACGAGCCCGTCAGCAACTACCTGCGCTGGCACAGGCTGGACTTGAGCATGCAGGCCACGCAGCTCAGTCTTGGGACTTACCATCTTAGAGGAGCACTAGAATGATTTATAACAGCCTGTCGGAAATCTTCGACTTAATGGATAAGACTCGCTCGCGCCTGCGCGCACGGCTTGAGTCTGTCGCGGGCGCTGAGGACGGGCAGGAGAGCCTTCGCCCTTCGCCCGACGCGTGGTCTGTGGCCGAGATAGCGGAGCATCTGGCGATTATAGAAGAGCGCCTGTCGAAGCTCTTTCCCGTGATGCTGACGAAAGCGGAGGCCGGTGGCTTGCAGCGCGCCGCGGACAAGCCCTTTCAGCCCGTCTCTGTCGCAGAGATTGCCGAGCGAAGCGCGCGAGAGAAGTACGTTGCGCCTGAGACAGCGCGCCCGACAGGCGCAGTCCCGATTGCGGACTCTCTGGCCCGACTTGAGCGCTCGCGCGAAACTATACTCGCGCTCAGGCCGCGCCTCGAAGCTCTCGATTTAACAGATGTCACCTACCCGCATCCGGTCTTCGGCCCTATGAGCGCCTACCAGTGGCTCATCTTCGTGGGCGCTCACGAAGACCGCCACCTGCGACAGATAGACTCGCTCCTGGCCAGAGCGCGCGGAGGCGAAAACGCAAGCGCGAATTAGCTGCTCCTTCCACGCTTGCTTTCCGCGCGCCGCACTCCCTATAATCCTTCTCATCCGTTTACACCTTGTGCCCTCGTAGCTCAATGGTTAGAGCAGCGGACTCGGTTCTTTGAATGGCCTAAGTGGAGAGTGCTGCATTTGTGAATCCTTCATACGGCCTTGCAAGGTTGGGTTGCACGCGTATCACACTCAGCTCTGATTTTCGGGTCAGAGTTGTTTCAGGTGCGCTTGTAGAATCCGTCAAATTCGGGGAAGCCTTAGACGCGAAAGCGTGATGGTAATCCCGAGCCAAGCCTCATAAAAAATTGAGGAAGGTGTAGAGACTTGATGGCGGACGCGTAAAGCGAAGAGAAAGTCCAGACCACAAAGCTTCATAGGTTTTGAAGCGCGGCGAAAGCCGTAGCGGCAGGCATAATCCGTTGGTTGTTGGTTCGACTCCAGCCGAGGGCACTTTTCAGTAGTAATAAAGAATAGGGCGAGTTAAGATGCGTAAAGCACCTCTTAACTCGCCCTATTCTTTTATCTACCCTCTTAGAGAGCATGCGCCGTGGCAGAGAATCCTGCACAAAGTAAGAGATGCCCGCGCTGCAAAGCTTCGTTTCCGATTACCGAATTCAGATTTAAAAACATCGCCAGGAATCTTCGCTATTCATATTGTCGCGCGTGCAGAAGCGTTATCCTCAAGGCTCATTACAGGAAAAACAAAGATGCTTATTTGAGAAGAAACGCAAGATTCCGGCTGAGAAACGCTGAGATTATCCGGGAGTATAAAGCGAGGCCCTGCGCCGACTGCCGGATTCAATATCCGTATTACGTCATGGACTTTGACCACCGCGAGGATGAAGATAAAGTAATCAACTTGGCCGATGCCAGTCGTATGACGCGCCGTAAAATCTTGGAAGAGATTGCTAAATGCGATGTGGTATGCTCAAATTGCCACAGAGAAAGAACCCACAGGCGTAAAACCAAAAAATGACTCGGCGGGCTCGAAAAGCCCTGTCAGGGCGGCTTTACCATTTGATAAAAAAGGCGGCTAGCGATAGCCGTCTTTTCATTAATAGCTTCCCGTAATTTGCGGGAGCAGGAGCGAACAGATTTTGGCTAAAGATGTAGTCGGGATTGGAATCATAGGGACGGGGTTTGCGCGGTCTACGCAGATTCCGGGCTTCCGCGCTTGCGAGGGGGCGCGCGTGGTGGCTATTGCGAGCGGGCGAAAGCAGAATGCCGAGCGCGTGGCGCGAGAGTTCGGGATAGAGTTTGCCACCAATGATTGGCGCGAAGTCGTAGAGCGTGAAGATGTGGATTTAATCAGCATAGTCACGCCTACGAATACTCACAGGGAGATGACGCTGGCGGCGCTCGATGCCGGAAAGGCAGTGCTCTGCGAGAAGCCCACGGCTATTGACGCAGAGGAAGCGGCAGAGATGCTGAGCCGTAGTCAGAAGACGGGCCTGCTCGCTCTCATAGACCACGAGCTGCGCTTTCTTCCCGCGCGCCGCCGTATGCGCGAGATGATTCACAGTGGAGAGATAGGCCGCGTGCATCACGCCAAGTACTGCTTTCGCGCCGAGTCGCGCGTCAATCCTGAGCGCCCCTGGAACTGGTGGTCGGACGCCTCGCAGGGCGGAGGCGTCCTGGGCGCTATAGGCTCTCACGCCGTCGATTCCCTTCGCTGGCTGCTCAAGACAGAAGTCTCGCACGTCGCGGCGCAGCTTGCCACTCACATCAAAGAGCGCAGGGAAGAGGAGAGCGGAAGCATGCGGCCTGTCACCGCTGACGATGAAGCCAACCTGCTGCTGCGCCTGCTAGACACGGAGGCGACGGAAGGAGCGACCGCCACCGTCAGCATGTCCGTGGCGGAGCAGGGCCAGCCCATTCATTCCGTGGAGGTCTTCGGCTCAAAGGGCGCGCTTAAGGTGGAAGGCAATGCTGTGCTGCTGGCGCGAACGGGCGAAGGACGCTGGTCTGAGGTGGAAGCGCCCGCAGGCGAGCTGGCCGAAGGCATGCGCGATTCCGAATGGTCGCGCGGCTTCACGCTCTTTTCGCGCGCCGTGATAGATGCCCTGCGCGAAGGGAGAAATAGTGTTGACGAGGCAGCGACCTTCACGGACGGCTATCGCAACCAGCTAGTGCTGGACGCGGCGCGCCGCTCAAGCAGTACGGGCGCTACTATAGAGATAAAGGACTGAGAAGCTTCAACGAAGATGATGAGCGACAGGGACAATCTTTTAGTTGACCTCAGCCACACGGTTGAGGACGGAATGGTTACTTATAGAGGCCTGCCCGCGCCCGTCATCACCGATTTTCTGGGCCGCGAAGAGTCGCGCAAGCTCTACGCGGAGGGCACGGAGTTTCACATAGCGAAGATAGATATGGTCGCCAACACAGGAACCTATCTTGACTCTCCCTTTCACAGGTACGCGGACGGCCGAGACCTCTCGGAGCTTCCCCTGTCGCAGCTTGCAGACCTCGAAGCCGTAGTCGTGCGCGTGAAAGATAAAGAGAGACGTGCTATTGACGCGAGCCGTTTTCAAGGCGTTGATGTCGGGGACAAGGCCGTGCTGGTTCACACCGGCTGGGACGCGCACTGGCGCACGGAGCAGTACTTCGAGGGTCATCCCTTTCTGACGCGCGATGCGGCGGAAGCTTTAAGAGACGGCGGAGCGCGCCTAGTAGGCATAGACTCATACAACATAGACGACACCGCAGACTCGACTAGGCCCGCGCATTCCGTTCTGCTCAGGGCGGGCATCGCGATAGTGGAGCACATGTGCAACCTTTCGTCTCTGCCCGAGAGCGGCTTTCGCTTCTTTGCGGTGCCGGTCAAGGTCAAAGCGTTCGGAACATTTCCCGTCAGGGCTTTCGGTTTAATCAGGCGTGCCAGCGAAACAACGAAGGAAAGCTAAGACTGAGCGGAGCGTCGTGCGCGTCGGCGTGGACACCGGCGGGACGTTCACGGATTTCGTCTACGAAGGGACGGAAGGTTTAGAGATTTTCAAGCTCGCCTCGACACCCGCAGACCCGTCCCTGGCCATCACCGAGGGCTTGCGTCGCGTAGCCCGCACAACCAATGTTTCCCTGGAAGAGATAGAGGTCATACACGGCACGACCGTCGGCACGAACGCGCTGCTGGAAAGGCGAGGGGCTCGCACGGCGCTCGTGACTACGGAAGGTTTCGAGGACGTGTTGGAAATAGGCAGGCAGGCGCGGCCCCTGCTTTATGATTTGGACGCGCGTAAGCCTGAGCCGCTTGTGCCTGCGAGCCTGAGGCTCGGCGTGCGTGAGCGAGTGACGGCCACAGGAGAGGTGCTCGTAGAGCTTGACGAAGCAGCTCTTTCAGGGCTCGTCAGGAAACTGAAGCGGGCGCGTGTAGAGTCGGTCGCCGTCTCGCTGCTCTTCTCCTTTCTTCACCCGGAACACGAGCGGTTGATTGAGCGCGCCCTGTCGGCTCTTAAGATTCCGCTCTCCGTCTCTCACCGCATACTGCCCGAGTACCGCGAGTACGAGCGCACCTCAACAATCGTCATCAACGCTTATCTACAGCCCCTGATGGGAAAATATCTGAACCGTTTGAAGAGAACGGCGGCGCGCTCGCTTCGCGTGATGCAGTCTTCGGGCGGAAGCATCTCCGCGAGCGTCGCAAGTGATGAGCCAGTGCGAACGATTCTCTCGGGCCCTGCGGGCGGAGTGGTCGGGGCGCTCGACGTGACGCGCCGCGCTCGTCTAGAGAACATCATCACCTTCGACATGGGCGGCACCTCTACGGACGTGGCGCTTTGTACGCGAGAAGGAATGCGTATGACGCGCGAAGCCCTGGTGGCGGGGATGCCCGTCGCCGTCTCCATCATGGACATACACACGGTAGGCGCGGGCGGAGGCTCCATCGCGCGTGTAGACGAAGGCGGTTCCCTGCGCGTCGGGCCTGAGTCTGCGGGCGCAGACCCGGGGCCCGCGTGCTACGGGCGGTCGCTTCTGCCCACCGTGACGGACGCGCATCTGTTGCTCAATCATTTCGGAGGCGCGGGGCTTTTAGGCGGAGAGTTTCAGCTTGATGAAAAACGCGCTCGACTTGCCTTGCAGAGCTTGAGTGAAGAGATGAGCCGCGCTGCCCGCCGCAGAGTCGGCGTGATAGAGGCGGCGCAGGGCGTGCTGCGCGTCGTGCGGATGCAGATGGAGCGTGCGCTTCGCACCATCTCCATTGAGCGCGGGTTTGATGCGCGCGATTTTACGCTCGTCCCTTTCGGAGGCGCGGGCGGTCTTCACGCAGTAGAGCTTGCGAGAGCCCTTCGTGCCGCTCGTGTCCTTGCGCCTGAGATGGCCGGAGGTCTTTCGGCCCTGGGCGCGCTCGCGGCAGACGTGGTCAAGGACTGGAGCCGCACCGTCATGCTCGAAGCTGGCGAGGGAAGCGATGCGAAAATCGAGCGCGCCTTCCGAGAGATGGAGCGGGAGGCGCTGAGGGCGCTCCGCAGTGAAGGCTTCGGCGAATCCGTGCAGCGTCATGAAAGACTGCTGGCCGTGCGCTACAAGGGGCAGTCGTTTGAGCTTGAGATAAAGTGGAGGCCGCGCATGAGCGTCGCCAGTAGCTTTCACGCCGCACACCAAGCGCGCTACGGCTACTCGCAGCCCGGCAACGCGGTCGAGATAGTGAGCGCGCGTCTTCGCTCGTCAGGCATAGTCGAAAAGCCTGAGACGCGCAGCGCGGCGAAAGTCGTTCGTCGTCCCGCCCGCCCGCATGATTACGCGAAGGTCTATTTTTCAGCGAGCAGACCGGAGCGCACGGCCCTCTATCGTCGTCATGAGCTGAGGCCGGGCGCGCGTCTCGTCTCTCCCTGCATCGTCACGGAGTACTCCGCGACGACGCTCGTGCCTGCGGGCGCTCGCGCGCGAGTTGACCCGCACGGGAACATCATCATAGAGCCATGAGCAGATTTGACCCTACGACGCTGGAAATCTACCGCGCTCTCTACACTTCGGTGGCCGAAGAGATGGGAGTCGCGCTCAGGCGCACGGCCTTCTCTCCAAACATAAAGGAGCGTCGCGACTACTCGTGCGCCGTCTTCGACGCCGAAGGGCGAGTCATAGCGCAGGGCGACCACATGCCCGTGCATCTCGGCTCGATGCCTATGGCCGTGGCCGCCGCGCTTGAGTCTTTCGAGTTAGCGCCCGGCGACGTGGTGGCTCTTAACGACCCCTTCGCGGGCGGCACGCACCTGCCGGACGTGACGCTCGTCACAGGAGTCTTTCAGGAAGAGGGAAGAAAGAGAAGGCGCTCTTTTCCCCGGCCGCTGTTCTTCGTTGCCAACCGCGCGCATCATGCTGACATAGGAGGCGGCACGCCCGGCTCTATGGGGATGGCCGGGGACGTGTACGGCGAGGGCTTGAGGATTCCGCCCGTGAGGCTCGTGCGCGAAGGTAGAGTTGACGAAGAGATGATGCGGCTCGTGCTGGCCAACGTGCGCGGAGCTAAGGAGAGGCGCGCTGATTTCGAAGCTCAGATAGGCTCGCTTAAGACAGGCGCGACGCGGCTCCTTGAGATTCTGGAAAGACGCGGGGCGCGAGAAGCTCTCTCTTACGCCTCGCACTTGATAGATTATTCTGCGCGGCTCATGCGCCGTGCAATCGCGGCCATTCCCGACGGCTCTTACACCGCGCAGGACGCGCTGGATGATGACGGGGCAGGCGAGCGAGACGTTACCATCTCGGTTCGCGTAGAGATTAAGGGAGAGCGCGCCCGCGTGGATTTCACAGGGAGCGCGCCGCAGGTCACTGGCGCAATCAACGCCGTGGAGGCCATTACTGTCTCAGCCGTCTCTTACGTCTTCCGTTGTCTGGTCGAGGGCGACGTGCCCGCGAGCGCTGGTCTCATGGAGCCGATAGAGGTCTTCGCGCCCAGTGGCACAGTCGTTAACGCGGAGCATCCCGCATCGGTCGCTGGCGGCAACGTGGAGACTTCTCAACGCATAGTTGACGTGCTCTTTCGCGCGCTCTCAAAGGCCCTGCCCGAAAGGATTCCCGCCGCGAGCCAGGGCACCATGAACAACCTGACCATAGGCGGCATGGACGAGCGCACGGGCGCTGAGTTCGCTTATTACGAAACGGTCGCGGGCGGCATGGGAGCAAGGCCCGCCGCAGACGGCATGAGCGCCGTTCACACGCACATGACCAACAGCCTCAACACGCCCGCCGAAGCGCTCGAATACGCTTACCCCCTGCGCGTGCGCGAGTATAGTATTCGCAGGGGCTCAGGCGGGAAGGGTAAACGCAAAGGCGGCGACGGCGTAGTGCGAGAGATTGAGACGCTTGTCCCTGCGCGCGTCTCGCTTCTTGCAGATAGACGCGAGCGAGCGCCTTACGGACTGGCGGGCGGAGCGGACGGCCGAATGGGAAGAGACTTTCTGATAGAGCCGGGCGGGAAAAAGCGCAGGATAACTTCTAAAGGCAACTGGCAGGCTGACGCTGGCGCTCGCATAAGGATAGAGACGCCGGGCGGCGGCGGCCACAGGCGAGATGATTGAGAGCGTAATCGCTCATTAAGAGGGCCAAGACATTTCTGCTTGAAAAGGATATGCTTGCATCAACACGAGGCGAAGCTTTACAGCTTGGACATTAGACTGTTATGAAGGTGCGCGATGTTATTAAGCTGATTGAAAAGGATGGCTGGTATCTTGTCAGTACGCAGGGAAGCCATAGACAATACAAGCACCAAATTAAGGCGGGGCGAGTCACGATTCCTGGCAAGCCTGGTGATGACCTGGCTCCCGGCACATTAAACAGTATTTTGAAGCAGGCTCAGTTGAAAGGAATCAAATAAATATGCGGTATGCTTTCGTGATAGAAAAAGCTGAGGGGAACTATTCGGCCTATGTTCCTGACTTGCCGGGCTGCGTGGCGACCGGCAAAACTATTGAAGAGACTGAAGAGCAGATTCGTGAGGCGATTGAGTTCCATCTAAAAGGAATGCGGGAAGACGGCCTGCCAATTCCTGAGCCGACAAGCTACGTCAGTTATGTTGACGCTGCGTAGCCGGACAAAAATTCTAAAGGTACATAAATCATGCGCGTCACTATCGGGCAGATAAATACTACGAATGGCGATTACGAGGGGAACACGGCGAGCATCCTGCGGGCTATAGAGCGCGCGAGGGAAGATAGAAGCGACCTTGTCGTGCTGCCTGAGACTGCCGTTCAGGGCTACATGTCGTTCGACTGGTTTCTAGACCGTGACGTGGCGAGCCGTTCGCTCGCGCCGCTGGATAAGATAATAGAGGCGACGGATGGATTGACGGCTGTGATTGGCACGGTGCGGCCTACGGAGCCTCCATCGGGGCGTCGCCTATACAACTCCGCCGCGGTGATTCGCAACCGGCGGCTTCTGGGCTTTGCCGACAAGACGCTTCTGCCGGAATACGATGTCTTTGACGACCCGCGCTATTTCGAGCCTTCGCGCGAGCGCCAACTGTTCCGCATGGAGCAGGCCTCTCTGGGCGTGGCCGTCTGCGAAGACCTCTGGAACGACAAGACCTTCTGGAAAGAGAGGCTCTACCCGCACGACCCTGCGGACGAGCTGATTGAGATGGGAGCCAGCGTGCTCGTCTCCATCAACGCTTCGCCCTTCAACAAGGCCAAGATGGGCATGCGCTGCAACATGGTCAGGCACAGGGCCAAGCTCGCGGGCCTCCCCATAGTCTTCGTCAATCTCGTCGGCGGCAACGACGGCATCATCTTCGACGGCGCGAGCATCGTGGCCGATTGTCGCGGCGAGATAATCATGCAGGCACCGCCCTTCGAAGAGTTCTTCGGCACGGTTGATTTGGAATGCGGAGTGGCGGACGCGTACTGCCTGCCCGGTAACGACATAGAGACGGTGAGGCGCGCTCTCGTTCTCGGCATACACGACTACGCGCGCAAGAACAGGTTCACGACCGCAGTGCTGGGCCTCTCGGGCGGCATAGACTCGGCGGTCGTGGCGGCGCTGGCCTGCGAGGCGCTCGGCTCAGAGAACGTGCTTTCCGTCATGATGCCTTCGCCCTACTCGTCGCGCGGCTCCATTGACGACTCCGTGGAGCTTGGGCGAAGAATCGGCATGAAGACTATAGAGCATCCGATTTCCTCTGCCTTCGAGGTGCTGACGAAGGAGCTTGATTTGGTGAAGCCTTCCACCGGCGGCTCGTCCCTCGCGGCAGAGAACCTACAGTCGCGCCTGCGCGGAAACATACTGATGACCATCTCCAACAAGGAGGGGCGGCTTCTGCTCTCAACGGGAAACAAGTCTGAGCTTGCGCTTGGCTACTGCACGCTCTACGGCGACACGAACGGCGGCCTCGCTGTTTTGGGCGACCTCTTGAAGACGGAAGTATACGCGCTTGCGCGACACATCAACCGCGAGAGCGAGATTATCCCGCGCGCCATCATCGAAAAGGCTCCTTCGGCAGAGCTTGCGCCCGGACAGTACGACGAGCAATCGCTCCCGCCTTACGCTAAGCTTGACCCAATCCTTCAGCTCTATTTCGAGCAGAAGGCTACGCCTGAAGAGATAATCGCGGCGGGGCACGACCGCCAGCTCGTCTACGACATACTGAACCGAGTGGAATCGCCCGCCAACGAGTTCAAGCGCAGGCAGCTTCCTCCCACGCTCATCATCTCCAAGAACGCCATAGGCATAGGACGCCGCCGTCCCGTCACGCATCACTACAAGCGCGTGCCGCCGCCCGTGGCTTAGACGGGGCAAAAGCAGTTGCGCGACATTCCTGTTATAGAGACCGAAAGACTCCGGCTGACTATCCCGGGTGTGGACGCAGCGCCGCGCATGCTCTCTTACGTTGCGGAGAACAGGGAGCACTTTACGCCGTGGGCTCCGCCCGAGCCTGTGGGCTACTACACGGAAAAGTTCTGGCGCGACTATCTTCAAGCTTCCCGCAGGCAGTTCGAGCAGGACTTGTCCATGAGGCTCGTCTTCTTCCTTCGTGATGACGAGGGGCGTGCTGTCGTAGGCGACTGCAACTTCACAAACTTCGTGCGCGGCCCTTTTCAGGCGTGCTATCTTGGCTACAAGATAGCAAAGCGCGCGGAAGGACAGGGCTTGATGCGAGAGGCTCTTGAGGCTGCGATTGACTACGCCTTCGGGACTCTTCGGCTGCACCGCATCATGGCCAACTACGTTCCGACCAACGAGAGAAGCGGGCGGCTTCTCAGGCGGCTGGGCTTCGTGGTCGAAGGCTACGCGCGAGACTATCTTCTGGTCGGAGGCGCGTGGCGCGACCACGTGCTGACTTCACTGACCAACACTGCCTTGAAGCCCGAAGACGTTAAGTAATTCAGCCCGCTTACTTGATTCAAAAATGATGAAGACCGAATTGACCGACGCCGTCATAAGCTTGCGGCCTTACACCACGGACGACGCACAGGAGCTTTATGAAGCCGTGCGCGAATCCATACCAGAGCTTGCACCCTGGATGCCCTGGTGCCATCCCGACTATTCGATTGAAGAAACGCGCGAGTGGCTCTCAAGGCGCGACGAGGTCTGGGAGAAAGGCATGGATTACGCCTTCCGCGTAGCGGACGCTCAATCAGGCCGCATGCTGGGAGGCGTAGGCCTAGGCCAGATTAATAACCTGCACCGCAGGGGCAATCTGGGCTACTGGATTAGAACGAGCGCGGCGGGCCGAGGCGTGGCTACGCGAGCGGCGCGTCTCGTCGCGCGCTTCGGCTTTGAGGAGCTGAAGCTCATACGCATAGAGATAGTCGCCGCCGTTGGCAATCTCGCCAGCCAGCGCGTTGCGGAAAAAGTCGGGGCCGTGCGCGAAGGCGTCATGCGAAAGGGTCTGACGGTTCGCGAGGCGGCGCACGACGCCGTGCTGACCGCCCTGATTGAAGAAGACATGAAAAGCTGGGAATGAAAAATAATGCAGAAGTCAGAATGCAGAATGATGAATTAAAGAGAGAGCCCGATTCAAATGCCCCGCGTTCTGTCTTTGCGCTTCTGTCTTCTCTCTCCTTCTTTCTTCTGCTTGCCTGCCTCTGTTATTACTCAATCCTAAATTCCTACTTTCTCTCGGACGACTTCGTGCAAGTGGGAAGGGTTCTCGGAGGCGACTGGTCTCTGGCGTGGGGCCGCGAGCACGGAGGCTTCTTCAGGCCGCTCTTCATAGCCAGCTACATAGTGGACAGCCGCGTCTGGGGAGAGCGCCCCTTTGGTTATCACCTGACGAACGCGCTTCTTCACGGGCTCAACTCTTATCTGGTTTACAGGCTGGGGCTGCTCCTGCTTCGCTCGCAGAAGCTATCAGAAGAGTCAGCGCGCCGCGTGTCGCTGGCGGCGGGCCTGCTCTTTCTGCTTCATCCTTCGCACACGGAGGCGGTCTCTTGGATTTCGGGTCGCGCAGACCTGCTGGCCGCGCTCTTCTGTCTGGCAGCGCTTCTGCTCTACGTCTTCTATGTGGAGAACCGGCGCGCACCTTATCTGCTGCTCGCGCTCATCTCGTTTGCGCTCGCGCTGCTCTCAAAAGAGGCGGCCGCATCGCTCCCCTTCATTATCTTCGCCTTCGGCGTATACCTTTCTGCGGCGGAAGAGAAACGACGCGCGCCACTCTTGCGGGCTTTGAAGACGAGCGTGCTCTTCTTTGCCGTGCTGCTGCTCTTTCTGCTGTTGCGGCGCGTGTGGCTGGGCGCGTGGCTCGGAGGCTACGGCGCGGAGCAGCACCTGAACTTTTCGCCCGGCTGGATACGCGACCGCTTCCTTCAGGCTACACTGAGAGCCGTTGTCCCTGCCGCGCCGGCAGAGCTTTCGGAGATTCTTCTCAAGCCGCTCAAGTCCGCCGTCTTCATACTCGTCGCGCTGGTTTTCATGACTCTCGTCCTTCTTCTCCTGAGACGCCGCAGGCACTCGGAAGAGAAGGCTGCGAGACACTTGCAGAACAAACTCGTGCTGCTTCTTGCCGTCTCGTTCGTGCTGAGCCTGCTTCCGGTCATAAGCCTTCGACTGAGCCTCTTCGACACGCAGGGCGAGAGGTTCATCTACTGGCCTTCCGTCTTCACCTGTCTTCTTATCTCACATCTAGGCGTCGTTCTAATTAAGTGGCGAAGGTGGCGGCTGCTGCTTCTAGCATGCATCTTAGTCTTCTACTCGGTCAGCCTGTACAGAACGAATCAGAGGTGGAGAGAGGCGGGTGAGACTGCGCGCAGGATAAAGGAAGAGTTGGCGCTCGGCGCTTCAGGCGAAGAGAGCCTGATTGTCATCAACGCCCCGGACAATCTGCGTGGCGTCCCGGTCTTTCACAACGGCCTTCAGGAAGCGCTCAGCGGCTTCCAGAAGAGCGGGCCGAAGAGAGAAGTGCGCCTGCTCTCGCTTCACAGCATTCAATCCGTGGCTGACGGGGCCGAGCTGAAGATGGAAGGCGACCGCTTTACCTTGCGCCTGACGAACCGCTCGGACGTGTTCACGAAAGTTGCCGACACGACGCCCTGCTTTGAAGTTCAGGAGCGCTTCCCTGACGCGCTCAGCTTTCGCCTGCGTGGCTGCCCGCCGCGAGCCGCCCTCTTCTTCTTCAACTCCGGCAGCATGTACAGGGTGATTGCGCGCCAAGAAAATGGCGCGGGTCGTTAAGGAAAGACTTTGTTACAATCGGGCAGGTGGATTATCCTTTAGCCATTCCCTCGCGGAAGGCCAGAAAAGCTTATGCCTGACCACCAAGCCAAGCCGCCCTTACAGCTCTTCTACTCCTACTCGCACAAGGACGAAGAGTTTCGCAACGAGCTTGAGGTACACCTGTGGGGCCTCAAGCGGCAAGGGCTCATACTGGGCTGGCACGACCGGAAGATAGGCGCGGGGGCCGACTGGTCTCAAGAGATTAGCCGCAACCTTGAGTCCTCTCACATCATACTGCTGCTCATCAGCGCCAACTTCATAGCCTCCGAATACTGCTACGAAAAAGAGATGAGGCGCGCGATGGAGAAGCACGACGCGGGCGAGTCGCGCGTCATCCCTGTCATCATACGCAACGTGGACAACTGGCAGGCCGCGCCCTTCGGCCGGTTGCAGGCCGTGCCTAAAGACGCAAAGCCCGTCAGCAAGTGGCCGGACAGGGACGAGGCCTGGGTGGACGTGACCAGAAGCATACGGCTCGCCTGCAACGAGCTGCACGAGATAATGCTGATTCAAAGCGTCTCGCCCTCACTCGTAGAGAAGAGCTTCAGGCCCGAGCATGACTCCATAGCTCTATCCGGCAAGACAATCGAGCTTATCAATCCTTCGGACGAAACCCTTGCTCCCTTGAATCGCATCAACTCCGTCACCGCAGACATCTCCTACGGACAGGTCGCGGGCGTTCACGGCAACCGCCTGCCCGCCTACCCGCAGGGCACCAAGCGCAACATAGACGAAGTGCTCGAAGTGATGAACCGCGCGGGCCGCGAGCAGGGCGAGACGGTGGAAGAGCTGCGCGCGGGCGACGTGAGCATCTCTCGCGTAGACCTGCTCGTTAAGAAGTCCATACTGCTACAGGCCGAGGCAGAAGAGATACAGCTTGACAAGAGCCTGCCTGAAGAAGAGAGGATGGCCGCGCACCGCGAGCGAATCAAGGAGTCTTACGACCTGCTGCGCGAGGCCAACAAGCTTGACCCTGTGAACACGGAAGTGCTGCTTTACATGGCGCAGCTGCTGATGGTGCTGACGCCTGAGGATGCTGGCGACGAAGAGAGGATACTGAACAGGATTCGTAAGCTGCTCAATGAGCCGAAGGATGAGAAGGAAGAGTTTCGGCTGGCCCGCGCCACTTACCTGCTGTCTGTGACGAAGCGGCCGCCTGACACCGCGTTGCTGCGTGAAGCGCGCAACGTCTTCACACGGCTGGGGCAGACGAAGTGGGTGAAGCAGTGCGACGAGCTTCTGAAGACTTCGGGCGCGCTCGACGCGGAAGCAAAGGGAAACATGACGGACATCAACGTCCTCTGGCAGACCGTGAAGAAGTGGGGCGATGTCTTTTCGCAGCCCAAAGCGGGAGCGAACGCTGCCCCGCCCGCCAAGCCGACGCCACAGCAGCCGAGCGCGCCACCCGTGCAGCAGCCCGAAAGAGAAGCCGTGCAGAGGCCGCAGCCCGCGCCGCCGCAACAGCAGGCGGCGCATCCTATGCCTGCCCCTCAAACGCACACGCAGCCCGCACAGCCGCCTGTGCCTTCTGTCGCTCCTGCCCGGTTCATTCCTTTCGGTCAGTGGCAAATACAGGTCAACGATGTCTTTCGGAGCGTCGTCTACTTAAACCTGATTCCGAACGGCGTCTGCTTCGGCTCGCAGTTTATACGCGGGGCGGGCCACGTACAGTTCAGGGGGCGTTGGAACTACAACCCTCAAACAAACCTGTTCCAGCTTCAGGGATTCATCAACGGCGTGCAGTCATTCATGCTTAACATCATCATTCACAGCGTGCGCGGCAGCGCCTTTTACGGCGTGGGCTCGGACGGCTACGCCTACCTGCTCTCGCCCTGCAAGCCGCAGTGAATCATGAAGCGTAAGCCGCGTAGACCGTCTTGACCTTATCCAGAAAGTCGCGCCGGTCAACCAGATAATAGAGCTTGAGGGGCGCGTCTCCGCCCGTGAGGTGCTCTACCAGCTGCTCAAGGATTTCGAACTGGTCGCGCTCCGTGATGCCGCGCGATTCCAGATAGCCGCCGTAGCGCATGCGCCTGACCAAATCCATCAGCGTCAGGCGGCCTTCCAGCGTGCGCCCGCCGTGTTTGTGCGAGCGGCTGACAAGGTACTGCACCAGCAGCGCGTCGTTGTAGAGCGGGGGCGCGAGATAAAGCCGCGCTCCCTCTCGCTCGAAGCCTTCCTCAAGACGGTTGGAGCGGCGCACGGCACGCACGCCTTCAAAGACTTCGTTCCAATCCGTCTTCGGGTCGTTTCTTTCAAGGAAGGCGCGAGTGGCTTCCACCAGCCACGCGTCCTCGTCCAAATCGAGCCCGTGCATGAGCCTGTCGAGCCAGTCGAAGAAGATTGCGCGCCGAGTTGATTTCTTCTCAATGACTATGAACTGCTCTTCCGATTTAGGCAGGGACTTCAAGAGAGCGCGACGGGCCGCGTCCGTCTGCTTTCCGCCCTCTATGCGATAGGTGTCAAGGCGAGCGTGCCAGCGCTTGGCCGCGTCGCAGTAAGGGCAGCGAGGATGTTTTTCATCGCTGTCGAAGTAGGGGCGCTGCGCGTCTCGCGTCGTCAATTCTTCCACGGACGGCGAGTGCTTCTTTATCTCGGAATAGGCAGTGCGCGGCGCGAGCCCTAGCTGCGTGGTGAAGATGTCGAAGATGCAGGCCAGGCAGAGACGCTTTGTGTACTCTGTGACGCTGCTCTGCGGGAAGGCCGAGAAATCCAGCTCACGCTTCTTTGTCTTTGAAGCCGCCGCCATAAGAGCTTACCCGATGGAGACGAGCGCTGGTGCCAGCCCTTCGTCCGTGTGGCCCACGGCCAGGTCAAGCTCCGCCTCCACATCGCCCGTCGCGGCGGAGAGGGATTTGAAGTCGAAGAGCTGCGGGTCTAAGAGATGCGTCGGCACGGCGTTGCCCAAAGCCGTCAGCATAGAGCTGCGTATGTTGGGAATCTCTTTCTCCAAATCGGCAATGAGCCGCTTGACGCGCGCTCGCTTCAGGTTCGTCTGCGAGCCGCAAAGGTCGCATGGGATTATGGGGAACTGCTTTTCGGCCGCGAACTCCGCTATGTCCGACTCGCGGCAGTAGGCCAGAGGGCGTATGACCGTGTTGCGCCCGTCGTCGGAGCGAAGGATGGGCGGCATGGCCTTGAGCGTCCCTATGTAGAAGAGGTTGAGCAGAAAGGTCGCGATGATGTCGTCCGCGTGATGCCCTAGCGCTATCTTCGTGCAGCCTTCTTCAACGGCAGTGGCGTAGAGAATCCCGCGTCGCAGGCGCGAGCAGACCGAGCAGTAGGTCTTCCCTTCGGGCACCAGGCGCTTGACCACGGAGTAGGTGTCGCGCTCTATGATGCGGTGCGGCACACTCCGGCTCTCAAGGTATTCGGGCAGGACGTGCGCGGGAAAGCCCGGCTGCTTCTGGTCTAAGTTCACGGCGAGGATGTCGAAGCGGACGGGCGCTCGCTCTCTTACGTCCAGCAGCAGGTCAAGCATGGTGTAGCTGTCCTTGCCGCCAGAGAGGCAGACCATGACGCGGTCGCCGTCCTCTATCATGTTGAAATCTTTGATGGCCTCGCCCATGCGGCGAAGCAGTTTCGTCTTAATCTTGCTCTCGACAAACATTGCTCTGGCTGATTTCTGTCCTTAAAAAACTGTTTCGTCTTACGTCAGGATGCCACGCGAGGCAGGCGCGGCGCAACTCATGGCTCGGGCTAGCGGCACGCGCATGTTGCATTTTGATTGCAAGCGTAGATAAAGCTGGACACGGGCCTTCGGAATTACTTATAGTTCCTGCTGCGCTCTATAGTCGAAAGCGTTGGCCCCGCGCGCCGGAAGTTAAACTATAAGCCACAAGCACACCTCTCGGATTTACAAGCTTTCATTAAGTCTTGCCCTGACGCTCACTGTTTTTGTTTCCGCATCCTCGCCTGTCAGGCCGGATGCGAAACGCGATGTGTCGTCTCTAACCGTCCTCGCGGCCAGCAAATTGATGGAGGAATTAGTCATGCTAAGAATGGGAAAGAGCCATAAGACAGAGCAAGCGGAGCAAGATAGAAACAGCACTCAGTATCAATCACAGTATAACGCGCACTACGCGCAGTATCCGCCGCAGGAAGCCCCGCAGCAGACGCCCGCGCCGCCGCTGCCGTCCAGCGTCACGCGCGCCGTCAGCGAATCGGAATCGCTCGCGCGCGACATCAAGGAAGGGACGCTTTCAGGCTACGTGGGCAACGGCACATCGCTTACGGGCGAAGCCAGCTTTCGCGGCATGCTCAGGGTTGACGGACACCTGACGGGCCGCGTCACGTCCGAGGACGGCACCCTTCTGGTTGGCACCAACGGGCAGGTCGAAGCGGACATAGAGGTGGCCGTAGCCATCGTCAACGGCACCGTCAACGGCGACATCATAGCCACCGAGCGGCTTGAGATGGGCCGCGCCGCGCACGTCAAGGGCAACATACAAACGCCGTCTCTCATGATAGAGCAGGGCGCAGTCTTCGAGGGAAGCTGCCGCATGTTGCAGCTCAAAGAATCCAGAGAGAAGCAGCGCGAAGCCGCCCAAGCCTATGAGGAAGCAGCAGCCTCCCAGGTCGAGAACGTCTCGGAAGTTGCGAGCTGAAGAGCAAAGGTCAGTGATTGAGTCCAAGCAGCATCATCTTTAGTCCCTTTAGGGACATTTGATAATAGCCCAGTGCTTCAGCACTGGGAACAAGTGGGAAAGAAATATAGAGTCCCGTAGGGACGACTGAGCATCTAATTCAGTCGTCCCTACGGGACTCTTCTTTTTGTCTCTGCCTTATCCTCAGCCATAAATGGCTGGGCTATTTTCAGAAAGTCCCTAAAGGGACTAAAGAGGGCTTTCCTTAGACTCACTCTAACCTCTGCTCTTCTGGATTGTCTCGGTACATTTCGCCCACTTTTATCATTCCGCAAGTGAAATCGCGCAGGCTTCTGGTAAACTATCGGCTTGAGCTTTTCGTAAGGCTAATCATGAAAGAGATGGTGGAGAGAGAAGTGAACCGAAGCTTGAAGGTTGTGCGAGCCGCCTGCCCGCACGATTGCCCGGACACCTGCGCCATGCTGGTAACGGTAGAGGACGGGCGGGCTGTGAAGGTTGCCGGCGACCCGGAGCATCCCTTCACGCGCGGCTTTCTCTGCACGAAGGTCGCAAACTACCACGAGCGCACGCATCACGAGGGAAGAGTCAAGACCTGCCTGCGCCGCACGGGTAAAAAGGGCGAAGGGAAGTTTGAAGCGATTAGCTGGGACGAGGCGCTTCACGAGATAGCCTCGCACTTCAAGTCGCTGGCCGAATCCCCCGAAGGCGCGCAAACTATTCTGCCTTACAGCTACTGCGGCACCATGGGCCTAGTGCAGTCGCAGTCAATGGACAGACGCTTCTTTCACAGGCTCGGCGCGACGCAGCTTGAGAGAACCATCTGCGCGACCGCAGGCAGCGAAGCCTACAAGTCAACATATGGCGCGACCATCGGCACAGACCCGGAGCGCTTTCAGGAAGCGCGGCTGATTCTGCTCTGGGGCACGAACACGCTGACGGCGAACGTACACCTCTGGCCGCAGATTCTGGAAGCGCGCTCTCGCGGCGCGTACGTGATAGCGATTGACCCGAGGCGCACACGCACCGCAGACCAGTGCGACGAGCACGTGGCGCTTCTGCCGGGCACGGATGCCGCGCTGGCCTTAGGGATGATGCACGTCATCTTTGCCGAGAGACTTGAGGACGCGGACTATTTGGAGCGCTACACGATTGGAGCGAACGAGCTTCGTGAGCGAGCCTCGGAGTTTACGCCAGAGCGTGTGGCGCGCATCTGCGGTCTTGAAGCGGAAGCTATTGTGAAGCTTGCGCGGCGTTATGCCGGGACGCGGCCTTCTGTGATTCGCGCCAACTACGGCTTGCAGCGGCACGCGGGCGGCGGGATGGCCGTGCGCGCCGTCAGCTCTCTGCCTGCTGTGACGGGCGCGTGGAGAGATGCTGCGGGCGGAGTGCTGCTCTCGACAAGCGGCACGTTCCCTCTCAACTACCAGGCGCTTGAGCGTCCAGACCTGATGCCTAAGCCCACACCGCGCTCGCTCAACATGTCGCAGCTGGGCCGCATTCTTCTTGAAGTAAAAGAGCCGCCCGTGCGCGCTCTGTACGTCTACAACTCCAACCCTGCGGCGGTCGCTCCTGACCAGGCGCGCGTCCTAGAAGGCTTGCAGCGCGAAGACCTGTTCACGGTCGTGCACGAGCAGTTCATGACGGACACTGTGGATTACGCTGACATAGTCCTGCCCGCGACTACTCAGCTTGAGCACTTCGACCTGCACAAGGCTTACGGCCACCTGTACCTGTTGATAAACGAGCCTGCGATAGAGCCGCTCCACGAAGCCAAATCAAATTCCGAGGTCTTCCGACTGCTTGCGGCGCGGCTCGGGTTTGAAGAGGACTGCTTTCGTGACTCGGACGAAGACGTTGCGCGTCAGGCAATCTCTACGGGCCATCCTGCGCTTAAGGGCATCACGCTTGAGCAGATTCGAGAGCAGGGCTGGATGCGGCTCAACGTGCCTGAGACTTTCGCTCCCTTTGCCGAAGGAAATTTCCCGACCCGTTCAGGCAAGTGCGAGCTTTACTCTCAAAACCTTGAGGCGCGCGGGATGGAGCCGGTGCCGGATTACATTCCGCCGCGCGAATCCCTTGATAGCGCGCCCGCGCTTGCGGAGCGCTTCCCGCTTGCTTTGATAAGCCCTGCGGCGCACGCCTTTCTCAATTCGAGCTTTGCCAATCTCTCCAAGCAGCTCAGGCAGGAGCATTATCCCTTCATAGAGATTCACCCGGAGGACGCCGCAGCGCGCGGCATCACGGACGGCGTGACGGTGCGGGCCTTCAACGAGCGAGGCTCTACGGAGCTTCGTGCCGTAGTCACGACCCGGGCGCGTCGCGGCGTGGTCGTTTCGCCCTCCGTCTGGTGGAACAAGCTCTCTCCGAACGGCAAGAACATCAACCAGCTTACCTCTCAGGAGCTGACTGACATAGGCGGCGGCGCTACCTTCTACGACGCGCTCGTGGAGGTGGAGAGAATCGAAGCCGGGGCCTGATGTCGGTCGCCCTGCCCGCCCGCGCTTGACACGCAAGCGTGGAAGAAGGCAAAAGTAGAAGTGAACAGTAAATAGTAGATGGTGAGTAGACGAGCCGTCTCTTTCTATTCGCTATTTACTATTCACTTTTCACCATTTACTATTTACTTCTTCTTTACTTTCTTTAACCCCCCTTGATTCCATGAGAAAAAAAGAGAAGCCTGAAAACTACGCGAGCGGCATGGTGGGATTGCCCGCTCAGGCCGTAAAGCGCGTCGTCTCCGTCTCTGTTGCCATCATGCTCTTCTGCTTCTGTGTTTACGCGCAGAAGCAGAAGGGCGCGCAGAATGCCTCTTCTGCACAGCAGAAGAAGGCCACGAAGCCTGCCGCTTCTCAACCAGCGCGGGGCTCTGTCTCACAGGAAGTGCTGCTTCGCATCATGCGCGCCGAGGACGAGCGGCGATGGGATAACGAATTGTCCGGCCTGCTTTCCGACAAGAGCATAGAGGTCAGAAAGCGCGCGGCCCTCGCCGCAGGCCGCATAGGCGACGAGCGGGCCGTCACGCTTCTGGTGACGATGCTTCGCGTTGACGCTGACCCAGGCGTGCGTGCTATGGCGGCCTTCGCCCTCGGCGAGACGGAAGCCGCCAAAGGCGCGGAAGGGCTGATGGCAGAGCTTAAGGTGAACACTTCTTCCGAGGTGCGCGCTCGTTGTCTTGAGGCGCTCGGCAAGATTGCCGCCGCGCTGCCCAAGGCGGAAGAGGCACGCTCGCGCTCAATCGGTGAAGCAATCCTCCTTGCGCTTAAGGCGGAAGCGGAGCGAAAGCCGCAGGGCGACGGCAAGACTATTCTGATGGGCCTGACGGCTGCTCTGCGCGCACGCCCGGCGGGCGCTGGCCCAATCGTCGCAGGCTTTCTCTCGGACAAAGACGCTCGCGTTCGTGCAGACGCTCTCAACACTATGGCGCGCCTCAAAGCGAAAGACGGCCTTGACGTTGTGCGCTCGCTTCTCACGAATGATGCTGACGCGGTCGTCAGGGCCAACGCGGCGCGAGTCGTCGGAGCGGCGGAAGACAAGGCTGCTTTCGATGCTCTTGCCGCGCGCTTGCAGGACGGTGACGAGCGCGTGCGTGTGAGCGCCGTACGCGCCCTTGCTTCATTGAAGGACGAGCGCGTTACGAAGCCGCTGCTTGAGCGCGCAGCGAAGCTGATGAACGATTACAGGGCCGGGCGGGCAAAGTCTGCGGACGCTCGCCCGGCGGAGCTTAACGAGCTGCTTGAGATAGCGACGGCTCTCGGCCGCACGCTCAGCAACACCTGGAACAAGGATGCCGTGGACTGGCTGAGAGAGCTGCGCGAGCTTGAAGAATCGGTTGACCCTGAGATAGAGACGGCCTTTGTTCGCATAGCGCCCGCGCTCTACGTACGCGAAAAGCCTTTCGACCGCATCACGGACGAAGCGTCGCGCTCTCAGCTTCTCAAAGACTGGCGGCGCGCTTCAAGCGTGGCGCAGGCATTGACGGAAATCGCCGCGCTCAAGACGGAATCGGACAGCAACGCCGTCATGAGCGTGAAGGCGGACGCCGTGGCCATACTTCGAGCCATGCTCGAAGATAAAAATCTTCCTGTGCTTGCAGCGCCCGACGTGCTGCGCGCACTGGCTGCCTTCAAGCCGAACGACCTTGCGGAGCTGCTCAGGCAGCAGTTAAAGGCAAAGGATGTCGTCATGCGCGCCACAGCGGCGGAGCTTTTAGGAGAGCTGCCGCCGGAAGAGCTGACGGCGCGAGCGCTCGCAGAAGCTCTGCCGGAAAGCCTTAGGGACGAGCTGAACGACGCGGCGCTCGCCATCCTCGACGCGCTTGGAAAACAGAAGTCAGAGAGCGCGAGTGAGGCGCTCAAGGCTGGCCTGGGCTCGCTCGATTATCTTGTTCGACGCCGCGCAGCAGCAGTTTTGAAAGCATCCGGCGCGGGCGATTTCGACTCTCGCATAGGGACTGTGCAGGCGCGAAACACTCCCGCCGATTACCAGCGCGTGATGGAGCGCATGACGAAGCGCGTGCGCGCCGTCGTCACCACCGACAAGGGCGCATTCACTATGGAGTTTCTGCCGGAAGAAGCGCCCTTGACCGTGGACAACTTCGTGCAGCTTGCGAGGCGCGGCTACTTCAACGGCATCAGCTTTCATCGCGTCGTGCCGAACTTCGTAGCGCAGGGCGGCGACCCGCGCGGCGACGGAAACGGCGGGCCCGGCTACCAGATTCGCTGCGAGATTAACGAAGTTCCGTACGCGACCGGCGCGGTCGGGATGGCTCTTTCGGGCAAAGACACAGGCGGCTCGCAGTGGTTCGTCACGCACAGCCCGCAGCCGCACTTGGACGGCGGCTACACGGTCTTTGCGCGAGTGGTAGAGGGCATGGAGGTGGTGGATAAAATCGCTCGCGGCGATAAGATTCGCAACATCACCGTGACGGAAACGGCGCGTCCGGCATCTAAAGTTGGCGACAGGCCCGCGACTCGCGCCGGAGCGGCAAAGCAGACGGAGAGCGGGCAGAAGAAGCGTAAGGGAGAGCGTTGAAAAAATTGGTCGTACAAGCTTTTTATGGGCCGGTTGCTTTTAGCAGCATGAGGGCCGCGCTCTGCCTTCTGCTGCTCGCAGTCGCTTGCATGGACGCGACTGCTCAGAAGGCTGGCCCGAAGGCGGCTCTTAGTCGCACGCACTACCATGTCACGCTCGATTTGGACGCAGCCGCCAGAACCTATACAGGCACGGAGCGGCTTCGGTGGGTTAACACGAGCGACCGCTCGACCAACACGCTCTACTTTCATCTATACCCGAACATGCGTGCGCCTGTTCAGCGCTCGTCTCAGCCCGCAACTTCTGCGGCTTCGAATCCTGACACGGCCCCCGACGAGCCGCGACTTGAGATTGTCACCGTCAGCTCAGCGCGCACGAAAGAGCCGCTTCCCTTCGTGATGGAAGAGCAGGGAAAGACGCTGCGCGTCATGCTGCGCGAATCTGTGGCGGCAGGAGCCTCCACGGAAATCTTCATAGAGTTCAAGGGCAGCGTTCCAGAGATTGACCCGGACGAGACGGGCCTGCTCGCGCACCTTGTTCAGCAGGTGGGAGCTGTGCTTCGCGGCGAGCGAGAGCTGCGACGCGCACGCGACATGAACTTAAGCTCGCGCGGCGTGCTGCTGCTTGGCACTAGCTATCCGATTCTTGCCGCGCGCGAAGGCGACGACTGGCAGCGCAAGATTGAGCAGAGCATTGGCGACCCGCTTTACGCGGACGTTGCCGACTACCGCGTGGAGATACGCACTCCCGCAGGACTCCCGCTCTTTACTTCCGGCGAAGAAGTAGCGGCGAAGCAGGATGGGAGTGAAGCCTCTCAGACGCGCGTCTTCGCGGGCGAGAACATGCGAAGCTTCGCCGTCATCGCAGGTCGCAGCCTTCGCTCGGAAGAGCGAAGCGTGAGCGGCGTCACCGTGCGCTCCATCTTCACGGAAGGACACGAGGCCATAGGCCGCCGCGTGCTCGGCATAGCCGGTGAAGCCGTGCGCGCGTACACCGTGCGCTTCGGCCCCTTGCCCTTTAAGTCCATCACGGTCGCGGAAGCGCCGCTCGTCGCCGGACTAGGCTCGGCAGAGTTCTCGTCCTTCTCCGTCATTGCATCGGCCTTCTACGTGGATTTCGATTCGCCCACGATGCGTAACCTGCCGGAGATAGTGCGCGAGCAGCGTGCCTCTCTGGAAGACAGTCTGGAATTTACTGTCGCGCACGTAGTCGCGCACCAGTGGTGGGGGATGGCCGTGGGCAACGACCCCGAGCGCTCGCCCGTGCTTGATGAAGCCCTCGCTAACTGGTCTGCGCTTCTATACTACAAGGAGGTACATGGGCCGGAGCGTGCAGAGGCGGCGCTGGACGACCAGCTGCGGGGCGTCTACAAAATCTATCGCACCTTTGGCGGCGAGGACATGGAAGCCGACCGCGCGTCGCGCGAGTACCGGAACTCCTTCCAGTACTCCGCCATCGTCTCAAGCAAGGGCGCTTTGATGTTCGCCGCGCTTCGCAGCCTGATGGGCGACGAGAAATTCTTCGCGGCCCTGAGGAGCTACTACAATGCTAACCGGCTGGAGGTTGCAGAGCTGGACGACCTGCGCGGGAGTTTTATAGCAGAGGCTCCCATAGAGCAGCGGCGCACGGTTGCGCGCACCTTCTCGCGCTGGCTCTCGCAGAAGCGCGGCGACCAGGACATAGCGCCGCCAGACCCGAAGCTTGCCCTTGAGCTTGGCATCCCTCAGAGCGCATCTAAGAACGACGGGGGCGGCAACGCCTTCGCGCGTCTGGGCAAATTCTTCTGGCAGCAGATGACGCGGCTGCGTTAGAGAGTTTTACGGTAAGGAGAAGTACGGATGTCTTCAAGAACTATGGAGAGAGTAAGGGCTGCGGCCGAAGGAATCGCCAGACGCGATGGTCTTGAGCGCGCACGCTCCGTCGAGGTCGAAGAGAGCCTTGACCAGTTGAGCCGCTGGATGGACGGGCTCTTCCGCATTCCGGGCCTCGGCTGGCGCTTCGGGCTGGACGCCATCGTCGGACTGATTCCGGGCGTCGGCGATACTATCACGAGCCTCGCCTCCTTCTACATACTGGCGGCGGCCGTTCGCTATCGCGTCCCGAAAATCACGCTCCTTCGCATGGGCTTCAACATAGGCATAGATTACGTGCTCGGGGCCGTGCCGCTTGTCGGCGACCTGTTCGACGCGGCCTGGAAGTCTAACCAGATGAACATGGAGCTGATTCGCCGCCGCGCCACCGTCTCCAAGGAAGAGGCGCGAAAAGGGAGAATAAGCGACTGGCTCTTTGTGGGGCTCATCATCGCGACGCTGATTGCGCTCCTCATAGCCTCTGTGAGCATCACCATCTATCTGCTGAGCCTCGTGGTGAAGCAGTTCAGCTAAAGCGTCAGGCGCGAAAGGAAAAAGAGAGAGCGCGTGTCGAGAAGCTGCTTGAGCTTCTCACACGCGCTCTCTCTTTTAGACTTTGATGAAGTCTTTGAGGCTTGGCTTTTAAGCTGTCGCTTCCGACTGTGCCGGCTCCTTCTTCGCCGCCGCCATCACTCGCTCAAGCGCAGAGGCCAGCATGTCCAGCCCACGCTCTCCCGCAGCAAAGCAGCGAAGCTTCCCTTCGTGGTCGAACAGGTAGTAGGCCGGGACATAGCCCTGCTCGTTCTTGAACGCCTCGCGCAGCTTGTGCATGTTGTCGACGGCGCAGGGCTCCGTGATGTTGTACTTCGCTATAGCCTCGCGCACGTCCTCCACGTTCGTGTCCGCCTCGTAGCGAGGCATGTGAACTGCTATCACACGCAGGCCGTCTTCGCGCCTCGCGTCGCGCCACTCGTTCACGCGCGGCATGTTGTCCTTGCAGATGCCGCAGCTTACTGCCCAGAAATGCACGAGCGTCGGACGCCCCTTGCTCTCGCTCTCGGCGTGCGCCTCTGTCGCATTAAACCACTCCGTCGCATCTCCGAGCGACGGCATCTCCGTCCCTATCCTCAACGGCATAACATTAACCCTCACTGACAAGTGACGAGAGAAAAGCTAATTGCTTATCCCTCGTCCCTCATCACCTGTCACTTGCTCTTAAGCTTTGATTGTTTCCTGGCCCGGCTTCCACTCTGCCTGGCAGAGGCCGCCCGTCTGAAGCGCCTGTATGACGCGAATGGTCTCTTCCGCGGAGCGGCCCACGTTGAGGTCATGCACGACCTTGTAGCGCAGTATGCCTTCCGGGTCTATGACGAAGAGGCCGCGCAGCGCAACGCCCTTGTCTTCTATGAGCACGCCGTAGTCGCGCGCCACCTGCTTTGT
Organism: Pyrinomonadaceae bacterium; assembly: GCA_035276685.1. Lineage (GTDB taxonomy): Bacteria > Acidobacteriota > Blastocatellia > Pyrinomonadales > Pyrinomonadaceae > JACVRN01. Next base: position 21,880 of record DATELK010000165.1, on the reverse strand, counting down.
CGCGTCGGCCGCGAGCGGGTACTTCAAGCCTTCCACGCCGCCCTTGTCGCGCGGCGTTTGCAGCCAAGCCCTGTGCGAATAGACCGAGTCGGTCGAGACGCCTATGATGTCCGCGCCGATGCCCTCGAAATCCTCGTAGCGGTCTGAGAAGGTGGTCAACTCCGTCGGGCAGACGAAAGTGAAATCCAAAGGATAGAACAAGAGCACTACCCACTTGCCCCTGTAATCCGAAAGCTTGACGTTCTCGTTGAGCTTCTCCATGTTTTTGGTCGAAGCCATGTCGAAATCCGGCGCGGGCTGTCCTACCATGGCCCTCTCCGTTGCTGGTGCAGTTGCTGACATTTAATTTCCTCCAATACCCTTCAAGAGATATGTTTTGATTGCTCTTCAAAATTCATTACGGCTGCCGCTCGCGTCTGTCGCGGCAGTCAGGACACAGGCCCCGCAGAGTCAGGTGAATGGACTCGGGCTTGAACCTGGACTTGCGAGCAGCGGCGCGCAGCAGCTCTGCCGTCGCCGTCAAATCAAAGTCCTCAAGCCGCCCGCACTCCGTGCAGATGGCGTGGTCGTGCCTGTCCGTCACGCGGTCATAACGGCTCGCCCCGTTGCCGAAGCTAATCTCGTGTATCAACCCTGCGTCCTTCAGGTAGCGCACAGAGTTGTAGACGGTCGCAAAGCTGATTGAAGGCAGAAGGCGTCGCGCGACCTCGAAAATCTCGTTGGCCGTCAAGTGGTTGTCGCTCTCCTGAATCACGCGCAGCACGACCTGACGCTGAGGCGTCAGCGCCCTTGTGCCTCCCTGAACTCCGTTGCCTTTTGTCATGATTGTTTAAGCTGGATTTAGAATAATTCTAAATTGCCAGTTTGTCAAGCGACCGTGGAGAGGTATGGATAAGACTCCTCTTTATATTTAAAGCTTCGGGTGGCGCTCGACGAAATCTACTAGGGCGTTGACGTAAGACGGAAAGGGCGGGCAGCGTATGCCGTGCGGCTCAAGGAGCCTTGTCGAGCGCGTTGTGTCGTAGGTCTGGTCTATGAAGAAATAAGGGACTCCGGCGTGCGGGAGGCCCGTCAGCGCGGGCGAGAAGGGAAGCATCAGGGAGGGGCGCACAAGCCTGGGCGGAACCGTCAGGCGAGAGTGGCGGCCCGCGAGCGAGCGCGCTATCTCTTCGAAGAGGTCGTGAGTGGTAAGAGGCTCAGGGTCTGCCAGTTGAACAGTCGCGCCCACCGCAAGCTCGTCCCCGGCCAGCGTAGCCATAGCCTCTACCACGAAATCCACCGGCACCAGATTCAGCCGCACCTTATGGTTGCCTATGTTGACGAGGGAGAGAAGGCGCGGGCGCATGCGCAGGTATTGAATCAGGTAGTAGACGCCGTCGTACTTCGCCGTCTCGCCCGTGCGGGAATCGCCGCAGACCACGGACGGTCGATGAATCGTCACGGGAAGCTCCCGTTTCAGCTCGTCCACCTCCATCTCCGCCAGATATTTCGTCTCTTCGTAGTGATTGCGAAAGCCCGCGTCGTGGCGAAGCTCGTCTTCCAGAATCAGCCCCTTTCGTTTTCCCGCGACGTAACAGGTGGAGACGTAGTGATAACGACGCAAGCTTTTCAAAGAGCGTGCGAAGCGGTTGACGTTGCGCGTGCCTTCCACGTTGACCAGGTGTGCTACGTCAGACGCCACCGCGAGGTCGTAAACGGCTGCGAGATGAAAGAGCGTGGTCGTTTCAGAGCGCGCGGCTTCACGCTCGGCGGGCTCCATACCCAAGTCCTCTCTGGTGATGTCGCCTTCTATGATGCGAAAGCGGCTCTCGCTCGCTCCGGTCTCTTCGGCCAGACGCTTTATCTCCTCTAGTGCGCGCTCCTTCAAGGCAGGTTGTACCAGAAGCATAAAGCGCGCTTCGCCCTCGGCCAGCCGCTTGACCAGTCGGCCCGCTATGAAGCCCGGAAAGCCTGTCAGGAAAATCGTCTCGTCCATCAATTCTTGCGCCCCGTTTCGAGCTGTTATTATAGCAAGTTGATAAGATTCTCTCAGGCGACGCGAGCGTGCCCTGCTCGCATCTAACGGAAAACTGCTGAAGTCGAGCGGGGAGGCGTTATGTCAGTAGAAAAGCTTGTGGACAAGATGATTAGAGAGGCTATGGAGCGGGGCGAGTTCGATAACCTTTCCGGGAGCGGCCAGCCCGTTGACCTCACAAGCTACTTTGCCACGCCTGAAGAGATGCGACTGGGCCACAAGCTCCTGAAGGACGCGAACATTTTGCCTGAAGAGCTGGAGCTGCTCAGAGAGGCAGAGGCGTTGAGGGCGGAGTTGTCTACCTGCTCTACTGAAGAAGAGAGGCGCGAAATCAGAAAGGCCATAGACGACAGGCTGCTGAGGTACAACCTGATTAAGGAGCGCAAGAAGGCCAGACGATAAATAACATGCTGCCTCATCCCTGCTCATTCTAAAAGCGCTCTCAATCTTTTCGTCTCACAATCAACCGCAGACAAGCTCAACGAGCGTCCGAACGCCTGTGCCCGTGCTGCCTTTGGGAGCGTGTGGCGCGGGGTCGTCGTTCCAGGAAGTGCCAGCTATGTCCAGGTGAGCCCAGGGCGTATCCTTTGCAAACTTACTCAGCAGCAGAGCCGCCGCCGTTGCGTCAGGCCTCCCGCCGTAGTTCTTGAAATCTGCCACGTCCGATTCTATGCGCTTCTTGTAGTCGTCGCTGACGGGCATGCGCCAGACAGGCTCGCCCGCGCTTGCGGCAGCTTCCATGACACGCGCGGCCCATTCGTCGTTGTTGCTGAAGAGGCCCGCACGATGATTGCCAAGAGCTACTATGACGGAGCCTGTCAGGGTGGCGAGGTCAACTATGCGTGTCGCTCCAAGCTGTCGGGCGTAAGCTATGCCGTCAATCAGGACCAGACGGCCTTCTGCGTCCGTGTCCACCACTTCCACGTTGTAGCCTGCGAGCGTGCGTACTACGTCGCCCGGCTTGATTGAGCGGCCCGAAGGCATGTTCTCCGCGGCGGGAACTATGCCGACTACGCGGCGGCGAGGCTTCAGTTGAGCTATGGCGCGCATCGCGCCGAGAACTGCCGCGCCTCCTGCCATGTCGGCCTTCATCTCGTACATGTCAAGGCCGTGCTTGATGGAGATGCCGCCCGTGTCGAAGGTGATTCCCTTGCCAACGAAAGCCCAAAGCTCTTGTGAGTCGGCCGCTTCTTCCGGCTCGTAGCGCAGGACAATCAGCGCGGGCTCGTTGTCCGAGCCTTTGCCGACTCCCCACAGCGCGCCCATCCCGCGCGCCTGAATCTCTTCCGCGTTCAGCGACTCCGTGACGAGGCCGAACTCTACGGCCATCTCTGCGGCGCGTCGCGCGAACTCTCTCGGCGGAAGCGTTGCGCCCGGCTCGTCCGAAAGCGTGCGCGTCCAGTTGGCACTCTCCGCCACGATTCGCCCGCGCTCGACTTCGGCGCGCAGCTCTTCATTCACTTCACCCGCGACGATTGTCAGCGTCTCCAAGGGCCGGCTCTGCTCTTCATGATTCTGATAAAAGTCGTTCTCATAAAGGCCAAGCACAGCGCCTTCTGTTGCTGCGCGCGAGAGGGCTTTGTCATTGGCCGGGCCGGGAAGCAGAAGAGAGAGACGCCTGATGCCCGCCGCGCGTGCCTGTCTGACGGCCATGCCCGCCGCGCGTCTTAACACGGAGGCGTCAAAGGCGGCTCTTGGGCCTGCGCCCAGAAGCATTATGCGGCGTGCGCCCTCCGCGTCCTGCGAGTGAAAGAGAAGCGACGTTTCCTCTTCTCCCTTAAACTCGCCGTCCTGCAAAAGCCGCTCGCACGCGCTCTTGATAAAAGCCTCGGACGCTTCGACGCTTCCGTCCTCGAAGACGCAGGCGGCTACCGCCGCATCCTGTGATAATTCCGGCAGACGCTCGGACAACTCTATCTGTAGCTGACGTGTATCGTTCATAAAATCTTAAAGACCACCTCTTATAGAAAAAGCAGAAGTTGGCGCGTGTTGCTTGAACTGAGTATAATTCAAGAATTCAATAGCTCACCAGTCGGCATTAAAAAAATAGAGGCGGGCCTGGCTTAAGATGAAGCTCATCACCGGCCGCAAGAGAAGCGGCGCTTTCATTCTCCTTTTCATTCTATTCGTGGCGGCTGAGTGCGCTTTCTCTCAGCAGCAGGCGCAGAAGCAGGAAGAGCGCATAGTGAGCGTAGTCCTGCTGCAAGTGAACGACGTTTATCGCTTCACTCCGGCAGACCGTGGCACGCGCGGCGGGCTGGCCCGAGTCTCGACCCTTCGCAAGCAGATTATGGAGAAGACGCCGAACACGCTCTTTCTGCTTTCGGGTGACACCATCTCGCCTTCGGTCGAGTCGCTGACCTACAAGGGCGCGCAGATGATTGACGCGTGGAACGCCGTGGGGCTGGATTACTCCGTCTTCGGCAATCACGAGTTCGACTTCGGCCCGGACGTTTTGAAGGAGCGCATGAAGGAGTCGCGCTTCGGCTGGCTGGGCGCAAACGTGATTGACAAAAAGACGGGGAAGACCTTCGCGGACACGCCGCCCTACGTGATACGCGAGTTTGAAGGCGTCAAGATTGGCATCATTGGCCTTGTGCTGCCCGAGACGAAGACGACCTCGCGGCCCGGCCCCGACGTGGAGTTTCAAAGCCCCTGCGAAGTGGCGCGTCGTCTTGTGCCGGAGATGCGCTCGCGCGGGGCGAGCGTCGTCATTGGTCTTACACACCTGACGATGCGCGAAGACAAGGAGCTTGCGCGCTGCGCCGACTTCGACGTAATCATAGGCGGGCACGAGCACACGCTGCTCGAATCCCTTTCGGGGCGCACGCCCATCTTCAAGATGACTTCGGATGCGCGAGAGATGGCGCGCGTCCAGCTCAACATCTACGCCGCGAGCGGAAAGCTCGAAAGCATCGACTGGGAAGCAATCCCCATCACGAACGAGATTGCGGACGACCCTTCGTTCGCTCCCGTCGTGCGTAAGTACGAGAAGCTGCTGAAGGAGCTGGACGAGCCCGTTGGCCGCACGGACGTGGCGCTCGAAGCGCGCGACGAGCCCAGCCGCTCCGAGGAAACAAACGTCGGCAACCTTATCGCGGACGCCTTCCGCGCGCAGACGGGAGCGGACGTGGTCATCTTAAACGGCGGCTCGATTCGCGCCGACACGGTCATAGAAGCGGGCGAGCTAACAAGGCGCGACGTGCTCTCAATCCTGCCCTTCCCAAATCCCGTCGTGAAGCTTGAGGTGACAGGCGCGACCATTCGCGCGGCGCTTGAGCACGGCGTCAGCCGCAGCCGCGAAGACGCGCAGCCCGGAAGGTTCCCGCAGGTATCGGGGCTTCGCTTCACCTTCGACGCGCGTCGGCCCGCAGGCTCTCGCGTCACGGAAATCACAGTCGGTGGACAGCCGCTTGACGACAGGAAAACTTACACGCTCGCCACGACCACCTTCATGGCCGTGGAAGGCGGCGACGATTACAAGGTGCTTCAGAACCAGCGCTTCTTGATTAAGCCGGAGCAGGCCGAGCGAGCGCCGGAAATCTTGAGGAAAGCCATCGCCGCAACCAAATCAATCGCGCCGCGCACGGACGGGCGCATCAAGCGGCTGGACGCGAAAGACAGTGGCAAGTGAGAAGAGACATGAGGCCGCGGAGCTTTTCGAGCGGGCTTACCGGGCACAGCTCGAAGAGGATTTTGAGAGGGCCATAGAGCTTTACCGCCGCTCTATAGCGGTCTATCCGACGGCCGAGGCGCACACTTTCCTGGGCTGGGTCTACAGCTTTCAGGAGCGTTACGACGAGGCCATAGAAGAGTGCCTTGAAGCGATTCGCGTTGACCCTACCTTCGGCAATCCTTACAACGACATAGGCAGCTACCTGATTGCCAAGGGCAACACCTACGACTCTGTGCGCTGGTTCAAGCGTGCGCTCAAGGCTTCGCGGTACGAGTCATACGCCTTTCCGCATTTTAACCTCGGGCGCGTTTACGAGATGCGCGGACGCCTCTTGGAAGCGGCGCGTCACTACGGCCTCGCGCTCGTAGAGCAGCCGGGATACCGTACAGCCGCCGAGGCGCTTCGCCGCGTGCAGTCGCGTCTCAATTAGAAGCTCCGGAGAAAATATATGCATCGCTTCGTTGTTTACCTCTTAATCTTATGTTTCTCGCTCAGCGGCGCGGGAGTTAAGAGCCGTGCCTACTCCGCAGCTCAGGAAAGCGAGAAGTGGGAGCGGTACACAGGCAAGGGCGAGGAATTTACCGTTTCGCTTCCCATGCAGCCGTCAGCCGCCACCACCTACAGGATGGTTCGGGTCATTGAATTCAACAATGAAACGCATTACCGGGGAAACATCTACGCGGCCTACAGCGACGGCGTCGCTTACCTGCTTTACTCCTTCCCGCGCCGCTCGGAGCCCCTCACGCAGTTCATAGAAGAGTTCACTAACCGCCACGAACGCATCGTAAAATTCCTGTCGGAGCGAGACGTGACGACAAACGGCAGTATTGGCAAGCGCTACTCAATCAAGTACAGGGACGTGGACGGCGTGCTGGATTTCTACGTCACGGATAAACACGCATACATTCTTCAGGCAGTCGGGGCAGACGAGAGCAGTCAAAAGGTAAGCCGCTTCCTCGAATCATTTGCTCTGAATGATAGAGTCGCGCAGGCGGTTGAAGTGACGCCTGATTCAAAAAAGCGCGAGGCCGGCAACTCTCAGGACGCAGGCCCCGTAGTTACTTCTAGGGAAGTCACGCGCAGGCCCGTCTTTGTGTATAGACCGGAGCCTCAGTACACGGAACAGGCCCGTCGAGAGGGAGTGTCAGGCACTATCACCCTCAAAGCGGTGCTTTCATCCTCGGGCAAAGTTACCGACATAGAAGTCCAGAAGTCCCTGCCTCGCGGGCTGGATAAAAAAGCAATCGAGGCGGCCCGCCGGATAGTCTTCATCCCCGCGATGAAGGACGGTAAGTTTGTTTCTCAATACGTCAGGATTGAATATAACTTTAACGTGTACTAGCTGGAACAAATTTTCATGGCCGCGTGTCTAATGCCTGTGAGAGGGTAGTCAGATGCGCCGTACAATTCTTTACATCTCTTTAGCGCTGCTTACTTTCACCGCAGGCTTTCTTACCACGGGCCGCACGGAGCAATTACAGGCGGCCCTGCCCGTAGCCTTAACCATCTTTATCCTGATTAAAGGCGTCGCGAGATGTAAGCTCACGACGCACAGGCTGAAGGTGGCTTTTCTGACCCTCCTTATCTGGACTCCGTTCGCCGCAATCACTCTTCGTACGGCGCTACCGGCCCCGACGACTTGCGTGATAGACCTGCCGAAAGAGGAAGAGACGCTTTCCAGTGAGTTCGCCGCCCGGCAGATAACCTTCAGACACGTGACCCTGGCAAGGGTGATGACAGTGGATAGGGGTTGTGTAGACATGGACATTTACGAATCGAGCGACGGAATAAAAGTCTATACCTCTACCGAAGATTACGATTCGGCAGAGAGGGCGAACGCGGAATTGCAAGCCGTTCTACGAAAGCGTGATTTGGAGATTATTGATAGAGAGACTTTATTTGATGTTCGCGGGCGAAAGCTGGGCGAGAGAATCATCGGCGCAGGCCTTCACTGCGAGAGGGGCTTTGGTAGCATCTACTGGACTGAAGGGAACAGGCTAAGCTACATAGGAAGCTCTTCGCTTTCTCGCGCTTTGCAGTTTGAAGACAGTCGCAGGTTTATCATGAACGACGGCTTTTAAATGCTCACGCCCCGGCTGAAGTATCAGGCGTGTCATTCTCCTTTTTAGGTATCCGCATCTTGCGGCGGTTGGCGTCCACCGCGACGTAAATGACTTCCGCCTCCGTGACGCGTATGCGGTCAGAGGTTCCGCCGTAGCGCTCGGCCTCGACGCAGACGCGCACGGTGATGGAGGTTGTGCCTATGCGAAGCGTCTCCGCGTAGAAGCTCACTAGGTCGCCCACGAAGACAGGCTGGTGAAAGATGACTTCGCGCATGGCCACCGTCACGAAGCGCTCAAGCCTTGTGTGGCGATGGGCCTCTATGGCTCCGGCCATGTCTATGTAGCTCAGTATGATTCCGCCGAAGATAGTGCCCTGCGGATTCGTGTCGCGCGGTAGAAGCGTCAGCCGTATGGCCGGGTCTGTGTAATCAGGCATAAGAAAAAATGCAGAAGTCAGAGTGCAGAATGATGAATGAGAAGACAATTCAACCTGAATCTTTCTTCTCATTCATCATTCTGCACTGCGGCCTTCTGACTTGTATTCAGTGATGGCTTTCTTCATCTCGTCGAGGCGGCCTTCGAAGAAGTGGTCTGCGTTCTCTATGACGACGAGCTTCGCGTGCGCTTCATTGGGCAGGCGCGAGACGAGAGCGCGAAGATGCTCTACCCGTCCGAACTCGTCCCGGTCTCCGTGAACGAAGAGAATCGGCTTGCGCCCGCTTTCCAGAAACGCGAAGTCATACTTGTCTACGGGCGTGCCCAGGCTTATCAGGTCGCGCACGCGCTCGTCGCTGATGCCGACTTCCAAGCCGACACGCGCGCCGAAAGAGAAGCCGCAGAGCGTGATAGGCTCCCCCGCGTAGCTCTCTGCCAGATAGTCCAGCCCTGCGCGAACGTCTTCCAACTCGCCGCGCCCCTCGTCATGCGAGCCAGTGCTCTGGCCCACGCCGCGAAAGTTTATGCGAAGCGTGACGAGGCCCGCGTCGTTAAGCGCGCTCGCCGCGCGAAAGACCACCTTGTTGTGCATGGTGCCGCCGCCCAGAGGATGAGGGTGCAGCACGAGCGCTACGCCGCGCCTATCAGCCGCACGCGGCTCCTTCAGGATACATTCGAGCTGGCCGTGCTCAGCCGGAATAAAGAGATTGCCAGCAGGGTACATAAATCTTCAAACGATAAGGGCAGGGACGAGCCCTGCCCCTTCAGCGTTCAATTACAGGTAGCCGTGACGGCTGTCTACTTCCGAGACCCTTTGCTTGGGGACTCCATAGTCTGTTCCATAGTCTCCTTAGCCTCTTCGGCTTCGGGTAAGACTGCGGAGAGAGCGCCTACGACCGCGCCTGCGGCTGCGCCCGAGAGCACGTTACCGGCCACGCGGCGCACGCCCTTGGCGAGCTTGGACGTAGTAGCGGAGCGCTTCTTTCCGCCGCCGCCCTTTTTGCTTCCGCCGCCTCCGCCACGCTTACCGCCGCCTTTCTTCCCAGCGCCGCCGCCACCGCCGCCGCGCTTCTTGGCGCTCTTCTTTCCTCCGCCCTTCTTAGATGCTTTGCCCGCGCCGCCTTTTCCGGCTCCGCCTTTCTTCGCGCCGCCCTTCTTAGCGCCGCCTTTGCTTCCGCCTTTGCGTGCGCCCGCTCCGCGCCCGCCGCCGCCGGATTTCTTAGTAGCCTTCTTTGCCGATTTCTTCGCTGACTTCTTCGCAGACTTCTTTCCGCCTGCGCCCTTGCCGCCCTTCTTAGCGCCGCCCTTTTTACCACCCGCTTTTCTGGTTGCCATTCTTCTGGTTTCTCCTTATCAAAAGTCTTCGATTACTTCAGCCCTTATGGCACACCCTAGCAGAGTCTTTGCGCGCTTGTCACTGAAAAATTTTTGTGGCTCATGGAACTATCAACTTTCGTAGATGACAAGAGAAGAGCAAAGCCGTATATTAGCTGCTTGTTGCTTACACCTCGCTCTGACAATGGAAGGCCGCAGGTTTCATAAAGCGCGGCGGAAAGGTATCCCGACCGATGCAAGGCTTATCTCTGCCATATCTGCCCGTCTCTGAATTTCCCGCCCATCTTTTCATCCCGTGCGGAGGCGACGATGACCCCTTGGAAGACGCTTCTCAAGAGCAGTGGCCCGGACTTGAGAATCGTCAGGCGCGCGTGCTCGTAGTAGACGACGCGCCCGACGTGCTTGAGATGTTCAGTATGATGTTGCAGCTTTCGGGCTATGACGTTGAGGTGGCGGCTTCGGCTACGGAAGCCCTCAAGCATGCCAGCTCCATGCAGTTCGACGTGATAGTCTCAGACATAGGCATGCCAGAGATGAACGGCTACGAGCTGGCACGCAGGCTCCGCCAGATGCCGGACTACGCACGCACGCCCATGATAGCCGTCACAGGCTACGCCATGTACAAAGACCAGAAGCAGGCTATGGAATCCGGCTTCAACGCGCATCTCTCCAAGCCAGTTAATCCGACGACCCTCCTTAATCTAATCGAACAACTCAGAAAATAAGGATTTATGCCGGATATTCAAGAGGGAATAACCGAAGGGGAAAGAGCGGCGGTGCCTGAAACGCGCCGCAGGCGCAAGGACGCGAGTAGCGAGTTCTGGGAGCGCGTCGTCTACCTGCTGGTAGGTGTGGCTTCAATTGCCGCCGTCTTCATCAAGTTGCAGTTCTCGACCGACGGCGTCTGCTGCGGGGACTTCGACGGCTACTATCACATCAAGTGGAGCAGCCTGCTGTGGGAAGGCATGAGGCGCAGCGTCTTTCCTCCCGCCTTCGTCTGGCTGCCGCTGACCACGCTCGACCCGAAGGGCTACGTAGACCATCACCTGCTCTTTCACATACTGCAAATCCCCTTCACATGGTTCATGGAGCTGCGTATGGCTGCGAAGGTGTCCGCCACCATCTTCGCCAGCCTCGCCGTCTTCTCCTGCTACTGGCTGATAGTACGTTACAGAGTCCGCTACACGCTCTGCTGGCTGATAGCGCTTCTGGCCTGCTCGGCCCCTTTTCTTTATCGCATGAACATGGCCAAGGCTCCGCCGCTCGCCATAGTCTTCATGATAATCGGCATCTACCTGCTCTTCGAGAAAAAGTACGTGTGGCTTGCGCCGCTGGCGTTTCTCTTCGTCTGGACGTACAGCCTCTTCGTGACGCTGCTGGCGGCGGCCTGCGTCTGGCCCATAGTGGTCTTCTGGAGCGAGCGTGCCTTTGACCGCCGCTCCGTCTGGCGCACGCTCTCGGCCCCGGTCTACACGATTGCGGGAACCATCGCAGGCTTCATCATCAATCCTTACTTCCCGAAGAACGTCTGGCTCTTCTACGAGCACGTACGCATAAAGGTGACGGCGGGCGACTTTACTACGAGCGTAGGGACGGAGTGGTATCCGTACGAGAGCTGGTATTTTCTGGGAAGCTGCATCATAGCTTTCGCGGCCATGATGATAGGCTACGTGGCCTACGACTGGTCGGACAGGCGAAGGGCTGCGCGGCCCCTCTTGCTGATGGTCTTCTCCACGCTGCTGATGATTGCCAGCTTCCGCTCGCGCAGGTTCGTGGAGTACTGGCCGCCCTTCGCAGTCCTCTTCGCGGCCTTCTCGCTTCAGCCGCTGCTGGAAGGCGCGAGAAGCATCTTCAGCCGCATGCCGCGCGACATGATAGACGAGCTTGAGCCCTTCCTAGACCGCGACGTATCGCCCGCAGAGGTCGAAAGAGAGAAGCGCACGCGCTTCTGGGACGAGCCCGTGCTGGCCGTCACCGGCTTCGCGCTCGGAATAGTTCTATTCTTTACCTACTACCAGTTCACAACCTTGCGCGGTAGCGGGCAGGCCGCTGCTGCCGGGGCCGCCCCGCAGCCTCTAAACAAGATGGCGGTCGCGTGGATTGTCGTGGCTTTTCTGGTCTATGCCGCGACGACGATTTTCTACACGTGGCGGCTGAGGTCTGCCGCGAGGACTTTCGGCATCATCGTCCTGTCGTTCGTCACCGTCACGCTCTTTATCAACGTGCAGGAGACGGCCCGGTCTATAGCCGACGACCACGGGCGCGACTTTTATGCGAAAGGCATGGCGTGGGTGCGAGACAACGTGCCGGAAGGCGAGCGGGTCTTTAACACGGACTGGGACGACTTTCCCAAGATGTTCTTCTACGACACGAAGCACACCTACGTCTCAGGCCTTGACCCGACCTACCTGCTGGACAAGAACCCCGAGCTATCCAAGCTCTACGAGCAGATAACGCTCGGCAAAGAGAAAGACCCCGGCCCGCTCATACGAGACCGCTTCGGCGCGCGTTACGTCTTCACGGACAACGAAGACATACACAACGACTTTTACTACAACGCGCTTCAGAGCGGCTGGTTCGAGCGAGTCTACGAGGACGAGGATTGCACTGTGCTGAAGATACGAGACCAGAAGGGCGAGCCCCCGCCGGAAGCTAACGAGGACGAAGGTGACGTGCCTGACGATGGCGCGGACGAAACGGAGAATTAAAGAGCAGGTCAGTACCGCCTGCGGTAGCGGGCGGGTATTAGTTACGTATGACTCTAGCGTATGCATAACCCGCCCGGCTACCGCAGGCGGGACTGACCTGTTTAAGGGACAAGCACCAGCTTGCCGAACTGCGCGCGGTCTTCTATCAGCTCGTGCGCGCGTCTTGCTTCCGCAAGCGGCAGGGTGCGGTCAACAACAGCGCGGATTGAGCCGCGCTCTATGAACTTCATGGCGTCCAAAAGCTCCGCCTTTGAGCCCATAAAAGAGCCCAGCAGCGAGAGGTGACGATAGAAGACCTGTCGCAAGTCCGTGCGCGCGTCAAACCCGCTCGTCGCGCCGCAGGTCACGAGCCTTCCGTTTTTTGAAAGAGATGCTATGGAGCCGGGCCACGTGGCAGCGCCCGTGTGCTCGAAGACCACGTCCACGCCGCGTTTGCCTGTGAGCCTGCGAATCTCCTTCGGCCAGTCCTCGCGCGTGTAGTTGACCACTTCGTCCGCACCGAGCGAGCGGGCCTTCTCAAGCTTTTCGTCAGACCCTGCGGTGGCTATCACACGCGCCCCCTGAAGCTTCGCCACCTGTATGCCGATTGAGCCCACGCCGCTCCCGGCGGCATGAATCAGCACATCTTCTCCCGGCTTAACTTGAGCGCGTGTGATGAGCATGTGCCATGCCGTCACCGTTACGAGCGGAAGCGCTGCCGCCTCTTCCCACGAAAGATTTTTCGGCTTCGGGATGACGTTGACGCCGGGCGCTGCGACCAGCTCCGCGTAACCGCCGTCGCGCATGTAGCCGAGGATGTTGTATTCAGGGCAGAGATTGTCCGCGCCGCGCAAACACTCTATGCAGTGGCCGCAGGAGACGCCGGGCTGCAACATCACCTCGTCGCCCTCTTTGACCCACGTGACAAGCTCTCCTGACGAGCGCACCACTCCGCTGATGTCGTTGCCCAGGATGTGAGGCAAGGGAATCTCTATTCCGGGCAGACCCTTTCTGGCCCACACGTCCAGATGATTAAGCGCGCAGGCGCGCACTTCTACCAAGACCTCGTTTGCCTTTATCTCAGGCTCGGGCGCATCCCCGAACTCAAGAACCTCAGGCCCGCCATGCTCTCTGAAGACGACTGCTTTCATAAAAAGGAAGGATTCGTTTAAGGTATGGAAGCTAAGTTTTCTTCCACGCTCTCGTCCGTGGCTGGCTCTTCCGCCTGTTGGCGCGCGTGATAAGAGGAACGCGTCAGAGGGCTTGACTCAACGTGACGAAAGCCCATCTGCATTCCGACTTCACGCCAGCGCGCGAACTCCTCAGGCGTCACAAACCTCTCGACGGGAAGCCTTCGCTCGTAGGGCTGAAGGTACTGGCCTATCGTCATAATGTCGCAGGACGAGGCGCGCAAGTCCTTCATCAGCTCCACCACTTCGTCGAACTGCTCGCCGAGGCCCACCATGATGCCGCTCTTGGTGAGCATGCCTCTTTGCTCACGGTCGCGGCGGCGCGCGGCGCGCTCAAGAAGCGTCAGCGACTGCCTGTAATCGGCGTCCGGACGCACGCGGCGGTAAAGCCTCGCAATCGTCTCCATGTTGTGATTGAGCACGTCCGGCTCCGCGTCCAGAACGGTGTCGAGCGCCGCTTCGTCTCCATTGAAGTCCGGTATCAGCACCTCCACCTTGCAGCCGGGATTGAGCGCTCGGACTTCGCGTATGGTAGCGGCCCAGTGCGCCGCGCCTCCGTCCGGCAGGTCGTCGCGGTTAACGGAAGTGATGACCGTGTGGGCCAGCCCAAGATGGCGCACGGCTTCGGCGACGTGACGAGGCTCTTCCGCGTCGAGCGAGCCGGGCGTGCCCTTGCCCACGGCGCAGAAGCCGCAGTGACGCGTGCAGATGTCGCCGCCGAGCATGAAGGTCGCGGTCTTGTCCGTCCAGCACTCGAAGATGTTAGGGCAGCGCGCCTCCTGGCAGACCGTGTGCAGGTTCAAGCCCTCTATCAGCTTCAGCACGTGGTTCTGGTTGGTAGGGTCACCGAGGCGAATCTTCAGCCACTCCGGCTTGGGCACGCGCGGCTTCGTCCGCGTAGTATTGATAACTCTTAACTCACGACTCACTTGAATTAACTCCGGGATTTAACGATGAGCTTATTCTATCACCATTGATTCATTTATTCATTCAGCGAGCAGTTGTGCCAGCACGCCCGGGTCTACGTTGCCGCCGGAGAGGACTACGCCTATGCGGCGGGCGTCCGTCGGGAGCTTTTGAGAGAGCACTGCGGCTGCGGCAGTCGCGCCGGAAGGCTCTACCAGCAGCTTCATGCGAAAGAGTATGAAGCGCAGCGTTGCCGTAATCTCTTCGTCCGAGACAGTCAGCACGTCCGTCGCAAGTCTTTGCAGGATGGGAAAGGTCAATCTGCCAGGCGTAACCACTCGCAGGCCGTCGGCTATGGTGGGAGGCGGCGCAATCACTACGCGCTCTCCCTTGCGGAATGACTGGCGAGTGTCGTCCGCCGTCTCAGGCTCGACGGGGAAGCAGCGCGTCTCAGAACTTACGGCACGCGCCGCCGTGCTGACGCCTGCGAAGAGGCCGCCGCCGCTGCAAGGCACCACGATGCAATCAAGCTCGGGCGCTTCTTCCAGAAGCTCAAGGGCGCAAGTGCCCTGGCCCGCCATAATCGCGTAGTCGTCAAAGGGCGGCACAAGCACAGAGCCTTCGCGCTCTGCCACGCGGCGCGCGACCTCTTCGCGGTCTTCTCTCTGGCGGTCGTAAAAGATGACTTCGGCCCCGTAGCCGCGCGTGGCAATAACTTTGCTCTGAGGCGCGTCCGAAGGCATGACTATACTTGAGCGCACCCTTGCCTCACGGGCTGCGAGCGCCACTGCCTGAGCGTGATTGCCGGAAGAGAAGGCGGCCACGCCTCGCCGCCTCTCTTCATCCGTCAGAGAGAGAATGCGGTTCGTGGCTCCACGAAACTTGAAAGAGCCCGTGCGCTGAAGGTTCTCGCACTTGAAGAAGACGCGCCTCGGTGTGTCACGGCTCACGGCCTCGTCAAAGCTGCGAGAGGTCATGACGGGCGTGCGGTGTACGTGAGGCTTGATGCGCTCGTGAGCCTCTCTTATCTGTTCAATCGTCAGCATGCGAATAAATTCAGGAGTTGATTGCCGCCTGAACAGGGGCGTGCGTTTTCGCTTCCTCTTCCGCTTCAATCGTCAGCTCGAAAACCTCCGCGAAGCGGGCGATGATGCGGTCTTCGACCTCACTCATGTCAATCTCGCGGCCCAGAATCCTCTGCATGGAGGTGACGGGCTCGCCCTCGCAGGCGATGATGAGATTGAAGTAGCTGAGGTCTGTGTTGACGTTGAGCGCGAAGCCGTGCGTAGTCACCCAGCGGGCTATGTGAACGCCTATGGCCGCGACTTTACCTTCCGAAGTGTGAACGCCGGTCAGGCCCTTTATGCGAAAGCATTCTATGTGGAAGTCCGAGAGGGCGCGAATCAGCGCCTCTTCCAGGTCGCGCACGTAGCGATGCACGTCCTCCCTGTCCGGGCTCAGGTTGATGATTGGATAGCCGACTATCTGCCCTAGCCCGTGATAGGTGGCTTTGCCGCCGCGATTGGTCTCGAAGACTGTGACGCCGCGCTCTTCCAGAATGGTCTGCGGAGTAGTGATGCGCTCCGGCCCAGCGCCCCGGCCCAGCGTGAGCGTGTGCGGGTGCTCAAGCAGCAGAAGCGTGTCAGGCTGCTCGCGGTTTAAGACGGCGCGCTCCGTCTCCTTCTGCAAACTGAGCGCCGCGCCGTACTCCACGCGCCCGAGCCGTTTGACTCTTAAAAGTCTCTCTCTCATCTGCCAGTCCGAAAGCTTTGATTGCTGTTTCGGTCTATTGTAACAGGAGAGAGACTCGCGCGACGAATCCGTTGTGTGTGATAGAGGCGCGCTGGCGGCTTGACTGCCAGCCGTCAGGCGTCTTAGCTTGAGAGGCAAGCGAACCCGTGTCTCTCCCTGAAGATGAAAGCGAACGTCTTCCCTATAGGGGGCAGACAACTCAAGGAGGCTTACCCTTTTGAAACGCATCCAGATGATTGCTCTGGCCTGCCTGATGCTCTTCATGGCGTCAAGCGTGTACGGGCAGACGCGCAGGCGAACGACCAGCGGCAGAAGAACGCGCCCGGCTTCGACTCGCACGCAGGGCCCGGCTGTTTCGTCCGCGACTGTCGTCACGCGCGTGGCCGAGCAGATTAAGTCCATAGGCAGATTTCTGTATCTCTACGGGCCCATCTCGAAAGACCTGGCCGCCAACGAAGCGCAGGCGCAGCAGTCGGCCGCAGTAGCCGACACGCTACAGCGCAACAAAGCCAAGCTGCGCGAGGCTTTCCATAACTACCGCGTGCAGATGGACGAGCTTGAGACGACCTTTAGCTCATCGAGCGAGCTGCGGCCCTACTACACGAAGCTGCTGGGCGTGGCCGCGAGCGCGGCGCAGGCCGAAGACTCAGTCTCAGCCAGCCGCTACGACCAGGCCGGACGAAGCCTGCTGGACGTGATGAACCGCCTGACGGACGTGCTGGTGGATATGCAATCGCGCTGAGGCAAGACAGAAAAATTAACAGGGATGGACAGGATGAACAGGATAAAGAAGAAATAGCTTCTCTTTTATCCTGCTTATCCTGTCTATCCCTGTTTGAATCCGTCTTTACTTGCTCTTCGGATAATAGCCTTGTCGTGCGCGGACGCGCAGGTCTGTGCGCGCGGGCAGTGTGACGCGTATGCGCCGGAAGTTTGTGCTCTGCGATTGGTCGTTCGAGTAGTATTGAAGAAGGTACTGCGAGCGAAGCTCTGCGGCTATCTGGCGGAACACGCCGTCCAGGTCTTCCACTCTTTCGGGGACGAAGGAGTTGCCGCCGGTGGCGAGCGAAATCTGCTCCATGCCTTCCTGTGCGCGCTTGCTGATGACGTTGAGGTTAAGC
The DNA here is from genome assembly GCA_035276685.1 of Pyrinomonadaceae bacterium. Classification (GTDB taxonomy): domain Bacteria; phylum Acidobacteriota; class Blastocatellia; order Pyrinomonadales; family Pyrinomonadaceae; genus JACVRN01. Next base: position 4,701 of record DATELK010000165.1, on the reverse strand, counting down.
GCCTTGCCGCTCGGGTTGATGGAGTAGAAGGTGGCCTCGGCGCGCTGAACCTCTCGCTGGACTTGCTGCAATATGCGCTGGTGAATCCTGAGCCTGTCTTCCATCCTGACGGAGTCCCGCTCCTGCGGCGTGGCTCCTATGGCAGCTTTAATCTTCTCGCTGTATGTATCCTCGCCATCTGAAATGACCACGATGACGCGCCTTCGCTGCGCGGGCGCATTCTTCGCAAGGTACTGCGCCGCGTCCAGCACTGTGTCATAGAAGGCCGTGGCCATCTTCGCGGGCGGAACCGATAAGAGCCTGAGGGCCGCACGCTCGGCAGTCTCGCGCGCAAGCAGCAGTCGCGGCGTAGTGTCTATGGCAAAGAGCGTGGCGCGGTCGCCGGGCTTCATCACCAGCTTGATGAAGCGGGCCGCGGCCTCTTTCTCGAAATCAAAACGGGCGTCAACCGTCAGCGACACGTCCAGCAGGATGGCTATGTCAAGCGGCACCTGCTCGGGGTCGCCGAGCTGCGTTATCTCCTGCGCGCGTCCCTCTTCCTCAAGCCGAAACTCCTTGAGGCTTATCCCAAGCACGGGCTCTCCGGCGGCGTTCGTCACGGAGACGGGCACTACGACAAGATTGGAGGTGACGCGCACCACGTCGTAGTCGCTGTCTTTAGGGACGTATGGCGTGGGCTTAGGCGTGGGCGCTGGCGGAGGAGGCGGCAGGTTGTCCTGCGCGCTCGCAGGGCTGGCCCACAGAAGAAGCGAGAGCCCTAGCAGAAAGAGCGAAGCGACGAAACGATTTCCTATTTTCATCAGAAAGGATTTAATCAAGCTGTTAATTCTCGACGGCACCTTGACGCGCAGAGCGCGCCGAGGCGGCAAAGTCATAATCCTTATTGCCGCCTCGGGCGCGTGCGCTTGCTTCCCCGTAGAGCTTAGAGCCCAGGGTCTTGCTGAGAAGTCTGGCTTGTTGTGCTTGGAGTGTTGATTGTGGGGGAGGGCTGCGTCAATCCGCGATTGACCAGAATCTTCACTTCAACGCGACGGTTCTCCGCGCGTCCCTGTCGCGTGCGGTTATCGGAAACAGCCTTGGCCTCGCCGTACCCGAAGGGAGTGATGATGCGGCGAAGAGGGATGTTGTGATTCTCTACAAGGTAGCGAACAACCGCGTCTGCCCTCTGCTGGCTCAGGCGGCGATTCGTGGCGACAGAGCCGGAAGAGTCTGTGTAGCCGGAAATCTCTATCACGTAGCCTCTGGCCGATTCGGCCTTGCGCGCGATGTCGTCCAGCTGTCCCTTGGCCTGCGCGTTTAAGACTGCGCTGCCCGTGCGGAACAGTATGGCTGCGGTCTCCTGCGGCACGTAGTCATCAAGAGCGGAGATGCGCTCGTTGGTAGCATTGACGCCAGCGACGGCAGCATCGGCAGTCTCCTGCGCGGCCTTGGCTCCACCCTTGGCGGCATTGGATACTGCGGCCAACTCGTCAATCTGCCCGCTCATGCGTTGAGCGTTCTGCTCTACCTGGCTTACTCTCTGCTCTGTCTCGCCAACTCTGTTCTCCACAGGATTGACGCGTGACTCTACAGTCTGGGCGACGCGCAGGTCTGACTCGTTGAAGCGAACCTTCTCTGCCACAAGCTGGCCCGTGGCGTCGCCGCGACCCTCGACTTCAATGTTGAGGCCGCGAAGAATCTGCGTCGTGCCGTAGTTGGTGCCGGAGCGTAGAAAGCCGCCCTTGGTCTTGACGCTGGTTCTGTCTGTTAGAAGGACAACGGTGTCCATGCCGTTCATGTCGCGGATGGTGAAAGTGTCCGCGTCGCGGCGCACGACCGTTCCCTTAATCTTCATCTTCTGGCCGTTGGAGACCGTGCGCGTTCGGGTCTGGTCAACACCACCGCCCTGCGCGAGCGCCGTCGAGACGGCCCCGAACGAGAAGACGACGGCAAGCGTTAGAATAGAAAGAATCCTGAATCTTGTGACACTCATATTTAGCTCCGTCTGCGAGAAGCTGCCGGGGAGCGCTAAGGACTTTCCATGAGCGCTCAGGCGACCCGCGTCTCGGTTGAATTTTTGGCTCGTCCGCGCCTCCCGCAACTTGAGAAGAGCGATGGACTCTGCCGGGTTGATAAGAACAAGCCACGTAGCCTGTGTTTCGATAAATGGCTTCGGCGCGAGGAGATGCTTTTGAAACCAGTTAACTAAAAGGCGAGATTCTAATAAACCACGGAGCGAAGTCAAGCAGGACATAAGCCAAAAGCGTTCGAGTCATTCAATCATTATCAAATTATAACCCGACGGCAATCTTTCGCCCCCGCTCAGGGCTGCTGGTAGCTGATGACGCGCACCTCCGCAGAGCCGGGCTCGGAGACGAAGATGAGTATGCCTTCGGCGGTCGAGCGCGCGGGGATGAAATCAAAGGTCGTGGAAGCTGTCTCTTCATTCTCGCTGACCTTGAGCTTTCCTTCGACCGTGACCTGCGCGCCCGTAGTGTCGCCTTCGTTGGTGACTTTAATAGGCAGGTAGTAGTGACCGGCTTCATTGCGCGGGGTGCCGCGCTCTACGCGAAAGCGCGCAGGAGAGTTGGAGGAGCCTAGCCAGAGCGCCGCGACAGTGCCGACGACTCCCGCCAGCAGCAGGATAGAGATAACGAGCGACACCCACTCGGCAGAGGTGCGGGGCGTGTTTGTGCTGGCCGCTTTCTTCTTCGTCACAGTGCCAGCCTCCCTGCTGCGCCGCCGAGCGTGGCGGGAAACCCGAGCACAATCGTGTAGCTTATCCACTGGCTGAAGGGGTCTTCCATTCGAATCAACTGGAAGACCCAGAGCATGGAGAAGGCTATCATGAGCGAGATGATATAGGAGGCAAAGGTCTCGCTGATGGGGCTCTGGAAAAGGCCCGGCTGCGAGCGCCGCATCTTCTGCGCGCCGAAGTTGGCCTCGAAGACTATGATGTATGAGAGAAAGAGAGAACTGAAGATGATGAGAATCAGTCTCAGCGGCGAGAGCGCGCCCGCTATCATGGGAATCTCGTCCGTAGGTGCGATAGAAGCGGAAACAATCACAGCGCCCAGCACGGTCGCGCCAGCGTCCGAGAGCGTTCCCCGCCAAGCGTGGTCGTGCCACTGATGCTCGGCCGCGTCCCCGGACGAGCCGTTATCGTCTCCTGCACGCAGGAGAACGTTGTTGGCTATGCCTACGCCTATGCTGAAGGGCAGCGCCTCCATGATGATTCGCCCCATCATCGCTTCGAGTCCCGTGTTGAGATTGATGATTCCCATCAGGACAAGGCTGAAGGTGGCGCAGAGAAAGGCCAGAGCAAGTGCTTCCACGCTGTCCGTGAAGATTCGCGGCCAGGTGCGAGCGCCTTCGGAGCGAAAGCCGCCGCGCAGGTTAAGCAGGATGAGCGCCACGTAGGCTATGCAGAGGACAATCAGCATGTGCGGAGGCGACGTGAAGTTTCCCTTCCACCAGACCTCCATCGTGTAAAGAAAGGGCGCGCCGAAAAGAAATGCCCCGGCCACGCCACGCATCAAATCGTCAAGCTCCGTCTTCCACGCTGATTGTCTTGCGACCGCCATAAGAAAGCAATTAACAGGGATGAACAGGATAGACAGGATAAAAGAAGAAGAGTTCTCTTTTCTTTATCCTGCTTATCCTGTCCATCCTGTTTGAATCTCTTTACCCTCAGACCTGGAATTGCGCCGCTTCGAGCAGCTCTTTGACGTAGCCGAGGAACTTCTCTGCGTCGGAGCCGTCAATGATGCGGTGGTCGAAGGTCAGCGCGAAGTAGGCCATGTGGCGAATCGCTATGTAGTCGTCGCCTTCGGGGCTCGTCACCACCTTGGCGCGCTTCTCTATCGCGCCGACGCCGAGGATGGCCACCTGCGGCTGGTTGATGATGGGCGTGCCGAAGAGCCCGCCGAAGACGCCGGGGTTGGTGATGGTGAAGGTTCCGCCCGCCACCTCGTCCGGCTTCAGTTGCTTGGTGCGTGCGCGGTCTGCAAGGTCGTTGGCCGCACGCGCAAGCCCCGAGATAGAGAGGTCGTCGGCCCGCTTGATGACGGGCACAATCAGGCCCCAGTCCAGCGCCACTGCCATCCCAAGATTGATGTCGCGCTTGTAGATAATCTGGTCGCCGGAGACCTGCGCGTTGAAGACGGGAAACTTGCGAATCGCGCTGGTGATGGCCTGAAAGATGAATGGCATGTAGGTGAGCTTCGTCCCGTAGCGCTCGAAGAAAGCATTCTTGTGCTGGTCTCTGAGGCGCGAGACACGAGTCATGTCTATCTCGTACACGGTCGTTACGTGAGCCGAAGTGCGTCGAGACAAGACCATGTGCTCGGCTATCTTCTTGCGCATGACCGTCATCGGCTCGACGCGGTCTTCCGCAGAGGGCTGCACCGAAGGCGGAGCCTGAACAGGCGGCGGCGACTGCACGCCCTGTGCCCCTTGACCCGCCTGCCCCGCCTGCATAGCCTGTTGCGGCGACATGGCCGCGCCCGACTCTATGTAGCTCAGAATGTCGTTCTTCGTGACGCGCCCGCTCATCCCTGTGCCTTCAAGCTGAGAGATGTCTATGCCATGCTCGCGCGCAATGTTCCTGACGAGCGGGCTTGAGCGCGTGCGGCGCAGCTCTTCCGCAGACTGCGCGGCCCGGTCTGCTTGAGCCTAAGTGGCCTGCGTGCCGGAAGCGGCGCGGGGCGGCTCAGGCGGCGC
>DATELK010000164.1:0-6982 GCA_035276685.1 Pyrinomonadaceae bacterium | reverse complement strand
CTGCGGTAGCGGGCGGGTCTAAGATTCATCGTCACTCTAGCCCGGAGTAATACCCGCCCGCTACCGCAGGCGGTACTGTCCTGCTTACCTGCCAGGCTCTTCTACCAGAGACAGGCCTTGCCCTTCGAGTCTCGTGCGGGAGCGTTCGAGGAAGGTCTTTATCATCTCCGTGACGCGCTTCTGCATCTCTGCCGAGATGCGTCCTTCGCCTATGAGCCCGGCCAGCAGGTGAAGCTCTTTGGCGTTCTTGCGTCGAATCTCTACGTGCTGGGCTATGCGGACGAGGGTGGCGCGTGCGCCGCGCGGCTCGAAGATGGCCGCGTAGCGCAGGTAGTTCTTACTCTCCTGCGCCGCCGGAGACCACTCAATGCGCTCGGGCCTGTCTTCGGTCAGCTCGACCGTGAAGGCCTGCCGCATGGTGCCGAGCGCAGGGACTTCCGCACGCACCATCCAGCGCATGACGCCGCCCGCCTCGCGCCTGATGCTCTCTATGCCGGGCATCAGCTCTACGAAGTTGCGTATCTCTCCGAAAAACTCCCGCGCTCTGTCTATACTTGCCCTGACGACAATCTGCTCGCTGTACTCTGCCTTGATTCTGAACACGGTCTAATCTCTTCCTTAGCTTAGTGAAGGCGCAAACAAAATCGAGTTGAAGAAGAGTCGCGTCATGCTGCGCCAGATGCCGCGAAACTGTGGGTCTTCTGCGTAAAGGATGACGTGGCCGCGACCCGTCGGCTCGTCTATGACGTAAGCGGTGCCTCTCAAGAGCCGCTCCGTGTTGTTCGGCCAGATGAAGCCCGAAAGGTGCAAACCCTTTCCAGCTTCCGGCCCGAAGACCACTGCGTTCGTGCCCTCCTTCGAAGGGCGGAAGAAGTAGCCGGAGTTGACCAGCACGGGCAGCTCCGCCACTTCATAACCGTAAGTCAAGTAGGTCGTGCGGTCAACCGTGGCGCGCATGACTGCGCCGGGCACAGCCTCCGGCACCTGCCCCGGCCGCGCTGAAGGCGAAGCTATCGGAGGCAATTCAGGCGGAGCGCCTTCCAGCTTCTCCGTCTGCGCCGGAGCCTCGGGCTGCGTCTGCTCCTGCTGCTTCTGAGCGGCGCTGCGCTCTCTTCTCTTATCATTCGCACTCGCTTGCCCGTTCGCTTCCGCTTTAGCTTCCGTTTCTTCCGCCTCGGGGCTTCCCTTCTGGTCGTCCTCGTCGCTTCCCACTAGACGCGAGGAGGTGAGCCCTATGTCCTTGAGCGCGGCGAAGACGGCCGCGCCCTTGATGCAGACTAAGGTTCCGCCGCGCTCGGCCCAGCCGCGAAGAGTATCCGCGCCCGCTTTGCCGAATGCAGAGTAGTAACGGTCAGGCGAGCCGTCCGGCAGTATGATGACGTTGTAGCGGTCGAGCTGCGCGTTCTTCAGACTGTTAATGGTCATGGGCGTCCAATCTATGCGGAAGCGCTCGAACAGCCACCAGATTGCGCCGTAGCTTGATTGCTCCACGCCCTCGTCCGCCACTACGAGAATGCGCGGCTGCTTTAAGGCCACGACGTTCTCGGAGCCCACACCCGTCTCGCCCGTCTCGTTAAAGCCCGAGTTGACGGCCGTCACCATTACTCCCGCCTCGCGCGAGAGTCTAGCCACAGCTTCGTGAAGCGATTCGGGATTGCGAGAGACGCGCACGACCATTGTCCCTCTGGGCCAGTCGCGCCCGCCCGCCGTCAGCTGACGCGTAGCCACGCTCACACGATAGCCTTCACGCTCAAGGCGATAAACGAGAGACGCTGCGCCGTCCCTGTCGTAAGGGATGATGTATGCGACGGAAGCTCTACCCTGTATGACGCCCGTGTTGTAGTTGTCCGAAAGAAGCCAGCTCGTCAGGTACTCGCCGCGCTCGGCTATAGCTTTTCTTTCAGCATCGGTCACGGCCGCTTGCGGCGCGAGCCTGAGACGCGCGTGCTGGAACGAGGCGGCGTCCTCCGTCCAGTAGGCTTCGAGCCCGAAGGCCAGAGGCAGCGACCACGACGTGATGTCATAAAAGCTGTACTCTTCCTTTGAGGCGTTGCGCCCGCGCCGCTCGTTGCGCGCAAAGCGTGCCAACTGCTCCTGCACGAAGCGCGCGTCCTGCGGCGTCTGCGGCTCAAGCAGCGCTTTGGCCAGACGCTTCTGCGGCTGCTCCATGTCTATGACGATTGCGCCGGATTGAAAGACTCTGGCAGTTGCTGAAGCTTCGGGGTCTGTGTAGTTGTGCGCGCTTGCCGAGCGGAAAGCCTCGCGAGAAATCTTAACCTCTATGCCAGCGCGCAGCAGAACTTCCGCAAGCTCCGTAGTCTTAACCACGTCAGGCCCGAAGGGGATGACTACGCGGCGCATTGGGCCAGTGCGACCCTCTTCAATAGCCGTGCGACGGAACTCGTAGTAATCAGCGAGCCGCGCGGAGCGATTTCTCCCGGCTGTCTCAAGCGTTGTAAGCGATGCTATGAAATGCTTGGCCGCGCCCGAGCGCAGGGTGACTATCGTGTCATCGTCGCGCCGCCAGTTGATTCCCTTCCAGCCGCCTCCGTCCGTCTCGTAAGTCATGCCGGTCGCGCCGTTCAGCGCGGGCCACGAGTCCCAGTAGCCCGGATAGAAGAGGTCGAAGATGTCTCGCACGTAGTAGTCCCAACGCCTCTGGTCGAACTGCGCGGCGTTGGCGCGACCGAACTCGGTAAGCCATCGAGCCGTCTGCGCGCTCGGAAGATTTGGATTGATGGGCTGAGCGGCGGGCGGGAAGAAGAACTGCGACGGCTGGCCGTGATGGTCAACGAAGACCTGCGGGTTCCATTCGAGAAAGGCGCGCTCCATGTTGCGCGTCTCGACCTGCGTGGAGGCTATGTTGTCTCGGTTCAGGTCGAAGCGAAAGCGGTTGTAGCGGCCGTAGACTGACCACGGCTGGCGATGCTCTGCCGCCTGCGGCTCAGGGTTGCCCGTCGAGATGGAGTTGTACCAAGCTACGAAGCGCTCGTGCCCGTCCGGGTTGGCGCAGCAGTTTATGAGCACGACGCAATTCTTCAGCACCTCAAGAGTCGCTGGCTCGTTCGAAGCGGCCAACTGGTAGACGACCTGCATCATGGCTTCAAACGACGCCGTCTCGTCGCCGTGAATCGTGTAATTGAGCCAGACCACGACGGGCGTGGAAGCCGCTATGCGCTCGGCCTCCTGCGGCGACAGTGTCCTTGGGTCTGCGAGCCGCGCGACGTTCGCTTTTATCTCCGCGAGCCGCAAGAGATTCTCGGGCGAGCTTAGCACCAGCAGGTGCATCATCCTGTGCTCGTTGGTGTGGCCCATGTCCGTGACGCGCATCCTATCTGGCGCGGCCTGCGCTATCGCGCTTACGACCCGCTCCATCATGGCGTAGTTCGTGTGGAACGCGCCCACGTCGTAGCCGAGTATGGATTGCGGGCGAGGGACTGTTTCGCGGTAAGGCCCGCGCGCGTAGAAATCGAAGGGAGCGTCGGCGCTCGTCGTGCTGCTCGTCTGTGCCTGGGTTGAAGAGGCGAGTGCGAGGCAAATGAGGAGCGCTGCAAGGATAAGCGTGCGACCGAATTGAAGAGTCATCTGTCCGGCTAAAGCCTTCTGCCTTCCTCGATTTTTTTTAAGAGAAGCCGGGCCTGATGTTACATCGCTTTCACTCTTTTACTCAAACCTCAGGCGCAGGCTATAGTGAGCATCCAAGGATTTAAATCTGGAGGGCAATGTATGGAATCCTCTGCGGAGCGCTGCAAGCGCTGCGGCGAAGGCCGCATGCGCTCATGGGACGAGCTGAATGAAGAAGAGCGAGAGGTCGTGCGCCGTCTTCCAATGAGCGCCGGTTACAGTCAGGAAGAGCGGCGCGCACGCAATCGCTGGTGTACGCTCTGCTGGCACGAGGCGGCGGCGCGGGAAGAGAGAGCATAAAGATTCTCAAACAGAGCCTCTTTAGCCGCCCGTGATGCGGTCGTAAACTTCGCGCGTCCTCTTCATGTGCAGAGCGAGCGCGTTTGTCATCTCCGTGGACGAAGCGAAGCTCATCTTGCGCGCGATGTCCGCGAGCGCCGGGTTGTCCGGCGAAGGCAGACGCGTCGAGCGGCCGAGCATCAGTCGCAGGTTGTGGTCAAGCGTGCGAAGGAAAGCGTAAGCCGCGCTCATCTCTTCAAAAGCCTGCGCGTCGAGAGAGCCAGCGCTGTGAAGGCGCAGGAGCGTGGCAGGCGTGGAGCGGTCGGGCGCTTCGTCCGGCACGTTGTCTCTCAGTTGCAGGTAGCGCGTGGCGAAGTAAACATCCAGCATGCCGCCCGCGCCGTACTTGATGTCTATCACCCTGCCGCCTCTCTTGCCTACGCGCTCCTGCTCAAGCCGCTCGCGCACGCGCCGCGTCTCCGTTTGCAGTATCTCCGGCGCGATTGACTGAGCCGCCGTGTGAATCAGGAGCCGCGCTTCATGCTCTATCTTCTGGCCCAGCCCGCGCTCGCCGCCCGATGCACGCAGCTTGACGTAAGCCAGCCACTCCCAAGGCACGGCGCGCTCCTTCAGGTAATTGAGGAAGGCGCTGGCGGCCGAAGCATACGCGCCGTTTCGCCCGTCGGGCCTCAGGCGCAGGTCGACTCTGTAGAGAGCGCCTTCGCGCGTCATGCTTGACAGAGCCGCGACCAGCATCTCGCTCATGCGGCCGTAGGCTTCTGCGTGATTGAGCGCGTAGACAGGCGAGGGCTCGTCCTCGTCGTAAATCAGTATCACGTCTAGGTCTGAGCCGTAATCAACGCCGCCTCCGCCCAGACGCCCCAGGCCCAGCACGGCCATGCGCGGCTCCGCATCAAGCCCGCCGTAGCGCCTCTCCATCTCGCGCCGCGCAATCTCGCATCCGGCATCAAGGCTCGCTTCCGCCAGCTCCGTCTGCCGGCGGTTAGCCTCCTTTGTCGTGATTGCGGCCGCAGCGTCCAGCGCGCCCGTTTCAATCATCAGGGCAGCCCACGCGCGACGCAGCGCGGCAAGCTCCGCGCCGAAGCTCTCTTCGCGCTCGATTGCGGAGAGCAGCAGGTCACGGGCCACGGGCGCTGACTTCTCCGCTCCTTCGAGTGGCAGCGCGCTGATTAAGGCCGGGTTGGCCGCGAGCATGTCTCCGAAGCGCTCGGATGCTCCGCACAGCTCTACCAATTTGGAGAGACGCGAACGCGAAAGCTCAACTTCTGCCTGCGATTTATCGAGAGAGGATGCGACGCGCGAGGCTAGCATCAGGGCGCGTCTAGGATTCAGAGAGCTGTTCGCAGATTCATGCAGAAGCCGCGTCAACTCTTCCGCGCTCGCGCTCTTCGTCGCAGGCTCGGAAGAAGAGAGGCGCGCGGCGAAAACTTTGGCGGCTGAAGCGGCAGCGTTAACAAGTGCCTCCTCGGTCGGCTCAAGCTGTCGCAGGGAGGATGAAGCGGAAGCTGTTTGAAGCGGAGCGGGACTCTTTTCGGAAGCCGCTCCTTCATCTTCTTTAGCATCGCTTGCAGCGCCAGCGTCGCCGAACACCCTGTCATAGGCTTTGCAGACGTTGCGCGTGTGCGCGGCCAGTGTCTGGTTAAATCTTTCGAGCGCGTCCGCGCCGTCAAAGTTCATGCGGCGCGCAACCAGTAGCCTTCGCGCAGCATCTTCCGGCACGGTATGAGTCTGCAAGCCCTGCTTCATCTGTAGACGATGCTCAAGCGTGCGAAGGAAGACGTAGGCGTCGAAAAGCTCCGTGCGCTCTCGCTCCGTGATGAGGTGGCGGTCTGCGAGGCGTCCCAGACTTATGAGCGTGTGCGGCGCTCTGAGCCAGTCGTCGCGCCCGCCTAGCGCGAGTTGCAGCGCCTGCGCTATGAACTCTATCTCGCGTATCCCGCCACGGCCCAGCTTGACGTTGAAGCCGCGCGCACCTCCGCCGTGATGACGGTCAATCTTCTGCTTGGCGAGGCGAACGTCGGCAAGGGCTCGCTGAACCGTCTCGTCAGTGCGATAGACCCTGTGGCGAACTCTTTCAGCGAAGCGTGAGTAGAGCGCAGGGTCGCCCGCCGCAGCGCGTGCGCGAATCAAAGCCTGTAGCTCCCATGCCTGCGCGGCCTCCCTGTAATAACGCACGGCCTCTTCGAGCGAAGAGGCGAGCGGGCCCACGCGGCCGTGTGGACGAAGGCGCAGGTCTACGCGGTAGGCAGCGCCTTCGCCCGACTGCTCGCCTACCAGACGCGCGACCATTTCGGCCAGCTTGACGAAGTACTCTCTGTTGGTAATCTCGCCGCGCGTGCCCTTACCCGAAGTCACGCCCTCGTCCGAGTAGATGAACATCAGGTCTATGTCCGAGGCGTAGTTCAGCTCGAAGGAGCCTAGCTTACCCAGGGCTACGACGGTGAAGGCTGCCGAAGCCGTGCGGCCCCGCTCGGTCGTGCGAAGCGGCGTGCCGTAGCGATTCTCAAGCTCCTGACGCGCAATCGAAAGAGCGTGCTCAAGCACTGCGTCCGCCAGATTCGAGAGCTCTTCCGTTATCTCCACCATCGTGCTGATGCGTCGTATGTCGCGCAGGTATATGCGAAGCAGCTCGCGGCGGCGGAAGCGCGCCAGCAGCACCTGCGGGTCAAGCTGCGAGTGCGTCAGGTGAAAGCGCGCGAGCGATTCGCCAAGCTCTTCTCGCGTCTTAAGGCGGGGTTGCGTGCGCTCTCTGGCCAGCCACTGAAAGTACTCCGCGTTCTGCTCAAGAGTGGTGGCCAGCAGCGGGCTCCACGCGGCGAGCGCCAGCACGTCCGACAGCAGCCCCGCGTCGCGCGCAAGCAGCCGCGCGGCCTGAGGGTTTTCAGCCGTCGCGCGCTCGTAAAAGAGGCGCGCGGCCTCCCTGTCCGGCAAATCTCTGACAAGCGCTTCCATCTGTTCCTGCATGACAATGATAGTCTCTTCAATATTTATACTTTACGCAAACCGATTATGATATATTGCGCCGCAAGACGAGACCAGGGTCATACAGGTCAGAACC
>DATELK010000163.1:0-8884 GCA_035276685.1 Pyrinomonadaceae bacterium | reverse complement strand
CCATTCGACAAGCTCCGTAAACTTCTCCGTGAAGCGCTCTATGGCGCGGACGGTGACGAACTCGGCTTCCGGCGCGCCGGTCTCTTCAAATCTCTTCGGGATGACGGAGGCGCGTGCAGAGGCTTCGACTTGCCGCAATGCTTCGCGCAGGAAGACTGCCTTCTTCTGCGAAGCTTCTACTAGAGTGGCACGTATGTCTCGACGCGCTATGAGGCAGGGAATGATGGGAAGCCCCGCGCCTGAGCCTACGTCAACGACGCGTGCGTCCGTGGAGATAAAGGGGAGCGCCGTCAGGGATTCAAGTACGTGGCGCACGGCGAACTCCGAGGGAGCGCACGGCGCTACCAGATGAAGCCGCGCGTTCCAGCGGCTGACCATCATGTAGTAATCGCCCAGACGCTTCAGCTCGTCACCGCTCAACTGCGCGCCGAACGCTGGCGCATGTCGCTTGAGCGCCTCTACGAAATTTTCCAACGCTTCGGACTCTCTTATCATTGCGGCCCTAAGCTTACACGAAAAAGACAGGTCAGTACCGCCTGCGGTAGCGGGCGGGTATTTTTGTTGTACAATGAACTCGCAGGCTCTCCCGCCAGGATTCTATGAGGATACAAAAGAAGAGGTCTGGAAAAATGGGTCTAGCAAAGTTCAGGCTTGCGCCTACGGCTCTGCTCATTCTGTTAATGATGACGGCCGTCTACGTCACGGAGGCGTCGGCGCAGCAGGGGGCACCGAACTCTCTCTCGGAGATAAAGTCGCGTGCGGATTTCGACCGCATCGCGCGCGTCTACAATTCCGAGACGCCGAACCCTCTGGCGCACACCATGTTCGTCATAGACAGGCAGGACAAGAACAAGATTTATTACGTCAACTCGCGCCGCTACACCTTTCACAAGGATTTCGTCAACGGCACTTATCTTTCGCTTGAGCGCGGGAAAGAGTTTTTCGAGAACAACTACCTGAAGCCCAACCGCCGCTTCATACTTGGCACGCTCGCTTATCAAACAACCGTCAAGCGATGGACGTTCGAGTTCTGGGAAGGCGACCTGATTCCGACTGACCTGATAAAGCTCGCGTCCGAAGTCATCAACAGGACTTTCTTCGAGCCCGTGGCCTACAAGCCGAACTCGCTGAGACAGGAGGAAGCAAGCGCCGCGCTCGCTGGCATGGAGCGAGTGCTTCAGAGCGACATACTGAGCGGGCAGGGTTATCAGGGCTTGAATCTCGCGAGCGGCATAGGGCGCATACACATCATAGACAAGCTGGACGACCACGTTGAGATAGGCGCAAACGAGATACTTGTCTTAAGCGAAGTGCCTTTGAACCTCCCGCCCGTGGCAGGCATCATCGTCACAAAGCCTTCGACGCCTCTCTCGCACATAAACCTGCTGGCAAAGTCCTGGGGCATTCCCAACGCTTACATCAAGGACGCTGACAAAATCCTGAAGCAGTACGACACGTGGTGGGTCTCTTTCGAGACACGCCGCGACCAGTACATCATCAAGCGCGCAGACCTCTCGCAGATTAAGGAGTACCAGCGCAAGGAGGCAGAGCGGCTTAAGTTGATGACGCCGCGCTTTGACCTCAGCGAGAAGCGGCTGGCCGCCTTGAGCGAGCAGCGCTCGGCGTCCGTCATAGCCTACGGCGCTAAGAGCGCGAATCTTGGTGAAGTCATGAAGGCGCGCTTGTCCGGCATCTCCGTCCCGCCGGGCTTCACCGTGCCCTTCTATTACTACGACCAGTTCAGTAAAGAGAACGGCCTTGACGACCTCATAACTTTCCTGCGCGACGACCAGCGGTTCGTGCACGACCCGGCCTACCGCCGCGAGCGCCTGACTAACCTGAGAGAGCGGTTTCAGAAGGGGAAGTTCAGCGCCGCGCTGAGGGCAGCGATTCTGGAACGCGTGGCAAAGGAGTATCAGGGCAAGGGGCTCTTCGTCCGTAGCTCGTCCAACACGGAAGACCTTCCTAACTTTAGCGGCGCGGGGCTCTACGACACCGTGCCGAACGTGCGCGGCGACGATGCGATTATAGAAGCGGTCAAGACCGTCTGGGCCTCGCTCTGGAACTTCGAGGCTTACGAGGCGCGCGAGCGCGCAGGGATAGACCACTCGAAGGTCTTCATGGCCGTGCTGCTGCAAGAGGGCATCAACTCCGAAAGCTCCGGCGTCATGATTACCACTGACCCATTTGACAAAGATAATCGCGGCACCATCTACATCTCCGCCAAGCGCGGCTTAGGCATTAAGGTCGTGGAGGGCAAGAAGATTGCCGAGCAGATTCTCTTTCGTCCTCGCACCAACGCCGTGCAGGTGCTGACCCGCTCGGCGGAAGACAGCCTGCTGACCTTCGACGAGCAGGGCGGAGTCCGCGAAGTTCCAATCACGGGCGACCGCGCCGTGCTGACGGACGAAGTGGTCAGACGCCTTGTGCGCGCGGCGAACGAAATCAAGCGCATCTTCGCAGGCCGCGAGCAGGACATAGAATGGGCCTACATGCGCGACCAGATTTACATAGTCCAGTCTCGCCCGTATATTGAGGGAAAGTAACCAGGCAGGAGACGGCGTGAAAAGGATTCTGATAATCCGTGCGAGTTGTGTAGCGGCTCTATTCTTAAGCTCGTGCGGCGGCAACGAGCCTAAGCTCATCAGCAATCAGACGACCGTTGCCAACTCTAACGCGCAAAGTAGCGGCGGCGCAGGCTCGCAGGGAGTCGCGCCGTCAAGAGCCTCGTCAAGCGCTCCCGCCAAATCCGGTGGCGGCGATTACATAGACACTTCCGCGTACGACGCCAAAATCAAGGGGCTGGAGGAGCAGTCGAAGAAGAAGCCTGATGACGCGGCTGTGCGAAAGCAACTGGCGCAAGCCTACCTTGAGCGCGGCAACGCTCTGACGGGGGCGCGGCAGTACCAGGCGGCGCTCGGAGACTATCGCCGCACGCTGCGTTACGACCCTTCGAGCGAAGAAGCGCGCTACTGGTCTGACACCATCGTGGGCATTCTCAAACAGATGAACCGCCCGGTGCCCGAAGAAGGCTCCGAGCCTGCACCACTTCCTAAAACATAACTTCTTTATTAACTATGAGCGAAAAATATTTTGTTGACGGATTGCTGAAAGACCGAGTCGCGCTGGTGACGGGCGGCGGCACAGGGATTACGGGAGGCGTGGCACGCGCTCTGGCTGAAAGCGGCGCGCGTGTTGTGCTGGTGAGCCGCCGCATGGAGCATCTTGAGCCTGCCGCCGAGAAGATTCGAGCGGCGGGCGGCGAGGCGATGGCCTTCGCGGCTGACGTGCGAAACATGGAGGATGTCGAGCGTGCCATCGCTGCTTCCGTTGAGAAGTTCGGCAAGCTCGACATTGTTGTGAACGGCGCTGCCGGAAATTTCCTCTGCCCTGCCGAGGAGCTGTCGCCCAACGGCTTCGGGACTGTTGTTGACATAGACCTCAAGGGAACCTTCAACGTCTCTCGCGCCGCCATCTCGGAGTTGAAGAAGACGCGCGGGCAGATTCTTAACATCAGCGCGACTCTTCATTACGGAGGCACGCCCTTGCAGCTTCACGTCTCTGCGGCGAAAGCGGGCGTGGACGCTCTGACCAGGAATCTGGCGGTGGAGTGGGGGCGATACGGGATTCGCGTGAATGCGATTGCGCCGGGGCCCATTGAAGACACGGAAGGCATGAAGCGGCTCGTCCCGCCTGACGTGAAAGAGAGGCTCAGAAAACATATCCCCTTGAGACGCTTCGGCCTCATACGCGACATAGAGCAGGCGGCCGTCTTCCTCTGCTCCGACGCCGCCAGCTTCATCAACGGCGCTGTGCTGGTGGTTGACGGCGGCCACTGGCTCGCGACCAGCCGCTTTACGGATGCTTGAGCTAAAGCCTTCGACATTTGAGGATTTCGTGGTTGACGCGGCGCGCGGGAACGTCGTGCCCGTGGTGCGTACCGTGCTGGCCGACTTGCAGACGCCCGTAGGCGCGCTCATGCGAGTCGCGAAGAGCGCCCCTTACTCTTTCCTCCTCGAATCCGTGGAGGGCGGCGAGCGCGTCGCGCGCTACTCTTTCCTAGGCGCTAATCCTGAGATGGTGGTGCGCGGCCGTGGCGGCAGGACTTTCATAGAAGTCGATGGGGAGAAGATGACGGAGCGCGACGAGCGGGCCGTGGATTTTCTGCGCGAGCACTTCAGGGCCAGAAAGCTCGCGCGCTCGCACAGCCAGCTTGCGCCTCTGGCGGGCGGGGCCGTCGGCTTCTTCTCTTACGACGCGGCGCGCTGGTTCGAGCCCGTGCTTGAGAAGGGCTACGATGAAGCGCAGCCTGCCTCGGACGATGCCGTCTGGATGTTCTTCCGCACGGTGCTGGCCTTTGACCGCGTGCGCCAGCAGATGCTCATAACTTCCGTGGTCTTCACGGAAGAGGCGGCGGGAAGCCGGATACGCTTGCGCGAGCTTTACGACAGGGCCGTCGAAGAGACTGAGCGGATTGAGAAGCTGCTCGTTGAAGCAGGCTCGCTCGAAGCAGGTGATACGCCTGAGCCGGATGAAGAGAGCGCGTCGGCACAGTTTCAGTCCAACTGGCCGCGCGAACAGTTCGAGCGCGCCGTGGAAGAAATCAAGGAGCGCATAGCCGCAGGCGAATGCTATCAGGCCGTGCTCTCGCAGAAATTCAAGAAGCGCGTCGCGGCAGACCCCCTCTCCATCTACCGCGCGCTCAGAGCCACGAACCCTTCGCCCTACATGTACCTGCTGCGCCTGAATGGCGAGGCCGTGATAGGCGCTTCGCCCGAGATGCTCGTCAGGTGCAGAGGGCAGCGGCTGGACTATCGCCCGATTGCTGGCACGCGCCGTCGCGGCTCCACCGAGACGGAAGACTGGCTGCTGGGCGAAGAGATGCGTACGGATGAAAAGGAGGTGGCGGAGCACATGATGCTCGTTGACCTCGGCCGCAATGATTTGGGACGTGTCTCGGACTTTGGCTCCGTCGAAGTCGGAGAGTTGATGACGATTGAGCGCTACTCGCACGTGCAGCACCTCGTTACCTCTTTGCGGGGGAGGCTCAGAGACGGGCTTGACCGCTTCGACGCTCTCGCCTCCTGCTTTCCCGCTGGCACCGTGACGGGAGCGCCGAAGGTGCGCGCCATGCAGCTCATACGCGGGCTTGAGCCGGAAGAGCGAGGCATCTACGCGGGCTCCATTGGCTACATAGACTACGCTGGCAACCTTGACTCGTGCATAGCTATCCGCACCATCGTCATCAAAGACAGGGAAGCGACCATTCAGGCCGGGGCAGGCATCGTCGCCGATTCCGTGCCCGAACGAGAGTATGAAGAGACGGTCAACAAGGCACGCGCCCTCGTGCGCGCAGTAGAGATGGCTGAAAAGGGATTATGAAAGTAGAAAGGCAAAAGATAAAAGACGGAGCAACGAGAGGCAGATTAGCTCTGCTACTTATCATGCTCTTCGCGGCTTGCTCGTTTGTTAAGGCGCAGGATGGGCAGCCGTCGCAGGCTCCTAAAAAGAGCAACGAGCGCGCGGCGGCAGCTTCGACTCAGGCTGCGAAGAAGCCTGAGCCTTTCGACGGCGCGAGCGTGGCGAAGATGGCCGAGCAGTGCGTGACGCTTGAGACGGAGAGCGGCGCGATTGTCATAGAGATGCTGGCGGAGGCAGCGCCTGAGACAGCGCGCAACTTTCTCAATCTGGTTGCGACGGGAGCCTTTGACACGACCACCTTCAGCCGCGTCGTCAAGGGCTTCGTCATACAGGGCGGCAACCTGTCTACGAGCGAGCGCTGGGGCGCGGAGCTGGCAGAGCGTGCGCGGCGCACAATCGCGGACGAGCCCAACTACATCAAGCACGTTCGCGGCGTAGTCTCCATGGCTAGGCCCGAGACGCCGAACGGCGCAAGCACCCACTTCTTCATCCTCGTCAGCGAAGAAGCGCCGACCCTCGACAACAAGTTCGCTGCCTTCGGGCGAGTGACAAAGGGGATGGAGGTCGTGGACGCCATCAACAACATGCAGACCGAAGGCGACAAGGGCGACAAGCCCACGAAGCCCGTGCGCGTCAGGCGAGCCGTGGCCGCGCCGTGTGTGAAGTGAGCGGCAAAGCTCATACGACTCGTCCTCATCCGAACGCTTTAGAAGTATGCTGAGAATCAGAGCCTCAATCATCATCGCGCTCATTCTCTTGCTCATGCTCGGGGCTTCTTGCGTTGACCGCTACGGGCAGCAGCCCAGCCCCGAGAACGCTAGGCGCGCTCTGAAGCTGCGCGGCATAGACTACGACGCGCAGACCTTTCTGTCTCACGCTGCGGGCGGAGATGTCTGGGCCGTGAATGCATTCCTGGCCGCAGGCATGAATCCGAACGTCAGGAACGAGAGGGAAGAGACGGCGCTCGTTGAAGCCGCGTCAAGGGGCGACGTGCAGGTGGTCAAAGCGCTGCTGGCCTCTGAAGCGACGGACATCAACGCCGTGGACAGGGATAAACGAACGGCGCTCATGCGCGCTGTCTTGAATGAGCGCAAGCAGGTCGCCTCGCTGCTCCTTCAGAAAAATCCAGACCTTAACCTTCAGGAGAAGTTCGGGCAATCCGCTCTCATGATGGCGGCGTGGCGCGTGCCTGACCTTGTGCCGGTCATGCTGGACAAAGGCGCAGATGTAAGCTTGCGCGACGCCGACGGCGAGACGGCCCTCGTGCGCGCCTCTCTCACCCCGCGCGCGGACATAGTGCGCCTCCTTATAGAGCGCGGCGCGGAAGTTAATGTCAGGAACAAGCTCGACGCCACGCCCTTGATGTTCGCCGCTGCCGGTGGTCAACTGGACATCGTGCGCGAGCTGTTAAAGGCGAAGGCCGACGTTTCTCTCAAAGATAGCAAGGGGCGCACCGCTCGCGACTGGGCCGAGAAGAACGGCCACGCGGATGTAGCCGCCTTGCTGCGCGACGCAGAACAGGGGAAAGCATGATTTTAGTCATAGACAACTACGACTCGTTTACCTACAACCTGGTTCAGTATCTGGGAGAGCTTGGCCAGCAGGTGGACGTGCGGCGCAACGACCGGGTGACGGTCGCGGAGGTCGAGGCCGACTGCTGTCCCGACAAGATACTCATCTCGCCGGGGCCGGGCACGCCCGACGACGCGGGCGTCTCGCTTGAGATGATTGACCATTTCGCAGGGCGCATCCCAATCCTCGGGGTCTGTCTAGGTCATCAGGCCATCGCGCAGGTCTTCGGAGGCCGCGTCGTGCGTGCGCCCGAGCTTGTTCACGGCAAAGCGTCCGAGATTTGCCACGACGGCAAGACCATCTTCGAAGAGCTTGAGTATCGCTTTCAGGCCGGGCGCTATCACTCGCTCATGGTTGAGCGAGAGACTCTGCCAGACGCTCTGGAAGTCTCCGCCACCACGCCCGAAGGCATCATCATGGGCCTTCGTCACCGCAAGATGAAGATAGAAGGCGTGCAGTTCCACCCCGAATCAATCCTCACCACCGAAGGCAAAAAGCTCCTGGCAAATTTCCTGAAGCTATAAAATTAACAGGGATAGACAGGATAAAAGAGAAACTATTTCTTCTTTATCCTGTCTATCCTGTCCATCCCTGTTAAATTCTTCCTCTTTATTTCCGGGCCTTGCATGTTAAACCTTGACGGCGGGCGGGAGGTATCGGTTATGCTGGCGTCATAGTGGTTCGGGTAGTTACGTACGAGTCGCAGGCAGGTTCGCTTTGGCCCCTTTATCTCACTTCACTTGCTGCAAGTTTTGACTTTCCCTCGGCGAGAAAAATTTGAATGAGTTCCCCCACAACGGCACAGGAGTCGCGCGCCCGAAGCTCGCGCGAGCAGGAGGGGCGCGTCCTAGTAGTCACGGACAACCCGCTTTCAATCGCATTCACCCGCGCGCTGGAAGACGCCGGTCTTAAGGTAGTAGGCACCAGCCGCTCTGTCGGCGCGCTGATTGCGCTCAGGCGCGAGCGCCCGCACATCATCATCGTGGACGAGCATCTTCAGGGCCTGACCACAAAAGAGCTTTCGGGCCAGCTGTTGCGAGCAGAAGAGAGCGCCGTGCCCTTCATCCTTGTGGGCCAGCGCACGCCCACTCTCGACGTAAGACACGCGGCGCTCGAAGCAGGCGCTTTCGACTACTTCCAGCTTCCGCAGGAGCTTCCCCTTCTCGTTGCGCGCTCGTCTCAGCTAGTCTCCGTGCGCCATACCATAGAGCACTTGCGCGCAGAAGCAGACCGTGATTACCTGACGGGCCTTCTCAACCGCAGGCGCTTTCGCACTGCGCTAGGGCAGGAGGTGGAGCGCTGGCGGCGCTACAACACGCCCTGCGGCCTAGTCATAGTGGACGTAGACCACCTGAAGCGCATCAACGACACGCACGGTCATTCGGCCGGAGACATGGTGATACGCCACGTCGCGGGCGCGCTCAGCCAGATGTCGCGCGACAACGACACGGCGGCACGCCTCGGCGGCGAAGAGTTCGCGCTGCTGCTGGCGGGCGCGGACGCGGATAAGGCAGTGCAGGCCGCAGAGCGCCTGCGACAGACGGTCGCGGCAGAAGCCCTCGAAGCCATAGGCCGCGTCACCATCAGCCTCGGCGTGGCCTCCTGCCCGGCGCACGCTACCAGCGAGCGCGAGCTTTACGCGGCCTCAGACGCGGCGCTCTACGCGGCCAAGCGCGGCGGGCGCGACCGCGTACACGTAGCTCCCTTGATTAGCCTTTGATGGCCGTGCCGTGTAAGCTTAAAAAAGGGTTCCGAAGCTTATGAATAATTCTGAACGGGGAATCAATCCGGGCTCTACCGTCCTGGTGGTGCTGCACAGCCCGCGCGAAAAGTGCTGGGGCCTGCTGCATGAAATCTCGGCCGCAGGCATACTCATGCGCGGCCTTGACCT
>DATELK010000162.1:0-18752 GCA_035276685.1 Pyrinomonadaceae bacterium | reverse complement strand
GCTACCGCAGGCGGTACTGACCTGATCGGGCGCGATAGGATAAAATTTTTCGGGCGGGGCTTCAGAACTTGATGCGCGCGAATATCCTGAGCTTTCTGGATGATTACTCAAGGCGCGGAGACGAGATTGTCTTCGCGCACAAGGAAGGTCTGCGCGTAGTCGAGTGGTCTTACGCGCGGGTGGCTGAAGTAGCGCGGCGCTTTGCTCGTGAGCTTGAAGCGCGAGGCGTGCAGAAGGGGATGCGCGTGCTGCTCTCTGCCGAGAACAGTCCCGAATGGGTCGCGGCCTTTTTCGGCTGCGCCCTGCGCGGAGCGGTTGTAGTGCCGCTCGACGCGGGCAGCGCGCCGGACTTCCTCGCGCGCGTGCGCGAGCAGACACGGCCCGTGCTGCTCATACACGACGGGCATGGGCAGCCAGAAGCATTGGCAGACCTGTCGGCTGTGAGCCTTGCGAGCCTTGAGGAAACAGTCAGGCATCATGACGGGGATGCTTACAGGGCGGAAGAGATTGGCGCGGGCGACCTGCTGGAAATCATATACACCTCAGGCACCACGAGCGCGCCGAAGGGAGTGCTGCTCACGCACGGGAATCTTCTGGCGAGCATCGGGCCGCTTGAGGGCGAGATTGAGAAATACCTGAAGTGGGAGCGGCTGGTTCACCCCTTGCGCTTTCTTAACTCTCTTCCGCTCAGCCACGTCTTCGGCCAGTTGATGTCCATCTTCGTGCCGCAGCTTCTGGGTGCGCGCGTCTTCTTTCAGCTCTCGCTGACGCCTTCCGAGATTATAGAGACCGCTAGGCGAGAGCGCATAAACGTGCTGGTCACGATTCCGCGCGTGCTTGAAATCCTGCGCGACCGCGTCATCAGCGAGTTGGAAAGAGAAGGGAAGGCCGCCCGGTTCGAGCGAGCTTTCAAGCGTGCCGAAGGCCGGAGCGTGATGAGACGCCTCTGGGCCTTTCGCTCTCTTCACAAAAAATTCGGCTGGAGGTTCTGGGCCTTCATCTCGGGCGGCGCGACGCTCGCGGAAGAGACGGAGGAGTTCTGGCAGCGCACGGGCTTCGCCGTCATACAAGGGTATGGGATGACCGAGACGGCCTCGCTCATCAGCGTCAATCATCCATTCAAAAAGAGCCGTGGCTCGATTGGCCGCACGCTCGCGGGGCAGGAGGTGCGGCTTGATGCTTCGGGCGAAATCATGGTGCGCGGCGCAAACGTCTCGCCCGGCTACTGGGCCGGAAGCGGCGCGGACAGTCACGCGAGGACGGAGGAAGGCTGGCTGAGGACGGGCGACGTAGGCGCGATGGACGAGGCGGGCAACCTCTACTTCAAAGGGCGCAAGAAGGACGTGATAGTCACGGCCGCCGGGCTCAACATCTACCCGGAGGATTTGGAAGCGGCGCTCAACGCTCAGCCCGAAGTCAGAGAGAGCGTCGTCATAAGCTTTGAGTCCGGGCGCGGGCCTGAGCCGCTCGCGGTCGTTATCATGCGGGACAAAGAGAGCCGCGTTGACGAAGCGGTCGCTCGCGCCAACCGGCGGCTCGCAAAGCATCAACAGATTCGCCGACACTTCCTCTGGCCCGAGATGGATTTTCCGCGCACGGCCACGCAGAAGATAATCAAGCGAGAGGTGATGGAACGCGTCAAAGCCTCTCTTTCAAGCTCGCCGGAGCCCGCAGAGTCGAGCGCCGTGGCGGAGGTCATAAGTCGCATAGGCGCTGTAGGCCGCGCTCGCGAGATGACGCTTGCGAGCGGCCTTGAAAGAGACCTGAACCTTGATTCATTGGGGCGAGTTGAGCTGCTGAGCGCGCTCGAAGAACGTTATCAGGTGGAGCTGGACGAAGCGGCTTTTACAAACGCCACGACCGTGGGCGATGTCGAGAAGATGGTCAGGCAGGGCGGCCTCTCGGAAGCGCCTGCGGCGCAGTATCCTTACCCTGAGTGGGCCAGAAGCTTTCCCGTCACGTGGCTACGACGCCTCGCGCTATACCTCTTCATACTGCCTCTGACTTACGTTCTCTGCCGCGTGCGAACCGTCGGCCTTGAGAACCTGAAAGCTTTACGCGGCCCCCTGCTTTTCGTCTCCAACCACATCTCCATGGTTGACCACGCGCTGATAATAGAGGCGCTGCCCGGAAGGTTTCGCCGCCATCTGGCAATCGCCATGGAGGGAGAAATCTTGCGTGACTGGGTTCACCCGAGGGTTCACACAAGCCGCTTCACGCGCCTCAGGTGGTTGGGACAATACGCGCTTGTTCTGACCTTCTTCAACGTCTTCCCGCTTCCGAAAAAGAGCGGCTTTCGTCGCAGCTTCACCTACGCGGGCGAGATGATGGACAGGGGCCAGAGCATTCTTGTCTTCCCCGAGGGAACCAGAAGCGACGACGGCTCGTTTAATCCCTTCATGACGGGCACGGGGCTTCTGGCCGCGCAGCTTGGCGCAGCGGTCGTCCCCGTCAGGATAAAGGGACTGGCCGAGCTTAAACGCGAGGGCAAACACTTTGCGCGGCCCGGACAGGTCAGCGTCATCTTCGGCAAGGCCGTCAACTTCTCTCGCGGAGCCGACCCGGCAGAGATAGCGCGCGAGTTGGAAAGACGAGTCAGAGAGCTTTAGAATGGGCAGGCCGAATTAAAGCGAAAGGGAATCATCATGCTTAAGCGAGCACAGAGCCTACTTTTTATCGCCGCGATTATATCGAGCGCCGCGCTCTTTAACATCACCGGCTGCGCGGGCGCGAAGACCGCTAACGGGATGCAGGAGGGTCAGACGCGCTTCACAGCCGCAGACCTCAAGAAGCTTCGCTGGATTGAAGGCACGTGGCGAGGCATGGGCGACCAAATTGATAAGCCCTTCTTTGAGCGCTATCACTTTGAGAACGACACCACTCTTGTAGTCGAGAGCTTCTCGGACGAGACCTTGAGCAAGGTCACGGAAGTCACGCGTTATGAGCTGAGGGACGGGAAGTTCGCCAACTGGGACGGAGGCGCGCGATGGGCCGCCACGCGGATTGACGACAGCTCGGCAACGTTTGAGCCCGTCGCGGGCGCACGCAACTCTTTCCGCTGGATGAAGCAGTCGAGTAACACCTGGAACGCCATGCTGACTTGGCCCGCCACCGACACGAGCCCTGCCAAGCAGAGGATTTACCAGATGGAGCGGTTCCGCTCTTCACAGCAATAAAATTGTCAGAGCCAGAACTTCCAGCGCGCTCGCTTACGGCTCTCGTCTTCCGGCAACTCTTCCGGGTAAGTCACACGGTCTGAGAGACGCTCGTGCGGGAACCAGACTCCGAAATCGCAGCTCATCTAATTGAGAACTTAGCCGTCCACTAAGATTGAATGAGTTGTTAGGCGCGGCTGAGGCCCGGGCCTTATCTCTATTTCAAGGGTAACCGACCGTTGGCGGCCTCGCAGGGCGACCAGAACCAGCCTCTCGTGTCCCACACCCGGGCGTGCTTGTAGCGGCACGTAGCCTTGTAAGCCTCCTCAGCCATGCTTTTATACTCGGCTGCCTTTGGCCCCTTAGCCTTGTACAGATACTCCGCAGACCGGCCCTTTATAAAGTAGGCGGCGGCAACGTCGTTGAGCAATCCACGCTTCAGTATTTTATCCTTCTCCACGGCGTTGGGCTTTTCCGGCGGCAGCGGCTCATTTTCACTATCTAATTTCTCCTGCGCCCTGTCCGCAGCCTTACCGAAATTATCAATACACTGCTCTGCGAACTGCATCGCGCTCTCGTATCGTCTTGCGTTAAAGGCGTCCCAGGCTTTTTTCAAACATTGCTCGTCAACTACGGCGGGCTCGCTTGCGGCGGCGTTTGCAGGGGCGGAAGCGGGAGCAGTAGCAGGAGCGGCACTAGTAGTGGCGGCGGCAGGCGTAGCCTCCGGCCCGCGACTCTTCTTGACGTATTCTACTATCACGGGACTTGCGAGGAGACCGACTATGACTGTGCCCAGCAACGACGTTAACAGAGTGATATTGTTTGTGTTGGATTTCGACTTGGCTGCCATGACACCTTATCCTTTCAAAAACTGTCATGAACGAGGTGAGCGAGGCGGCTGAGAGGGAACAGACTATATACCAATAGTCCGGGGCGGACAAGCACTATGCTGGAAGCGCCCGCCGCCCCGGACAACCGTTCAAGACAGTCTTTGAAAGAAACTACTAAAGCGGCTCAGTCATGGTGTAGCGCAACGAGCGGGTCTACGCGCGCCGCGCGCCGCGCAGGAATGTAGCAGGCCAGCAAGGCCACTACAATCAGCAGCAGAGGCACGCCCAAGAAGGTGATGAAATCGGTCGTGCCCACGCCAAGGAGCAGGCTCGACAGCACGCGCGTTAAAGCGAACGCGCCTATGAGTCCAAGCACTACGCCTATTAAAGCCATTCGCATCCCCTGGCCCACAATCAGCCGCAGCACGTCTCTGACTTGTGCGCCCAGTGCCATGCGAATCCCTATCTCGTGCGTGCGCTGGCTGACGCTATACATCATCACGCTGTAGAGCCCCATCGTCGCCAGCACCAGAGCCAGCAGCCCGAACGTAGTGGCCATGCCTGCCGCCACGCGCGGCCCCCAGTAAGCTATCGTCATATTCTCTTCCGCCGTCATCACGCCAACCACCGGAAGGCGCGAATCCATCTGCGCGATTTCGCGCCGCGCGCCGTCAATCACCGCCTGTATATCGCTCGCAGAGTTCGCGCTGATAAGCAGCGTCACGGAGGTTCGCGGGTGCTGGTAGACGGGAAGGAACATGTAGGGCAGCGGGTCTTCGTACAGGTTTCTATAGCGGCCGTCCTTGGCGATGCCTATGATTTCCATAAGCGGCGTGCCCTGCGCGAAGCGAAAGCGCCTACCCATGGCCTGCTGCTCGCTGCCGTAGAATTTGCGCGCAAACTCCTGATTGACTATCACGACGCCGGGCGCGTCCGTGTTATCTCTGTCTGTAAAATCACGACCCTCTACTAGAGGCGTCTGCATCGCCTCGAAATATCTGGGCGTGACAAAGCTCAAATCGCAGATGATTCCCTGATTGGGCGGCGGGTCGGCTTCGCCCTCTTTCACTATGGGGCCGCGCGAGAGGTTGCCCACCATGAGCGGCATCTCGTTGGTCAGAGCAGCCGCACGCACGCCCGGCTGACCTTGTATGCGTCGCAACAGCTCGGGGAAGAAACGCCTCGTCGTCTCCTTTTCATCATAAGCGAGCAGGCTTGGGTTAATCATCATCGTGACCAGATTCTCCGTCTTGAAGCCCGGGTCTGTCTGCTGCGCCTGCCGCAGGCTGCGTATAAAGAGGCCCGCGCATATCAGCACGATGATGGAGATGGTGACCTGTGCTACTACTAGCACGCCTCGCAGGTTCACTCGGCGACGGCTGTGCGAAGGGCTCACCGTCATGCCTTTGATGACGGCCACGAGGTCAGTCCTTGAAGAGAGTAGGGCGGGAGCGAGTCCAAACACCAGCCCTGTTAAGACAGAGACGACCAGCATCCATTTCAGCACGTAAGCATCCGGCGTGGAGTTAATGCTGATAGGATACGGAACCGGCGGCACAGTCGCCTGTATCAAGTCTGCTCCCCAGTAGGCGAAGGCTAACCCGAGCGCACCGCCCAGCAACGCCAGCAGCACGCTTTCCGTCAAAAGCTGTCGCACTATGCGCCCACGGCTCGCGCCAATCGCCAGCCGAATCCCAATCTCTCTGGCACGCGTCGCAGCCCTTGCCAGCATCAGGTTGGCCACGTTGGCGCACGCCAGCAGCAGCACCAGACTAGACACGCACAGCGCCAGAAAACCGCCGTACCTGATGACCTTCGTCGTCCCTGCGTATCGCCCATCCAGCTCCGTAGTAACCTGGATTTTGGTGTCCGCATTCTCTCGCGGGTAAAGCCTCGCCAGCTCTCCTGCCACCAGATTCAAATCCTTCTCTGCCTGCTCTATCGTCACTCCCGGCTTAAGCCGCCCGAACAGATTGAGCAACTGGTAGCTTCTATCCGTATGCCATTCCGCGCGGCGGTTAAATTTCTGCGCCATCATCAAAGGAGCCCAGAAAGCTTTCCGCAGATAAAAGGCAGAGCCCAGGAACGGCTCCGGCATGACGCCCACGACCGTGTAAGGATTGCCGTTCAGGTAAACAGTCTTGCCAACGATACTCTTATCTTCAGCGAAGCGACGCTGCCACAGCTGATAGCCCAGCACCACCACCGGATGAGCGTTCGGCGTCGTGTTCTCTTCCGGCAGAAAGCCTCTGCCCAGCATAGGCTTCACACCTACCACGTCAAAATAGTTGCTGGTGACAAGCTCGCCCCAGACTGCCTCCGCGCGCTCGCTCTCGCCCGACTTGGCGCTTTCGCCTGAGCTGATGCCAGCCGAAACTTCCGCCCACGCGCAGAGGTCTGAAAAGCTCTTGTTCTGCTCGCGCACGTCCAGATAGTTCGGATAGGAGAACCTTCCCCAGACCTGCGCGTCCGACTTTCGCCCCCAGTAGGGCACTATCAGCTCTTCCGGATTCTCCGCAGGCAAGGGGCGCAGGACAAAGCCGTTCACCCCGCTCAAAATAGCAGTGTTCACGCCTATGCCGAGCGCCAGCGCCAGCGCCGCGACCAACGTGAAGCCGGGACGCTTCGCCAGTATGCGCACGCCGTAGCGCAAGTCCTGCAACAGGTCACCGAGCAGCCGTGTCCTGCGCTCGTCGCGGCACCTCTCCTTCACCTGCTCCGGGCCGCCGAGAGCCAGACGCGCTTGACGCCGCGCCTCCTCAGGGCTGTGGCCCTGCGCTATAAGGTCGCTCGTATGCTGGTCCAGATGAAAGCTCAGCTCCTTTTCAAGCTCCTCGTCCAACTTTCTGCGACGAAACAGGCGACGCCACCAACTCATCACGCACCTCCCTCAGACAGGTTGAGAATCAGACTGACGGCTTCAGCAAGCCGCTGCCACCCGGCGGTCTCAGTCTCAAGCTGAGCACGCCCCTTGCGCGTCAGGCGATAGAACTTTGCCTCGCGCCCGGTCTCCGTAGCCTTCCAGTCGGCAGCCAGCAGGCGGCGATTTTCCAGCCTGTGCAGCGCCGGATAAAGCGAGCCCTGCGGAACCTGAACCACGCCGCGCGACGCCTGATCCAGCCTCTGAGCAATCGCGTACCCGTGAACAGGCCCGAGCGCGACCACCTTCAATATCAACAAATCCAACGTGCCCTGGGGAAGGTCTGATTTTGTCTGCGTCATCGACTACACCTCCGTCTTCTACATATTAAGCACAACACATGTAGAAGCACAAGGTATACGTGAGAATCCGGAAAAAGGTTCGGAGCAAGTGTTCGGGCTGAAGGATTCGCCGCTCAAAAAGAGGATAAGAGCATTGAAAGCGCTCGCGTCGGATGAGTCGTCAGGCGCGGCCGTGAGGTCAATTAAGCTTCTCTAAATCAAAGCCGTAAAACTTTACTTTGTGTTCGGGGTCGTAATCGCCGCGCTCCCACTCGTATGTGAACCTCAAGTAAATCTGCTCCCAGGATTTGAGGTTCTTGCGCGGGAAGCTGAAAACAACTGTGCGCCCTGAAGGGAGCCAGGAGGTTGCGGAGGTGCACCAGTATTGACCGCTGGTGGTAACGCGCTCGGTCGCGTGCTCAATAAAATACTCCGGCACGATTTCAAGATTATCAATGAGGCCCGAGACCTGTCGCCCGTCATTCAACCTGAGGGGCGTGACGCTCGCCCCGCTATACCGTTCCTCAGTGCGAAAATTGATTGCCCAGCGGGTGTTGTTATGCAGCCGTAACCAGACGGAATCATTCTCGCCGAACCGTTCAAAGGTGAGATAGACAGTGGGTTTGCTGACATCCAGTAGGACGGCATCGGTCTGTTGAGCATGAGCCGTCAACACAAGGCCGGTTAGAAGCAATAGAGGCATAAGTATTATTCTCATGATGCTGCCTTTCACGCATTTATAATGAAGTTGTTCCACTGATGCCATCAATCGCCTGAACTTTTACAGGAACTTTTCCCACGAATTTCCGTTAATAAATCCGCATGAAAGGAACCTTATGTATATATGAAAATTAAAATATCCCTCGCGCTTCTGCTGACACTGGCGTTGTGCGCCGCAGGCCACGCACAGACGCTGGACAAAGCCAAACTTGACCAGTTTTTTGACAGGCTCGCCGAAAAGAATAAGGCTATGGGGAGCCTCGCCATAGCCCGTGACGGCAACGTTCTTTACACACGCGCCATCGGCTACAGCCAGATAAGCGGAGCCGCAAAGAAACCTTCAACCACGGCGACCCGGTACAGGGTCGGCTCGATTACTAAAATGTTCACGGCCGCGATGATTTTCCAGTTCGTCGAAGAAGGAAAATTAAAGCTGACAGACACGCTGGACAAGTTCTTTCCGCAGATTCCGAACGCCAATAAAATCACTATCGCGCACATACTCGCGCACCGCAGCGGAATCCACAGCTTCACCTCGGACGCTGATTTCGGTTCGTGGGAAGGGAAACCGAAAACGAAGGATGAGCTGCTGGCCGTTATCGCCAAGAGCAAGCCCGATTTCGAGCCGGGCGAAAAGATGTTTTACAGCAACGCAGGCTATATCGTGCTGGGCTTCTTAGTCGAAAAATTAGCCGGCAAGCCCTACGCCGACACTTTAAAGGAAAGAATCACTTCGAAGCTGGGGCTCAAGGATACGTACATAGGCACCGCGACTACGGAAGTGAGCAAAAACGAGAGCTTCTCCTATAGCTACAACGGAGACTGGAAGCAGGAGGACGAAACTCATCTGAGCATCCCCGGCGGCGCGGGCTCGCTTATCTCTACGCCGAGCGACCTCGTCAAGTTCATTCAGGCGCTCTTCGACCTCAAGCTGATTTCGCAGGAGAGCCTGAATCAGATGATGCAAAATAAGATGGGCATGTTCACCTTCCCTCTGGACGGCAAGACGCTCTACGGGCACGGCGGCGGAATCGACGGCTTTAACGCGCTGCTGGTTTACCTGCCGGAAGAAAAACTGGCCGTCGCTTACACTTCGAACGGGAAGGTTTATCCGCCGAACAGTATTATTCTTGGCATCTTCGACATCTACCGGAACAGGCCGTTTCAGATTCCCACCTTCGAGTCGATTGCAGTCAGCGCGGAAGTTCTGGACAAATACGTAGGAGTTTATTCGAGCGCCGGTTTCCCCTTGAAGATTACGGTCACGCGCGAAGGCTCCACGCTTCAGGCGCAGGCTACAGGGCAATCATCTTTCCCGCTCGAAGCGACCGCGCCGGATAAATTTAAATTCGAGCCAGCGGGGATAGTCATGGAATTCGACGCCGCGAAAAACCAGATGACCTTAAGACAGCGCGGCCAGGAAACCGTCTTCACGAAGGAAAAATAACTAAGCACGCAGATACAGACAGAGTTGGCAAGGCTCTGAGCAGGCGTCTGTATTAAGACGGGTGACACGAATAGCGACTCGAACGACTTAGGGGCAGCTTGTTGGCTGCCCCTAAGCTATTGAATCTATCTATCGAGCCGAGCTATTTGCGCAACGAGCGGAAGCCTGCGCGAAGGTCTTCGACGATGGCTTGCGGCTGCTCCCACGCAGCGAAGTGAGCGCCTTTGGAATGATGCTGATAATAGAGCAGCTTGGGATAGGCCTTTTCGGCCCAGCTCTGCGGCACCGGACATATTTCATCCGGGAACGCGCTCACAACCGTCGGAACGGTAACGCCTTTCGGTGCAAAGAACGGCATCTTGTTCTCCCAATAGAGACGCGCAGAAGACACGGCCGTGTTCGTCAGCCAATAGAGCGTAATGTTGTCCAGAATGTCGTCCCGAGTGAGGCCTTCTGCTGCGCCGTCGAACACGCGTGCTATCAGCTCATAGCTCCAGATGTCGTGGTCTAGAATCCACGCGGCGAGGCCTATGGGTGAGTCCGCAATTCCGTAGAGCGTCTGCGGACGGTTCCCCATCTCAAGCGCATAGCCGAGTCCGTGCTTGTAGAAAAAGGAGACATGCTCGAACGAGCGCAGCTCATCGTCCGATAGACCGGGCGGTGGGGGAGCCCCGGCAAAAGCTGCCGCGTCAACGTCAGGCGGAATCGCACACGCCATGTTAGTGTGAATGGCAAGCAATTCAGGAGGAGCCTGCACCCCCATCTGGTCGGCGATTATCGCGCCCCAATCGCCGCCCTGAGCCACGAACTCCGTGTAGCCGAGGCGCTTCATCAACTCCACCCATGCTCGTGCGATGTGCTCTGGGCCCCAGCCGGTCGTGGTTGGCTTGCCGGAGAACCCGTAGCCCGGCATAGACGGAATCACAAGATGGAAAGCTTCTGACGCGCTCGCGCCGTGTGCCGTGGGATTGGTAAGCGGCTCTATAATCTTCAACTGCTCTATGATAGAGCCGGGCCATCCGTGCGTGACTATGAGCGGCAACGCATCTTCATGCTTCGAGCGCACGTGAATGAAATGAATGTCTAGCCCGTCAATCTCGGTGATGAACTGCGGCAGGGCTTGCAGTCTCGCCTCGACCTTGCGCCAGTCGTACTCGGTCGTCCAATAGTGCGCGAGTTTCTGCATCGTCACGAGCTGCACGCCCTGCGACTTATCTGTGACGGTCTCCTGTTCAGGCCACCTCGTCGCGTTGATGCGCCTGCGCAACTCTGTAAGCTCCTCTTCCGGGACATTCACATGAAACGGACGAATCGGGGTTGCCTCTGCTACAGCTTTAGGCTTTGTCATAGCGAAATCCTTTCTACAAACTGTCTGCTGCACACATCAGAGCGCAGGCCAAGGCAGCACCCTCGCACACGTAGCTCTTCCGTGATTAAGGTTCTGGCCCGGCGTCAGGACGAATTCGTCGGCCTGCAAGCAGCGATACTCCGCTACTCAAGCCATAACGATTCTCCTGTTTGTGTGTGCTTTGATTGAGCGATTTGTCTGTCGCTATATCCGTTATAAGCAACAGACGCCACGCGAGGGCGCGCGCGAGGGCGAGGGGCGAGGGCCAACTTTAATCCTACGCCTACTCAGGCTATAAAACGTAAATCACCGCACCTTGCGGTCTAATCATATCTACGTCCGCCTTTTATCACTATCAACCACGAAACTCAACCGTAAGTCTGACCCTATAATGACTCAAAACAGTTAGGGGCTACCACTCGGTAGCCCCTAAGTTATTGAATCTATTTATGGAGCCGAGGGGGATCGAACCCCTGACCTCATGACTGCCAGTCCGCGACTGCGTTTTGTTGCATTCTGTTGCATGACGTTTCGTCTTGTGGCACAAACCTCGGTTTTCCCACCCCTCTCTTCCCTTCCCCCTGTTGCATCATGTTGCATATTGTAGCATGAGGTTGTATGTTGTGCGCCTCTAATGTGGAAGTGAATGTGGATGCGAGGTGACGGATGCGCCAGCGAAAAGGCTCTGTCTGGTACGAGAGAAAGAAAGACCCGAAGACCGGGAAAACGAAGGTCGTGGGCGTCTATGGCCGCGTGACCTTCGTTGACGAGCATGGCCGCAGGCGTGACCGCAAGCGCAAAGCTCAGTCGGGTACGAAGACGGAAGCCTACGAACATATCAAAGACCTGCTGAAAGAACTGGACGAGCAGGGCGAGCGCGCCATAGACGGCGCTCGAATGACCTTTGCCGAGTTGGCCGAATACTACAAGACCGAATATTGCGTCCCGGCTGAATATAACGCTAAGGGCGAGAAAGTGATAGGGCTTCGCACATGGGACGATATGATACTCAAGGTTGACTACGCGAAAGCTTACTTCGGCCAGAAGAGAATCCGCAGCATCACTTACGCTGACCTTCAAAGATATAAGAACTGGCTCCTGAGAAAGCCCGTGGTCGTTAAAAAGAAGGTCAAGACTAAGAAGGATAAAAAGACAGTTATAGATTGGGTGGAAGAGTCGCGCCCTCGAAGTATAGCCACCGTCAACCGCCAACTTGCGACCGTCCGCAGGATGTTTTCCGTGGCCGTACAGGAAGGATGGCTTGTTAAGAATCCCTTCAAACTGGGAGACCCACTGATTGATATTGCGCTGGAAGTCCCTAGAGAGATGATAGCCACGAAGAAAGAAGAGCGTGCGCTGATAGGCCGCTCGATTGAGCATCTGTCCGATTTCCTCATAACGGCATTCGACACGGGCATGCGTCCGGGCGAGGTCTTCCGTCTTCAGAAGAAAGACATAGACTTTGAAGCTAGCGAATTGATGGCCGTCTCCTACAAGGGCAAGCGCCGAACGGAGCGATGGGTGAAAATGACAAGTCGGGTTCGGGCCATCTGTGAAAAGCTCTGCCAGGGACTTGAACCCGAAGGCAGACTGTTCAAGGTGAGCAGCGTCAAGCGTAGCTTCGCCTCGGCCAAGAAGCTTGCCGCAGAGGAAGGTGTTTCGCTGGACGGTTTCCGCCTGCATGATATTCGTCACACTGCCATTACAAGGTTAATCAAAAAGAACATGCCGCTTTCCGAGGCCGGAAAGCTGATGGGCCACACACAGCCGAGAACAACGTGGAGGTACAACAACCCGGACTCGGCAAGTCGTGACCGCGCGGCTGAAATCCTCGAATCATACGAAGATGATTAAGCGGCACGGCGCTTCCCTTTTTCGTTCCGCCGTTCCATCTCATCTATGTGAGACTGTAAGTAGCGTATCTGGCCCGTTGGTAGTTGGATGTAGCGGATTATCTTCGCCTTTCTCCAACGAAATGCGGTAGCACGGTCAATGCCGTACATCTCGCAAAACTCTTTCTCAGTGTATCTTTTTTCTGGATTACTACTCATTGTCTCCACCTCTATATGGGGAACGCCCGCCGATTTAGGTCAAAACGGTTTAAGTTAAGACGCCTGCCCGTGGCTTTCTACGCAAGTGGCTCTGCGCTCTCAAGCGCTCGATGGTTGAATGCCTGCATTACTCATTCACCGCGAACAAAGGCATGGGGCGCTCGTTTGTAACTTGCTTCGGAATATCACAGGCTATCCCTGATGCTCGTTTAATCCTTGCCCTTGCCACTTCTGCGTAATGCTCATCTTTTTCTATGCCTATGAAGTTTCGATTTTCGATGGCACAGGCCACGCCTGTTGAGCCCGAGCCGCAAGTGAAATCTAAGACCGTATCGCCCTCATTCGTGTAAGTCCGTATGAGATAGCGCATAAGCTGCAGAGGTTTCTGCGTAGGGTGCAAGTCCTCTGTCTCGGAATGCTTTGCCACCCTGATTACTGTTCGTGGAAACCTCATGCCAGTTAAGCCCGAGGGTAGTCGTTTATGGTCTCCCTTATAGACGCTGAGGGTGTTTCGCGCTAAGCTTTTGCTGGTTGCATGAATAGGCTGGCCCCGTTCTTTTTGGGGGTTGTACGTAGCTTGCCCATCAGAAAACACCAGCAGGTTTTCGTGGCAACGTAATGGACGGCGATTCGCGTCCAAGAATCCCGTGCCGCCACTTTTCTCCCATATCCATTCATACCTAAACATCTGCGGGTTACTCATCACTAAAGCAGAGGTAAAAGGCTGGCTACCAAAGAGAACTATCGCGCCATTCCTTCTGACTAACCTTTTAAGATTCGCCCACATTGGAGCAAAAGGAATCACCGAATCCCATTTACAAGCGGTCTTGCCGTAGGGTATGTCTGCTATACAGGCTTCGACCGTGACGCCCTTATCAGCAAGTATGGGCATCTCAATCAAACAATCGCCTGTAATCACTTCCCAATTCATTCAAGTTACTGCGTATTTGCGGAGCAAATCGCCTTTCTCAAAAGCTACATAACGCTTATCGTATTGACCTTTATCAAACATTGGCCGCGCCGCACCTCGTTCGGGGGAAGTAGGCGAACTATTTCCCACAGAGCAATCCGCAGCTCGTCATGGCTATTTCCGAGTCCAGCGCGACACCCAAAAGGCCACACTCAAATCTCTTCCCTATGGCTCGACAGACAGCGCCAGCCCTGCGGTCTAAAATCTCCTTACGCCTCTCTACGATTTCATCGAAAAAGTAACCGTCCCTGAATGAATAAGAATATGAGGCCGTGCGACCCGAAGAGGCTTCATCAAAGAGCGGTAGATAGTTGTCTATATATGAAAACCTACCCTGCCTCTTTCGTCCCGTGGTTCTTTCCATCCATGATGTCTGCCATAGAAGTTCAGGGTGCGTTTCCGACTGCCAGAGGATTTCATAGGGGCGCTGGTAGAAACAAAATGCACAGTTGGCCCTTGTACGCCCGGCAAAGAGCATCTGAAATTCCCACTCTTCCAACTGCTCTACCAAGTGAGCGCGGCTACCGAGCATCTCAAGGACTCTGTAATAGAGGGACGGCCAGAAAAAGGCCGGGGGGAGAAGGTCTTGATTCTTTAGGATTATCCAGACGCCTCTTAAATCTATCCCGGCTTCGACCAGAGGATAAACGTGCGTCCAGCCGTCAGAAGGACGCCTGCCAACCCTGTTTTCATCTGCTCTCAGGCCGTAGTAGACGACGACATTGGACGCCCCGTACTCTTCTTCCATCCCTTCAATCTTGGCCCTGCGTGTGCAGAAGCGAACCCCGTGGGATGGCAACATGTCTTCCTCACGGATGATTTCTCTTAAATCCCTGCCGATGCGCTTAATCTTCCAGCCCTTCACCTGTTCAACCCTTTCGAGCCATGTGTAGGTTTCAGGCAGTTCGACTTTGGTGTCATTAAAGAAAAACTCGTAGGGTAGGTCAGGATGTCGGGCAGTTTGAATCAGGGCGGCACAAAGAGAGTCCTTCCCGCTAATAGGAATCACATGCCTGACTTGTTTGATTACAGCTACCATTTTCTAAAACTTCCCGCACCGCGCATCCGGTAGACGCCCCCTCGTTGCGGGGCGGGCGCTACAGAATGCTCTCTGGTTGTTCTTGCAGCTCGGCATTGCAAATGAATGTATTTGAAGCAATCTCTCGAACGATGACCTGCCAGCTAACCCAAACGTCGGTGGCAGTCACATGAACATCCTTGCCGATAAAATCCAAGAGGCGCTGATGGTAGTAAGCGTGCCTATCAAACAACAGTGTCCCGCCCGGCCGAACGCGGCGAATGCCTCTGCTGATATTCCCCAATGGGCCGTACTTATCCCGCTTCCCCATCTCTCGCGCCTCAATTTCCACCCACGGGTTACGAAAACTCGGTAGTGGGCGGCTGATTAGTCGCGTTGTTATAGCCACTATCACAGCGGTGTACTAAGCCGCCCAGAATTCCTAGATGCGCCCAAAGCGCGCCATCGCCTGAGTAATAAGGCACGTCTGGCGAGTACGGGCCAGGGTAAGGCTCTCCGCAGCGGCTGCACCAAACCTGTTCCGGCTTTTTGGGTTCGGGGCAGTTACAGAGCGACCTTTCGCCTGTGATGGCCGCGAGACAATCAATAGCATGGTCTAACATGATGATTCCTAACATGGTTTACCTCTCAGCCTCCCTTTCAGTCACACGCTCGGCGCGGCCCCGGCGTCAGAACCTTTCATCTATCTGCTCCTCGCTCAGCTTCAAGATTCGCTTGTAGTAGCGCACGCGCCACTTCACGGAAAATTCCACCCATGAGTTCCATACGGCTCTTTTGATACA
This sequence comes from Pyrinomonadaceae bacterium, assembly GCA_035276685.1. Taxonomy (GTDB): domain Bacteria; phylum Acidobacteriota; class Blastocatellia; order Pyrinomonadales; family Pyrinomonadaceae; genus JACVRN01. The sequence continues at coordinate 3,209 of DATELK010000162.1, read as the reverse complement.
GAACCAGACGACGCGCCAGTGTGAGTTTTGAAAGAATCCGGTCAGAAGATTGTGGGCGGCATGAAGGCTCATTACCCTACGCCCGCTCTCTGGAACTCTTTCGTCGCACATGAAGAAGGCAACGCTTTTCAGACGTTCAGTACGCCGCTTCTCCATAGTCTCTTCATCAGCCGTGCATTTCATCTCTTGACTCTCCCGTTGATTCTCACGAAGCCCTGCTGCTCAAGCTCAAGCAGTTGTTCGTGGCTGATGTAGTCGCAGCAATCCCCGACCGTGCCGTAGCGGTCGCCCTGCTGGAATAAGAGTTGATGCTGCTTCTTATCGCGTGGACTTCGGTTGTCGTAGACGAGTTGGGAAGACCTTCGGTAAAAGATATGGCTGTTGGGCCGCAGTTGAATGTCTTTAAGTATCGTAATAGTCGTGTTCACTCTCAGGCTCCTTTCGCTCAACATTTCGGATAAAGGGACTCGCGGATTTGCTCAGCATCATGTTGCTTGTCGGGCTGCGATGCCATCGCGCAGAATCTCCCAAGAGTAGATAGGGGCGCTTCGCGCTTTCTCAGATTGATAAGAACCTGCACGCGCTTGGTAAGTGATTTGACCTTATCCAGCGCTCTTATGTGTGATTCGTTTTCTTCTTTAAGAATGTCTCGCTTCGCGCTCACGACTGCTCCTTTGCTCTTTCAAGGCGGTCTATCTCTGCGGCGATAAGAGCACCCGCTTTGGCCAAGTCTCTTACGCGGTCTCCCGTAGGCTTCCACCACGATTCAGCCCACGGCCAAGCCCGCGGGGAAGTGAATTTGAATTGACCCGAGTTGTGTGCATAGCAGATAGCGGCGGCTAGAAGTTCTCCGTCCCCATGCTCATCATCATGGTCAGGCGTCCAACCCTCTTCCTCTATCTGCCGTTGTCGCTCTTTGGTGATTAAATCTATTCCGCTCATTTCGCGTTCCTCTCAGGTTATTAGGCTAGCTGCCGCGCCGCAGCATGCGTACTTGTCAACGAAAGATTTCACGCCATCTTGGCGCTATTCAGCCTGTCAAGCCTCAGATTTAATTTACCGAGCAACTGCTTCAGGTAATCTGGCGAGAGGGCGTCAAGTCCGCCATCGGTCTCAAACTCGTCTGCAATGAACTTCGTGAGCGTGATCGCCGTCCACTTCTTGCCTTCGTAGAGGTCGCCCGCGCTGTTCAGCAAGGCGCAGGTCTTCTTGATGTCTTCCAGAATCTCTTCGCGGAGCTGCTCGACCGACTGCGGGCGGGTATGCTTCGGCTGTTCCTGCGATCCAGCCTTCTGCGTCTTCTGCTGGCCGCTCTGGGGCCGCGTGGCTGCTTCCGCGTCGTCGTCCTCGGGCGCGACACCTACGATTGCCGCGAGGGCGTACCTGCGCGCGTAGGTGATGGCTGAGCCTATGCCTTGCGGGTCTGCCTTGGCTGGCATCATGGCGAGACGGCCGGAAATCCATTCGCCGGACGAGTGCATGAGCGTGGTTTCTACAATGATGCTATGACCATCATCGAAGTCCATGGTCTGAGTGACCGCCAGGTTGTTTGCCGTGAGAGCGTCGCGGCAGGCGTCCCAAATAGCCGCGAGCGTGGCGTACTCTGAACGAAAGTGCGGATTCTTGCCGTCTTTGGCCGCGCCTTTAACATCCTTCTGGGCGAGGCTTAGGGCTTTGGCCAGTTGGCCTATTTGCTCGGATTTGTTCATCGCTTCTCCATCGCGCACGGCGCGTTAAGCTGCTTCCTCGAATGAAAGAATCTGCGCGCCCGTACTCAGTACGAGCAGGGGTTTGCGGTTGCGCCGACGGCGCGCGGCGTGGACTCCGATTAAAAGAGCATTTCTGCGGTCTCTGACCTTCACGTATCGCTCGCGTATGAGAGCGGAGAGCGCGGCCAGGCGGGCTTCCGCGAGGGTGATTTCGGCCAGCGCCTCTTCCAGTGATTCGAGCTGGTCGTCCGTGATGTCGTGCGGCAGGGGTTCAGCCTCAAGGGCCATCTCCGCTTCTTCGGCATCCCTTTCCAGAAGGTAGGCGTGGTACTCGTCGTCGGTGATGCGCCGCGACCGCCACATCTCCACGACTTCTTCGGGTGAAAATACGAGAAGGTCTTCTACGATCATATTCTGATGCCTCGAACTTTCTCCGTCTGCGCGGTCGGGCGCATCACGGGCGCGGCGTCCATGCGTGATGAAGTAGTTATAGAAGATGCCGCGCGCTGGACTTCCAATACATGCTCTCGCTGGTTCCATGCGGAGATAAGGTGATAGCAAGCTGCTTTTGTAGAAGGGCAGTCGCAGACCGCGTAGACGCCATCTTCCCTCGGCTCGAATCTCACGTAATGAGGCTCGGGGTGCTTTGGGTTCTGGCACTTCACCGCGTAGATTTCATCATCTACCTGGCGCACATGGACGTGCTTACGGCGCGCCGTCTTGATGGCGTTGGTTAGGTTGTCTATGACCATCTTTATCAACATGATTGCACCTTGCCTTCATAATGGGCGCGCTGCTCTGCGGTCATGCGCTCGGGGTCTTCTGTTTTAAGCAAGTCCTCGAAGCAGACCTGCGCGCCGTCCTTGTCGCGCATTGCCAGCCTGTGTTGAGGCTTGCCGCATTCGTCGCATCGAAAAGGTTTGCTCATAGCGCCTCACTTAGAACGGGGGCGTTGACTACGCCGCTTTACCGTTGCTGTCTTCGTCCTTCTCAGCCTCAAGGCGGTCAATCGCATCAATGACCTCACCAAAGCGCTCTCTAAATTCTGTGAGCGACTTATAAGCCTGCACACGCTGCGACCATCCAAGCAGTTCGCGCTCTGCGTTCTCTATAACCTGACTGAGTTGGAAAGGCTCTTGCTGGACAACAGTGATAGGGACGTAGCTCTTCTTAGTAGCTTCAGGCGTAGGCAGGACGTTCTGAAAGCCGCGCGTCCACACTTGGCAGGGTCGGCTGTCTCGAACTATTTCTATCTTGACCTCAACTGACCGCAGCATATAGCGGGCCTGTCCAAGCCGATGCTCGTTAGCGGCGATAGCATCATCCCACTCGAAATAACGATGCAGGGGCGAGGTCTTTTTCTTTGCTGCGTTAAGGACGTCAACCGGCTCAGCTTTGGCGTCGCGCTCGCCAGCGAGACGGAATAGCTCTGGCCCGATAACCTGAGCATCGCTCTGTGAAAAGTGAGAGCCTTCTACGGCCCTGTATCCAAGTACTTTG
>DATELK010000161.1:0-8974 GCA_035276685.1 Pyrinomonadaceae bacterium | reverse complement strand
ATACCCGAGGGCGAGATGAAGCGTGAAGAGAGCGTAGGAGTGGAAGCGGGTGTGCCGCAGAAGGAGCGCCCGAGCTTCTGGCGAGACATGCGCGAGGGCTGGTCTTACATAGCCTCGCACAAGCCCGTCGCAGCCATACTGCTCGTCAACATCCTGTGGGCCACAGGCGGCGGAGCCATCAACCTTATAACAGACCGGCTGGGCGGAGTGGTCTTCAACGGCCAGGGCGGTTTGCAGGGCGATGCGGCCGTGGCCGCCTTCTACGCCGCTGCGGGCGCGGGGCTGTTCTTAGGGATGATACTGGCCCGCAGAGTGGGCGCGCATCTTGAGATGCGTCGTGCGACGGCTCCTTTCATAGGCTGGACTCTTATAGTCCACGGAGTGCTGTTTGCCCTGATGGGCGTCATGCCGAACCTGTGGTGGGCCTGCGCGCTGATGCTCATCTCAAGGCTTCTGCTTGGCGTTGAGTTCGCCGTGCAGGAGACCTTGCTGATGCGTCTTGTGCCGGACGGCCTTCGCGGAAGAGTCTCTACGACAGACCGTGCGCTTGAGATATTCGTTATCTCAGTCTCCACGGGTCTGGCGGGATGGTCTCTGCACGCCATCAGCCCGCGTGCCTTGACCGTCGTGTCGGGCCTGCTGTCCGCGACTCCCGGCATAGTCTGGCTCGTGCTGGTAGCCTCAAGGCGACTGGCCGTGCCGGAGCTATCCGCGAAAGAGGAGAAGGAAGAGTCGGAGGAGGCCGCGTTTGCTTCCGCCGGTTAATGACAGGTCAGTGCCGCTCGTCTTAAAACATGTGGTACTGACCTCTTTTTTTGAACGAGCATAAAGGCTCACGTATACTGCAAGGGTTCGTAGGAGGAGACAGTGGCGCTCAGGCAGATTGAGGGAGAGACGTTTGCAGGCGAAGGCGGGAGACTGGCGCGTGCGCGTGCGTGGCTCAGGCGAGTGATGCCGCGCGTGGCCATAGCCGCAGCCGTGCTGCTCATCGCACGCATGCTACTTCGCAGCACGTTTCTCTTCGGCGACAACGTGCTCGGCGGCTTGCTTGAGTTCATAAGCTCCTGTCTCATCTTCATCACAGTCCTCTATTACGGCTTGAAGACGCTGCGGTGGATGAAGCGAAGGCTGCTGTGGAGAGTGCGACGCCGCCTTGTGGTGACATATCTCTTCGTGGGGCTGACGCCGATTATACTGCTCGCGCTCTTCGGCATGGTCGCCTCCTTCGGCACTTCCGGCGAAGCCATGTCGCGCATAGTCTCGGCGCAGATGAACGCCACCAGCGAAGAGACCGCGCGCAGCGCTCAGACTGTGACCGAAGCCTTCTCGCAGTTGCCCGCCGCTGCTACCGACCAGGAGATACAGACTTGGTTAGTCGAGCGCACGCGCATCCTTCAGGGCTCTTTGCCGGGAGCAAGGCTGGCCCTGTGGCGCGGGCTCGGCCCTGAAGACGCGCACTCGCTCGGAGAGGGCGCGGCACAGTTCACCGCCGTGATTGAGGATGATTCGACGCGCCCGCTCGGGCCGGATAAGACTCCCGTGGGCGATGCGCTGCCGGAATGGCTGCGGGGGAAAGAGACTTGGCACAACTTCGTTTACGTCGTGCCGGAGGACGAGAAAATTGATATTGCCTCGGCCTCGTTCCGCGCCCTCGTGCGTGGAACGAGCGCGCGGCAGAGGCCCTTTGCCCTGCTCCTGATGGTTCCCGTCAACCGTGCGCTCGTCGAGCGCTATCGTGAGACCACAGGCATCTACGTGCGCCCGCTGTTCGGCGCGACTACGCTGGTCAGGAGAGGAAACTCTCTGACCTTTGACCCGAGCGGGCGGCGGCGCAGGCTGCGCGCGACCAATACGCAGAGCGTTAACAGCAATGCTCCCATGAGCGAGCAGGAGATGGCCGAGCGCGCAGAGCAGATGTTCACGCGCGACCAGTTGGGCGAGACCGTGCCCAAAGACATAACGCCCTATCTGGTGATTAATTCCGTCACAGACTGGGAGACGGGCAGGGTTGATTCGAAGCTCTCCTTCATCTTCGACTGGTCGTGGGCGATTGCGGGCCGTCAGTTTTTGGGAAGAACCGACACGGGCCAAATCTGGTGGCAGATATTGAAGGTCGTGAGCATCATCTTTCTGGTGCTGGAGGTGCTGGCGCTTCTGGCCGCAGCCTGGATGACGCGCGCCGTGACCAGCTCCGTCCACAAGCTCTATCGCGCCACGGAGTACATCAAGCGCGGCGACTTCTCTTACCGGGTCAAGGTGCGCTCGCACGACCAGCTCGGAGAGCTGGCGGGCTCTTTCAACGACATGGCCGCCAACATAGAATCGCTCTTACAGGAGAGGGTCGAGCGCGAGCGGCTTGAGCGAGAAGTAGAGCTGGCGCACGAAGTCCAATCACGCCTCTTCCCCAGCCGTGTTCCAGACCTTTTGACGCTCGAAGCCGCCGCAGAGTGTCGCGCGGCGCGCGGCGTGGCGGGCGACTATTACGACTACGTTGAGGTCGCGCCGGGCCTAGTGGCCTTCGCGCTCGGAGACGTTTCGGGCAAGGGAATGTCTGCCTCGCTCGTCATGTCCAATCTTCAGGCGACGCTCCGCGCGCAGGCCGCCATCACAAGTGAGCGCCTCAGCATAGCCGAGCGAGCCGTGGCCGCATCGGCTTCCACGACCACGGCGAGCGACAAGACTCTGGCTCGTGTGGTGGCGGACGCAGAGATTGACGGCGCTGTCGCGCGCAAGGTCACGAACATCAACACGCAGCTTTGCCAGAGCACGGACGACAACCGCTTCGTGACTCTCTTTCTGACTCTTTATGAAGACCGCACGCGGACGCTGCGCTACACCAACGCGGGCCACAACGCGCCCATACTCGTGCGCTCGGACGGCCGCGTGGAGCGCCTCACCACGGGCGGCATGATGGTGGGAGCATTCGATTGGGCCACTTATGAAGAGGGAAGGACGGAGCTTGGGGCAGGCGACGTGCTAGTCATCTACTCCGACGGCATCACTGAGGCCGAGCGCGAGCCCGGCGAAGAGTACGGCGAAGAGCGACTAATAAAGCTGGTCAAGAGGCACAGGCAGTCTTCCTCGCACAAGATACGCGAAGCCATCTTCGAGGACGTGGACGCCTGGACAGGCCAGAAAGAGCGCGGCGACGACCAGACCCTCGTCATCATGAAGTCACAGGCATAAATCTGAAGAAGAAATTAACAGGGATAGACAGGATAGACAGGATAAAAGAGAAGAGCTTGCTTCTTCTTTATCCTGTTCATCCTGTCTATCCCTGTTAATTTCTTTCCGGACTTTTATGCAGTGATGATGACGGCGCGGGTTCCCGTCAGCTCGGAGTAGTCTTTGGTGTAGACGGTCTCTACTTTGCGTACGCGGTTGACGCATTCGACGAGCTCCTGAGTAGTGATGAAGCCGTCGTCTACGTGCGCTATGGCCCATGCGGGAAGGTGCAGGGCTACGGTCAGCAGGTCTTCAAGAAGATAAAGGTATTGCTGGCGGCTCTCTACGGGTGCGCCGAAGGCTCCGGCGTGAGTGCGGCGTGCCTCGTCCCAGAAGCTGTCGGTTCCGCGCAGCCACTCTTCGCGCCAGCTATACTGGGCGGGTCTTCCGTTATCGCGGCTGTTCGTCGGTCGCGGCAGCCGCAGGAACATAAGGTCTGCGCGCTGCTCTGCCAGAAAGTCGCGCGCTGTGCGGTTGTAGCAGGAGTTGGTTCGCTTGTTGTCTACGGGAGGCGCGGCAGTCTTCCACAGGCGGTAAAAGATTTTCGAGAGCGGCTGGCGCAGCTCTCTCGTCTCGTCGTCAAACGAGAGCGCGTAATCTCCGACCATCATCCCGAAGGTCAGCGCGAGGGCGCGCGTCGTCTCTCCTTCGAGCGCCTCTATGTTCTCTTTGACGTTCTGGAACCACCACGCGTCGGACTCGCCGAACCAGCGGCGAAGGGCCGCGTTGTCCAGCCTGTGGTTCGGGACGTAGGCGTCTTCGAGCGTGGTCTCAACGTCAAGCTCGCTCAAGCGCTCGGTGTTGTTCTCTATCAGGGCACGCGCCTTCGTGTGCGCCCACCGCGCCTCGTCGTTGGCCGCCACCTCAACGCCCCAGCGTTTAAGATAGACGCCCAGGTCAGGCTCTCCCGTCAGGGGAAGAGCCACCGAGCGGAACTTCAGCCGCCTGAGAACGCTCAGCTCAAAAGCGAGCCAGCCATTGTTAACTGTAATCATAAGAAGTCTGGGGAGCCTGTAGAGTCTATAGAGCCTGTGGAGAAGAGAGCGTAGGGCTCTCAGCGCTCTCCATGCTCTCTAAACCCTCCAGACTCTTTTTCGAGTGTGACTTTAATTCCGCAATCTGGTTGAGCGAGAGAAAGGCGCGAACTATGCGCGGGTCGAACTCTATCCCGGCCCAGTCGGTCAGGTGGCGGCGCGCGTCCGCTTCCGTGCGAGCGGGGCGATAGGGGCGGTCGTCAGTCAGCGCGCAGTACGAGTCGCAGACTCTGAGTATGCGAGCGCCGAGCGGTATCTCAGCGCCTCTCAGCGCGTCCGGGTAGCCCGCGCCGTTCCACCACTCGTGATGCCAGCGCACCAGAAGCTGCGACGAGCGGTCGGCACCCGAGCGCGCGGCCTCCTGCTCGCCTATAACGGGATGGCGGTAAAGGTCCAGCCGCTCTTCTTCCGTGAGCGTGCCGTCTCGCTTGATGTAATCGCGCTCCATGGCGGCTTCGCCCATGTCGTGCGCGAGCGCGGCTATGCGTAGCGAGTGGCGGTCGTGATGCGCCATGTGAAAGAGCCTGGCGACTTCGTCCGCCAGCTTGGCGATTCTGGCCGCGTGCGTGTGCCTGTAGCCTTCGAACTCGTCCGTGGCCGAAGCTATGCGCATGAAGACTTCCAACAGCACGCGCTCCGTCTCTCTCTGCTCTTTATCAATAGAAGACATTCAAGTTTTTTAATCAGAATTCAGAATTCAGGACTCAGGAGTCAGAATAAAGAAAGAGAAGCTCTGCTTTTATTCTGACTCCTGAATTCTGAGTCCTGACTCCTGTTTTCGCCTCCTTAGTTTTATCTTGCGCCCTGCGCGGACTGCAACTCTGCAAGGAGCGCACGCGCTTCCGCGTTCTGCGGGTCAAGGGCGCGTATGCGTTCTATCTCGCCCTGCGCCCTCTTGATGAAGCCTAGCTTCTGGTAGAGCCGTGCCAGCATCAGGCGATATTGTACGTTGGCAGGCTCAAGCATGATGGCCGCCTGAATCTCTGTCTCCGCCCTGTGGCGCATCTGCGCGCTCTGCGCCAGCACCTCGCCGTACTCTGCGCGGTAGCGCGCAACGCCGGGCGCAAGACGCGCGGCCTCCGCGAAGGAGTTGAGCGCCTGTGCCGCCCGTCCTGCCTTCTGCGCCTCTTGACCCTTCTGGTAATGCTCTTCGGCTCGCTCGGCCGGGGTCATGTTAGCAGATGCCGGCGAAGATGCTGCGGACGAATAGCTCTTCGCGGCAGCCTGTGTTGAAGAGTGCGTCTCCCTGCTCAGCTTCAGGTCGTAGGCAGCGCGCGTCTTCGTGTCCCTGAGCGTCTCGTAAGCCTGGGCTATGCTTGCGAAGACATCTTCGACGCGCCTGCGAAGCTCCGCGTCCTGGTGAAAGCGGTCTGGATGAAAGCGGCGAGCCAGCCTGTGATAAGTCTGCTTGAGCGTCTCTTGGTCTGCGTTGCGTGTGACTCCCAGAATCTGATAGTGATTCGTCGCACGCGCGACCCGCTCGAAAAGCTCTTCCAGTTCGCGCTTCTCGTCAACCTCAGGCTCGGCAGGCTTCTCTTCTTCTACAACCTTCTTTGCTTCAACCGGCCGTGGGGCCGCAGATGCCGAAACGCTTTCGGCCGCAGCAGCGCCCGCCACCAGAGCCTTCTGCAACTGTTCGGGCGTGAAGGCGCGAGGCCAGGTTTCGCGCTCGATAAAGCCGCCGAGCGCGAGCGCGTAAGCCGCGTGAAGCGTCTCTTCCCGCTGGAAGGCGCTCACGGCCAGAAGCTCTTCCATAGTGAGCGGCATGTCTATGCGCGAAAGCACGAAGGCTTCCGTGGGCAGCAGGTTCAGGTTGCTCGTCTCTCCTTGCGCGGGCCGCAAGCGCTCCTTCGGTTCAGGGAATCTTCTAGACGCAAGCGTCGCGGGAAGCCTTCGCGCGGCCTCCATCAAAATCTCCGGCAGCTCAATCGAAGAGCGCACGTCTGCCAGCAGTCGCACCCGCGCATCGAAATCCCAGCTCCCTTCTGTCCAGAGCAGAGCGGGCCTGAGCACGTCCCCCACCAGCCTTGCGCGCAGCTCGCCGAGCGCCTCTTTCGTCAACACGCCCTGCTCTACGAGCGCCTTTCCCGTTTCGGCATCGTTGCGGGCGGCTTCGCCCAGTGCCGAGAACTGCGCTTCAGTGATGACCTGCCAGCGCCTGAGCGATTCCGAGAGACGATGCGGGCGCAGGTTAGAGGTGGCGTAAACCAACCTGCCGCCTTCAAAGTAGATGGCGGTCTTGATGCGCTCGTGCTCAAGGCGCAGAGAGCCCGACAACCCTTCCGCGACTATCTCTCGCAGAAGCTCCGCCAGAGGATGAAGTTCTAGTTTCCCTGTCATGTTCCCGGTGTGTTTAAAGAAAGAGAAGAAGAGCGCGCCGCTCGCTCACGAAACCTTCACGCCCCCAGTGGAAGCGGCAAACTTCCTCCCCTATCCATGATAGCTCACGGCGGGCGGATTTGAGAATCCACCGGGGCCTGCGGCCAAGCACAAACATTCTCAAGAAAATCCTTAACCTTCTGACTTTGACACTCCGTTTACGGCGGGCTTATAGTTCAGTTCAAAGCTCAGGCTAATAAATGAGAACTCAATTCGTGGGTCTTTTCCGTCCGGGCTCGTGCGGCGCTCAGACAATATGGGGCCTCGCGTTACTGTCTGTTTCATGAGTCAGCAGGTGGAAAACAACTTGGAGCCCGGCGACGCACAGGCGACTGACGAGCAGCCGTCACTGGCGGAGCTCAACGCCCTCTCGAAAGAGATAGTAGACCTCTACTACGACCAGATTTTCTCCGAGAACGGCGTCACGACACCTTCGGCCGTCTGCAAGGCCTTCTCCGACATACTGGCCCGCCACTGGAATCTCTGCTGCATGATTATCTACCTGCGCGACGAGGGCGGGCCGCTCAAGGAGATTGCCATCTGCGCCGACGAGCACCTGAGCGAACAGCAGGCGAGCCGCGTCGGCCAGAGTCTCGCGGGAGAGCTTGAGCGCCAGCGCTCGGAGCTTCAGGTCTGGATTAAAGAGGATGAAGAAGGCGCTGGCGATGGTACAGAGTCCCGCCGCACGCTGGCCGAAGCAGGCATGCGCGCTGGCATCGCGGTTCCGATTCACGTTCACGGCTCGATGGTAGGCGCGGTCGTAGTCATCACTCCTTTCCCTGAAAGACTGCGCGCGGCTCTCTCGGGCCTCAGGTATCTGGCCGCGCCTATCATGATTGCCGTGGGCAACGCGCGACGCGCCAACGCCGTGCGCGAGCAGCACGAGCGCATACAGCATCTCGTTGCCGAGTCCGAGGCGCGAAGGCAGGAGCTTGAAGAGGCCAACCGTGAGCTGCGGCGCGTGTCGCAGTATCGCTCGCTCTTTCTGGCGCGCATGTCGCACGAACTTCGCACGCCGCTCACTTCCATCTTGGGCTTCTCGGAGATTCTGCTCGACCACGAGAGCCTGACGGGCTCGCAGCGACGCTTCTGCGAAAAGATTCAGTCGTCGGGACACCAGCTACAGTCAAGCCTCAACCAGCTCGTAGACCTCTCGCGCCTTGAAGCAGGGCAGACGGAGCTTTTCCTACACGAGTTCTCGTTAAGGGAAGCCCTGCGCGAGTCTGGGCAGGCCGTCTCGCGGCTGGCGAAAAAGCGCGAGGTCAAGGTCGTCTGCGATTCCGAAGCCGACATCCACACGATTGTTTCCGACGAAGGCAAGCTGCGGCAGGTCTTCTACAACTTCCTGTCTCACGCCATCAGCCGCACGCCCGAGCACGGCAGCGTCCACGTAGGCGTCCGGCGGCTTTCGCCCACGCACTTTCAGGTCAGGATAGAAGACGAGGGCGAAACCATCGAAGACCTCTCGCGCATCTTCGAGCCCATCAACATAGAAGCCCCAACGGAGACGGCTTCCAACATGAACGAGCTTGGGCTGGCAATCGCGCGCCGCCTTATAGACGTGCTTGGCGGGAGCGTAGAGCTTCAGAGCCAGCCGCCGCGCGGCCTTCGCGTCCTCATAGACCTTCCCATACGGCCAACGAAATAAAAACGCAGGTCAGCACCGCCTGCTCTTTATGCTATGATGGCTTGCGGGTGAAGCGCACCTCAAACGTCTTTCCTTTATTCTCTGCACTGGAAAAGCAACACTTAAATCTTGTATGGCTTCGACTAATAATAAACTGGACGAGACGGACAGGGCGGACGGCTCTCAGCAGAAACGCGGCGGCCCGCGAGCCGCGCGCGGCGGCGGCGCAAAGAAGAGGACGGACGAGAACGGTCGTCCCACTTCCACAGGCAATTCCAAAGGAGCGGTTGAAACGATAGCTTCGGCCCTGGCCAGAGGCGATCTTGCGGCCGACATGCGCGCCAGTGGCGACGCTCCCGCGACGGACGAGCACACGCAAAGGGCGCTCAGAGAATTGTCTGCCATGGCGCGCAACATGCGGCGCACCGTCGGGAGGCTGCAACGCGCCGCCGACTCCATTGAGGACATCTCTCGCCGCGTCCTTGAAGGCGGTCGAACGCTTTCTCTTTCAGTGAGCGACGAAGCCGCGTCTGTTGATTCCACAGTCAGCTCAATCGCTGAAATCTCCGCCTCGGCTCGCTCAGTGGCCGAAGCCGTTCAGTCTCTTTCGGCGCTGGCCCAGACGACCTCCACCTCTTCGCTTGAGATGGCGGCTTCGATTGACGAAGTATCCGCCAACGCGGACGCGCTCACGGCCTTCGTCGAAGAG
>DATELK010000160.1:0-4950 GCA_035276685.1 Pyrinomonadaceae bacterium | reverse complement strand
TTTATTCGAGAAGAGGATTTTTCATTATGAAGCGTCTGGCAGTTTCATTGAGCATTCTCCTGATTGCGCTCGTGGCGGCCGCGTCTCATGCGCGGGCACAGGCCAAGCCGCTTACCATCAATGAGCTACTCAAGATTAGGCGCGTCGGCGACCCGCAGTTGTCGCCCGACGGCCGCTGGGTAGCCTACACAGTCTCCGACCTCAACTGGGACGCCAACCGTCGCGTCACTCAAATCTACCTGATTTCCGTGGACGGCGGAGAGCCCAAACAGTTGACGAACGCGCCGCAGTCTTCGTCTACACCGCGCTGGTCGCCGGACGGCAAGCGACTGGCCTTCATCTCTTCGCGCGAAGGAGGCCCGCAGGTCTGGACGATTGACGTGGCCACGGGCGAGCAGAAGAAGGTGACGAACATCTCCACGGGAGCCTCAGACCCGGTCTGGTCGCCCGACGGCCGCATGATAGCCTTCGTCTCGGACGTTTATCCCGAATGCACGAATGATGATTGCAACCGCAAGCGCTCCGACGAAGCCGACTCAAGCAAGGTCAAGGCGAAGATAGCCGACCGCCTGCTCTTTCGTCACTGGAACTCGTGGAAAGAGGGGAAGCGCACGCACGTCTTCGTAGCTGCGGTTGACGGCTCCTCGCCTGCGCGCGACATGACGCCGGGCGACTTTGACGCGCCGCCCTTCAGTTTGGGCGGCCCCTCCGATTACGCCTTCTCGCCCGACTCGAAAGAGCTTGTCTTCGCGCGCAACACGGATAAGGTGGAAGCCACCAGCACGAACGGCGACCTCTTCATAGTGCCCGTCACGGGCGGCGAGGCGCAGCGCATCACGGGCAAAAACATGGGTGCAGACCTCTCGCCCGTCTATTCGCCCGACGGCCGCTTCATAGCCTATCGCTCGCAATCGCGCGCAGGCTTCGAGAGCGACCGCTGGCAGCTGATGCTCTTTGACCGAAAGAGCGGCCAGTCGCGCTCGCTCACTGAAAGCCTGGACACGAGCGTCGAGAGCATCACTTTCACGCCCGACGGCCAGAGGATTTACCTGACAGGCGCGGAGCGCGGCAAGCAACTCGTCTACACCGTGCCGACCGCAGGCGGCACAATCACGCGCCTCATCACGGACGGCTTCAACGACGACGTTAAAGTCAGCGGTGACGGCAAGACCATTGTCTTCTCTCGCATGACATCTGTCCTGCCCACGGAAATCTTTCGCGCCAACGCCGACGGAACCAATGTGGTTCAGTTGACGAAGACCAACGACCTTTCGGCTTACGGCATGAGGCCTGCGGAAGAGGTGACGTGGACGGGCGCGGGCGGCACGAAGGTCTACGGCTACGTAGTCAAGCCGCCGGATTTTTCGCAGACGAAGAAGTACCCGATGATTACCTTGATTCACGGCGGGCCGCAGGGAGCTTGGAACGAGAACTGGGGCTATCGCTGGAACCCTTACGTCTTCGCTTCGGCGGGCTACGTAGTCTTTATGCCTAACCCGCGAGGCTCGACGGGCTACGGCCAGCAGTTCACGGACGAGATTTCCGGCGACTGGGGCGGCAAGGCGTACACGGACATCATGAACGGCGTGGCGCACGTGCTGGCCTCAGGCTACGTTGACAAGGAGCGCATAGGCGCTGCGGGCGGCTCCTACGGCGGCTACATGGTGAACTGGATAGAGGGGCACAACGACGACCCGCGCTTTCAGTTCAAGGCGCTCGTTTCGCACGCGGGCGTCTACAACCTCGTGAGCATGTACGGCGCGACCGAAGAGCTTTGGTTCACGGACTGGGAGTTCAAGGGCACGCCCTGGGATAACCCTGAGATGTACACGCGCTGGTCGCCCAACATGTTCGTGAAGAATTTCAAGACGCCGATGCTGGTCGTGCACGGCGAGCTTGATTACCGCGTGCCCGTAGGCGAAGGACTACAGCTCTTCACGGCGCTGCAACGTCGAGGCGTGGACTCAAAGCTGCTTTACTTCCCTGACGAAGGCCATTGGATACTGAAGCCGCAGAACTCCGTCCTCTGGTACACGACCGTCATGGACTGGTTCGGCAAGTACCTGAAGCCCGCTTCCTGAGCCTGATTGGCAAGGTATAACGCGAAAGGCGCGTCGAAGATTATTAACCTCGACGCGCCTTTTGATTTGCCTCACGGAAGATTTAGAAGCTTCTATTATTTTCTGGCCAGCACTACGGGCGCTTGCTCCGTGGCGCGTATGCGCTCGAAGAAGCTGCGGACTGCCGGGTATTGCTCTACGGGAATGGTCATGGCGCGCATGGAGAGCGTGCGCGTAAAGAGAAGGTGGCCCGCCTTTACCTCGTAGGTCGCCGTGTAGTTGCCGAATGGTGTCTCCACCTTGAGCGCGTCCGGCACTTCGTCCACCTCGAACCCGGCTGGCAGCTCCACGCGAACAGTCTCGGTGAAGGCATTGGACTTGAGGACGACGGGCGCTTTGCGAGAGCTTTTCGTCAATGCGAGCGCGTCCAGTCGAGAGACTATGGCGGGCTTGAAGATGAGCAGCCTGTCCTGCATGGACTGCGCGTAACGCTCCGCCGTGAAATCTACGTCGAGCGCAAAGCGGCCTTCGAGACGGTCGTCAACGGGCTCCACCTTGTTCACCTTTGCGCTGGCCGCGCCCGTGGTAATCCAGGTCTCTATCACCTTCATGTAGTCCGAGCGCGAAAGGGTGCGAAATATTCCACGCTCGAATACCGCGGCCTGCCCCTGCGACCTCTCTCTGACCTTCGCGGTGATGGAGCCTTCGGGCGTCAAGACCACTTCGGCCTGCCTCTCAAGGCGATTCGCTTCCGGCGGCGTCGTCGGCATGCGAACGAGCGAGCCATGCTCGCCAGCGGCCACCAGCGCAAAGCTGCCCTGCTCGTGAAACGGCAGGTCTCCGACCGTGGTGTTTTCGTCGGTCGCATCGAACATCAGAAGACGGCCCAGCTTCTCGTGCTCGACGATGGTCGGAACAACCGTCTCCTTGCCAACCTCTACGGCTATGATGGCGTGGTTGAACTGCGTGGGGCTTGGCCATTCTTCGCGCACGAAGGTGGGGTCGCCGGAGAAGATAAGCACGGGATATGAGTTAATCTTCACGGCCCTGAGCATGGCGCGCATCAGGTTGGCTTTGTCCTTGCAGTCGCCGTAAGACTTGGCGAAGACCTCGGTCGCGGTGTGCGGGCGGAAGCGTCCCATGCCTATCTGAATCGAGATGTATTGCAGGCCCTGCACGTAGCGCGCAATGGCCCGTATCTTCTCAAGCTCGGTCTTTGAGTTGGCCGTCAGCTCGCGCGCCTTCCCGGCCACGGCGTCGTCCAGCGTCACCTGCGGGTCTGCCAGACCCGTGTACCAGCGCGAAACGTCCGTCCACGAACTGAAGGTCTGCGCCGACGAGTTAGCGGCCGACGCGGGCGAGTAGGTGACGGCTATGCGAGGCGCAAGATTCTCGGCCGAAGGGCTCATGGGCTCGCGCTCAATCGGCAGAAGGTTGCGCTTCTCCCATGTGTAGCTTGAGCCCTGCACGGTCGGCTCTACCTTCTGCGCGCTGTTGAAGGTCACCGAGGACGCGCGCCAGCCCGCAGGCAGGTTCACCGTGTAGCGCGAAAGAAGCGTCGGCAGCAGATGCGTCGAGACCCTGCCTTGAAAGGGCCAGATGTCCTGGTTAAAAAAGGCGCGGCTTTCGGTCGTGACCTGATAGCCGAAGACAGAGCCCACGTCCGCGAAGTCCGTGGCGTCAATCATCTTCACGCGCGACTCGTTATAAACGTCGTTGAGGTCTGCCACGCGGTCTATGATTTCGTCCTTGCCGAACCTCTTGACTACGCCGCCAGCCCGTATAAGCCACGCGCGCATCTCCTTAACTCTGCCGGAATCGGTCTCGTAGAATTCGTTGGCCTGCGCCAGCATGCGCCCCTCGCGCACCAGCACGCGCACGGCGTAAGTCGTGGTCGTGGTGATGCGCCCGTCCTCGCCCACGGTCACGACCTGCTCGTCCAGCAGCACTACCGCTGGCACGTCCTTTTCGTAAGAGGGAGCCTGCGAGCTTGCGGCCTGCTGAAGCCACTGCGGGACATCATCGCCCGGCGCGGCCCACGCCGGAGAAATAGCCGCCAGCAGAAGAAACGCGACCGCGCACCCTAAAGCCTTGAGTTTCATGTAAGTCTTTCCTTTATCCTTCTACTTCGTGCTGGCAGTAGCGCCCTGTTGTTTGAGGGCGATGGTGTGGTTGTCTCTTTCACTCAGCGTGTCGAAGACCTGCTTCAGCTGCGTGTAGGACGTGACGGGGAAGAGGATGCTGTCCTGCCCGCCGAAGAAGAACTTGCGCCTCATGATGAGCGTGCGCGCGTCCTGCGTAGACGAGAGCTTCATGTCGTAACTTGAAATACTTCCGGCCTTGAACGGGGCAGGCGCTTCCGGGTTGTCCAGCGTGTAGCCCGCCGGAAGGTCTATCGTTACGTCGTCCTCTTCAGACCATGCGTAGCGGAAGTAAATCGGATAGCGGCGCGCCGTCGTCTGGAAAAGCGGCGCGACGCCCTTCTCGAAGAAGGAGGGCTGGATAAAGAGGCGCTTTCCCGTGCGCTGCGCGTAGCCGGGGACTTTAATCTTGAACTCGTAAGTGAAAGGCTTTTCGGTGTCGGTCACGTTCTGGACTTTTATGTCCGACACTTCGGCCGTGCTCATGCGCTCCTTAATCAGGTTGCGCAGCGTCTCTTCGCGCTCGGTCTCGGAGGCTTCGTCGTTTAGCTCCTTCTGGTCTGCGCCTAGGTGGCCCGTATATTCTATGCGCACCGTCCCTTCGAGCGTCCCGTCTTCCGACAGGCGCAGCTTGGCCGTCCTCTTCTCAACCGATTTCTCGGGCCCCGAAAGGGGCGTGGTGACGAAAACAGACCTCTTCTCCTTGGCGTCCAGAACCAGCACGTCCTGACCTTCAGACCGCCAGGGCA
>DATELK010000159.1:0-21184 GCA_035276685.1 Pyrinomonadaceae bacterium | reverse complement strand
GGTCTCAAGTCACAAGCAGCACTCTAGACAGACTAATACCCGCCCGCTACCGCAGGCGGTTCTGACCTGTCTTACTCTTTCGTTGAATAGATGTACTTGTAGACGGGCTCGCCCCTGAGGGTCTCTTCGATTTCGGCGCGCATCTTCTCGCGGCTGATGCCTTCGTGAGTCCTGTACTCGCGGTTGAAGAACTGCCAGCCCTTCTCCTGCTGCCCCGCGTAGATGTAATTGAGCGTGACCTGAAGCACGGCGCTGAAATAGCGCTCGGAATATATCTCGTCGTTATCGGGGTTGCCCCTGGCCTTGAGCGCCTCAAGCTCTTTGAGGTCGTCTTCCATGGTGGACAGTACGACCTGAGAGAACCGGGCGTTGGCAGGGCGGTACTCGCCAGCCTTTTTGTCGTAAGCGAAGACGGCCTGCGGGAAGACGGAAGAGGCGTGAGACATG
The DNA here is from genome assembly GCA_035276685.1 of Pyrinomonadaceae bacterium. Lineage (GTDB taxonomy): Bacteria > Acidobacteriota > Blastocatellia > Pyrinomonadales > Pyrinomonadaceae > JACVRN01. The sequence continues at coordinate 20,737 of DATELK010000159.1, read as the reverse complement.
TGGAAATAGTCGAAGGCCATGACCGAGTGCGTCAGCTCCACGACACCGTCCGAGTCCACGTCCAGGTGCATAAGCTGGTTGCCCGTCCCGTACTTGCCGCTGTCGAAGAGCAGGCGCGGGGCTTGTGCATCAAGCTCGTATATCCAGTAGGAGTAGCAGCAATGAGCGCCGCCCGAATACTGCTCGACAACCAACTGCCTCGGCTCGCGGCTGATGAAGGGGAAGAGGCCGAAGTTCGTCCACTCCCTGTTCCAGCCGCTGGCGAATTTGGCGACTTCGCGGCTCCCCTTCTTCAACGAGGCAGACCACGAATCTTCGCCCCTGTCCTGCGACTTTTCTATGACGTAGCCGCGATAAGAGAGCCTGTCGTCTTTGGTAAAGATGTCGTCGAAGAGGCTTAGCGTGTCGCTATGCGGCGGCTGCTCGGCGGCCGAGACGACCTGCGCGGAGGCGAGCGGCATGTCGTTCGACGCGCGTTTACCGGGGGAAAACTTGTGGCGATATACCCAGACGGTTGCGGGGGCCACGCCGAAAGCGAGCGTGAGAACAGAGGTGGTCAGAAGAGCCTTGCGACGATTCATCTTAAGATTATGTTCTATAGCCTGCGAAATTTCAGAATGCCTGACTCGGCCAAAAGGGGGAATGCCCCGAAACGGGAGCGACACGAGCTTAGATGTTAAAAAGGGCTCGCCGGATGTTTCCCATAGAGAGCTTTAATTATCCGAAGGCACCGGCTCGCGCTCACGCGACCACTGCGTCTCCGCCTCTCGCGTAATCTGGGTGGGGTAGCGCCCCGTCCAGCAGGCCACGCACGACGCATCCGGCTCAATCCCCGTAGCGGAGAGCATCCCTTCCAGCGACAGGTAGCCCAGGGAATCCGCCTCTATGAAGCGACAAATCTCTTCGACGGACATCTGCGCGGCAATCAGGTCGGACTTGTTGGGCGTGTCCACGCCGTAATAGCAGGGCGAGATGGTGGGCGGGCAGCTGATACGCATGTGAACCTCGCTCGCCCCGGCCTCTCTGACCATGCGGACAATCTTCTTCGAGGTGGTGCCGCGCACGATGGAGTCGTCAATCAGGACTATGCGGCGGCCTTCTATCAGGTGGCGCACGGGATTTAATTTAATGCGGACGCCGAAGGAGCGTATGGACTGCTTCGGCTCAATGAAGGTGCGCCCGACGTAGTGGTTTCGCACGAGCCCCTGACGATACGTGATGCCGCTTTGCGCGGCGTAGCCTATGGCGGCGGCGACGCCCGAATCCGGCACGGGCACGACTATGTCCGCTTCGGCCGGATGCTCGACCGCGAGGCGGCGGCCCATCTTGTGGCGCGACTCGTTAACCGACTGGCCGAAGATGACGGAGTCGGGGCGCGAGAAGTAGACGTGCTCAAAGATGCACATGGAGTGCTGGCGCGTGGGCAGGGGATGGGACGAGTGCAGCCCGTAGCGGTCTATGACAATCATCTCTCCCGGCTCAACGTCCCGCTCGTAGCGCGCGTCAATCAGGTCAAAAGCGCACGTCTCCGAGGCTATGACCCAGGCGTCGTCGAGTCGTCCCAGGGCCAGTGGGCGAAAGCCGCGCGGGTCTCGCACGGCTACCAGAGAATCCGGCGTCAGAAAGAGCATGGAGAAAGCGCCTTCCGTCTCGCACAGGACTTCTGGGATGGCTTCCGTGACGGTGCGTGCCTGAGAGCGTGCTATGCCGTGGAGGATGACTTCCGTGTCCGAGGTCGAAGAGAAGATAGCGCCCGTACTTTCAAGGCGCTTTCTCTCTTCGGATGCGAAGGGAAGATTTCCGTTGTGACAGACGGCAATCTGCCCGTGCTGGCACGCGACCAGAAAGGGCTGCGCCTCGCGCACGGAGACCTCTCCGGCCGTGGAGTAGCGCACGTGGCCTATGGCGCTCTGGCCCGGCAGGCTGTCCAGCTTCGCCTGGTCAAAGACATCCGAGACGAGCCCCATGGCGCGCAGCGAGCGCATCTCCGCGCCGTCAGAAGAGACTATGCCGCAGGACTCCTGCCCGCGATGCTGCAAGGCGTAGAGGCCAAGGTATGTGAGGCGCGCGGCCTCCGCGTGGCCGTAGATGCCGAACACGCCGCACTCGTCACGAAACTTTTCCGGCAGAGTCATGCCAAAAGTGTAGCGTGACTGGTCTAAAGTGAAAAGGAGAAAAGAGGCTGCTATCATGTGTGAAAGCCAAAACTGTGAAAAGGGAGAAACAAGCGTATGAGCAAGGTGAAGGTCTACGGGGCGGATTGGTGCGGGGATACGAAGCACACTCTGAAGCATCTGGACGAGACGGGCGTGGACTACGATTACATAAACATAGAAACGGACGAGGAGGCCGCGCGCTGGGTCAGGGAACAGAACAACGGAAAAGAGCGTAAGCCGACCATAGACATAAACGGGCGCGTCCTTTCAGTCCCGAGCAACGAGGAGCTGGACGCCGCGCTTAAAAGCTAATGCAGAAGGCAGAGTGCAGAATGATGAATTAAAGAAAGAACTCAAGTTGAGTAATCTTTTCATTCATCATTCTGCACTCTGCCTTCTGCATTTCTCTGTGGTAGATTCTTCGCGTAGTGAACACAGAAGGTCTCTCCTACCAGATTGCAATCGTCCTGATGCGTGTGGCGCTGGTGCTGGCGCTCGTAGGCGGCGTGTGGAGCGTTTACCGCAGGCTCCCTGCGGACGAGTATGCTTCGACCGACGCGGATTCCGGCAACTCGACCGCGCTCTCCATACAGCTCAGGCTCGGGCCGGAAGACGCGCCCGCGTCTTTGAGCGTTCCGGTTGAGCTTTATCCAGTGGACATAGCAGCCGTCAGGCGAGAGTACGCTTCAGACCCGCGTCCGGGCGTGCGCTTTGACGATTTCCTGAAGCGGCGCATGCGCGGGCGAGCGCCGCTTGAAGCGCAGCTAGACCAGCAGGGGCAGGCTACTGTGAGCGTCACGCCCGGCAAGTGGTGGATTCACGCGGAGCTGGCGGGCCAGCATAACGTGGAGTGGCGTCTGCCCGTCACAATCTACGGGCGCAGGCAGACCATACAGCTCACCTCCGAAAACGCCTACGCGCGGACGAAAACATTTTAAGAGCAGTCATGAGAGCATTGAGATACGAGAACGGAGAGCTTTCGCTCGATGAGATTGAGAAGCCTTCGGATGAGAGGGAAGCTCTGGTGCGCGTGACTCTATCGGGCATCTGCAATACGGATGTAGAGATAGTGCGCGGCTACGCGGGCTTTGAAGGCACAATCGGTCACGAGTTCGTAGGCGTCGTGGAGAGCGCGCCCGAAGGCTCTGAGCATCTACTGGGCCAGCGCGTCGTGGGCGAGATAAACGCCGGATGCGGAGAGTGCGAGTTGTGCCTCTCGGGAGATTCGCGCCACTGTGCGCGCCGCACTGTGCTGGGCATAGTCGGGCGCGACGGCGCGCACGCGGAGTTCTTAAAACTCCCCCCGGTCAATCTTCTGCCTGTGCCGCAGAGCGTGCCGGACGAGCGCGCCGTCTTCGCGGAGCCTCTGGCCGCCGCTTGGGGAATCACGGAGCGTGCGCCCGTTGATAAAGAGGCGCGCGTGGCCGTCATAGGCGACGGCAAGCTAGGCCTGCTATGCGCGCAGGCGCTCGCTCTGGCAGAGCCCGCGCGCCTTGTGCTCGTAGGCAAGCATGCGAACAAGCTTGAGATTGCGGGGCGCAGAGGCGTGGAGACGGCGTTGCTCAATGATGTGCAGGGAAAGTGGCTGCGCGAGTTCGACGTGGTCGTAGAAGCCTCCGGCTCGGAGAGCGGCTTTTCTCTGGCGCTGGACCTGCTGCGACCCCTGGGCACGCTGGTGCTTAAGTCCACCTTTCACGGCGAGACGAGCGTAGCCACGGCTCGCATAGTCGTGGACGAGATAAGCGTCGTAGGCTCTCGCTGCGGCCGCTTTGGCCCCGCGCTGGCGCTGCTTGAGCGCGGCGCGGTTGATGTCGAAAGCCTAATCAGCGAACAATACCCTCTGTCGGACGGCGTGCGTGCGATGGAGCGAGCCACAGCGAACGGCATCATCAAAGTACTGCTAAAACAGTGACCAGTGATGAGTGACGAGTGACAGGCAATTAGCTTTTATCTCGTCACTGCTCTTATGAGATTCAAAGGCAATCTGGCGGCTGACGGGGCGCTCGTTTTGACGACGCTCATCTGGGGCTCTACCTTCGTTTTGGCGAAGGAGATACTGGAGAGCTGGCCGCCCGTGGCATATATCACTGTGCGTTTCGCGCTGGCATCAGTCCTGCTGGTGCTGCTTTTCCCGAAGCAGATTCTGCGGGCGCGTCTGCTTGAGTGGAAGATGGGAGGGACGCTCGGGCTTCTGATGGGCGGAGGCTTCGCGCTACAGGCCGTCGGACAGGTTTACACCACGCCGTCGAAGTCCGCTTTCGTGACGGGGCTGACAACTCCGCTGGTTCCCTTCGTGGCGCTCTTAATCCTGCGCGTCAGGCCCAACCTTGAGAACCTTATAGGCGTCACATTGGCGTCCATAGGCGGGATGCTGATACTCGCGCCGCAGGGGTCGGAGCCAATGAACACGGGCGACCTTCTGACCCTCGTCGCGACCACTCTCTTTGCCGCGCACATAACGTTGATGAGCGCTTACGCGCGAGAGATTGACGTGCGGCAGTTGACGGTGCTGCAAATTACTTCCGCAGCCATTCTCTTCGTGATGGTCTGGGCAGCTTTGCGCGCTGCGGGCGCTACGCTGCCCGTAAGCTCTCTGCCCGGATTTATCACCAGAGAGAACGTAGAGCTTGCGTGGACAGCACGCGTCGCGACGCAGCTTCTATACTTGGCGGCTGTCGCGACGGTCGTCACCTTTCTCATCTGGACATGGGGGCAGTCCAAGGTCTCTGCCACGCACGCGGCCATCATCTTCAGCCTTGAGCCTGTCTTCGCCACGCTCTTTGCCGTGGCCGTGCGCGGCTCAAGCGAATGGATGACCGCGCGCGGCAACCTCGGCGCGGCGCTCATACTGACGGGCGTCATCATCTCCGAGATTCACCTGGGCCGCAGAAGCCGCCGACGCGAGCAGGTGGGAGAGACGGAAGAGGAAGAGACCGGGGACATAAGCATTGACGAAGAGCTGGCCGAAGAGGAAAGGGAAAGAAATTAACAGGGATGGGAAGGCAAGTCAGAAGGCAGAGTGCAGAATGATGAATTAAAGAAAGCATTCAACTTGAATAATTCTTTTCATTCATCATTCTGCACTCTGCCTTCTGCATTATCTTTTATCCTGTCTATCCTGTTAAATTCTTCTTCTTCATGCCCGCTTGCTTTACGCTTGCCCGCCTGTTTCGTTATACTTGATGCCTTCTCTTCTCGTGCGAAAGGCGGTTGACTGCATCTTGGACGCACGGGCATCTGGCGCTTCTTCTCATGTATCAAAGAGTGTGGGCGCTGCGGAGTCTTCTTTTTTAAGGTAGCGGGGTTTTATGCAAGACGTTTCCAAAGACCAAATGAGCGCGGCTGAGAAGGCCATGCTGCGCAGGCTTCGTGTGTGGATTGTGGCGCTGGCCGTGGCCTGCGTCGCCGCGGGCATAGGCATCGGCGCAATCCTCTCCGGCCGCTCGGCCGTGGCGCAGAACGAGGCGCAGATAGCGCGTGCGCCCGAAGCCCTCTCGGCCTCCTTCGCGGAGATTGCCAAGCGCGTGGAGCCTGCCGTCGTCAACATTGATACCAAGACGGCTGTGCCCGAAGTCGCCGACAACGACGAGGATGAAAAAGATACTCAGTCGATGGACAGGTCGCTCCTGGACATGCTCAGGCGTCAGCGAAGACCCACGCGCGGCGTCGGCTCCGGCTTCATAGTTGACTCTAAAGGATTCATCCTGACGAACCAGCACGTGGTTCAGGGCGCAACGCGCATCAGCGTCCGCCTGCAATCGGGCGAGCAGTACATAGGCAAGGTCGTAGGCGTGGATGAAGAGACAGACCTCGCCGTTCTTAAAGTCGAAGCCGGGAAAGATTTGCCTTCGATTAAATTGGGAGACTCCAACACGGTTGAAGTAGGCGACTGGGTGCTTGCCATAGGCTCGCCCTTCGGCCTTGAGCAGACGGTGACAGCAGGGATAATCTCTAAGAAGGAGCGCCAGCCCTACCCGGCTGCAAACTTCCAGCAGTTCATACAGACAGACGCGGCTATTAATCGCGGAAACTCCGGCGGCCCGCTCGTCAACATGCGCGGCGAAGTCATAGGCATCAACTCGCAGATTGCCACTTCGACCGGCGATTACAACGGCATAGGATTCGCGCTTCCCTCGAACGAAGCGAACTTCGTCTACAAGCAGATTACGACCAAGGGCAAGGTCAGTCGCGGCTACCTCGGCATCCTGCTCGATTCCGTGCAGGCGGAGTATGCGCGCGTCTATGGTCTGCCTGAAGCGAAGGGCGTGATTGTGACGGACGTGCGCGACTCGCAGGGGCCTGCGGCCAAGGCTGGCATACTGGCTAACGACATCATCACGGAGTTCAACGGCCAGCAGGTCAACAACTCCCAAGACTTAATTAACAAGGTCGCGTCAACGCCCGTGGGCCAGACCGTCTCCGTCACGCTGCTTCGAGACACCGGAGCCAAGCAGCTTGAGCGCCGGACGGTCAACGTCACCATAGGCGAGCGCCCGCGCTCTCTTGCGCCCGCTACGGATGCGGAGGACGAGGTTGCGCCCAAGCCTTCCGGCAAAGGCAAGGAGGGAGCGCAGGGTGGCGGCCTTCGTCTTGGCGTCACGCTTCAGGAGTTGACGCCGGAGACTACGGCAGAGCTGAACCTGACGGGAGTGCGCGGCCTGCTCATCAAGGACATAGACCCGAACGGCATCATCGCCGACGTTCGCGCGCCCGGCTCCGGCACGCCCGCGCTCGTGCAGGGCGATGTCATACTGAAAATCAATCGCATGCCCGTCACCACGCTCGCGGAGTTCCAGCGAGTCGTGGCGGGACTTAAACCCGGCGACGCCATTGTCATGAACGTTGCGCGCTACAACCGCAGCCTCGACCGCGTCGTGCAGTTCGTCGTACAGTTCACTTATCAATAAAGTACTGAGTACTGAGTAAAGAAAGATTCTCTCAGTACTCGTCACTATTTTTATGGCACAAGCGAAAAAAGCTCTGGGCAGGAATGGACGGAAGCAGCAGGCGCGTTCCGCACGCGCGGCTTCCGTGAAGACTTATTACAACTACATAGGAGGCTCCTGGGTTAAGGCAGCTTCGGGCGAGACGTTCGAGAACCTTAATCCGGCCGACACGCGCGATGTCATAGGGCGCTTTCCCATCTCTTCCGAAGAGGACGTGAACCGCGCCGTGGATGCCGCGCGCGAGGCTTACAACGGCTGGCGAAAGATGCCAGCGCCGCGCCGCGCCGAAATCCTCTTTCGTCTGGGCGAGATTCTCATACGCAACAAAGAGCGCTTTGCGCTTGATATGACGCGCGAGATGGGGAAAGTGCTGAAGGAGACGGGCGGCGACGTGCAGGAAGCGATTGACTGCACCTACTACACTGCGGGAGAGGGCCGCCGCCTTCACGGCTTCACCACGCCTGCGGAGATGCCTGACAAGTTCGCCATGTGCGTGCGCCAGCCCGTAGGACTGTGCGGACTGATTACGCCGTGGAATTTCCCCATGGCGATTCCTTCCTGGAAGCTCATCCCGGCGCTGGTGTGCGGCAACACGGTCGTCATCAAGCCAGCGGAAGACACGCCGCTCTCGACCTACAACCTGATTAAGGCCTGCGAAGAGGCTGGCGTTCCGCCGGGCGTGGTTAATCTTGTGACCGGATACGGCGAGCCTGCGGGCGCGGCGATTACCAATCACCCTGCGCTTCGTCTCATCTCCTTTACTGGCTCGACCGAGACGGGGCGCATAGTCGCTTCCGCCTGTGCAGACCGCAACGCCATCTGCTCGCTTGAGATGGGCGGCAAGAACGTCATCATAGTGATGGACGACGCCGACATAGACCTCGCAGTAGAGGGCGCGGTCTGGGGCGCGTTCGGAACATCCGGGCAGCGCTGCACGGCATCTTCCCGCCTAGTGGTTCATAAAAAAGTCTACAAGCAGTTCACCAAAAGACTCGTTGAGCAGGCGCAAAGCCTGCGCGTAGGGAACGGCGCAGACACGAACACGGACATGGGCCCCGTGATTAACGCCGACGCCGTTCACAAGATAATGGGCTATATAGAAATCGGTGAGAGAGAGGACGGCGCACGACTCGCCTGCGGAGGCAATCGCCTGACGAAAGGCAATTATGAGCACGGCTACTTCATAGAGCCGACCGTCTTCACGGATGTTAAGCACGACATGAGAATCGCGCAGGAAGAGATATTCGGCCCCGTGACGGCTGTGATTCCGACCGACTCGCTTGAGAGCGCGATTGAGATTGCCAACGGCGTGCGCTACGGGCTCTCCGCAGCCATCTACACCAGTGATGTCAACCGCGCCTTCCACGCCATGAACGAGATGTACACGGGCATCTTCTATGTCAACGCCTCGACGATAGGAGCCGAGGTGCATCTGCCCTTTGGCGGCACCAAGGCCACGGGCAACGGCCACCGCGAGGCGGGCACGCAGGTGCTGGACATCTTCTCGGAATGGAAATCAATCTACGTGGACTACAGCGGCAAATTGCAGCGCGCACAGATTGACGCCATAGAGCCGCAGTGATAGAAGAGTTGGCTGGTACGTGAGGCTAGAGGTCGCCAAGCCTAGCGACCTCTAGCCTCAAAGATTTTTCAGGCTGTTCAAATCTTCAGGATTGGAGACAGGTGAACCGTGATTGTCGGACTACCTAAGGAGATTAAGGATAACGAGTATCGCGTCGGGCTGACGCCTGCGGGCGTGCGTGCGCTGACGGACGCGAGCCACCGTGTCATCGTCGAGCGCAACGCCGGAGAGGGCTCAGGCTTCTCTGATGATTTATACGTTCGCGCGGGCGCTCAGATTATTGAGACGGCTGACGAGGTCTGGGGCGAGGCCGACATGATTGTCAAAGTCAAAGAGCCGATTGCGCCCGAATACCCTCGCATGCGCGAAGGGCAGCTGCTCTTCACCTACCTTCACCTTGCGCCTGACCTGGAGTTGACCAAACAGCTTCTGGAACGCAGGGTGACGGGCATAGCCTACGAGACGATTACAGACAATCGCGGCACGCTCCCGCTTCTTACGCCCATGTCCGAGGTCGCGGGCCGCATGGCCGTACAGGTCGGCTCTCATTACCTTGAGAAGATGTCGGGCGGGCGCGGCATACTGCTGGGCGGCGTGCCGGGCGTGCCTGCCGCGCGTGTCGTCATCATAGGCGGCGGCGTCGTGGGCACGAACTCCGCGAAGATTGCCGTAGGCATGGGCGCGCACGTCACCATCATTGACAGAAACCTTGACCGGCTGCGCGAGCTGGACGATATCTTTCTTTCCAAGATTTCAACGCTCGCCTCTTCGGCCTACATGATTCACGACGCCATCTCGCAGGCCGACCTGATAATCGGCGCGGTGCTGGTGCCGGGCGCTGCCGCGCCCAAGCTCGTCACGCGCAACATGCTCAAGGACGTGCCGAACGGCTCCGTCATAGTAGACGTGGCTGTGGACCAGGGCGGCTGCATAGAGACTACGCGCCCGACTACTCACTCCGACCCGACCTACTACGTCGAAGGCGTACTGCACTACTGCGTGGCGAACATGCCGGGCGCAGTGCCGCGCACCTCTACCTTTGCCCTGACCAATGCCACACTGCCCTATGCGCTTAAGCTTGCCAATCGCGGATTCCAGTCCGCCATTGAAAGCGACCCGCACCTGAAGGAAGGCGTCAACACCTACGCCGGGCACTGCACCTATGAAGCAGTGGCCGTTGACCAGGGGCTCAAGTACACCTCGATTGATGAACTGCTCGGCACGGCAAAGGCGACTAAGACCGCCTGACGAGTAAGCAGGGCGAGTACGGAAAATTGGAAGGCAGCGAGGATTTTTCAACTCGCTGCCTTTTTAGTTGTTGACATTATGAGCTTAATCCTCTAATCATCTGTCTCAATAAATCCCGGCTAAAAATCGCAGGCCCAATTGCTCCCTCGCATAAGCTGGCAAATCCGGCCCTGCTCTGAAGTGCGTAAGTGTGACGAGCTTATTAACGGCAGGTGGGAGACGCCGCTAATGAACGAGCGCTGGTCACTTCGCACGCACGCGGCATCAGCAAACTGCTCCAATAATTACTTCAAGCCACATGTCGTAATGGTTACGCTGATGCGGTCTTAAATGCCGCCCGGCCCACTCATTCCAGATGGCCCGAACGAGTGAGCCGGACGCGGTGCATCACGACTGTGCGGGTTTTCTGTGAGTGGAACCTGCACCATTCATTTAAGGAGACAAAGATGAAAAAACTGCCCAGAACTGTATATAGCCTGAAGAGGTGGATGGCGTTCTCGCTCATTATGGGCGTGGCGCTACTCTTCACAAACTTTGCTGGCAACGAGGTCTCGGCCAATCATCCTGTCCTTGTCGAGGGTAATTGCGACAGTCCCGTCCCCGGTACCACTATAGTCCAGCAGGGCACATGCGGAGATTATGACGGAGACGGACGAATCGGCACGGCAGAAGACACTGACGGCGCAGACAGAATCTTCGGCACCATAAACGCTGCGCTGGGGAACGGAACCGGGGCGGCCACCGGAACAGGCGCGAACATGAACGGCACAGTCACCATCGTCACCTCCGGCCGCTTCGCCGAAAGTGTCGCCATCAACCCCACATCTCTTGGGCAGGTGACGCTCCAGGCGGCTCCGGGCGTGAGCGCCGAAATTAACGCCGTCCTGCAAGGCGACCCTGCCGGTAACAATGTTCCGCGTCAGAATGGGATAGGGATTAACGTTAATGCTACCAGCTTCGACAACAAGGTTATCCTACGCAATCTGACGATTCGCAACTACGCAACCGGGGTTAATATCCAAATGAATTCCCGCGTCACCATGGAGAATTGTCGGCTTGAAAGTAACTTGGACTACGGCATCCGCCTGTTAAATAACGCGAGGCTTGAGGCGAAAGGTTTGCGGATAGCCTCGACAGGTTTTCGCATAGGCCCCGGAGTCCCGACGGTCACTACCCTTGGGCACGCCATCTCGTTTGAAGGTGCCTCGGCAGGTACGGTCTTTCACTCGCAGATTACGGGAAGTTTCGGCGCGGCCATAACTAATACTTCAAGCGGCGGCCCGCCAGCAGTTCGCTATTACGAAGTGTTTCTCGGCTTCAACGGGGCAGACATAGTCGGTGCGACGCGAGAGAGCGCGCCGTAAAAGTAGACGACTACGCTTGCCAGTTGCGGAAGGCGCGCCGCAGCCCTTAAGCGGCGACATGGCCTCCGTGATTCATTCCAACCTTGAACCGTTGCAGAAGCACACGCTAAAGAAGGAGAAAGATAATGTCGAGTTTTCGTAGAATTCTTTATAGCCGCATCTTGCTGGCATTTTCGCTCGCGGCCCTGATGCTGCTCCTGGGCGTTAGTCTAAGCACACAGAGCGTCTCGGCCAATCATCCTGTTCTGGTCGAAGGTAATTGCGACAGCCCCGTGCCCGGCACGACGTTAGTTCAGTTCGGCACATGCGGGGATTACGACGGCGACGGACGAATCGGCACGGCGGAAGACACGGACGGGGCCGATAGAATATTTGGAACCCTGCGCGCGGCACTGGGGCCGGGGACGGGAGCCGCCGCAGGAACCGGAGCCAACTTCAACGGCACAATCACCATCGTCCGCTCAGGCCGTTTCGCAGAGTCGCTCTTCATAGGCGACCAGGGCATTGTCCCAGGAGAGGGCTCAGCCGCCGCCGGACACGTCACCATAGAAGCCGCGCCGGGCGTTGTCGCTAACATCAACGCCGTTCTGCAAGGAGACGCGGCCGGCAATTTCGACAGGCAGAACACGTACGGGATTAGAATCTCATACCTTGCCAATAACAGAAGGGTCGTCCTGCGCAACCTGCTCATCAGCAATTTTGACGTAGGCGTTCTTATCACGAACGATTCCCGCGTGACGATGGACAACTGCCGGTTTGAGAATAATCTCAACTTCGGCATACGTGTGCGTGACACTTCAAGGCTGGCTGTCTTCGACTCTAAAGTCTACGCGACGGGCTTTCGCCTGGGCTCGGGAACGGCGAGTACGCCTAGCTTCGGCCACGGCATCTATTTCGAGAACAGCGCTGCGGGCGAGGTCGCTCACTCCCACGGCACAGGTAACTTCGGCGCGGCCCTTGCGAACGCCGGGTCGGGCCTGGTCACCTATTACGAATTGTTCGTCGGGGATAACCGTCAGGGGCCCATTCTGGGAGCCGTCAGGAATAACACGCCCTAACGAGTAAGCCGCGCGGCTTTCGACAGCAGATACAAAAAGAGGCTGCTTCTTGTCCTCAAAGGAAGCAGCCTCTTCTGTTTTTTCACTCCGGGAGTAGAGCGAAATCTTGGACTCAGGTTAAAGCCTTAAGCCGCCTTGAGCAGCAGGCGCGCAATCGTGCCCGTCAGTTCTTCAGGGCGCACAGGTTTGGAAAGATAAACGTCGGCGCGCATCTCTTCTTCGTGTGAAGAGTCTGCGCGGTCAAGTCCGCTTAAAAGTATGACCGGCAGCTGCGACATCAAGGGATGCCGCCGTAGGAAACGGCACAGCTCATATCCGTTTAAGTGCGGCATGATGGCGTCCGTTACCACCGCGTCAAGCGTGTTTGAAAGAGCCGCTTTCATCGCTTCGAGCCCGTCGCCCGCAGAGACCACCGTGTAACCGGCCCTTTGCAGTATGACTTCCAGATAGCGACGAATTGAGCGGTCGTCTTCGACGAGTAAGATCGTACCCCGCGAGGAGCGCGGGTGCGTTACGGCAGGCGTCTGCGGCAAGTTAGGCAGGCTGTTCGAGTGGGAATTTTCTTTAGGCGTGATCATCTATCTCGTATTCGACCTCACTCTTGCTTCGCGTGCGCGGCCCCTCTCACCTTTCGAGAGAAGCCTCGCGCCCTCCTTAAATGGCAAGCACCGTGCCTCGCTTCATAAGGTGGAAGAGGATGAGTGAGCGCAAGCGCCCCCGTTTCGCCCTACGCGATGAGTAATCCTTTAGCCTTAAGTTATTTAGAAGATGCGAGGGACATGCTCACGGGAAATCTCCCAGGCTTACTTGCTCCGGCCCACACGGGCATTTTGCCCGTCACCTTGCCATTTTGCTCTGTCAGGACGGGTCAATTTGAAGACCGCTTCGGTCAAACTGCTGAAAGCAACTGAGGCGGCCAACTCAACAACTAATAGCCTTTCTGTTATACTCACTCTTTTCGCCTGCGCGGTGCTGAACGGGGCGCAGGCTACAGTGAGATGGTGTAAGAGAGATGTATGAATTTGCAGTTGCTCCGGCCGTGACGCAGATACGGCGGCGCGGGGTCGAAATAGCAGAGGTCGAGCCTGAGAGCCTGGCCGCTGAGCTTGAATTGGAAGCGGGCGACCGCATCATCAAGGTGAATGGTCGCGTGGTGCGCGACTATCTGGATTTCCGCTTCCACACGGGAGGCGAGACGGAGCTTCTGCTTGAGGTTCGCAAGCGCAACGGCGAAGACTGGGAGATAGAGATAGAGCGCGGCGAAGGAGAAGACCTAGGCATAGGCTTTGAGCAGATAGTGCCGCGCCAGTGCGCCAACGAGTGCCTCTTCTGCTTCTGCAAGGGCAACCCTGAAACGGCACGTCCCTCCCTCTTCGTGCGAGACGAAGACATACGCCTCTCATTCCTCTACGGCAACTACACCACGCTGACCTCCATCACCGAAGACGAGATGCGCCGCGTCATAGAGCAGCGCCTGACGCCGCAGTATGTCTCCGTGCACGCGACAGACCTGGACGTGCGCGCTCATCTTCTGGGCGTAGACCGCACGCGCGCGGACATCTCCGTCAAGATGCGACGACTGCTCGATGCAGGCATAGAGATTCACGCGCAGGTGGTGCTCTGTCCAGAGATAAACGACGGCCCTGTCTTAGAGCGCACGATTCAGGACTTGGCCGCAGAGTTCCCGCTCATTAAGAGCGTGGCGATTGTTCCTCTGGGATTGACCAGCTACAACACGGACGAGCGGCTGACGGCTGTGACGCCGGAGTTCTGCCGAAGAGTGATTCAGCAGCTTAAGCCTATTCAGAAGAGCCTGCGCGAGCAGTTGGGCACGACCTTCGCTTTTCTTGGCGACGAGATTTACCTGCGCGCTGGCCTCTCCGTGCCGGGGCGAAAGCATTACGGCGACTACCCGCAGATAGAGGACGGCATAGGAATGGTGCGCGCCTTCGAGAGTGATTTCGCTCGCCTCACGCGCAGACTGAAGCGAAGGGCGGAGCTTAAGGGGAAGCAGTCTCAAACTCTCAACGCGACCGTGATGACGGGAACGCTCTTCGCGCCCGTGCTGAAGGATTTACTTGACGAGCTCAACGAGCGCGTCGGGACGAAGCTCCATGTGGCGGCTGTTGAGAATCGTTACTTCGGCGGAGACGTTTCCGTCGCGGGGCTTCTTACAGGCTCCGATTATCTTGCGGCGCGCGAGAGTGCGCGCGGCGACTTCGTCATCATCCCCTCCGCCTCCGTCAAAAGCGACGAGAAGATTATGCTCGACGGTATGAGCTTCGCGGAGCTTGAGAGAGAGATGGGCCTGCCCGTGCGCGCCATGGACTTCAGCTCCTTTGCCGAGATGTTCGACTGAGCAAGCGAGCGACTCTCTTAACCTCTACAGCACGTCCGAAAACTTCAATCCGGTATCCGGCCCGCGCAAATAAATTCTGAAACTGCCAATCGGTAACAATCCCGATTCTGCGCCGCGATTTTCATAATTCAGATGCCGAAAGATTTCTGACAAGCTGTTGCTAACTGACTGAAAAATCGTATCTTTTTATGGGAAATCGTATTTAGTTTTGAGGGGCTTCTTTGCCCTTTCCAATAATTATCCAAAAATCTATAGCGATATTCTTCACCCCGCCCTGCGGCCTCTTAATAAACTTAAGTACGAAAGAGATTTAAGATTAATCATCTTTGCGGCACGGATGTTGCGACCCAATTTTTCGTTAGTTTTAGTCCCCCGGTTATGTTCTCTGGGAATACCCTAACTTTAGTTCTACCTTAAGCAGGACAGACCTTATAAGAGGGCAGTATCTCACTCCGTAGACGCCTTCTTTGGAGTCTGAAGACTCAACCTTTTTTGTATGAGGAGTTCACAATGAAAAAAATCTTATGGGTGATGCTGGCCCTCTGCGCGTTGGCATTTCCTGTTATTGCCCAGACCAATACGGGGCGCTTAGTGGGGACGGTCTCCGACCCCTCCGGTGTGATACCGGGCGCTACTGTAGTGGTGACTGACAATAAGACGGGTAAGGAAAGGACTGTGGTCGCAAGCGACGACGGCTCTTTCAATGTGCCGCAGTTGGACGCGGGCACTTACACCGTCAGGATTACGGCACAGGGCCACAAAGGCTTCACGGCCAGCGAGGTTAAAATAGACACCGGCCGTGAGTACTCGCTGAACGCGGTGCTGGAAGTCGGAGATGTCAGCGCGACCGTCGAAGTGGTGGCGGGCGCCGACATTCTCAACGCGACCAACGCCGAGATAAGCAACACGGTCGGCCCGCGCCAGATTCAGGAGTTACCCTTGAACGGCCGCAACCCAATCGGCCTGATTCAGCTTCAGGCGGGCACCGCTTCCAACAGCGCGAACGCCACCTCCATCAACGGCCAGCGCCCGTCCGCTACCAACATCACGCGCGACGGCGTGAACATACAGGACAACTTCATCCGCGCCAATGCCTCGGACTTTACCCAGCAGACGCCCACGACAGACGACGTGCAGGAGTTTACTGTGACGACACAGAACTCCGGCGCAGAGAATGGCTACGGCGCTTCGCAGGTTAATCTGACGACGCCGCGCGGCCAGACGGAATTCCATGGTGCCGTCTACGAGTACAACCGCAACTCCAAGTTCGCGGCCAATCCCTTCTTCAACAACGCGAACGGAACGGCCCGCTCTTTCCGCAACTTCAACCAGTACGGCGGCAAGCTGAGCGGCCCAATCTGGGCCAGCCAGGGCATGTTCTTCTTCGCTAACTACGAGAGGACGATTGACAGAAGGTCAACGCCATTTAACCGCACGGTGCTGACCAACAACGCGCGTTCAGGGCTCTTTACCTACACGCCGACCTGTCTGGGCACGGCCGCTAGCCCCTGCCCCGCAGGCATCGCGCCGGGTGTCGCTCGCACGGTTAACATATTCACGCTCGGCGGCGTGAGCGCACCTGCGGGTGCTGCGGCCACGGCCCCGACCGCCATCAACCCGCTCATCGCGAGCCGTTTCCTGGCCAACATTCCTAACGGCAACACGACGGCCGTGGGCGACCAGTTGACGACCACAGGTTTCCGCTTTAACCAGACGAACAACCAGGATCGCAAGAGCTTCACGTCGAGAGCCGACTGGGACATCAACGACAGGAACACCGTTAACTTCGTCTTCAACATTGCCAGAGAGACGCTTGACCGTCCGGACTTCAGCGATGCCAACGGCTTCCTTGGGCCGCAGGCGCTTGAGCAGTCCCCGGTCAATTTCTACGTCGGAGCGTGGCGCATCACGCCGACCGCCACCTTCACCAACGAAGTGCGCATCGGTCACATTCACACGTTCCCGCAGTTCCCGACGACACAGCCGCGTCAGGACTTTCTGCTCAGCTCGGCTGGCACGCCGGGGCTGGCCAATCTAGTCACCAGCCCGGAGAGCACCTATCTCTTCCAGGGTCGTGACACCAGGACCTACACGTTCCAGGACAACGCCGAGTACAGCATGGGCAACCACAGCTTCCGCTTCGGCACGGTTCTGAACTTCTTCCGCGTGCTGCGTCTCAATGAGGGCGGCGCAATCCCGCAGTACAACCTCGGCGTAGGCACCAGCACGCCGCAGTTGACGACCGCTTCATTCCCTGGCGGCATCAGCTCTACCAACCTCGGTACGGCTAACCAGCTCTATGCTCTGCTCGGCGGTATAGTCGTATCGGCGGCGGAGACCTTCAACGTGGAGAGCGCCACCTCGGGCTTCAAGCGCGGCATAGGTTTCCAGCAGGACTACGCTTACGAAAACTATAACTTCTATTTCGCAGACCAGTGGAGAGTGGGTCCGCGCCTGACGCTCAACCTCGGACTTCGTTACGAAGTTTATCCTTCGACGAAGGAGAGAAACGGCGTCATTTCGGAAATCGCTTTCCCCGAAGGCACGTCTCTGCAAGATTCCCTGCTCAACCCGAACGGAGTGATTCAGGTGGCGGGAACCAACGTCGGCGGCGGCAAGCTCTTCAACACGGACAAGAACAATTTCGCGCCCGTTGTGAGCTTCGCCTGGTCGCCGCAGTTCAAGAATAAATTCCTGGGAGCGCTATTGCCGGGCGACGGACGCACCGTCATTCGCGGCGGCTTCCGCATCAGCTACTTCTCCGACGAGTTCCTGAAAGGGCCTTCGGGCGAAGGCGACCAGAACCCTGGCCTGCGCGTCAACTCCACTCTCGGTGCCTTGAACGCACGACCGGACACTCTGCCCTCGATTGCTATCCCGACCGTGGTTGTTCCGCGCACCTTCGCGCAGAACGCGGTGCTCAACAACGCTGGCCTGGGCGTTTTCCCGCCGAGCCTTATCGGTGTTGACCCGAACCTGAAGACGGCCAGCAATCAGGAGTACAGCTTCGGCATTCAGCGCGAAATCGGCTGGCAGACTGCTTTGGAAGTCCGCTATGTCGGCGCTTACAGCAACAACTCTACGCGCATCATCGACTTCAATCAGGTAGACATCATCAACAATGGCTTCCTGGCTGATTTCCAGCGCGCGCAGAATAACCTGGCGCTCAACGCGCAGAGGAGAGCCGAACTGACCGCCGCCGGCGCGTCCGTCGCAGCTTTCCCGATTAGCGCTGCTTTCGACCCGCGTCTGCCGGGCAGCCAGCAGTTGACGGTCATCCCGTCGCTGGCTACTCTGTCCAGCTCGCCGGGCGGTTTCGGTCTGGTTACGCCGGGCGCTGGCGGCACGTTCACTTCGGTCGCCGGTAATGCGACTATCATCGCCAACGTTCAGGCGGGCACGGTGGCCGGTCTGGCACAGACGCTCGTGGCCAACAGCCTGCAAGGGCCTGTGAAGTTCCTGCTGAACCCGAACGTAGCTCTGGCAGGTCTTCTGACCAACGCGGCGCGCTACAACCACAACGCTCTTCAGATAGAGCTTCGTCGTCGTTTCGCCGCCGGCCTTTACTTCCAGGCCAACTACACCTTTGGCAAGACGCTCTCTAACTCGCCCGGCACTGACCAGCGCCGCTTCGAGTTCGAGCTCGACGCCAACAACCCGGATTTGGAGTACGCCAGAGCGACGTACGACCAGACCCACATCTTCAACTTCAACTCGATTTACGAGCTGCCCTTCGGTCGCGGCAAGCGCTTCTTCAGCGACGCGGGCTCGTGGCTCAACCGCCTGGTCGGTGGCTGGCAGATTAACTCCATCCTGAGGATTGCCTCCGGCGCTCCTTTCACGATTGTTGATCCGCGCACCACCTTCAACCGCGCGACGTTCGTCACGAACCAGCCTGCGACCTCGAATCTCACGACAGAAGAGATTCGTGCGCTCATAGGCGTCTACCGCAACTCGAACGGCAGCATCACGCTCATCGACCCGTCAGTGCTCGATGCACAGCGCCGCGCCTCTGGCGGCCCTGGAACCTCCTTCGCCGGTCAGGTTCTCTTTAACAACGCTGCCGGCTCGGTCGGAAACATCCAGCGCTACGCGTTCGATGGCCCCGGCTACTTCAACATAGACGCTTCGATATTCAAGAATATACAGATTACGGAGCGTGTGAGGCTGCAACTTCGCGCAGAGGCGTTCAATGTTTTGAACCACACCAACTTTGCGATTACGAACCAGCAGCGAAACATCAATACGGCGGGCGCGTTCGACCTCACTACGACCTACTCGCCGCGCATCATACAGTTTGCCGGACGCGTTGAGTTCTAACAGTCTCGCTTAACCTAAGATGCACTTTAAAGGGCGTCGTCTTCTGTGGAAGACGACGCCCATTTTTTTTGATTCGGAATTTATGAAAGCTGCTCGCGAAGTTTGAGAGCCGCGCTCTCTCAACCCTTCTTGTTGGCGCTGATGTACTGCTCAAGCTTCTTACGCTCGGGGTACTCGGGCTTCTTCTTCAAAAACTCTTCGTACTCGACCGCTGCCTTGTCTTTCAAGCCCGCAGCGTTGTAGAGCCATGCCAGCCGCAGGTGAGCTTCTACCAGCCCTAGCTTCGCGGCCTCGTTCAGGTAAGGTATGGCCTTCGAGCCTTTCTTGATTTGAAGGTATGCTTCGCCAAGCAGAAGATTCGCGATGGCTGATTGCGGTTGGACTTCGACGGCCTTCGTGAGAGGCACAATCGCTTCCTCAAATCTTTTCTGCGATTCCAACAGCCTGCCCAGATTCAGCAGCGCCAGCCCGAACGTCGGCTTGACTTCAAGCGCAGCGCGGTAAGCCTTCTCCGCTTCGTCAGGCTTCTCCTGCGCGAGATAGATTGTCCCGAGCAGCGACCACGCCTGAAAATCCATCTTGTCGTTTTCAACTATTCGTCTGAGGTACGTGGCAGCCTCCGCATACTTCTTCTTCTCTGCTGCCTGCTGCGCTTTCTGAAAGAGCGACTTGTTTGCCGAAGGGCGTTCGTAGGCGTCTGCCGCCGAGATGATTCCGGTGATGGGCTTGGGGTCTGTCACCTTAGACTTCCACTCGAACTCGAAGTCCTGGCGAAAGTCTGTGCCCGAGGCACCGAAGACTACAACGCGCACGCGCGTTATCTCACCCATGTCCGTCTCCACCACCAGCTCGTACTCGCCTATAGGAAGATTGTTAAAGCGGTAGCGCCCGCGACTGGGCACCACCTGACGCCCCGCGACGACTCCGCGCTGGTCGTAAAGAATGATGGTGAGTGTGGCCGGGCTTGGAGTGTCAGCCTTGCTATCGTCTACCTTCACGTCTCCCCAGATAGTATAGTTGCCCGTCTCCTGCGCTCTCGCCTCCGTAGCGCAGAGCAGTGTGAAGAGTAGAACGAGAGCCGACAGCAGGTAGAGGCTCTCGGCCCCTATGCCCACAGTCCACTCATAGACTCGCGCCTGCCTTCTCCGCGACGGGAAAGCTAACCTCTTAATCGCTGCTTTCATCTTCAATTCTCCAGTGAAGGGTGTGCGCGCATTATGCAACATCGCGTGACCAAAAAAAAGCAGTTAGTGGAGGGAGCTTAAAATTCGGTGAGCGCGCTGGCCTCGAAGCAGTCCTGAGGGGAAGAGGCAGGGCCGCAGCCCCCGGAGCAGAGATGCTCCACGAATCTGGAGGCAAATCCGAAAACTTGTAGACGGACGGCCAGATTTTGCTGTTTATACCAATAAAATGATTAGTTTTACAGAATTTTGTATAAGTGGAATGGATATTGCCTGAAATGAGCGTGTCTACTCCGTTGCGTCCCAAGTAATCGACGCTTGTATAAGCCAATATCCCGGCCTCTCCGTGGAAATTGAGACTATTAAGTGATGTGGCGGGCGTTCTTGCCATCGCTTTCATATGGAGTCGGCAAAGCAACACCCCTAAGCCACTTTCAGCACTGAATGCATAGATGGGTTCAAGCGGCGGACTGACACATCTCCTCAACCCGAGGAGCCCATTCGAAAAGAATTAGAAAGTTAC
>DATELK010000158.1:0-7487 GCA_035276685.1 Pyrinomonadaceae bacterium | reverse complement strand
TTTAAGTAACACCCGCCCGCTACCGCAGGCGGTTCTGACCTGCTCTTTCCTATTTCGTTATCTCGAAATCAATCCACTGGGTAGCCACCTGATGCTTTGCTTTGCCGAACGGGTCTATAACTATGATTTGCAGGACGTACTCGCCCGGCTCCATGTCAGTGCTCAGTTGCAGCGCGCCCGCCGCCGCCAGCCGTTTCAAATCCTGCTGGCCGCTCGCGTCGAACGGCTGCATCTTGCCCGAGAAGACTTCCTTGCCCTCGCGGAAGAGACGCATCTGCGTCTGTAGCTGCGGGCGCGCGGCCTTATCCGTCTGCGCGTTATAGATAACGTAGCCGTACTGAAGAATCATTCCGCGACGGAAGCGGCGGACGGCTGGCCCCGCCTGCGGGTTCATCTCCGTAATCTCTCCGTTACCATCGGCAGTCTGAGCCGCAGCCTGTGCGGCAGAGGCATTGCCCGCCTCTTTGCTTGACGGGTCGTAGCCGTTGAGGACCAGCCCTGAGAGCGCAAGACGATTCTTCTTCAGGTCAGGGACTTCTATGAACTGGCTGGCAGAGCCCACGCGCTCAGAAGCTATGTCGCGCAGGCCCGTGCGCAGTTGGTAAGCTCCGGGCTTCTTAATCGGGACGTTGATGATGAAGACGAAGCCGTTCTCAAGAGCGCGCTTGTAAGTCTCTCCGCGCACGCGAACCGTCTGCACGCGGTCAACGTAGTCAACGACCTGCCCGTTGTCCCCGAAGGTCACGGCCAGCACGTCGAAGACGGCTTTGTGCCAGCCGTCAGCCTCTTCTACGAAAGTGATGTCGCGCGCCGTGATGTGAAGCAGCGAGCGCATGTAAGAGCCCGCCTGCGGGTCGTTACCGAAAAGCGTAGTCAGCCTCAGATGCACTCCGCCGGTAGAGAAGGGCGAAGTGATTGCTCCGAGCAACTGCTCTGCGCGCGTCGCGGGCCTCGCAGCCACCCTAGTATTCTCAACGCCGTAGAAGCCTGCGCGCGAGCGCACAGAGAGGCCCGGTCGCTTTACCCTGATGGAGATGTTGTGAAACTTCCTGCCTCCTTTGGTCTGGTCAAAGGTTGTTTCGTCCGGGCGATAGCCTATCAGGTAATAGCCCTTCTGGTCGTCAAGCACCTGTCGTATGCCCCGGCTTAAATCATTCTGTAGCTCTATGGCAAAGCCTCCCGTCTCAGACGAGAGCGCGGCGAGTCCCCCACGCGAAGCATAGAAGTCGTAGCTGCGTAGACGCGCCGCCTGCGCTGCCTGGCCAGGGGCCATGCCTGAAGTGTCGTCAGAAGCATTCACGCCGAAGGTAGGCAGCCCGCGCGCGTCCATCGTGTAGATGACGACGGAAGCGCGGTTCGCCATGTCAATCAGACGGCGAAGGCGGTCTACTATGCGGCTGCTGCGCGACTCGTTGACCTTTGAGAAGTTGGGAAGCCCGTCGGCAATCAGCAGGATGGACTTGCGGCCCGGAAGCTCTCTCATGCCGCGCACAATGTAATTGACCGCGCCAAGGGTTCCGATGGCGAAAATCTCTTCGCGCAGGTCGTCCGGGTCTGTGCCGCCGACGATGCCTGTCCCGCCGGGGCCGTCGAACGGCGTGCCGTCGGTCGCAGAAGGAGCCACACCCTGCATGGAGGCGAAAGCGCCCACGTTGCCTTTGCTCTGAAAAGAGAACCTCACGCGGTCTATGGACGCGTAAAGCTGTCGCTTGTCGGCGGTGAACTGCTGCAAGGCTCCCATGCCGCCAGCCGTGCGAATAATCGCCACCATGTCGCCCGGCTGCATCTGCTCGTCCACGAACTTCTTCAAAGCGCGCCTGACGAAATGCGTGCTCTCAAAAGAGAGGCTCAGGTCATCAACGACGAGCGCTATGGTGCGGCGCACCTGCTCGGGCTTGAGCTGAACGGGAGGCACGGGCGGGTTGCTTTTATCCGTGGGCGTAGAGGGCTTCGCAGGCTGCGCGGTGCCGCTCTCCGTGGAGATGTATGAGAAGTTGGTAATCTTCTGCGGCTTGCCGTCCTCGTAGATTTCCATCTCATCCGGCTGAAGGTCTGTCACGAGCTTTCCCTTCTTATCTGTGACGACGGCGTCAACCTGCACGAGGTTGGTGGTGATGCGTACCACGTCGTCGTCGTCATCGGCCGCGCCCTGCTGCTGTTGCTGGCCCTGTGCTAACGGGACAGAGGTCAATAGCAGAAGCGTGATGAGCAAGTGAGACAGAGTTTTATTCACAATGCTAGCTCCTCAGATTTTAGGAAGTGGAAGGCACGAACAGGGAGAGAAATTCCAGAAGCCTAACTATACAAGAAAAGCACCGGTTCTAACAGGATGGACAGGATAAGCAGGATAAAAGAAGAAGGATTGCTTTCTCTTTCATCCTGTCCATCCCTGTTAATTTCTTTTCAGCTTAAACCCTTCAGCGGCTGGCCGCAGGTGAACTCTACCATATGGCCGTCCGGGTCACGAATGATAGTCCAGTAGCCCAAGCTCCCGCCCGAATCCTGCGGCGCGGAAGCAAGGATGCCGCGCCTCCCGGCATCTTCTGCGATGCGGTCAACCTCCGCCCTCGTATCGCACTGGAAGCCGAAGTGGTCGAGGCGGTCTGTCACCTCTCCTTGCATCAGCACCAGCACGAAAGTCGGGTGCTCGTCGCCTTCGGGCTCATAACCGAGCCAGACCGTGCCGCCGCCCTCGCGCCTGCGGTCTCGCACAACCTGAAGGCCGCACATCGCGCGGTAGAACTCAATGGAGCGCTCTATCTCTGCGACCATGATGGTGATGTGTGTCCAGCGAATCATTGGGGCAAAGCCTCCGTCGCGCTTCCTTTGCGCTTGACGACCTCGAACTCGAAGTAAAGCTCCTTGCCGCGAAAGATGAAGCTCAGGTACTGCTCCCAGAACTTTCTGGTAAAGCGAAGCGCGGGCCAGCGCTGGTCAAGGTTGACTACGAGCTGAAGCCCCAGTGCCTTCCACAGGTTCAGCAGCGAGACGTGCGTGCGAAGAGGCTTCAATTGAACGTCCGTGTAGAAAGGGAAATTCCTGTGCCTGGGGTCTTCTATAAAGTAGTTGAAGGAGTAGCTGTTCAGGTGATTGCGGTGCGTGGGGTCGTTGGGCCAGTCGGGGTTAGAGTAATGCGGCGTCAGGATTTTGATGCGCCCGCCGGGCCGCGTCACGCGGTAAAGCTCAGAGACGAAGGCCATCACGTCCGGCACGTGCTCTATGACGTGATTGCCTATGACTTCGTCGAACTCGTCGTCCGCGAAAGGATAGGGCAGGTCGCCCAGGTCGTGAATCACGTCCGCCTCGGTCAGCGAGTTTGAATCGAGCCCGATTGCGCCGGGCGTCTTGTTGCGCCCGCATCCCACGTCCAGAATCTTCTTGCCGCTCTGACGCGCAGCAGAAGAAGCTGCGCCCCTCTTCTCCGAAGGCTTCTCTGCTTCTGTGGCTGAGGCGCTCATCTCTCTTCCAACTGTTTCGGCAGCTTCAATTCGCCCGTGGTAAGGTCTGGACGCCGCCGCGCCATCTCTTCCGGCGTGGTCGTATGAGACGGGTGCTCGTCATCAGGCTCAGGCGGCAATCTCTTCTCCGCTCCGTCTGCTGCTTCCGCCGCTTCCACCACTGCATCTCCCGGCTTAAGCAGGTCTGCCACGATTCCCTCGCTGCCGCGATGCTCAAGCCAGTGGCGATAGCTGACAGTGCCTATGGCCACGACCGGAATCGCCAGAAAGATTCCGGCCACGCCGCCAAGCTCCGCCCCTGCCAGGATGGAGAGGATGACGGCCAGAGGATGCAGGTGTATGCCCTGGCCTATGATGCGCGGGTAGATGACGTAGTCGTGGACTATGCGAAGGATGCCAAGGAAGACCACGACCAGTATCGCCTGGTTGATTGAGTAGAAGCCTGTGATGAGCGCCGCGCAGATGGCTATCACGAGCGGCCCCACGAGCGGGATGAACTCAAGCATCCCGGCGACGATTCCCAAGGCGAGCCAGTAAGGCACGCCAATCAGGTAAAAGCCAATCGTGCAGATGAGCCCTATGATTAAACAGGCCGTGAGCTGCGCTCGTATGTAGGCCGCGAGCGTCGAGTTAACATCCTGAAAGAACTCGTCCCCTCGCCAGCGCCAGCGCCCCCTCGGCAGCATCTGCAAGGCGGAGCGACGAAAGCTGTCCGCGTCTTTCAAAAGAAAGAAGGCGAGTATGGGAATCAGTATCAGCCACGGCAGGTAGGTCAAAGAGCTTAGAAGAATATTCCCCAAGCCTTCGGTCGTGTAGGCTCCGGCCGTCTCTATGACGTGCGTGATGTTGCGGTTGATGGCGTCGCGCGCGGACTGCGGCATCCTGTAGCGCTCGTAGAAATCGTTCATGCTCTGCGCGCGTGCGCGTGCGGAGGTGAAGTAGCCGGGCGCGTTCTTGGCAAACTGGGTAATCTGATTGCCAAGCCCCGGAAGCAGGAAGTAGAGCGCTATACCTGCGGAGCCGAAAATCCCGAGGTAAACAAGCCCTATAGCTGCGGCGCGCGGCATGCTGCGCTCGCGCCCGCCCACCTTGAAGGGCCGTCGCACCATCTCGACGAGCGGCGCTATCAGGTAGGCGAAGAAGATTGAAAGAACGACAAGCAGTATGACGCTCTCAAGCGCCTGAAAAGCCCAGAGCAGCGCACGCGCCGCGAACCAGACCACTATGGCCGTGAAGATGACGCGCAGGATAAAACGCGTGCGCATCCACCCGACCTCCGTAGCCGTCGCCGCAGCCGTCTCGGCCACCTCTTGCGTCTTCTTATCCATAATAAGAGCAAGGCAGAAGGCAGAGTGCAGAATGATGAATTAAAGAAAGAGCATTCAAATTTGAATCAGCACTTCATTCATCATTCTGCACTCTGCCTTCTGCATTTTCCTAGTGTGTGGTCTCTTCTATCTCTTCTTCGTCGCCGTCCTCTTCGTCGTCGTCGTCCTTCAGGGTAATCTGCGGGCGGGCTGGCTCCCAGACGAGGCCGCGCCATTCGTCCGAGCCGTTGATGAGCTGAAGCGCGGCGAGCGGGTGCGCGGGGTTGCGCTCAAGCCTGAGCACCTCCGTCACGACGCTCAGCTTTTCTCCCTCCTCGCTCAAGACCCTTAGCTGCACGCGGCTCCCGACGTTCGGCAGCTCTCGCTGCAAGTGTATGAGCGCGCCTTCGGGCCCGACGTTCTCAGTCGTCCCTTCAGCCACGTAATGCGTGCCGTCGTCGCCGTCCCACTCGGCCCGCACCTCAAGCGCCGCCAGATAGCGCGGGCCGCTCCTGTTCTCTATCGTCAACTGCCTGGGCATATATCACTCCTAATGCAGAAGTCAGAGTGCAGAATGATGAATTAGAAGATAATTCAACTTGAATAATTCTTTTCATTCATCATTCTGCACTCTGCCTTCTGACTTGTTTGTTCATTCTTCGTCCGCACGCAGTTTCTCCAAGACGGAAAAGTCTTCGAGAGTGGTTGTGTCGCCTGCTACCGAGCCGCTGGAAGCTATCTCGCGCAGGAGCCGTCGCATAATCTTGCCGGAGCGCGTCTTGGGCAGAGCGTCCGTAAAACGTATCTCGTCGGGCCGCGCCAGCGCCCCAATCTCTTTGGTGACGTGGCGGCGCAAGGTCTCTTTCAACTCGTCTGAAGACCTGTGCGAGCCTTCCAGGGTGACGAAAGCGACGATGGCAGAGCCTTTGATTTCGTCCGGCCTTGCCACCACGGCAGCTTCCGCCACCGCCTCGTGCGAGACGAGCGCGCTCTCGACTTCGGCAGTCCCCAGACGGTGCCCGCTCACATTTATCACATCATCAACGCGCCCCATGATCCAGAAATATCCGTCCTCGTCACGCCGCGCCCCGTCGCCAGCGAAGTAAACGCCCGGAATCTCTGACCAGTACTGCTTCTGATAGCGCTCGTCGTCTCCCCAGATGGTGCGGAGCATGGAAGGCCAGGGCCGCTTGATGACCAGATAGCCGCCTTCGTTCGCGCCCACAGGCTCGCCCGCGCGAGTCATCACGTCAACCTCTATGCCGGGCAAGGGCCTCGTAGCAGAGCCCGGCTTAGTGGGCGTAGCTCCCGGCAGGGGGCTTATCATAATCGCGCCCGTCTCGGTCTGCCACCAAGTATCCACTATGGGACAGCGAGCCTTTCCTATTATCTCCCTGTACCACATCCACGCTTCGGGGTTGATGGGCTCTCCGACTGTGCCGAGCAGTCGCAAAGATGAGAGGTCGTGACGCAGCGGCCAGTGCTCGCCCCACTTGATGAAGGCGCGTATGGCCGTCGGCGCGGTGTAGAGGATGTTGACGCGATGGCGCTCTATGATGTCCCAGAACCTGTCGGCTTCGGGATAATTCGGCGCTCCCTCGTACATCAGCACGGTCGCGCCGTTCGAGAGCGGCCCGTAGACCACGTAGGAGTGGCCCGTCACCCAGCCTATGTCGGCCGTGCACCAGTACAGGTCTTCGTCGCGCAGGTCAAAAATCCACTTTGTCGTCAGGTGAGTTTGGAGCAGGTAGCCAGCGGTGGTGTGCAGTATGCCCTTAGGCTTTCCCGTCGTGCCTGAGGTGTAGAGTATGTAGAGTGGGTGCTCGCTCTCAAGCTCTTCGGCAGGGCAGTCCGCCCCCACGGTCGCCATCATCTCGTGCCACCAGTAATCGCGGCCCGCCTGCATGTGTATGCGCGTGCCCGTGCGGCGCACGACTATGCAGCCGCGAACCGAGGGTGTCTCTTTCAAGGCTTCGTCAACCGCAGGCTTAAGCTTCACTTCCGAGCCGCGCCTGTAGCCGCCGTCAGCCGTCACGACCATCTTGCAGCCAGCGTCGTTGATGCGGTCAACTAGCGCCTGCGTGGAGAAGCCGCCGAAGATGACGGAGTGTGTCGCGCCTATGCGGGCGCAGGCCAGCATGGCAATCGCAAGCTCAGGGATGAGCGGCATGTAGAGCGCGACGCGGTCGCCCTTAACGATGCCTGCGCGCTTTAAGACGTTAGCGAAGCGGCAGACCTCTGCATGCATCTGCCCGTAAGTGAGCGTGCGCTGCTCGCCCGGCTCTCCTTCCCAGATAATCGCCGCCTTGTTGCGCCGCCACGTTTCAAGGTGACGGTCGAGACAGTTGTAGGAGATGTTCAGCAGTCCTCCCACGAACCATTCGGCGTGCGGCGGCTCCCATTTAAGAACCGTGTCCCAGCGCTTGAACCAGTGCAGCTCTTCGGCCATGCGCGCCCAGAACTCTTCGGGCGAAGCTTGCGCCTCACGCCACAGGCGCTCGTAATCCTCCATCGAGCCGATGCGTGCGCCGCTTGCGAAGGCTTCGGGCGGCGGAAAGACGCGTTCCTCGTGCATCACCGATTCGATATTTGGCGTCGGCTGAGACATAACCGGCAAACAACTCCTGTCGAAATCCTGAAATTGACCGAACTGAACCTTTGTGCCTCTAGGATGTACCACAGAAGGGCGCTATGCGACAACGATTAGCCTGCAAGGATAATA
>DATELK010000157.1:0-55749 GCA_035276685.1 Pyrinomonadaceae bacterium | reverse complement strand
TGTCCTTATTCATACCTGAGTGCCTCTATGGGGTCTAGGCGGGCGGCTTTCCACGCGGGCCAGAGGCCGAAGACTATGCCAACGAGCGCGGAGACGCCTATGCCTACGGCGATAGCCCACAGGGGCACGAACGCCGGAAGCGGCGAGTACCTGTTCATCAGCAGGCTACAGACTTCGCCGACGGCTAGGCCCGCAAAGCCGCCTATGGCAGTCAGAGCCACGGCCTCTATCAGAAATTGCGAGAGAATGTTAAAGCGGGTCGCGCCCACGGCCTTGCGAATGCCAATCTCCTTGGTGCGCTCCGTCACAGACACGAGCATGATGTTCATCACGCCTATGCCGCCAATCATGAGCGCGACGAAAGAGATGGCGGTCAGCACGAGCGCCGTCGCTCCCGTCAGTTGATTGTAGATGTCCAGCAAAGAATCCTGCGTGGAGACGCCGAAGTTGTTGGGCTCGCCGGAGCCCACGCGACGCCGCCGTCTGAGTATGTCCGTGATTTCATCTACGGAAGATTTGACGAAGGCTCGCGACTTCGGGCGCACCACGATGGCGAAGAGCGTGCCCGGCGAAGTGTAGTCCGGGTAGTACTTGTCGAAGGTAGTTAAGGGGACGTAGATGGCGTTGTCGCGCGACTGGCCGAAGAAGTTCCCCAGAGGCTCCATCACGCCTATCACCAGAAAGGGCGTGCCGTTAATCTTTATCTCCTTGCCCAGAGGCTCCTCATTCGGAAAGAGAGTGTTGACGACATCTTTAGCCAGCACTGCGACGTTCGAGCGCTCCTGCATGTCTATGTCGCCTATGAAGCGCCCGCGCCCGACGTATGACGAGTGAGTAAATTCATAATACGGCGTCACGCCCGCGAGGATGGGCGTGTCCGACTGACGGTCTGCGTAGCGAACGGTGGAAGCGATGTTGCGATGGAGCGGCGAGACGCTTGCGACCGAAGGCGCGTCGCGTCGTATGGCGTCTGCGTCTTCAATCGTCAGCTCCTTTCGCTGGCGCTCCTCCATAGAGCGCATCTCGGGCGGCCGCCCGAAGCCGGGGTCGTACTTCGTGATGAAGATGGTGTTTGACCCGAGCGCCTCAATCTGTTCGGCGAAGGCGCGGTTGAGTCCCTGAATGATAGAGACCATGAAGATGATGGTGATGACGCCTATGCTCACGCCCAGGATGGTGAGCGACGAGCGCAGCTTGTTGGCGCGCAAAGTGTCAACAGCCATCAGCGCAGATTCTTTAACGTCATCAAATCTCACTTCAGTTCACCTTGCTGTAAACGTCCAGCATGCGTCCCGTCCTATCGAACTGCACGTTAAGCTCGTAGCCGCCCTGCCTGCTCATCACCCGCCAGATGGGGCCGCGAGCCTCGCGCGCGTACCAGTACCAGTTCTCGTCCGCCGCGCCCGTCTCGACCCTGTGCGGCTCTCCGAGCGCGGCCCGCACCTCGTCTTTGGTTATGCCTGTGCGCCCCTGCAATTTCCAGTAGCCGCCTTCCAGCCTGTTAGACTCCATGCGATAGACCACGTACTCTCGCCCGGCTTCAACTGCGAGGAGCGCCACGAGGATAATCAGGATAACAACCAGCCGCTTTTTCGTTCTGCTCATGCTGCTTCTATGAAAAGCTACTCCGCTCTCAGGGCTTCAATAGGGTCGAGCTTGGAGGCGCTCCACGCGGGCCAGAGGCCGCTCACGATGCCTACGATGGAAGAGACGCCGACGCCCAGGACTGCCGAGCTGACGCTGACCAGCAGCGGAAAGCCTATAAGCAGCGCTATCACGTAGGCAAGGCCGAAGCCCAAGCCCACGCCGAGCGCCCCGCCTATAGCCGTCACCATCACGGCTTCAATCAGGAACTGCAACAGAATGTCCCGGCGCGTAGCGCCCACGGCCTTGCGAATGCCAATCTCCTTGGTGCGCTCCGTCACAGACACGAGCATGATATTCATCACGACGATTCCGCCCACGACGAGCGAGATTGCCGCCACACCTATAGTCACGAGGTAGATGTTGGAGGTGGCCTTGCCATAAAGGTCAAGGAAGACATCCTGAGTCTCAAGCGCAAAGCCGTCGTCTTCGTCATTAAAAGTCTTGCCGCGACGATTACGCATGATGGTTCGCACCTGGTCTTCGACCGCTTCGAGCTGCTCGGCCGACTGCGCCTGCACGAAGATGACGAGCGAGTCGTGCGCGCCGTAAACCTTCTGGTAAGTCTCAAAGGGAATGTATATGACGTTATCGCGCGAGACGCCGAAGATTTTGCCCAGAGGCTCTACCACGCCGACTATCTGGAAGGGCCTGCCGCTGATGCGAATCTGCTGGCCCACGACCTGCTCGGGCGCGGCTCCTGCGAAGAGATTCTCTATCAGGTCTGTGCCTATGACGCAGACCTCGCTCGCGCCCGCGCCCTCCGGCTCAGACCACACGCGCCCCGCAGCAATCGTGCGGTTATCCATCTCAATTACGGAAAGCGTAGTGCCCCTCACCAGCACGCCTTCCGACTTCTGGTCGCCGCGCTTGACCGTCTCGGCCGGAGCATTCGCGGCAACGCCCGTGCGCCAGCATGACGTGCAGAGCCTTGTCACGGCCTCGGCATCTTCTTTAGTCACGTCCTTGCGGCGGTTGAATTTGACGAAGTCCTCGCGAGAGGTGATAACCATGGGGCGCTTGCTGACGGTAAAGACAGTGGAGCCCTGAGAGGAAAAGGTGGTGGCGACGGTTTTGTCCAGCCCCTTGATGATGGTCACGACGGCAATCACGGCCGACACGCCCACGACTATGCCTATCAGGGTCAGGCCCGTGCGCAGCTTATTCGTGCGCAGGCTCAGCAGGGCGACTCGACATGATTCCCACAGCGCGGCAAACGGCATGATTCTTTAATGGTAAATCGTAAATCTTCGATAGACAAAGAGAAACTTTCCAATCGTGCGCGAGGTGGCTAGCTCCTTATACGAAAGGACGCGCGCAGAAGTTTAGGCTGAACAAAATACCCGCGAGGCTGCTGAAAGCTTTGCGGGTATTTTGCTGTTTCTGTTCGCGGTTGTCTAACGCGTGCTCTGCTTTTTTCTTTGCTTCAAATACGTTCGGGGATTATTTGAAGCCGTAGAGGTTAATGACATCTATCAGGTAGACCTCCACCCCCCACGTTCCGCCGAGCGGGGTCGGAGGGTTCGTGGCCTTTATTCCTGAGAAGGCTATCAGGTTGCCCGTCGTGAGGGCCGTTTCCAGAAGCGTCTGGAGGTTGTGCGCGCTCGTTATCACCGCCACGGTCTTGCCCGGCGTGTCGCGCAGGGCTACCAGCCCGTGACAGCCTTGGAATTGCGGGAGGTCGTAGCCTTCTACGAACGTGACGTGGCCGAACAGCTGGACATTCGTGCCGGGAAGCTGTTTGGCGCTGCTGCCTTTAATCTCAATCCCTGTGTCTGTGTTCTCTTGTTTCTTGGTTGCCATAACTTTTTCTCCGTTGTGAGATGAAACCACCGAGGGCGGGCTTCATATTGTGACTCGCTGCCTGAAGCGGAATCGGCTAACAGAGGTTGGCAGAAACGACTGTTAGAGGTGTCGGCCGCAGCGCTGATGAAAGAGGTGTCTGCACAAGCGCCGCGAGCGAGGAATTTCATCTCATGGAGAGCGCAATCTATGTGCCAGCTACGTGCCAGCCGCCTGCCCTGGATCATTCGAGCCGAAAAGCAGAGTTTTTATGAAACGACCCCTGAAGATGTGTCCACGAGAGAGGACACCGAAGCCCCGGCGTGTATACTTTTGTTGACGGGCGGATTAGAACAGGGATAGACAGAATAAGCAGGATAAAAGAGAAACTATTTCTTCTTCTATCCTGCTTAATTCTGTCTATCCCTGTTAATTGTCTTCTTCTTTACCTGATGCGCTCGTCCTTCTCAATCTGGCCGTCGCGTATGGAGATGACGCGGTGTGCGCGTGCGGCTATGTCAGGCTCGTGCGTGACGAGGATGATGGTGTTGCCTTCCGAGTGCAGCTTCTCGAAGAGGTTCATGATTTCGTAGGACGTGTGCGTGTCGAGCGCGCCCGTGGGCTCGTCCGCTAGAAGGATGGACGGGTGATTGACGAGGGCTCGCGCGATGGCTACGCGCTGGCGCTGTCCGCCGGAAAGCTCGTTCGGGCGGTGCATCATGCGGTCTGCCAGTTCGACTGCGGCGAGCGAAGCCTTGGCCTTCTCGTGGCGCTCGCCCGCGCTCATGCCCGCGTAGATTAAGGGAAGCTCCACGTTGTGCAGGGCGGTTGCGCGTGCCAGCAGGTTGAAGGTCTGGAAGACGAAGCCTACCTCTTTGTTGCGTATGCGCGCCAGCTCGTCGTCGTCCATCTCCGAGACGTTCTTGCCGTTTATCCAGTACTCGCCATTGCTCGGCGTGTCGAGGCAGCCAATCAGGTTCATGAGCGTGGACTTGCCAGAGCCCGAAGGGCCAATGATGGCAAGGTACTCGCCCTTCTGCACGTCGAAGGAGACGCCGTGAAGGGCATGCACCTTCTCGGAGCCCATCTCGTAGGTCTTCCAGATTTCGCGCATAGAGATGAGCGAAGCCGGAACGGCGTGCTGAGCCAGAAGCTCGCCCCGCTCCATGCCTCCCGCTTCAGCCGCGAGAGTTTCTGCCAGTGTCGCATCAGACATCACTTGCCCTCGTTCGAGTTTGTGTTAGCGCCGGGTTTGCGCGTCTGTCGTTTGACCGTCGTGTTGTCCTTCAAGGTCTTGAGCACGCGGCTCGGGCCTGTGATGACCTCCGCGCCCGGCTGCAAGCCTTCTATAATCTGTATGTCGGATTCGCCCGTGATGCCCGTCTGCACCTCCACGAACTTCACCCTGTTGCCCTGAAGTATGTAGACGCCCTTGATGTCTTTGGGCTTGCCTCCCTGCGGGCTGGGCTGCGGCACCGAGCCCTGCGGAGTCGGCTGGCCCTGTGCGGCCTGCGGCGCGGGCTTCTCTACAATCGCCTGAAGCGGCACGGCCAGGACGTTCTGCACGACCTTTGTCGTGATAGTCGCCGTGGCAGTCATGCCGGGACGCAGAGCATTACGCACGTCATCCGGCATGCTGCGAAGCTCTATAACCACCTTGAACTCTTTGGCCTCCTGAACGTTGACGCGGTTGGAGATTCCGCCCGCGCCGGTCGTGTCGGACTTGCCAACGGCGAGGGGGTTCTTCTGCATGACCACGCCCTCTATCTCGCGCTCGCCCATAGCGTCCACTTTAACCTTGACGGGCTGGCCTACCTCAACGGTGGCTATCTCCGTTTCGTCCACGTTGACCTCAACGTTAATCGTGGACATGTCGGCGATGGTCATGAGCGGAGTCGAGCTGAGGTTGGCTATAGCGAACTGGCCCACCTTGGCGGGGATGTCGGCGACGACGCCCGTCAGGGGCGAGCGTTGCAGAGCCTTTGAGGTCTGGCTGGATTGTCCGCGAAGGAGAGCGGCCTGCTGGTTGGCGCGAGCTTCGCTGGACGCGACGCTGGCTTCGGCGCGCTGCACACCTGTGCGCGCGTCGCGGACGGCGACTCGCTGCTGGTTGGCTCGCGCGATTGCTTCCTGAACTCCAATCTTCTGTGCTTCTAGGTTGGCGTTGGCAGTGCGAAGCGCCACCTGTGCCTGGTCGTAGCGGTCACGCGCCGCGTCGTACTCGCCGCGCGAAGAGACGCCTGATTCCACAAGCTCCGTCGTGCGCTTCAACTCTCGCGCCGCAGTGTTGACATCCACCTGCGCGCGGTCAACGTTGGTCTGAGCTGAGACTACCTGCTGGCGTGCCTGAGCGACGGAGGCTTCCGCGACCGTCAAAGCCTGCTGAGCCTGCGCCACCTGATTCTGCGCGGCCATGACCTGCGTGCGAGCATTCTGCACGTCGGAGATAGCCACCTGCACGCCCGCCGCCTGTGCCTCCTGGCTGGACTGAAGCTGCGTCGGGTCAAGACGCACAAGCTGCTGGCCAGTGGTGACGAGCTGCCCCGGATTGACGTAAATCTCCTCAATGCGCCCTGCGACTTCGCTCGTCAGGTTGATAAAGCGCACGGGTCGCACTTCGCCGGAAGCCGTGACGGTGGCGCGCAGCTCGGGCCTCGTTTCGACTTTGACGACCGTGACTTCCGGCTCGTCCTTGCGGCTGGCAAAGATGCTGATGACTATAATCAGCATCAGGATTATGCCCGCAGAGGCAGCTATGATTATCTTTTTCTTGCGGCTCAGGGCCATCGCTCTTACCTATTCCTTTTCGGGTTGTTGAGACTCGGGTCGGGGCTGAAAACCTTTTCTCGCTCGTCGCGGCTTGCTCGTGTGCCAGCAAAGCTTTTACGCTAAAAATCTGGAAACAGTTTCATTATATGAAAAATAAGGGGGCGTCGGCGAGCCGGGGTCTCCTACGCCTGCCAAATCTTCGGCCTGACCTGCCAAAACCTATAAACGACCACGGGCCGAAGAAATTAACAGAGATTGGTTAGATGTGCCGCCCCTCGCGGCGATTGCTTGGCAATGTTGGTTGCCGCCTATTTTCGTTTCGCGCTACAATACGCCTCGGTTACTCGCCCCGGGTGGAGCGCGCCGCGCATGACGTGCGCCGCTTCGCCGAAAGCGAGCCTAGGCCGGTCGGGCGCTCGTGTTTCTCCCACTCGAACTGCAAAGAGGAAAGTTTTATGACCACCTGCGAGAGGTGCAAGACGGAAAATCTGGACGGCTCACAGTACTGCGACGAGTGCGGCGCACCGCTCGCGGCTGGCGCAGCGCGTGGGAAGGCATCATCTGCTACGGGCGACACCGGCGGAGAAACCAACGGCAAGAAGCCGGAGCAGGCCGAAGCGGCGCTGGCAGCCGCCGCCATGCAGCCGGAAGCAGAGCCGCAGCAGTCAGAAGTGACGAAGGTGGCGAAAGTGGCGGCTTACGCCGGAGCCTCCGGTGCCGTTGGCACTGTTGACACCACGCACGCCAAGCTGGTCATTGAGCGCGGGCGCTCGGCCGGGAAGCAGTTTCCCTTGAGCGACGACGAATCGCAGATAGGGCGCTGGGACGCGGACGGCGGCATCTTCCCTGACGTAGACCTGGACGCGGACGACCCCGAGGCGAAGGTCTCGCGCAGGCACGCGCGCATCATACGCAGGAACGGCCAGTACTACATAGAGGATTTGGGTTCCACCAACGGAACCTTTATTAATCGCGGGCGGCGGCTCCTGCCGGGCGACAGGCACCCGCTTCGCGACGGCGATGAGATAATCGTCGGCAAGACGTTTTTACGTTTCCACGTAGTCAAGTGAGATGATTTCGGATTTTAGATTTTGGATTCTGGATTGAAGCCACTGCTCATCTGAGCTTCAGTCCGTCCCACTAATCCAAAATCTAAAATCCAAAATCCAGAACTGTAACCGGGATGTCCTTCTGTCACGAATGCGGCGCGAAGATTGCGCCCGATGATCCATTTTGCGGCAACTGCGGCGTGGCACAGCCCGCGCGCTCTGCGGCGCAGACGGGCGAAGCCGCGCCCTCCGAAGCCATAGCAGCAGCCGCAGCCGAAAGCAGCGAGGCCGTGGATGCAGAGGCCGGAAACGGCTCGGCGCAGTCGTCTTCTTCTGCTGCGTCCGAGCCGGACGTGACGGAAAGCCCCGACGGGAAAGACCCGGCAGCTTCAGCCGCAGCCTCCGCCTCATACGGAAACTTTGACGACACGGAGACTCCCGAAGTTAACTCCTCTTTGCTGGACACAACGGAGTCGCCAGACCTTGAGCCGTGGCCGCAGGCGAGCGCGGGCAGCGATGCCGGTGCCGCGCAGGGCACCCAGCTTGAGAAGACCTATGCCCCTGACGAATCGGCGGCCTCTGCTTCGGCACAGGCCGCGCCCGCCAGAGACACGGGCGAGATGCGAAAGTCAGGCGACAACATCTCGCACACACAGCGCGCAGGCTCCACAGGAGGACGAAAGAGCGGCTCTAAGCAGCTTGAGCCCGGCTTTCTACTGAACGGCCGTTACGAGATAGTGAGACGAATCGGCGGCGGCGGCATGGGCGCAGTTTACCTTGCCAAAGACCAGCACCTGGGGGACGCGCCACGCGCCGTCAAGGAGATGGTCGAGTCTCACATAGACGACTCGCAGCACGAGAAGGCCATCAACGACTTTCGCCGCGAGTCGCTTCTGCTGACTTCGCTTGAGCATCCTTCTATCCCGACCATCTACGACTACTTCTACGACAACAAGGCCGCGCGCTTTTATCTGGTGATGAAGTACATCTCGGGCGGTGACTTTGCCGGAAGGCTCAGGAACGCGCCGAGCGGCCGCATTGACGAGAAGACCATCACGGACTGGGCCATACAGGTGGCGGACGTTCTGGACTACCTGCACAATCACAGGCCGCCGATTATCTACCGCGACCTGAAGCCCGCGAACCTGATGATTGACGGAAACTCCGGCCGTGTGATGCTGATAGACTTCGGGATTGCGCGATGGGTCAAGCAGGAAGAGAAGGGAGTGACGGCGGTAGGCACCATGGGCTATGCGCCGCCGGAGCTTTTCAGCGGCAAGGTCGAGCCGCGCTCTGACATCTACTCTCTGGGCGCGACGATGTTTCATCTTTTGACCGGCTCAGACCCGCAGGACAACCCGCTTCTCATCTTCGACTTTACGAAGAACCCGCGCCCGCGACAGATTAACCCGGCCATGTCCACGGAGATGGAGCGCATGCTGATGCGAGCCGTCGAGTACAAGCCCGAGAACCGCTTCCGCTCCGCCGCGGAGATGCGCGACACTTTGATTTCTCATCTTGAAAAGCTTCGCTCGGGGCAGGTCTCCTACGGCGCGGCTCCGGCGGCGGAATTGGGCGGCGAGACGATTCAGACCGAGATGGTCTTCTGCGGCTTCTGCGGCGGTCGCATAGCTGCCGACGACGTTTACTGCGCGCACTGCGGGCAGAGACAGCCGCTCGTGGGCGTGGGCTCTGCGGCTCTCAGGCAGGCAAGAGCGACGGCCAAGCTGATAGTCACTGGCACGACGGAGCTGGACGCGCAGTTCCAGTTGCAGAAAGAGAATAACCTTGTAGGACGTAGCGACCCCCACTCGAATATTTTCCCGGAAGTTGACCTTTCCCGCTTCGACCCCGAGACCAAGGTTTCGCGCCGCCACGCGCGCATCTGGCGTCAGGGCGAAACGTTTCTCATCGAAGACCTGAATTCGGTGAACGGCACGGTCATCAACGACGCCGTCAGACTTGCCCCGCACCAGCCGCGTGTGCTGGAATCGGGCGACAAATTACGTCTGGGCGAAACCACGCTCCATTTCCTTGTCGGATGAGTTCAATTTTGGATTTTAGATTTTGGATTGTGGATTGGCGCGGCGATGAAACTTAAGCGGCTCTAATCTCGTTAATCCAAAATCTAAAATCTAAAATCCAAAATCGTATGACTGCAAAGGTTGAAAGCAGGCCGCTCGTGAAAAGCTCCGAGGCGGCGCGCGCTCAGATAGAGGCTCACGTAGAGAGATTCCGCGCGCCCTTCTCTTTGCGCTGCGGCGCGTTCCTGATTGACTACATAGTGCTGACGGGCATCGTCGCCTTCAGCACTCTGATTGCTCGCCTATTAGGCGGCGGCGCACGTCTCGCGGGCGGCACGGTCGAAACCATGGGCTTCATGATTGCCGTAGGCTTCACGGTGCTGAACTTCGTGCTGCTGACGGCTTGGCGCGGCCAGACTCTCGGCAAGTGGGCCACGGGTTTGCGTATAGAGCAGATGGACGGAAGGGACTTGAGCATCGTGCGCGCTCTGCTCAGGCACCTTGTAGGCTACCCGCTCTCGCTTCTCACGGGGGGCTTAGGGTTTCTCGTGGCGATATTCAACGCGCAGGGTCGCGCTCTTCACGACCTGATAGCTGGCACTGTGGTTGTCAGAGACCTTGGAGCGCGGCGGCCAACCCCGTCACAGAAGGCGCGTGCGACTCGCCGTTAAAGAAGACCTTCGCTGGGGATAGAAGGTAGTAATGTCCCGACCATGTCCCAACTGTGGAACCATCTGCGCTGCGGAAGCTCGCTTCTGTCGCCTGTGCGGAACGCCGCTCAGAGTGGCCGGAGCCACGGGCGAGGCTGTGAGCCCCGGCGCGCAGACCGCCCCGCTCTCTGACGAAGGCCGCACCACGCACGGGCTGCCCACGGATGACGGCTCCGCCTCCGCGCCCGAGACGGCGAGGGTCAGGCGCTCGGAGCTTGAGAACATACTCAGGCGCTCTTCTCAGCCTGCGCCCGTACAGCCCGCAGCTAATAACTCTCAAGCCTTGGATGGTAATGAAACGACCGCCGCGCCCGTGACGACTGCGCTCGCACAGGGGACGGACGGCGCGGGCGTGAGGGCGGATAGAGCAGCCGCTGCAACTATCGCGGCGAACGTTGCACGGCCTGAGGCGACGGTCAAAGCTGACGGCGCTGAAAGTGCTGGCCGCGCGGCTGCACCTGCGACGGTGAAGCGGCAGGCTGCGCGCACGAGGCGCGGCTTTCTGCTGGCGGGATTGACGCTCGCGGCCCTTGCCGTGGGCCTGAGCGCTTTCGCTCTCTACCGCTCGCGTCGTGACGACTCGCCCACGGCCGGAGCGCCCGCTTCTACAAACGACCCTAAGCGCGCCGTCGAAGAGAGACTCGCGGAGGCCGAAAGCCTCCTGGCCGAAGGCAGGACGGCGGAAGCGATTTCCCGCCTGCGCGCCGCCATACGTCTTGAGCCGTCGAACGCGAAGGCGCACAGGATGCTGGCCGAAGCGCTTGAGCGAAACGGCGCTGTTAATGAAGCGATTGAAGAGTACCGAGCGGCAGTACAGTCGGAGCCCGGCAACGAAGAGACGCAGCTTCGCTACGCAGACGCGCTGAGGCGTGTAGGCCGCACGGACGAGGCGCGCGAAATCTATCAAAAGCTTTCTGCTTCATCTTCATCTGACGTGTCTCGCGAGGCGAAAGCGCAACTGGACGCGTTGCCGCCGCCGCAGTCCGCGTTAAATAATGGTGAGACGCGCAGCGCCACCCAGCCCGGAAGCACAGAGGAAGCAAGAGGCACAGAGAATACACAGACAGCTTCATCCACGACATCGGCGTCGTCTTCTTCAACTGCGGCGCGAGCGGGCACGACTCCGCCGCCCGCAAACGGCACCGGCGCATCAAGGCCGAAGAACGACCCCGTGGCCAGCTACAACACGGCCATGAAGATAATCGAGGGAAAAGACATCAGGAAGATGAATCGAGCGGAGCTGATACGCGCCTACGAGCTTTTCCAGTACGCGCAGGCGGGGCCGAAAGCGGCCGACGCCAACCGACGCCTGCAAGAGCTCGACAAGGAATTATTCGAGCGCCGCAAGCGCGGGCAGTAAACTTTTAGCTCCTGCATGACGTTATAAGGGCAGTGCGTAAGCCGGAACCGCAGGTAGTGGTTCAGATTGAAGAGAAGAAGAAATTAACAGGGATGGACAGGATAGACAGGATAAGAAAGAGAATCAGGTCTTTTCTTAATCCTGCTTATCCTGTCCATCCTGTTTGAATCCTCCCAAACTGAACCATTACTCTACCGCAGGCGGTACTGACCTTCTGCATTGCTTTTGTTATTATGATGGGCCGAATTTTTTAAGAGCTTCTTATCCCGATATGGCAGAGCTGATTGTTAAATATCCGGACCGTTCGCCCGACACTTTTCCTTTGGGGCGGCTGCGTATCACCATCGGGCGCTCGGCCCGCAACGACCTGTGCATCCCTGACCCGTTCGCCTCGCGCGTTCACGCGGAGGTCAGGCGCGAGGGCGACCAGTATTTTCTACAGGACTTGGGCTCGGCCAACGGCACGCTCTATAACGGCGTGACCGTGGACGGCACCGTGCCTCTCAATCCCGGCGGCCGCATTCAGATTGGCGAGACCGAGATAGTCTTTAACGACGGCGCGAGCGTGACCATGGGCGCCACCATGATTACGGAGGCCACGGACTCCGTGCCGGAAGCCACCATCGCGCTCAACTCCTCAGACCGCACCACCTCAGGCCTGCTGGAAGCAATCGAAGGGGCGCGCACGCAGGAAGACCATACCGTTCCCAAGCAGGTTGCAAGGCAGGGCGACCTGCTGGCGCTGATAAGCAAGGTGGGCGTGACGCTGCTCGCTTCGGCCACTCTCTCAGAGACCTTGAATCAAATCGCCTTGCTCGTCTTCGAAGCCGTCCCGGCAGACCGCTGCCTCATCATGATGAGAGACGAGGGGGGAGATGAGCTTAAGGTGGCGGCAGCTCGGCTTCGCGACCGGCAGGGCG
This sequence comes from Pyrinomonadaceae bacterium, assembly GCA_035276685.1. GTDB lineage: Bacteria > Acidobacteriota > Blastocatellia > Pyrinomonadales > Pyrinomonadaceae > JACVRN01. Next base: position 43,491 of record DATELK010000157.1, on the reverse strand, counting down.
AGATAGGCGAGATTCGCATCAGCCGCACCATCATGGAAGAGGTCGTCAGCAAGGGTAAATCCGTGCTGACCTCGGACGCGCAGCACGACCCGCGCTTTATGTCCAGTACCATGACGATTCAGGGCATACGCTCCGTGCTGGCCGTGCCTTTGGGCGTGGGCGAAAACGTCTTCGGCATCGTCTACGCCGACTCGCCCATAGCCGAAGGTAGATTTACGGAAGACCACCTGAAGGTGCTGACTACCTTGGCGAGTGTCGCGGCCATACGCGTTGAGAACGCGCGCCTGCTGGAAGAGCAGATGGAGCGCGAAAGGATGGAGCACGAGCTGCAACTGGCGAGCGAGATACAGCAGCGCTTTCTTCCCACAGCGCCGCCGCAGATTTCCGGCTACGAGCTACAGGGCATAAGCTTTCCCTGTTACGAGATAGGCGGCGACTACTACGACTTCATAGAGCGAGAGGACAGGCGGCTCGTGATTGCTCTGGGCGACGTGTCGGGCAAGGGAACTGCCGCAGCGCTCCTGATGTCCAGCCTGCACGCGGCCATACACGCGCAGGCCACCTCGAACAACTCTCTGGTCGAGACTATCTCCGAGGTCAACCGTTATCTTGCGGAGAACACTCCGGCCAATCGCTTCGTCACGCTCTTTTACGCGGAGCTTGACTCGCAGACGGGCGCGCTCTCGTTTCTCAACGCGGGCCACAACCCGCCCATCATTGTCCACGCGGCTGGCACTATGGAGAATCTTGCCTCGGGCGGGTTGCCGCTTGGGATAATGCCGGATGCCTTTTACCGCGAAGGCCACACGCAGCTTCAGCCGGGAGACGTGCTCGTGGCCTACTCGGACGGAGTGTCTGAGGCCGTCAATCCGCAGGGCGAAGAGTTCGGCGCGCAGCGTCTCTACGAAGTCATAGCGCGCAATTTGGACGCTTCCGCCTCGGGCATACGCGACCGCATAGAGGCCGCGCTCTCGAAGTGGGCTCAGGGCACGCCTGCGGCAGACGACATCACGCTCGTCATAGTCAAGCGGCAGGCAGAGTCAATGTCCGTGGCCGCCACGGGCCTCAGATAATAGAATCAGGTGAATCCTTCTCTTATGCAGCATCTTTCTCTTAAACGCGCGTCCCTCTTTGCGGCGACCTTAACGGCGCTCGCGCTCCTGCTCCCGGCGTGCCAGCCCGCGCAGCAGCAGTCGAACGCGAACGCCAACGCGAACGCATCGAACACTTCCACGGCGAACGCGCCCTCGGGCTACATAGATTTGGTGGGCAAGTGGGAGGGGCAGGCGGGCGGCAAGCCCTGCACGCTCACCATCACTACGCACATGGGCGAGACCTTTAGCGGAACCATGACCTCGGGCGAGAACGTGATAAACGTCGCGGGCATCGTTGACCTCAAGACGCGAGAGATAATCATACGCGAGACCGACGTGAAGAAGGGGCCGGGCGGCTACTCTTTGGGTGTGGGACGTGGCGTGATTGCAGCCAACGGAAGACAGATGAGCGGCGAGTGGAAAGCCAAAGGCACCTCCACTTTTTCCTTCACCAAGTAAATCTCTTTCCCTAGCGGCAGCCGGAGCATTGAAGAGAGTTGGCGGCATCCAGCGTGACGCTCGTCTCCCCGCGCTCAACCCTTACGAAGAGATTCCAGAAGGCCACGCCCCCTCTTGAATCAGCGCGCCCCATCAGCCAGTAGTCACCGGGCTTCAAGTCTGTGAAGGTTGCGCGCCCCTCTTCATCCAGCTTCCTTTCCTGAATCACGTGCGGCTCCCAGAGCGGTCTTGACTGTTCCATGAAGTCTTTGACCTCAGGCCCGAGCGAGTAAGCCTCGCGCCTGCGCCCGTTCATCAAACCGGCCAGCGAGCGAAAGCGCGGGTTCTCTCTCGCAACCTTCTCCTGAAGAGGTGTTATCTCGCCCTCTTTGATAAGAGCAAGCCGCATCATGTCGGCGTCCAGAAGATAAACGGTAGCCCCTTGAGCCAACGTGCGCTCGCCGTTCGGGTAACTGAGGTGTGCGCTTACAAGAAGGACTCCGTGCGTGAGGCGGCGCGTGCCGACCCACGCCAGAGCTATAAGCAGAAGGAGCGCGAAGGCTGCGGAGATATAGAGAAGGGTTCGCCTTCGCTTCATGTGCGCGCTTGTATAAAGGCTCTACTGAATCTTCTGCATCGTCACGGTGACAATCGGTGTTGCGCCCGCCGTGCGGTTGTAAGAGACCCAGTAGCCCGCCTTCGGATAGCGAACCAGCTTGAATTTCGAGCCGTCGGCCTTCGAGTCTGCCTCCGTGCCCGTCACCTTCCTGCATTCGGGAGCTTCGGTCGCGCCCACGTAGTCAACCGAGATGGCAGTAATCTTTTGACTTGTCTTGTCGTAATAGACCTGCGCGGACTCTTTCTCGCTGAAGTTGTAGATGTCTAATTCGTCAGCCATCTCCTTCGGCTTGCCGAGCTTCAGACGGGCGTCGTCAATCTTCATGCCAATCTGCACGCCCCTGTACTCGCTAAAGCAGGGCGCTTCGTCTTTCCCGGACTTCTGCGCCGGGACGCTCGCGGCTAAGGCTAACAGGCAGAAGCAGGCCGCTAAAAGTGGCAGGGCTTTTCTGACGAAACGATACGGATTTATGTTGCGAAGCATTGCTACATTCGCCTCCCTTCGAGGATTTGTTTGCCGTGGTCAGAGCGACCACCCTGGAGAGTTGTGACCGGAGCGGCCCCACGCGCCGCGTGTTTGAAAGCGGCGAGCCAGCCTCCGGTGCGGCGAAAAAAATATGCCAAGCACGCCCGCGAAGTCAATAGTTCGGAAGCGAGTCGCGGCAAGAGAAAAATAATCTAAAAGAAAGAGAAGCGGGCCACGGGCGTTGATAGACTGTCGGCCACGGATAAGTCCCGCTATCATGAGCGCCCACTTTCGGGCACAATTTGCTATAATGCGGGGCACCAAAGGTCTAAGAGGACAACTGAAGCCGCCTGCACATGAAAGAGAGCGAGCCCGAGTCCTCCGGCCTAATCTTTAGCGCGAAACGAAACACGACAAAACATCAATCCGCACTAAACGAGCGGGAGGTGCAGCATGAAAAGCATGACGGATATCGCAGTTGGACTCGTCGGGCTGGCTGCCCTGGCGATTGCAGTCTGGTTGTTCATACTCTTCCTGACAGCCGTTGACCCCGGGACGAGGCTCCCGGATATGACCTACGGGCTGAAGTATCTGTGGGGCGCAATCGCCGCCTTCATAGTAGCCTGCGCCACGGTGGTCGCATACTTCGTGCGTCACCCTAGAGTCGAAGAGCAGATTCACATAACGGACTAAAGCCTAAGGCTTATGAATACTGAGTGATGAGTACTGAGAAGAGATACGCTTTAACTCAGTGCTCATCACTTTTCAGATTAAGGCTCTTGCGGATTCTCTCGGCGCTCTTTTCTCCTACGCCGTCAACCAGGTCGAGCCCGCCGCCCGCGACAAATTTTTTGAGGTCGTCGAGCGACGCAATCTTGAACTTCTGGTGAAGGACGGCGGCTGTCTTCCTGCCTATGCCGCTCACGTTCAGGATGTCCAGCACAGTTTCCGGCGTCTCTTCCGTCAGCTTTTCCCACGCATCGAAGGTTCCCTTTTCCACCAGCTCGATTATCTTGCCGCTGATGGCCTTGCCGACGCCCGGAATCTCCTGCAAGGCTTTGGTCCCGCCTTCGCGCGCCAGTTTCTCCATCTCCACGGGCCAGGTCTCAATCATGTCGGCTGCGTTGCGGTAAGAGCGTATGCGGAAGGCGTCGTCGCCGCGTATCTCCATCAAGTCGGCCAGGCGGTTGAACCTTTCGGCAATCGCTTCGTTGTCCATGCGCTTTCCTCTGATGCCCCTTCTGATTCTGCTTATAAGATTACGCAACGCGCCCGCGCCCTTCTCACTCCTTCAAAATCCCTTCGCGGAAGAGCGGCTGGCCCGCCAGCGAAGTGTAGAAGCCGTAGACGGCAAGGCCTATGAGCACGACTAGAGAAAGGATTGTCGCGCTCGAATACCAGAGGGAAAAGTTGGTCGTCAGGGGCCAGAAAAAGCTGAGCGAGAAGAAGAAGTGCCAGGAGATTGCGGCCAGCAGACCGAAGCGAGCCACCGTCGCCGTCAGAAGCGTGGCGATAAGCAGGTTCGAGATGACTATGTGCCACGAGCTGGCGAAGAACAGCACTTGAATGACCAGTATGGTGAGCCACATCAGTATGCCTGCAAGGCGCGGCTTTTTGACCAGGATGTACATCAGCAGCAGGAAGAAGAGATAGGCCAACCCCGCATAGACGGCCGACAGCAGAGTCGAGCCGAGCAAGCTCATCAACATGACGCGATAGCCCCTAAGCGTGTCCGTGTTGATGGACAGAAGCGGGGAGCCGGGCGTAGACAGACGCTCCTTCAAAATGACGCCTATGTAAATCGCCACGGTGTGGCCGAGCCCCAGCAGCCCGCCCACCAGTACGTCGCGCCCTATCATGGGGTCGCGGAAATCGCCCGCCAGGAGACGGCTCCACGAAATCAGCAGTCGCGGAGCGAACCGCCTGACGTAAGGCTCAAGCGCTATGTAGATGAGCCAGAGCCAGAAGGCCACGAACAGCGCGTCTCGCGCAGAGACGTAGAGCGTCCAAAGCTCTCTGCCGGGAGAAGGCGCGTGGTCTGCCGCCAGAAACATGCTGACGAGCAGGACGGTAAAAGCGAAGAAGGCCAGCTTGAATGCCCCCTTGCGGTCTCCGCGTCCCATCCGCAGGTTTCGCCGCGCAAGCAGTATGGCCCCTATCACCACGGCCGTTATCACTATGCCCAGAGCTATAAGGGCCACCCACTCTCTGCCTGTGAACTCGGTCTCCTCCTGCCTCGCGGGCTTCGTCCAAGGATAGATAAGCTGAAAGTAGACGGGCTTTGACTTAAAGCCTGCGGCCTCTATGCGCAGGGGAATTTCCGGGTGGTCTGGCAGACTGCCTGCCCACGCCTTGCGCGTGTCGTAGGCTACGGGCGGAACCCATTGCGAGTCCGCAGGCTGAAAGCCCGCCGGGTTAATCTCGGCTGCCGCGAAGAGCGCTGACCAGTCCGGCTCAGTAGCCGCGCCCGCCTGAGTATCCATCTGCTGAGGCGCGCGGTAAAACTCCACGAGCCGCCCTCGCGTGTCCATTGAAAGATGCGTGAAGCCCGAGACGTTAAGCGCCGGGGCCGGGACGGTTGAGGCTTCCAGTATCAGCTTCTCCATGTAGCGAGGGCTCTGGCGATACCAGAAGTAGAGGATTAGGGGCTGGCCCGTTCTTATCCTGTTCCAGTTCTGTGCAGACTCGCCCTGCTGCTCCACGTAGTCCAGATAGCTCGTATCAACAGAGAAGCCGCGGTCTGTGTCCAGCGGAGCCTCCGCGTAACCCAGCTTCCTGACTATCTCCCGCGCCCGCTCGCCAAGTATCTCGGGCGATTTTTCCATGGGCACTTTGTTGATGGCTGTCAGCCGTGTGGAAGCAATCACCAGCCCGGCCAGCACAAGAATGACGCTGGCCAGACAGGCCAGAGCGACCCATGGGCGAAGCGCGCCTTCCTTGAGCGCGGCGGCGACCATCTCGGGCGAAGGAGTCTCGCCAGCGGCCAGTGCAGCCGCGAGCGGGTCTCCGCCCGGCAGAGCCGCCGCGACCGAAAGCGCCGAAGAGGGTCTCTTCTCAGGCTCTCGCTCAAGACAGCGCAGTATGATGCGCTCCGCCACGGGGTCAATCTCTTTGACGTGGCTGGAAGGGCTCGTGGGCGTGGTCTCGCTCTTTCGCAGCTCTATCAGCTCAGCCAGAGACGCTGCCTCGAAGGCGCGGCGGCCCGTGAAGATTTCGTAGAGCACAAGGCCCAGAGAGTATATGTCGCTGCGTATGGAGGCGCTCTCGCCGTGCAACTGCTCGGGAGCCATGTAGGCGGGCGTGCCAGCGTGCCGCTCCTCTTCGCGGAACTCTTCCGCCAAACCGGCGAGCCCGAAATCCGTGATGCGAACATTTCCCTCTTCGTCAATCATGACGTTCGAAGGCTTCAGGTCGCGGTGAAGCACGTTGTTCGAGTGCGCCGCCGCGAGTCCCGCGCAGAGCTGCCGCGCAATCTCCACGGCCTTGTCCTGCGGGAGCCGCCCGATGCGTCTCAGGAGTGAGGCAAGCTCCTCTCCCTTTATGTACTCCATTGAAAGGAAGTGATGGCCGTCAACTTCGCCGATGTCGTAAACGCGGCAGACGTTGCGATGAGAGATTTGACGCGCCACCCTGACCTCTCTGTGAAAGCGAGCGAGCGCCGCCCCGTCATTCAATAATCTTTCCGGCAGGAACTTGAGCGCGACGGGCTGCGCGAGCTTCAGGTCGTCGGCTCTGTAGACTTCTCCCATGCCGCCTCGCCCTAGCAGCCCAGCTATGCGATAGCGCGCGGCCAGTATAGTTCCTGGCACAAAGCGCGAGTTGTCTATGGAGTCATAGGTGGTGGGTCGCGTAGGGCTTTTAGAGAGCCGCTCTCCGCCGTTGCCGCTCTTGCCCTCTACGCCCGCCTGCTTCATGAAGGTCGGCGCGGTTTTGTCCGCGACCGCCGTCCCGCAAGAAGGGCAGACGACGCGCTCGCCAGGTATCTCCTGTGAACATGAGAGGCATTTCATAACGTTTATGGCCGCGCATTTTATAGGAAGAAGGCCGGAAGCAGAAAGGAAAAAAAGAGATTAGAACAGAAGATTTAACAGGGATGGACAGGATGCACAGGATAAAGAAAGGATTATCACTTCTCTTTTATCCTGTCTATCCTGTCCATCCCTGTTAAATCTTCTGTCCTGTTGCCTTGACAGTCGGTGCCTACAACCGTTACTTATTTTCTGCATCCAAATGAGGAACGCCAAAGTCCCCTTGTGGCCATTCCCCCGTTCAAACCAAAATTTTGAGGGATAAGATGAGATTAAGAAAAACGTTGTGCGCGCTTCTGGCCGCGCTTTTGATGTTTTCCAGCCTGGGCCTGAGCGCCCTGGCAGACGAGGGCATGTGGACTTTCAACAACGTGCCCCGCGAAGAGATTAAGAGAAAGTATGGATTCGAAGTCACGGACGCGTGGCTCAAGAAAGTGCAACTGGCATCTGTGCGCTTTAATAACGGCGGCTCCGGCTCCTTCGTCTCGCCCGACGGGCTGGTGCTGACCAACTATCACATCGTAGAGGACATCGTCGGCGAGATAAGCACGCCCGAGAAGGACTACGCCAAGCTCGGCTTCGTCGCACGCACTCGCGCCGAAGAGGTCAAAGCGCCGAGCCTTGAGCTGAACGTGCTACAGAGCATAGAGGACGTGACCGCTCGCGTCACAGGCGCGGTCAAGCAGGGCATGTCCGACGCCGAAGGCTTCACCGCGCGCCGGGCGGAGATTGCCGCCATAGAGGCGGAGTCGTTGAAGGCGACGGGCATGCGCTCGGATGTCGTCACGCTCTATCAGGGCGGGCAGTACAATCTTTATCGCTACAAAAAGTATACGGACGTGCGGCTGGTCTTCGCGCCTGAGTTTCAGGCGGCCTTCTTCGGCGGCGACCCCGACAACTTCAACTACCCGCGCTTCAACATAGACATGGCGCTCGTGCGCGTTTACGAGAACGACAAGCCTGTTAAGCCCGAGAGCTATTTCAAGTGGTCTAAGTCGGGCGCGAAAGAGGGCGAGCTTGTGTTCGTCACCGGACACCCAGGCTCCACGTCTCGACTGAACACGGTCGCGCACCTCACGGAGCTTAGAGAGACGAGCATCCCCATCATCATCAGGCTGCTTGAGCGGCGCGAGGCCATGCTGAAGAAGTACATGGCGATGGGCGACGAGCAGACGCGCCGCGCCCAGAACGAATTGAACAGCATACAGAACAGCCTCAAGGTCTATCGCGGCCAACTGGCGGGCCTGCGCGACAAGGCGCTGATTGACCGCAAGATGAAGGCGGAAGATGCGCTGAGAAAATCCATCGCTTCCAACCCCGAGCGGCAGAAGATGTACGGCGAGGCATGGCAGGCAATCTCGGGCGCTCACAGCACGCTTCCTTCTTACATCAAGGAGCGACGAATCTTCGACCAGTCCGGAGGCTTCAACTCCGTGCTCTTCGGCTTCGCTCGCGCTCTGGTTCGTCTCGCTGCCGAGAGCCAGAAGCCGAACGCGGAGCGCTTGCCGGAATACACGGACGCGCGCCGCGCCTCGCTTGAGCTTTCGCTCTACAGCCCCGCGCCCATCTACGACGAGTTCGAGAAGCTGAAGCTCGCGGACTCCTTGGGCTTCATGGTAGAGCTTCTGGGCACAGACCATCCTATGGTCAAGCAAATCCTGAACGGCAAGACGCCCGAGGCCGTGGCCGCAGACCTGATTAACGGCACCAAGCTGAAAGACCCTGCTTACCGCAAGGAGCTGGCAGCGGGCGGGCAGAAGGCCATAGATGATTCTACAGACCCGATGATTGTGCTGGCGCGCACGATTGACCCGCGAGCCAGAGAGCTACGCAAGCGCTACGAGTCTGAGGTCACGGGCGTAGAGCGTGCCAACTACGCGAAGATTGCACGCGCTCTCTTTGAAACCGAAGGCACGAAGCTTTATCCGGACGCGACCTTCACGCTCAGGCTCTCTTACGGCAAGGTGGCCGGTTACATGGAGAACGGCCAGAAGCTTGCGCCCTTCACGACTCTGGGCGGTCTCTACGAGCGCTCGGATAAGTTCAAGGCGCAGTTCCCCTACAACCTTCCGCCGCGCTGGATGGAGAAGAAGGCTGCGCTTGATTTGAAGACGCCGTTCAACTTCGTCTCGACCAACGACATCATAGGCGGCAACTCCGGCTCGCCCACGATTAATAAGGACGCGGAGCTTGTGGGCCTCATCTTCGACGGCAACATTCAGTCGCTCGTGGGCGACTTCATGTACGACGAATCGGTCAACCGCGCCATCTCGGTCGACTCGCGCGGCATGCTCGAAATCCTGAGAAAGGTTTTCGACGCCAAAGAGATAGCCGACGAACTGACGAAGGGCTAAAGAAGAAGAGAATTAACAGGGATGGACAGGATATACAGGATAAAGAATAAATGCTTTCTCTTTTATCCTACTTATCCTGTCCATCCTGTTTGAATCTGCTTCCGTTGGCGCTAAGATGATACAATCCCGACGGTATGATTAAGTGCCCCTCATGTTCGATAGAGGTTGACGAGGAAAAGCAGGCTTGCCCGTCGTGCGGAACCTCGCTTGAAGACCTCTTTGCGCCGACGCGACAGTTGACGGACTCGCAGCGTCAGGCCGCCGTTCATCGCAGCCAGCCTCCCTCAAGCCGACGCACGCGACAGGGCTCCGTTCACTCTTCCATCACACCCGATTACGACACGGGCAATCGCTTCGCCCCCGGCTCCGTCTTCGCCGAGCGCTATCGCATTGTCGGCCTGCTAGGGCGAGGCGGCATGGGAGAAGTCTACCGCGCGGACGACCTCAAACTGGGCCAGCCCGTCGCGCTCAAGTTCCTGCCGGAAAACCTGCTGGACGATGGAGCGGCTCTGGCGCGCTTTCACAGGGAGGTGCGGACGGCACGGCAGATAACGCACAGGAACGTCTGCCGCGTCTACGACATCGGCGAGATAGAAGGCGAGCACTTTCTATCAATGGAGTTCGTGCGCGGCGAAGACCTCGCATCGCTCTTGAGACGCATAGGGCGTCTGCCGTCCGACAAGGCCGTTGAGATTGCGCGGCAGCTCTGCGCGGGACTCGCGGCGGCGCACGACATAGGAGTGCTGCATCGTGACCTGAAGCCCGCCAACATCATGATTGACGCGCAGGGGAATGTTCGCATCATGGATTTCGGGCTCGCGGGGCTGGAGGAAGAGTTGCGCGAGGCGCGTGCCATAGAGGGCACGCCGGAATACATGTCGCCCGAGCAATTGGCAGGCAAAGAGCTGACGGCGCAGAGCGACATATACTCTCTGGGCCTTGTGCTCTACGAAGTCTTCACGGGCAAGAAGGCTTTCGAGGCCGCGTCTCTGGCGGAGCTTCTGCGCCTCAGGAAAAAGGATACGTCGCCCGCCAGCATCTCTTCTCTCAATAAGCACATCGACCCGCTCGTCGAGCGAATCATAGAGCGCTGCCTTGAGCGTGACCCTGACAAGAGACCTTCGTCTGCCATTCAGGTCGCGGCGGCTCTTCCGGGCGGAGACCCGCTCGCAGCCGCTCTGGCCGCTGGCGAGACTCCTTCGCCCGAGATGGTCGCCGCCGCGAAGAAGGAAGGCACGCTCAAGCCTGCGCTGGCCATAGCCTGCCTTGCTTCAGTTCTCGTAAGCCTCGCTCTCGTGGTTCTTCTTTCGGGACAGGTGAAGCTGCACCGCTACGTGCCGCTTGAAAAGTCGCCGGACGTGCTGCGCGAGCGCGCAAGAGATATTATTCAGCGCACGGGTTACACGAGCGCGCCCACAGACTACGCCTACGGCATGGGCTACGACACGAACTACCTGCGCATCATCAGGGATACGGACAAGTCTGCTGCGCGCTGGGAGAAGCTTAGGACAGGCCACCCGCCCATACTCTTTCTCTGGTACAGGCAGAGCCCGCGTTACCTTGTGCCCTACAACTCGCAGGTCGTGACCGGCTCCGACCCTCCGCCCGACGTGACGGGCATGGCGAGAGCTTCCGTGGATATGCAGGGACGCCTGATGTATTTTACGGCCACGCCGCCGCAGTTCGACGAAGCGGAAGGCAAGGCCGCTCCCTACGACTGGTCTGCGCTCTTTCGAGAGTCGGGACTTGACATAGCCAACTTCAAGCAGGTCGCGCCGAAGTGGACGCCGCCGCGCTACACGGACGAGCGCGCCGCGTGGGAAGGCGTCCTGCCCGGAGAGCCGCCCATCCCGATTCGCGTCGAGGCCGGAAGCTTCAGGGGCAAGCCCACCTACTTCGAGGTTGTCTTTCCCTGGGATCAGCCGTTCCTACAGATAGAGCCGCCGCGAAGCTCAAGCGACAAGATAATCAACTCGCTGATTTTCAGCTCGATAATAATAGCGATGGTGGCAGGCGCTCTACTCGCATGGCACAACCTGCGCCTGGGGCGCGGCGACCGCAGAGGCGCGACCCGCCTGGCGCTCTTCGTTTTCATACTAAGCACCCTTAACTGGGCGATGGGCAACCATCACGTGCCGGAGATTGGGCCGGAGTTCAACAACTTCATGAACGGGCTCGGGATGACGCTTGTTTTCATGGGGCTCGCGTGGGTCATGTACGTGGCGCTTGAGCCGCTGGTGCGGCGGCGCTGGCCGGGCCGCATCATCTCCTGGACAAGATTTCTGGGGGGCGATGTACGCGACCCGCTCGTAGGCAGAGACATTCTGATAGGCGGTCTGCTGGGGCTGCTGATTGCGCTCACCTTCTGCCTCTGGAATCTTACGCCGGGCTGGCTGGGCCGCATTCCGACTCAGCCTGCCAGGATGGACATCCTCGCGCTCCTGGGCTTCCGCCAGTTCATAACCCAGCTTACTAACAGCTCACTGGTGGGACTGATTGAGGCGCTCGGGTTCATGTTCCTGCTGCTGCTGCTCTACATAGTGCTGCGTAAGCAGTGGTTGGCGATAGGCGCGGGCTGGTTGATTCTCTCAGTCGCCCTTTTCAACTTCGGCTTTGACCCTGCGGTTGACTGGTTCTATGCGGGACTGACTGCGGCGATTATCTTCACCTCTCTGGTGCGCTTCGGTCTTCTGTCCACGGCCGCTCTCTTCTTCTTCTTAAACGCTGTCTGGCTACAGCCACTCACCTCGGACTTCACGTCCTGGTACGCATGGGGCACCGTCTTCATCGTCTTCATGCTGGCGGCACTCTCAATCTACGGCTTCATCACCTCGCTCGGAGGCCAGAAGCTTTCCGTCGCCAACCTGCTGCAAGATTAAGACGAATTCAAACAGGGATGGACAGGATAGACAGGATAAAGAAAAGACAACTCTTCTTCTTTTATCCTGTTCATCCTGTCCATCCCTGTTAATTTCTTAGGCCTTCTCAAGACCGGCGTATTTTTCAATCAGCTTCTTCTGGCCGAAGCCTGGGAAGCTGACGGTGAGTTTGGCCGAGTCGCCTGTGCCTTCGCGCCTCAGCACGAGGCCGCGACCGTACTTCGGGTGGCGAACGTGTGTGCCGGGAGTGAAGCCAGCGTCCTGAGAGCTGCCGGGCTGGCTTGCGCCTGATGCGCTGGCGGCGCGGCGTTTAATGGTCGGCTCGCTCTGAGGCTTGGGAGTCGAAGAGCCCAGCTTTTGTCCTCGCTGGCGAAAGAACTCCGCGATGGAATCAATGCTGTTGTAGGTCTTGCCGGAATAGCTTGTCCGCTGCTCGCTGCGTGTCTCGCCGCGAAGCGCCCGCGCCGCGTGACGATTCTCAAGCGTGGAAGAGTTGCGCGCGAACGAGAGCCAAGAGGCTCCGCGCGAGAGGTCTTCTATCAAGTCGAGCGGCATCTCGTTCAGAAACTGCGAAGGCTCCGAAGCCATCTCTTCGCCGTAGACCCTGCGCTTCATGGCGTGCGACAGGTACAGGAACCTTTCGGCGCGGGTAATCGCTACATAACAGAGGCGGCGCTCTTCCTCCATCTCGGCGGGGTCTGTCGCCGCGCGCGAGTGCGGAAAGAGTCCGTCCTCAAGACCGACTATGAAGACGAGCGGAAACTCCAGCCCCTTCGCGGAGTGCATGGTCATCAAAGTCACGGGCGCGTCCCGCTTGTACTGGTCTACGTCCGAGACGAGCGCGGCGTGGTCTATGAAATCCCTTAAGCCTTCTCCCTCCTGCTGGTCGTAGTCCACGGCCGCGTTGACGAGCTCCTGAAGGTTCTCAAGCCGCGCCTCGGCCTCGTCCGAGTTCTCCGCCTTGAGCGCGTTCGAGTAGCCCGTGTCTAGAATCGCGGCCTTGACCACGTCGGAGACGGGCGACTCCGTCTGAGATGCGTTTTGAACCGCCGAGACCAAATCCGTGACTATCTTCTGAAAGCTCTTGAGCGCGGAGACGGCGCGCGGGCTCAGGCCTTCGGGCTGCTCCGTCATGATGGAAATCGTCTCCCAGTGAGAGACGCCGAAGTCCTTGGCGCGGCGCGCAAGCTCGTCCAGGGTCTGCTTGCCTATGCCGCGCGGCGGGCTGTTGATAACTCTTGAGAGCGCTATGGAGTCGTGCGGGTTCAGTGCGAGCTTCAGGTAGCTGATGATGTCCCGCACCTCTGCGCGCTCGTAGAAGGAGAAGCCGCCGACTATGTTGTAGGGAAGGCCAGCGCGGCGCAGGGCTTCTTCAAAGACGCGAGACTGCGCGTTGGTGCGGTAAAGCACTGCGGCGCGAAGCTCAGGCTCGCGGCGGCGATGCTCTTCGATTTTGGCGGCGACGAATCGCGCCTCGGCTTCGGCGTCGAACGCCTGGTAATAGCGTATGCGCTCGCCCGAAGGGTTGGCCGTCCAGAGGCTCTTGCCCTTTCGCTCGGTGTTGTTGCGGACGACCGCGCCCGCCACGTCCAGAATGTTCTGAGTCGAGCGGTAGTTCTGCTCAAGGCGTATCACCTTCGCGTTCGGGTAATGCTCTTCGAAGGTGAGGATATTCGTGATGTCGGCTCCGCGCCAGCGATAGACGCTCTGGTCTTCGTCGCCGACGACGCAGATGTTCTGCTGCTTTTCTGTCAGAAATCTTATCAGCGCGAATTGCAGCGAGTTCGTGTCCTGATACTCGTCCACGAGTATGTAGCGGAAGCGCTCGTTATATTTCGCCCTCACCTCTTCCACGCGGCGCAGCAGCTGCACGGTCTTTATCAACAGGTCGTCGAAGTCTAGCGCGTTGTTGTTGACGAGCCTCTCCTGATAGAGACGAAAGACACGCGCGATGGCAGCGCGCTTTTCGTCGCCGTACTCCACGCGCGCAGCGTAGGACTCTTCGTCCTCGCCACGGTTCTTGGCGGAAGAGATTGCGCCCTGCACGGCGCGCTGCCCGAGCTGCTTTTCGTCGTAGCCCAAATCCTTTATGCAGGCTTTGACCAGCCGCACCGAGTCGTCCTGGTCGTAGATGGTGAAGGAGCGCGTGTAGCCTTCCTGAAGCTTCTCAATCTCCTGCCTGAGTATACGCACGCACAGGCTGTGAAAGGTGGAGATGAGCGGCGCGCTTCCCATCACGCGCCCTTTGAGAAGCTGCTCGACGCGGCTACGCATCTCCTGCGCGGCCTTGTTGGTGAAGGTGACGGCAAGGATGTTGTGCGGCGAGACGCCTCGCTCGGCTATCAGGTAAGCGATGCGAAAGGTGATGACGCGTGTCTTGCCGGAGCCTGCGCCCGCCAGTATGAGAAGCGGCCCTTCCGTCTCCGTCACCGCCTCGCGCTGTTGAGGATTGAGAGATGATAAAAAATCAAGCATAAAAAATAGGAGTCAGAATTCAGGACTCAGGAGTCAGAAGAAAAGCGTCTTTATTCTGACTCCTGAGTTCTTCATTTAATAAGATTCTGAATAGCCTTGAACTGTTCGTGCTTCGCGTCCCTCAGTAGCTCGAAGAGGGCCATCTCGGTTGACGAAGGAACCGCGCCGCTCATCTGCATCTTCGCAAGAGCGACCTGCTTGTTAGACTTTGAGCGGGCCGTGATGCAGTCTGTCAGAAGATGTACGGCGAGGCCTCTCGCCAGCAGGTCGTGCGTGGTCTGGTTGACGCAGATGTGCGCCTCTATGCCGCAGACGATGACGTGCCGCGCGCCCGTGCGCTCAAGCTCGTTGACGAACGCCTGCGCGCCGCAGGAGCTGAAGGCGGTCTTCTCTATGGCTTCGAGCGCGGGCGGCAGAACGGCGCGTATCTCGTCGGCCGTGTGGCCCAGTCCTCGCGGGTATTGCTCCGTGACTATGACGGGAAGATTCAGGCGCTGAGCGGCGTGCGCTACCAATGCTATGCGCGCGGAGGTCTCCGCGAAGTCCGAGATTTTGGTGCGGAAAGCCTCCTGCATGTCTATGATGACCAGCGCCGTGTGCTGTAAATCCAGAGTGTTCCTGTGCTGCATGGAAAGATACTACAGCGACCCCGTAGCAGGTGACAAGTTAGGCGAAGTTTCAGTAGTGTGTCAGTTAGAATAAATGAAGCTTATGGGCCGGGAGCGCGGGCAGGGATGCCCGCGCTCCCACGCACTATCTTAACTGACCCATTACTCGTCTCTGCGGTGAATGTAAGTTTAATCTTCGCTCACCGCCGCAGACGCAGAGGTTTACGCAGAGAAAATCAGACCTGCACTCGTGGAAATTCAATCTGTAGCGCCGGAAACTCCGTCTGTAACACTGGAAATCCCTTCTGCCGCAGTGGAAATCCCGTCTGTAGCTCTGGAAATTGCATCTGCACACTTGGAAATCGCGTCTGTAACGTTGGAAATTGCGTCTGCACAAGCGGAAATTGCGGCTGTAACAGTGGAAATTGGGGCTGAAGTGTATGAAATCGAGGTAAAAGCTGCTGAAATTAATGTTTAGGCTCTAAAAATCTGCCCTGCGCGAATGGAAGCAGGACAAGTAATGACATAATTTGTCATTGGACTTAGTTTCCGCCAAAATCCGAAAAGAGCAGGGTCGCCGTGACCGCTCTCCCAAGCAAGTCGGACGACCCTGCCCCCTGACCGCACATGACAAGCACCTCATTATACAAGCCCATGCGGCCAATCTTTTTCAGTCTTTAGCTAATTAAGCTCTCTCTGCTATCATTCCCGAGTTCCAGTCTTTGATAATCAGTAACGGCTAATGCGTAGCTCGCTCCCACTCTAAGAGAATGAGCATCGCCGTTCGAGATGAAAGGTTCATTCTCACGGCGACAATCAAACGCAGCGACAGCTTACGCCTAAATAGACGTAAAAGGCAAGTGCGGAGATGTGCTTTCACGGGAGGGCGCATCTAATGGGACGCAGTAGTCGCCCTAAACCCGCACGCCTTGCCGCGAAACTGTTGAGTATTAGAGAGGCTTTAGGCATCTCACAGGTAGAGATGTTCAAGCTTCTGGACTATCCGACGCTTCACCCCGCGCACATCTCTGGTTATGAGCGTGGAGACAGAGAGCCGCCCTTACCTGTGCTGCTTCGCTATGCGCGTACGGCGGGCATCTGTCTTGACGTGTTAGTTGATGATGAGCTGGACCTGCCCGCCAGACTCCCGAGCAAGCCGAAACATCACCACCGCTAGCCATCAACACAAATTACATCGCCACGAAAACGGCGGACAGCTTCTAATACCAGACCGTAATCAGAAACGCCTCAAGGTACTGGTTGTCCTATGGCTGAGAGGGAGGATAAACCCTTCGCGCCGATATACGCCGTCCCTCCCTCACGCGCCGCCCATTCAGCCGCGACCCATACCCCGCCTCTCGTGGGAAAAACCTCTGCCAAACAAGCGAGAGAAAATGGCACTCGCTGCCCGGCGAGCGCGCTATAATAATAGCCCACAGCTAACTCTGTAGCATCGCCTCCCGAGACACCCAGTACCAAGCGGAATTCCGCCCCACACATATCATTATCATTCCACGTATCAGGAATGGTGAGGGTCACTAGGTAGAGGCCGCCGGAAGTTTCATCGAATACGAGAGTAAGCTCGTCGATATAGGCCCAATTAGCCGTATCGGAATTAGTTAACAAGGAGCCGGAGCGTGATGCAAATAAAAACTCGTTCACCGGAAAACTCGACATGGCTATTCTCCTTTTGTTAAGTAGGGTTGATGAGAGGTACCGCCCGTGTGAGGGGTAGTACCGTTTAGCTGCCCATGGAATCGGAGTGAGTAAACGATAGCGGGCTGCGGCGGGCGTGTCAACGGATTATCGGCTCCGGCGGCAGCCGTAATTATTGCTCGATTAGCAAAGAGCAGGTGGAAGATATTAGCCTGTTGTTATGAAGTCGATGAAAAGGTGGTGTCCTAACTAGAAACCCTCTGCGTCTCTCTGCGGCGAGTAAAGGTTAAACTTAATTCACCGCAGAGAGAGTTTTCATTCAGCACCGCTCTTTGAGCGGTAGGCGGGGCGGGCGCGAACCTGCACGTCCTTGCGCTTGGAGCGCACCTGAATCTTGTGCAGCTTGCCGTCCTGCGAGCCCTTCGGCGGGTAGTAGCCCAGACTGTATTGGGTGCGAAGCTCGGCTGCTATCTGCGAGAAGGCGTCGGGCAGGTTGCCGAGCGTGTCAGCGCGCATGAGCTTGCCGCCGGACTTGTAGCTCAAATCGTTCAGGTAGCTGTCCGCCTTCAAGTATGCAGCATCGAGCATGCGCCTGATGGCCGCGTCTTCCTGCCCCTGCTGCGTGGTGGGCTGCTGCGTAGGGCCGTTGCGCGGGTCCGGATAACGAGAGGTGGCGTCCGGGCCTGTCGTGGGGTCTGACGTGCCGGGGCCTGTGGTGATGACTACGGGGCCGGGGATTCTGGGGATAGAGCCGCCGGTAGTGGTGGTGGGAATCTGTCCGCCGGGAAAGGTCGTGGGCGTGCCTTGCGGTCGTCCGCCGCCGAAGATTGTGCCGAGGTCAACCGTCTGTCCGCCGCGCGCCTGCGCCCGCGCCAGTCTCTCCGTCTCGGCGCGCGTGTCGTACCTGATGGGATAGATGATGATGCCCGTCTCTTCCAGCGCGCGGAGGTTGTCCGCGTAGTCCACGCGGTCACTGTGCCAGTCGACGCCGTCCGTGAAGATGACTATGGCCTTGCGTCCTCTTATCCTCTCAAGAGATTTCAGCGCCACGTCCATAGCATCGTAGAGCTTCGTGCCGCTGCCCGAGCGCAGCTGGTCAATCATGCCTGAGAGAAGTGAGCGGTCGCTGGTAAAGTCTCCGAACTCTCGCACGCGGTCGTCAAAGGAGACGAGCTTGACGCGGTCGCTCTGTTGAAGCTGTGCGACGAAAGCGTTGGCTGCCTTGCGAATCTGGTAGAGCTTCTCTTCCGTGCTGGCGCTCGTGTCAATCATCAGCACGACGTGAAAGGGCTCGGTCACGGTGGCGAAGAAGGCCACGTCCTGCTCCACGCCGTCTTCCAGGATAACGAACTCTTCCTGACGCATGTCCGGGATGTATGTGCCGCCGCGAGTGCTGACGATGACGGGCACGGTGACGAGGTTCGTGTCAACCTTGAGGATTTCCGCCTTCGTCTCGTCGTCCAGCTCGACCTCTGTGCCGCTCGACTTATCAGGACGCTGCTGGCCGGAGTCCGTGCTGCTCTTCTTAACGTCGCCGCCGCCCTGCCTTGAGCGGCCCGACTGTGCAAGAGCGCCCGCGCCTACCGCGAGGACGATGACGAAAGTGCATACCGCGTAAAGTAATGCTCTCATGGTTGTCATGTTTAACCGGACAGATTCAGGAAAGAAGGACGGCCATACGATGAGCAGACGCAAAGAAAAGGTTGGCCCGGGCAAAAATTTAACAGGGATGGACAGGATGAACAGGATAAAGAATAAATGCTTTCTCTTTTATCCTGACAATCGCTGTCCATCCCTGTTAACTTCCTTCCTCTACCGAAAGCTTACTGAATAATCTTTAAGCTGCTGGCAGGGCTTAAGCTCAAGGCCGTTATTCGCGGCTTCGGCTTCGCGCCTGAGCGTCTTTCGTCCCTCTTCGTCCCATGCAAGCATGCGCGGCGGTTGCAGGATGTCGTTCGGCGGAGAGTAGGGGCGCAAAAGCAGCAGGTAGCGTCCCGGCGCGAGGCCGGTGAAGCTGAAGGAGCCGTCAGCACTAACGCCCGCCTCATCATAACGCAGTACATCGTCGGCGCGCTCGCGCTCAGAAGGGACAAGATAGACGCGCAGGTTAGAAGGTATAACCGCGCCTTCCGCCTGCGCGACGACGCGGCCTTTAAGGCTGGCCGCGCCCTGCGCCAGAGCGATGTTGATGCCTGCGGCCCGCTCGCCGCGTTTGACGGAGACTGTGCCCGGCGGCGCAAGTGTCGCGCCCTTATCCTTCGCTCCCTGCGTCGCAGCGGGGAAGCTTGCGGCGCGCACGTACCAGTCACTCGCGGGCGCGCTAACGCTCATGCGAAAGAGGCCGCCCGAGAGGTTGCGTACCAGAAACTCTCCCTGCTCGTTCGGGGCAGCGCCGCCCGTGCTGAAGGCTGCCGGTTGAAGGCGCGTCTTGTCCTGCTCTTCGCGTCTTACCCTGACCAGAGTTTGCAGCATGGCGGTCTGAGGGTTGACGGCCGTGCAGCCTTCCTGTGCCTTCAGCGGCTCAAGCGTGATGCGGCCTGAGATGGAGGACAGCGGCGAAAGGTCAAGCTGTAGGCCGGGGACATCAGCGCCCCGGACTGTAATGCGGCGAGGCACAGAAGCAGCCGCTTCATCACGCTCGATGTTTCCCTGCGAGATTATCTCATACTCGCCGTCCGGGACTCCGCTCAGCGAGAAGACTCGCTTGCCGTCCACTTCCGTCGCGTAAGTCTGTCCTTCAAAGATGCCCGTTCCGGCGCGCAGAAGTGTGATGCCTACGCCGAAGCGGCCCCTTGAATCGTTGATGCCGGAAACGGTGCCGCTGACGGTGTGGCCGCGCTCGCCTCTGTAGCGTATGTCAACGCCCGTCGTCTCTTCGCCCGCGCGCACCAGCACCTCCGAGGCCGTGTCGCGCGTGGACGAAGGATAATAAGTCGGCACGTCGCCCGCGCTCATGCCGCCTCCGCCGAAGTAGTAAGGGTTGTTGCCTCCGACGACCAACAGGTAGCTGCCTGGCAGCAGTCCGTAAAGGCGATAGATGCCCCTGTCGTCCGTCATGCGGGGCATGAAGAAAGGCGACATGCTCTCCATGGAGAGACGACGCCCCTGCACGTCGCGCACGCGTATGGGGCGGACGAAGACCCCTATGACGGGCTCGCCCTGCGAGTTCATGACCGCGCCCGTGACGACTCCGCCCCTGACGAGCGTCAACTGCGCCGCCTCGCCCGGCCTGAAGTATTTTACATCCCACGGATTTCTGTTCTCGTCCGGCTGCTCTATCAGAGAGGGCGAAGTGGCGCGCAGGCCGTAGAGGCCCGGCGGAAGCTCTTTGAACTGGAAACGACCGGCGCTGTCAGTCGCTTCGCCACGGCCTGCGAAGCTGCTGTAGAATCCGTAGATGACGACGGGGACATCGTTCATAGGCCGGCCGTCTTCGCCAACTACGCGGCCCGTGATTGTGCCGGGAGAGCCGCCCGAAGCGCCAGCATCTTCAACCGTGCGGCCTCTCTCGCTTCGCTCGTCCTGCGCCATAGCGACGTGCGGGGCGAGCAGAAAAAGTGTGATGAAGAGAAGAGAGAGAAGCGCAGGTTTGCGGCCGGGGCATAGGCTTGAGCTATCGGTCATTGCTCTTTCCCCTCCGACATGTCAAGAGTGATGGTCGCTTCCGTCTCTGCGCCGTTTGAGACGGTGACGCCCTGCTTGCCCCTGACGAACTTGGCCTGACCCGCGGGCGACGGAATCTGTGCCTGAACGATGACCTGATATTCGCCCGCCACGAGCCCGTCTATGATGAAGCGGCCGCGCGCGTCCGCCTGCGCGTAAGTGACGGGCTGGCTGTTCTCGTCATCACCGGCCTTGAGCACGGAGACGAAGAGACGCGCTCCTTCCGTGAGCGTGCCGTTCTCAAGTCGCACCTGCCCCAGGATGGTGCCGCTCCCGTACTCGAAGATGACGCGTATGTTCACAACTTCCGCGCCCGGCGTAATCTCTATGATGTTGTTTGGCAGAGGGGCTCCGTCGCGCTCTATGCGCAGCAGCCGGATGTTCTTCTGAGACTGCATGTCGAACATGACAAGCTGAGCGCGGCCCGGCGGCAAGCCCGTCAGGCGAAAGCTTCCGTCCGGCTCTATCGTCGCCTGCCGAGTTTCCGGCGGGCCGAGGCTGGCGGTCTGCACTGACGCGCCGAGTATTATCTTCGTCAGGTGGGCCATAATCTTCTTGTCAGTCGTGCCTTCAAGCTGAATCCTGCCCGTGATGGTCGCGCCGCGCTTCAGTTTAATCTCTACGCCGCTCACGTCCGCGTCCGTCACCTCGAACATCACAGGGTCGCTGTAGTTCTCGTTCTCGCTCCAGACGAAGGCCGCGAAGCGACCCGGCACCACTCCGTCCACCTTGAACTCGCCGCGCGCGTTCGTGCGGTACTGGCCGTAGCTGTAGGCAGAGATGACCTTCTGCTGCGGGTCGTAGCCGCCGTAGCCTATAATCAGGTTCGGGACGGGACTGCCGCCGTCCGCGCTCACGACGCGGCCCCTGACCGTGAAGGACTGCGACTGACGCCCGAGCCTGATGTTGATGTCCTTGGCCTCGCCGCCCTCCGTGACCTCTATGATGCCTGCCTTCTTGCTGTCGGTCTCGCCCGGGTAGAAGGTGCGAGGATAGTAGCCGCGCTTAACGACTCCGCCCCTCACCATGCTCTCGTCCGGCGAGACGCCCACGCTCAGCGTGTAGCGCCCGGCAGGGATGCCGTAGAGCCTGTAAACGCCCCTGTCATCCGTCTGGTACATGTAAGGATTGTAGAAGCCGCCGAAGCGACCGCGCGCGGGATTGTCCACGGGAGTCAGTTGCAGGCGCTCTTCTACGACGGGCCTGCCGTCCGCGTCCGTGACCCGGCCCGTGATGACGCCAGCGCGGGCCATGTTGAAATCTATCTTCTCAACCGTCTCGCCTTCGCCGAGGATGAGGAAGCGGCCCGAGCCGCCGTACGTGTTATCCGCGGGGCCTACCAGAGTCGGCGCGAGCGGCACCACGTTGAAGCGCCCCGCGGGCAGACCCATCAGCCTGTAGTTGCCCTCGTAATCCGTGACGGCCCTTGCGACCTCTCTCCTGTCCGGCCTGGGCTCGCCTGGGACAACAATCACCACGACTCCCTCTGCGGGCTTGTCGCCTATGGCCACGTGCCCGCTGATGATTCCCGTCCCAGTCTTCTGAGCAGTCTGTGCAAAGGCGTGCGCCGGGAGAAGAGATAACGCAAGAAGGATAAAGAGAGAGCGTGCGAGCGAGCGCATGACGTGAGTTCCTTTCCTGCCAAAGAGGGGAGAGCTCCTTGAATTTAGGTTAATGGTTCAGATTGAAGAGAGGAAGAGAATTAACAGGGATGGACAGGATGCACAGGATAAAAGAAGAAGTATTCTCTTTTCTTTATCCTGAATATCCTGTCCATCCTGTTTGAATCCTCCCTAACTGAACCATTACTTTTACTCGGCCTTCAGGATTCGCTTGTTGCGGTCGAGCGTGGGCACCTGTCCGCCTTTGAGCGTGATGGTGGCAGAGCCGTCTTTCATCTCCACTCGCTGGGGCGCGGTCGTGCCTCCCCAATCTACATCCACGGGCATGGGGAAGGGAAGATTATTCGGCACTTCCCACCTGAGCAAGACGTTGTTGCCGCTCGTCTCCTGCACCAATCGCGGCAGCTTCGGCTGTCGCAGGTAGACCTCGAAGAACCAGTCCAACTCCATCCCAGACGCCTCTTCGGCTATGCGGCGAAAGTCGTCCGTCGTGGCAAACCGCGTCTGCCGCCCGTCCTTCATCTTCTCCATCGCGGGGTCTGGATAGGCCATGCGGCGGAGCGCCGTGAAGAACGCCTTGTCGCCTATCAGGTAACGCAACGTATGCAGTATCCAAGCGCCCTTGCTGTAGATGTCGCCGTCGCTGTTGACGTAATCCGGCTCGCGAAAATATATCTGCGTCGTGGAGCGCGTCTCGCGCGGCGCGACCGCCTGAAAGTTGCCGATGCCTCCGCGTATGCCCGCGAGGTATTGATTGTATCCGGCATCACCCTTGAGGCGTCCCGCGTAGAGCGCGTCCATGTAGGACTGAAAGCCTTCGTGCAGCCACATGTCGCGCCAGTCCGAAGCAGTCACGAGATTCCCCCACCACTCGTGGCCTATCTCGTGAAAGAGCAGCCCGTCGAAGCCGTAGGCGTTGTTCTTATACTGGTTGCCGTAGGCCGTAATCGTCTGATGCTCCATCCCAAGATAAGGAGTCTCGGCCACGCCGATTTTGTCAGAGCGAAACGGGTACGGCCCCAGCAGTGATTCCAGAAAATTCAGGTAATCCATGAACTGCGTGAAAAGCACCTGCGCCTTCTCGTAGTTCTCCGGCAGCGCGTAGAAGAAGACAGGCACGTTCTCGCCCGCCACGCTCTTGAACTGGCCCTCGACGGTTCTGTACGGCGCTACGTTGATGGACACGTCGTAGTTGTTGATAGGATTCGAGACCTGCCAGTTGAAGGTCTGCGTGCCGTTGCTGTTCTTGACCACGGATTGAAGGTGACCGTTGGCGGCGACTACCAAAGGCTCCGGCACGGTGATGTGAAGCGAGAACGTGTCCGCCTCGTCCGAAGGATGGTCTTTGCAAGGCCACCAGAGGTCTGCGCCGTCGTTCTGGCACGCGACCGCGACCCAGGGAGCGCCCGAAGGCGTCTTTGTCCAGATGAAGCCGCCGACCCACGGCGGGCGAGGCGCAACGCGAGGCTTGCCTTCGTAGTGAACGCGCACGCTTATGTTCGCGCCCGGCTGCTTCGTCATCGGAAAGGCTATCCAGATTTTTCCGCCGCGCCGCTCGAACTGAAGAGGCCGGGGACGCGTTGCTTGCTCCACGTCGAAGACGGCCAGGACTTTGAGAGGCGTGTCCAGGTCAAGTACGAGCCACGCTATGGGATGAACTATCTGTGCCTTGACCGTCAACTCGCCGTTGATTGACTGCGCCTCAAGGTTAAGTCTGAGCGCGAGGTCGTAGGACTTTACATCGTAGGCGGCCTGCTCAGGCATCAGCGGCCCGCCGGAATCCGTCGGGCGCACGCCCAACTCTCTCTGCGCCCGCACAGCGTCAGCCGAAAGAGCAAAGAGCAGAGCGACGACCAAAAGCCTTAGCACGCGCCGCGCGTTTATCTCCGGTTTGAGCATCTCTTACGATTCTCCTCGGATGGAGGGAAAGCTTTACTGTCTATCTGTTTCGGACTTCGACTGCCTGAGCCTCACGACGCTGGCGAGCCCGTCCAGCGCCTTCTTGCCGAAGCCCGTGGGGTCTTTGCCTCCGAGCATGGATTTGGCGTCGGCCAGTATCCCGAGTAGCTCGTCCTGCACAACGCGCCGCACTTCCTGCTTATCTGCTTCCGTCATCTCTTGCTGCCTTCCGGTTGGATTAAAAAATATGAGAGCTTGATGGCTAGAACAGTAATAGAAATTCAGCTCTTTGCAAAGCGGAAAAAGTGGGGCGGCTGTCTACATTTGTAGACCCCTGAGGCTTTCAAGTGTCTACGATAGTATCCACAGCGGCCAGGGGCCGACGGAATAAGCTGCAAAATCAGACCGCTTTCGCAGCTTCACGGCCCTGCTCGACTGGCATAAGTGTTGCTCTCGAAATGGCAGAGTCAAACAACCCGGTTCCCAAGCCCGATACGGGACAGCGCCGTTGAACGACCTCGACCGGACACTGAGCGTTCAACGTCGCCTCATCTTCCGACACCTACTCAGAAGCCGTTAGAGTACCGACGAGCTTAATTCTCTCCGAAGGGAGAACATCATGGGCGAATCGCTACCGATAGCAGAGAATCCGGCACATGCCGCCAAGGATTCTTCAGAAGAAAATCCGAAGGAGAAGTCGCGCAGTCAGAAGGTGGTAATTGGTACGGCCTTGATGACCGCCATCACCACCATCGCCGTCTCCTTCATAGGCATCGTCCCGCAGCTCAGGAATAGCGACGCGGCGACGATTCAGGGCCTCAAGCAGGACCTCAACCAGCTAGTGCAGAAGGTCTCGGCCAGCGAGAGCAAGGCTCCCGTCATCACCTCCGACAAAAAGATGAACATACAGGGCAAGATAAGGAGCGAGGACGGGAAGCGAACCCTCAACGGCGTGGAGGTCTACCTGTTGCCCGAAGACAACTATCGCCTGACGACCAAGACCGACGATTCCGGCGTCTTTAACTTTCAGGGAATCCCTGCCGGACAGTACTCGATAATCATACGAGACTCGTCCGGAGGCCGAAGCGGCAAGGGATTGCTCGACGAGACCGGCGAAGAGGTCAAGGTCATGGGCGGCGTCATCAAGTATCGCATAAAGTAGAAAGCTACTTCGGCGCTAAAACCCTGAGACACCTTAATAAAGCTGCTCTAAGAAAGGAGGCGGCCATGAAAGCCGTGCGTATTCTTCGTCCAGTGTGGGGAGCTGTCCTGCTCGGGTTGCTCTTCTCGTTTGCCTTGAGCGCAGAGCCAGCCGCTCGCTACATCAAGGGCTCCGTAACGAGCCCTTCGGGCAGGCCGCTCACTTCCGTCTGGGTGACGGTCAGCCAGAACGGCGAGGAGAAGGGACGGTCGCTGACGGGCGACGACGGCAAGTACTACATCAGTAACCTGTACGACGGGACGTACGACATAGCCGTGCTGCAAGGGAACCGGCAGGTCTACACGGGACAGGTCAACCTCCCCGAGAACACCGTCCACGACATTCTCGTCAAACGCCAGCGTTGAAGAGAGCTTAATTCGACCGCCCTGTCGCCCCGGCGGCTCGTGTGACTCCCGCGCTTGATGTTAATCTAGAGCGAAAATCTCGACAGATTAATACTTGAGCAAAGGGAGTTTTTCGCTTGAAGCAATTTCGTAAGCTTATCTTCTGGTGCCACCTGACGGCGGGCACACTGGCAGGCATTGTCATCTTCATCATGTCTGTGACGGGCGTGCTGCTGGCATTTGAGAAGCAGATAACACGCTGGGCCGACATGCGCAGCTACACCGTCCAGCAGCCTTCCGGGCAAGCGGCGCGTCTCTCCATAGAAGCGCTTCTACAAAAGGCTCGCGAGGCGCAGCCGCAGACGCCCACCGGCATCACTCTCTACGGAGACTCCACGCGCCCCGCCATGCTCAGCTACGGGGGCGGGCGCAACCTCTTCATCAATCCTTACACGGGCGAGGCGTTCGGCGAAGGCTCGCCGGGCGTGCGCTCCTTCTTTCGCACCACGACAGACCTGCATCGCTGGCTCGGCGCGCAGGGAGACAATCGCGCCGTCGCTCGCGCCATCACGGGCGCAAGCAACCTGCTCTTCCTCTTCATAGTGACGAGCGGTTTTTATCTCTGGTGGCCTTCAAAGCGCACACGCGCGCAGTTCAGAAACGTGCTCTGGTTCAGGCGCGGGCTATCCACTAAAGCGCGCGATTTCAACTGGCACAACGTGATAGGCTTCTGGTCGGTCGC
The DNA here is from genome assembly GCA_035276685.1 of Pyrinomonadaceae bacterium. Lineage (GTDB taxonomy): Bacteria > Acidobacteriota > Blastocatellia > Pyrinomonadales > Pyrinomonadaceae > JACVRN01. Next base: position 17,404 of record DATELK010000157.1, on the reverse strand, counting down.
GCCCCTCTTCATAGTGGTGCTCTCGGCGGTAGTCATCTCCTACACATGGGCCAGCAACCTCGTCTACCGCGTAGTAGGCGAAGCGCCGCCCGCGCCCACGCAGCGCGCCCCTGCCCCCGCAAGTCAACAGGGCAACAGCGCGCCGCCGCCGTCACTCGCAGGACTAGACCCTTTATGGTCGCGCGCGGAGCAGCAGGTCGAAGGATGGAAGAGCATCAGCATGCAGCTGCCTAACTCGCAGGACGCGCCCGTCACTTTCACCATAGACAGCGGCACAGGCGGGCAGCCGCACAAACGCGCCCAGCTTGTCTTAAAGAGACAGACGGGAGAGGTCGTGCGCTGGGAGCCTTTCTCAAGCTACTCCACGGGCAGGCGGCTCCGCTCTTGGCTCAGGTTCGCGCACACGGGAGAAGTTGGCGGCATCATCGGCCAGACAATCGCGGCGCTCGCCTCACTCGGCGGAGCATTCCTTGTCTTCACAGGACTCTCGCTCGCATGGCGGCGCTTCCGCTCGTGGCTCGGCAGACGAAACGCCAGAGGCTCGCTACCAGAGGCTTTGCCGGAACAGGGAGATTGATTATTAAGGCAGGAACAGTTGTAGGGGCAGAGGTACAAGTCCTCTGCCCCTACAGTTTTTATTCAACGGTGACGGACTTGGCGAGGTTTCTGGGCTGGTCAACGTCGCAGCCGCGCCTGACAGCTATGTGATAGGCCAGAAGCTGCAAGGGGATGATTGCCAGGATAGGCGAGAGCAAATCGCTTGACGCGGGAATCTCTATCACGTGATTAGAGACCATGGCGGACATACTGTCGCCTTCGGTCAACACAGAGATGACCACGCCTTCGCGCGCTTTGACTTCCACTATGTTCGAGTGCGTCTTTTCATAACGAAGCTCGGAGGCGTGATTGCCTTCCTCTTTCGGGTTGATGATGACGACGGGCAGGCGCTCGTCAATCAGCGCGTTCGGCCCGTGCTTCATCTCGCCCGCCGGATAGCCTTCGGCGTGTATGTAAGAGATTTCCTTCAGCTTCAACGCGCCTTCGAGCGCAACGGGGAAGTTAATGCCGCGCCCAAGGTATAGAAAATCGGTCGAGCGAAAGAACTCCTTAGCAAGCTCTTCAAGCTCGTCCGCTTCGTTCAGAAGATGCTCAATCTTGACGGGCAGCTCCGCCAGTTGCTGCGCGTGATGACGAGCCTCGTCCTCTGAGAGCTTTCCGCGCAGTTGTCCAAGGTAAAGCCCGAACAGGTAGAGCGCTATCATCTGCGAAGTGAAAGCCTTCGTTGATGCCACGCCTATCTCGGGCCCGGCGTGCGTCAGGATGGTGCCGTCCGCCTCGCGCGTAATCATAGAGCCGTAGACGTTGCAGATGGAGAGAACCTTTGAGCCCTGCTCCTTGGCTTCTCGGAGCGCCGCGATGGTGTCGGCCGTCTCGCCCGACTGAGAAATGACCAGAAGCAGCGTGTCTTCGTCCAGCACGGGCTCGCGGTATCGGAACTCCGAAGCGTAATCAACTTCGACGGGGATGCGCGCGAGCTGCTCTATCATGTACTTTCCCGCGAGCCCCGCGTGCCAGCTCGTGCCGCAGGCCGCAATCTTGACGGAGGTGAAGCGCTTGAAATCACCCTCGGTGATGTTCATCTCGTCCAGGTAGACGCGGCCCGTGTCCAGCGAGATGCGTCCCTGCACGGTGTCTCGCACGGCGCGCGGCTGCTCGTAGATTTCCTTGAGCATGAAATGCTTGAAGCCGCCCTTCTCCGCCATGATTGGGTCCCACGTGATGCGCTGGCGCTGCGGCTCCACGGAGTTGCCTTCAAAGTCCGTGACGCGCACAGAGTCTTTAGTCAGCACAGCAATCTCTCCGTCGCCGAGGAAGAAGACATCGCGCGTGTGTTGCAGGATGGGCGGAATGTCAGAGGCCACGAAGTATTCGCCGTCGCCTAAGCCTATGACCACGGGCGGCCCCTGACGCACGGAGATGATGGTGTCCGGCTCGTCCGAAGAGATGATGGAGAGGGCAAAGATGCCGCGCAGGTCTGCCACGGCGCGGCGCACTGACTTCTCAAATGAGCTTTCGGTGCGCGCGTACTCTTCTATCAGGTGCGCGACGACTTCCGTGTCGGTCTCCGTGACGAAGCGGTGGTCGCTCCCACGCAGGCGCTCCTTAAGCTGAAGGTAGTTCTCTATGATGCCGTTGTGGACTACGACTATGCGGCCCGTGCAGTCCCTGTGCGGGTGCGCGTTCTCTTCAGTGGGCCGCCCGTGCGTGGCCCAGCGCGTGTGGCCTATGCCGTAGGTGCCGTCCAGCGGCTGAAGCCTGATTGCTTCCTCAAGGTTTCTGAGCTTGCCTTCGGCGCGGCGAATCTCAAGGTGATTCCCCTCGTCCACGACGGCAATCCCCGCCGAGTCATAGCCCCTATACTCAAGCTTTCTGAGCCCGTCGATGATGACGGGCACGACCTGCTTGTTTCCAACGTAACCTACAATCCCACACATGGTAGAGCAAGGATGAAGTTTGAGTGATGAAAGCCGCCGCGTTACTCGGGTTGAGTAACCATGCTCGCGTCTTCCATCGTCTCAGCTTCCTCCTTTTGTTCCTCCTTATTTTCGTTGAGCCGCTTTCTGATTGTAGCAGGCACACCCGCGACCAGCGTGTCCGGCGGGACATCCTTCGTCACGACAGCGCCAGCGCCCGTGACAGAGCCGCTTCCGACAGTGACGGGCGCGACCAGCATAGTGTCCGAGCCTATCTTCACGTTGTCTTCTATGATGGTCGCGTGCTTGTTCTTGCCGTCGTAGTTGCAGGTGATTGTGCCCGCGCCTATGTTAGTCCTCTCGCCTATGGTCGCGTCGCCCAGGTAAGTCAGGTGCATCGACTTGGACTTGCGCCCCAAGCGAGACTTCTTCATCTCCACGAAGTTGCCTACGACCGAGCCATCCTCCATGCGCGCGTTCATGCGAAGGTGCGCGAACGGGCCGACCGTGCAGTTGTCAGAGACCTCCGAGTCAACTATGACAGAGTGGTCTTTGATGGTAACCATGTTTCCTATGCGCGAGTTCGCGATGCGCGTGCCCGAGCGTATCTCGCACTCTTCGCCTATGACGGTCTCGCCTTCTATGTGAACGTCCGGGTAGATGACTGTATCGCGGCCTATCTGAGCCTGCGGGCTGACGTAGGTGTGCGCCGGGTCAATGAAGGTCACGCCGCTATCGAGCATCAGTTTGCGAAGCGTGCGGCGGCGAAGGATGTTCTCGAACTCCGCCAGCTCAAGCCGCGTGTTGATGCCAGAGACTTCGCGCGCGTCCGTGTGCAGGAAGACGCTCACGTCCTCGCCGTCTGCGCGCAGGATGCCCGGCACGTCCGTCAGGTAATATTCACCCTGCGAGTTCTCCGGCCTCACCTTTTCCAGAGCGTGAAAGAGAGCCCTCGTGTTGAAGCAGTAGATGCCAGCATTGATTTCATTAATCTGCTTCTCCGTCGGGCTGGCATCCTTCTGTTCGACTATGCGCTCAAAGCGGCCCTCTGCGTCCCGTATGATGCGCCCGTAGCCGGTCGGGTCATCAAGTTTAATTGTGAGAAGAGTACAGGCCGCGCCGCGCCCGCGGTGCATACGGTGCTGTTGAATTAGAGCGGCCAACGTCTTTGGCGTCACGAACGGCACGTCGCCCGAGAGCACGAGTACGTCTGAGTTAGCATCGACGAGCGATTCGCGCGCGGCCATGGCGGCGTGGCCCGTGCCGCGCTGCTCCGTCTGTGTGACGAAGATAGCGCCCTCCGCCCCAAGCTCGTCACGCACGGCCTGCTCTACCAGCTCGGCCTGATGGCCGACTATGACGTAGATGTGCGCCGGGTCGAGAGCTGTGGCAGTGCGGCAGACGTGCGCTATGAGCGGGCGACCGCCCAGTCGGTGCAGCACCTTGGCCGTGCGCGAGCGCATGCGTGTGCCGAGTCCTGCGGCCAGTATGATAACGTCCAACTGCGCCTGCGCGGTCGGCGCGTCCTCTAAAGAGATTTGAGTCTGTTTGTCCATCGGGATTTTAATGCTCAAGAGCGGCGGCTGTACCCACCTTGCTCATGTGGCCGCTTGTTCGCGCCTGTATCGCGCAGGCTACTACGACGCGCGCCAGCTTCTCAGGATTGTGACGGACTTTCTCGCCCTCGTCCAGAAGGTCTGCGCGGATTATCTCCGTCTCGGAGCCGAACTCTTTTTCAAGCATGTGGTCGTGCATACCTATCTGGAAGGCTCCGTCCGCCGCATAGAGCGCCGCCTGCTCTTCGCTGACCAGACGGTTGTTGACTATCGTGTAGTCGAAATGAATCTCTGGCGCGTAGTGCTTGATGGTTTGAAGATGCTGGCGCGCGGTGTAGCCGTCGGTCTCGCCCGGCTGCGTCATAAGATTGCAGATGAAAATCCTGGTGGCTTGAGCTTCACTGATGGCCTGCGCGACACGGGCCACGAGAAGCGGCGGAAGGATGCTCGTGTAGAGAGAGCCCGGGCCGACCGTGATGACATCAGCGTTGCGTATGGCCGAGAGCGCTTCCGGCAAGGGAAGGCACTGCTCCGGCTCAAGACGCAGGCGGCGTATGGGAGCGCGCGAGGCTGTAATCTGCGTCTCTCCGCGAACAATCGTGCCGTCCTCAAGCTCTGCCACGAGCCGCACGTCGTTGATGGTCGCGGGATATATGCGCCCCTTGCTCGCCAGAACTTCCGATGACAGGCGCACGGCTTCCACGAAGTCTCCCGTCACTTCCGTCAGAGCGGCCAGGAAGAGGTTGCCGAAGCTGTGGCCGCCAAGACCGCCCGTTCCGCGAAAGCGATGCTGGAAGAGACGCGAGATGAGCGTGGAGTCTTCCGAGAGAGCCACCATGCAGTTGCGTATGTCGCCGGGCGGGAGCATCTGTAGCTCCTCTCGCAATCGGCCAGAGCTTCCGCCGTCGTCCGAGACCGTCACTATGGCCGCGAGGGATTCGAGCCACAGGTTGTTCCCGTCGGGCAGGCCGACCAGTTGCTTGAGGCCGCTCAGTAATGTGGAGAGGCCAGTGCCGCCGCCTATGGCGACCAGCTTGAGGCCGCTCGTTGTCTCCGTCTGATGCAAGCTTAAGAGATTCCTCCTCGGACAGGCAGGTCGGGTTCAGGCAGAATAGCCAGCGGCGCACAAAAAGCCCCGGCCCGTCAACGGAATCATACCGAAAAGAGGCGCAGTTTGAAACTTGCAAAGCGTGCGCGAGGCTTGAGAGCGCAGGAGGCCGTGGGGAGAGAGCATGGCCCTTGCGACACTTAAGGTCTGGGAGCGAAAATCATCCGCTCGAAATCGGGCAGGTTACGCAAGACAAACAAATCCTGGTCGTGCTGCGCGCGTATGCGTAGCGTCGGCTGAATGTCCAGAGCGCGTTGCAGCGATTCCAGCGCCGTATCAATTGAGCCGAGTCGTGCGCGCGTGGCTGCCAGCCCGTAATGTATGTGCGCGGCTTCGGGCTCGCGCTTTAAGGCCCGCTCGAAAAGCTCCTGCGCGGCAACGTACTCGCCTCGATTAAGCTCAATCACGCCCCTGTCGTACAGGGAATCGGCGTCGCGCGGCAGACTGCTCTCGGCACGCATGCGCGTCTCTATAATATTCAGGTAGGTGCGAGACCTGGCAGCAACCTCCGAAACCCCCGCGTGCTTTTCCAGTATGGCGCGGAAGAGCATGCGAGCTTCCGAAAAGTGGCCCCTCACAAACTCCTTGTGAGCGCGGTCGAAGGCCCGCAGAGCCGCCGCTTCGTCGCGCGTAGGCTGGCGCTTGGCCTGCTGCTGAGCGGCCGCTGCGGCGCGCTTCGTAGCGGCCGGGGCGGCTTTGGCCTGAGCCTGTTTGGTTTTTGAAGTGGGTTTTGCGCTCTTCTGCGGCTGTTTTGCGGCAGGCCTCTGCGTTTTGCGGGCAGTAGTTTTGGCCTGAGCGCCTCCTTTAGAGCGAGCGGGCTGCGCCTTTCGCGCCCCCGTTGCGCCGCTCTTAGCAGGCTTTTTCGCCGTCTTGGCTCTGGATGAGGCAGTCGTACCCGTCTTCGTGGCCTTTCGCGCGGGCGCTTTGTCGGCCGCCGAAGCCCTTTTTGCCAAAGGCTTTGGCCGCGCAGACTTGCTCGCTGTCGCACGGTTTTTCGTTGATGTCGCTTGACGCGAGGCCGGGCGCGCGGGAGAACGTTTGACGCCCTTGACGATAGGATCGCTCATGCGAAGCCCTCTTCTTTCCAAAGGGCCGCTCAAAACGGGTTGAGCCGCCACAAAAACTGAGGCAGAGCTTAACATAGATGTGCCTTCTAAATCAACGTGAGACGGTAGTTTGCAGCCCTCATCCACGCCTTTTGCAACCGGTTCTGCCCTGTGCCAACAACGAAAAACACTTGATGCCATAATTTTCCCTGTGTTAGAGTGCCAGATGGAGTCGCGCTTGCCTCTTGTTCCCTGCGGGAGGCCGTGCGGGAGCGACCCCGGAGATTCTTGCGAGCAGGCGAAATCTTTCAGACTCTTCGATTTAAGTTCCTTTAGTCGGGCGTTAATCTAACTGGCGCTGCCCAAAAGCGTCCATCCCGCCGCGCCCATGCTGCCAACAAGAAAGCGTGTTCTAATGTCAGACACTCCCATAGTAATGCACGAGCAGCAGTTCAGGCAGATAGAGGCTGTCGTGGCCAAGCTGCGCAATGATGCTGCGGCCCGTGTGGTTTTTCTGGTCGATAAGGACGGCCAGCAGATAGCCGTCAACGGCGAGGTTGGCAATATTGACACAACCAGCCTGGCCTCTCTGGCAGCCGGTAACGTGGCCGCGACGGGCGGCATGGCGGAGCTGATAGGCGAAAAAGAGTTCCCGACGCTCTCGCACGAGGGAGAGCGCGAAAGCATACACATCTGCGTCATAGGGCGCGTGCTGCTGGTCGTAATCTTCGACGAACGCTCAAGCCTGGGGCTGGTGAAGCTGCGCGTCAAGCAGGTGACGCCGGAGCTTCACGCCATCTTTGAGGAGGTGGCGCGCACGACCAAAGAGGCCGCCAGCGACGACTCCTTCTTCTCAGAAATCACGGACGAGGACATAGACAGCCTGTTTAATTAGTTTGCCGTAATCATCATGACTTTCATTAACTACGCATCCAGAGAGATTAACTGCAAGATTGTTTATTACGGGCCGGGGCTGTGCGGCAAGACCACCAACTTGCAGTACATCTTCGACTCGACGGCTCCGCAATCAAAGGGTAAGCTCATCAGCCTCGCCACGGAGACAGACCGCACGCTCTTCTTCGACTTCATGCCGCTCGAATTAGGCACGGTCAGGGGCTTCAAGACGCGCTTTCATCTTTACACAGTGCCGGGGCAGGTCTTCTACGACGCCTCGCGTAAGCTCATACTGAAGGGCGTGGACGGCGTGGTCTTCGTCGCGGACTCGCAGGAAGAGCGCATGGACGCCAACATAGAATCGCTCTACAACCTGGAAGAGAACCTGCAAGCGCAGGGCTACGACCTGACGGCCATCCCCTACGTGCTGCAACTGAACAAGCGAGACCTGCCGAACGTCATCCCTGTGGCAGACCTCGCGGCCGAGCTGCAACGCAAGGGCGAGCCTGTGGTAGAAGCCGTGGCCTCTAAGGGCGTGGGCGTCTTCGACACGCTCAAGGCCGTGGCCAAGCAGGTCTTGACGGAGCTGAGAAAGAGCTAAACACTTTCTATACCTTCCCTACATCTCACGAGCGCACGGCCTCTCTCAGACCCGGAAGCCGCTCGCCTGAAGCCTCAGCAGAAGGAGTAACATGAGACTCAGAACCCGCCACCTCTTAGCCCTGGCTCTCACCCTCATGCTTTTTGCGACCCCTGCTTGCTCGTTACTCAAAGGCAAAGAACTGAGCGAGCGCGCCGTCACGCGCTTTCATCATCAATTTAATTCCGGGCAGTACGTTGAGATATACAGCCAGACGGACGAGGGTTTTCGAAAAGGCTCGCACGAATCCGAGATGACGGCCCTGCTTGGCGCGGCGCGCCGAAAGCTTGGAGAGGTGAAGTACACGAGTCAGGTTAAATATAACTTGAACGCGACCACTTCAGGCGCGATGGTAACCCTGGCTTACGAGACGGAATTTACAGATGGAAAGGCGACGGAGCAGTTCATTTACCACGTGAGCGGAGACAGCGCACGGCTCTATCGCTATGACATAGCCTCGCCGCTTCTGGTAATCAGGTAACAGGCGCGTCGCTTAATCCAGCGACTTAATCATAAGCAGGCCGTCGCCGCCGTTTGAGTAGTAGCGCGGGAGGCGTTGGGTGACTATGTAGCCTAGGTTTCGGTAGAGCTGTTGCGCGCCCGTGTTGATGGAGCGCACCTCTAATCTGACGACGCGCACGTTGCGGCGGCGAAAGCCTTCTTCGGCCTTCTCCATCATGCGCTGGGCTATGCGGCGGCGGCGGTGCTCGGGCGCGACGCCGACGGTGGTGATGTGGCCCGTGTGGTCAGGCTCTATGAGGCCGACTATGAAGCCGACCATCATGCCGTTGGGCGTGACCGCGCGGTAGGAGACGGACTCGGGCGCGGTCAGAAGATACTCGAAGGTCTCGCGGCTGTAGGCTTCACCGTCAACGAAGCAGCGCTGGTCCAGCCGCCAGCACTCGTCCAGCTGCGAGACGGTCAGGGGCCGCACCTCGTAGCGCACCTCTATCAGAGAAGACGTGGACGCGGGCTCGAAGCCTTCCTCCTGGCCGCCTTCGTCTTCACCCTGCGACCACCAACGCGAACGAATTTTCTTCAGCACAGCCATAACCGGGTAAATAGTAAAGCCCGTGTAATGAATAGTCAAAAAAGTTTTTTATCTATCGTTACCTGCGGCCGACTAAAAAATTAGCATGCAGTCGCCGTAGCTGTAAAAGCGATAGCGCGCCTCAACGGCATGACGGTAGGCGGCTAACACGAGCTCGCGCCCGGCGAAGGTTGAGACCAGCACGAGGAGCGACGAGCGCGGCAGGTGAAAATTGGTGACGAGCGCGTCGATTGCCCTGAACCTGTAGCCGGGCGTGATGGTCAGCTCCGCGTAGCCTGAGCCTGCGCTGACTCGTCCCCGCTCGTCCGATGCGAACTCAAGTGCGCGAGTGGTGGTAGTGCCGACGGCTACTACGCGTCCCTTACGTGCGCGCGTCTCGTTTATCAGCTGCGCGACCTCTTCCGTAATCTCGAAGCGCTCGGCCGCGACGCGATGCTCGCTCAAGTCTTCGACGCGCACGGGCTCAAAAGTGCCGTAGCCTACGTGCAGCGTTATCTCCGCTATCGAAGCGCCGCGCGCCCGCGCCTCCGCCATAATCTGCGGCGTGAAGTGCAGGCCCGCCGTGGGCGCTGCAATCGCTCCGCGCCGTTCGGCGTAAACGGTCTGGTATCGCTCGCGGTCTTCCGAGTTAAGAGAGCCCGCGTCGCGTTTGATGTAGGGAGGCAAAGGCGTCTCGCCTATCTCTTCAATGAGCGATGCGAGCGGCGCGTCCGAGTGAAAGCGCAGGATACGTCTGCCTTCATCGAGAGCTTCAACCACTTCGGCCCTGAGCCTCGCGTCGCGGAAAGAGATGCGAGCGCCGGGCTGAAGCCTTCGCGCAGGACGCGCCAGAGCCTCCCAGACATCCGCGCCCACCTCGCGTATCAGAAAAAGCTCAACGCGCCCGCCCGTAGGCTCCCTCACGCCGTGGAGCCGAGCAGGGAAGACGCGCGTGTTATTGACCACTAGCAGGTCGCCCTCGCGCAGGTACGCGGGAAGCTCTGCGAACAGGCTGTCACGCCACCTCTGCGCGTCGCGCTCCACGACAAGCATCCTCGACGCATCGCGCCTCTCAAGCGGGTGCTGCGCAATCAACTCCTCGGGCAACTCGTAATCGAAATCGGAAATAAGCATGAAAACTGCTTTTAGGGTATGGGCGCGGTGGCGGCGTCGGCCGCAGATGCTTTGATTGGCTCGGCCGGATGCTCGCGGTGGAAGACGGCTGTCAGCTGCGCGCCGAAGAGCAGCACCAGGCTTGAGACGTATCCCCAGGTCAGCACGGCCACGACCGCGCCGACCGAGCCGTAAATCTGGTCGTAATGAAAATAGTGGAGGCTCCAGGCGAAGATGTACTTGGCGGCTTCCCACATGAGGCCTCCCGCCACAGCGCCGGGCAGAGCGTCTCTCACGCTGACGCGCGCGTTCGGCATGAAGCGATAGACGACGACGAAGAGCGTGATGGTGACGAGGATGCTGACGACGGCAAAGATGGTCTGCCAGAAGGGGCTGCCCGAGACTGCGAGCCAAGGCACTCGGTCTAAGACTCTCTGCGGCAGTCGCTCGGCCATCTGTTGCAGGAAGAGCAGCACGGACGTGACCAGCACGGAGAAAGACAGGAGCAGTCCCACTATGCCAATCATCCCTAAGGTGAGCGCCCTTCCGTGAAGAAAGGTGCGCGAGCTTGTGCCCCAGATGCGATTCAAAGCGCGCTCTATGACGGAGAAGACCCAAGAGCCTGCCCACAGGACTACAATCGCGCAGCTGATGATTATCTCCGTGCTCAGGTTCTGAAGCGAGCGCACGGTGCCGCGCAGGAAATCGGCAGAGCCGGGATAGACCTGAATTATCTGCGCCAGCATGGCCGAGCCTGCCGTCAGCCGGTTGCTCATCACCAGAATCAACAGGAGCGCGGGAAAGAGCGTCAGCAGCCCGAAGTAGCTCATGGCCGCAGCCGACGTGAACAGGTCGTTCTCGTGAAACTGGTGAAAGGTGTGAGACAAAATGCTGCGCCAGGGCGCGCGGTTTCGCACCCCGAACGAATGACGCGAAAAGGAAGGAAGACGACGCATAAAGAGAGTGCAGAAGTCAGAGTGCAGAATGATGAATTAGAAGAAGCTTTTCATTCATCACTGCTGCACTGCGGACTTCATCATTTTTTCTCAAGTGCGGCGCGGGCCGTGGCAATGCGCGCGTAGGCGCGCGGTATCTCGCCCGTCAGAGCCTGCGACTGTGCAACTGTTTTATCAAAATCTATTCGAGCCATTTTCGCAAAAATCGTGTCCAGACGAAAAGAGTCCGACTCAATCGTCAGCTCTTCCGAAATGTCCGGGCCGCTGGCCGAGTTGGCGCTCGTCGGAAGCGTCGTCTCGTCGCCCATGTAGTCGGGCGTGGAGTTGGCCGCGCGCACAAGCTCCGCAAGGAAGTCCCAGGCACGCTCTGCGCTAACGAGAGAGGCAGCGTCCGTGATGACGGCATAAGCGGCTACGCGCTGGCGAGACTCCTTGTCGGCCCGCTCCGCGTAGGACTGTGCCTCCGTCAGAAGGGCGCTCACTTCGTCGCGGCTCTCCTTCTTGCGCGCGGCTATGACTGCGGCCTGCGCCAAGCCCCATGCGGAAGCAAAGTGCGGCGCTTCGGCCCGCCGCACAAAGCGCGCGACAGACTCCGAATCGTCCTCCTTGTCGTCCCTGTAGGCGCGAGAGATGTCCGCAATCTGGCTGACGACGATGAAGGAGAGCGCCGCGCGTCGCATGTCCGCGTTCTCTATCCCGTAGGCCGCGCGCTGCGCCCTGTCCCACAGCCTTTCACGAGCGGCCCTGCGCGTCAGGCCGAGCGAGATGCGGTCGCGCTCATAACTGCTATTGGCGCGTGCCAGCTGCTCAAGCTGAGGCGCGAGCGGGTCGCGGGCGTTCCTGCCCATCATGCTGGTCAGCTCAAACTGCGCCGTCAAAGCGTCACGGCGTCCGGCCTCAAGCTCGTTGCTGAGCTGATTGAGCTGCGAGCGCATGACGGGAACGTACTGTGCATATTCCGCGCCCGCGCGCTCGAAGAAGGGGACGAGTCGCCCCACCGTGACGTAGCGCGCGATTCTATCCTGCGCCGGGTTCACGTTGCGTGCGCGTGAAGGGGCCTGCGGTCGCAGCAGAACTGCCACCGCGAGGTCGTAGAAAAATTTGCTTGCGACCGGTTCTGTCTGATTTCTGGGAGAGGATGCGTAGGCGACGCTGCGAAACTGTAGCCCGCCCTTTTCATCCACGGCCATCAGCAGCTGCGGCGAGACCACGTATGAAGAGAGCAGCAGCAGGTCGTTCGCATCAGTGTTTGGATTGGTAGAAGCCCTTTGCACCAGACGGCGATAAAGGCCGTAAGGGTCTGCGTTCTCGCCTACGTATGCGCGCAGGCGGAGTATGAACTCCATGGCGTCGCCGCTTACGCCTTCCGCGATTGCGGGCTCTGCTATCTGAGCCGCGCGCATGTACTCTCTCTTTTCCAGAAGCTCGTAGGCGAGCGCCAGCCGCCGCGCGGCCATAGGCGAAGGCTCTCGCCAGGGAGTCCGCCGCGCAGGCTGTTTAGCCGCAGCCTCCTCGGCTCTTTCTCTCTCCTGAATCATCTCGCGCATGAAGGCTTCGGCCATCTTCGCATCTCGCGCCGCAGCCTTTGATAAGACCTCGTCGCGCGCAGCCGTCCAAGTCACAGCATCCGAATTTGAAAAAACGCCCACAGCTTCTTCCTCTGCCCTTTGTTCGTCGCGGTCTGCTGCCGATGCGGCCTCCCAAGCGCGCCGGAATATCTGCCGCGCCCGCGCCTCGTCATAAGACCAGAGCGCGTCGGCAGCCAGCGTCTGAACCTTCGCGCGGTACAGCAGGTCTTTGAAGGCGCGTGCAGAGTCCGCAGTCTCTATGAGCAGATTAAGAGCCTGAGCGCGTCGCGCCTCGGCCTTGTCGTCTATCGCCCGCGCGGTTGCAGGAGCGACGGGTTTGCCCGCGCGCTTCTTCTGCTGCGCCTGCGCGCTCATCGGTGCGACCGCGAGAAGGAGCGCCAATGTCATCAAGAGAGAAGAGGCTTTCATGCGTTGCTCGGAGTTCATGTCCTGAAAACTCGAAGTGTCACGTTCAGTCAAAGAGTCCGGGTTTCTGAGGGGGGAGTTTGATGCCGAAGTGCTCGTAGGCGCGGCGTGTAGCCATGCGCCCGCGAGGCGTGCGGTTGAGAAAGCCTATCTGAATCAGGTACGGCTCTATTATCTCTTCTATCGAATCCTTCTCTTCGTGAATGGAGGCGGAGAGCGTTCCAAGGCCAACTGGGCCGCCGCCGAACTTCTCTATAATCGTCAAAAGGAGCTTGCGGTCAACCTCGTCCAGCCCGAACGTGTCAACCTCCATGCGGTTCAGAGCGTCCTGCGCTACCTCGTGAGTAATGTGTCCCTCGTAATCTACCTCCGCGTAATCTCGCACGCGGCGCAGCAACCGGTTGACTATGCGCGGAGTGCCTCGCGCCCTGCGCGCTATCTCACGAGCGCCGCCGTCGTCAATCTCTACGCCCAAAATGTCTGCGGAGCGCTTGACGATAATCTCCAAATCTTCGTGCGGATAAAAGTCAAGATGAAAGACTATCCCGAAGCGCCCGCGCAAGGGAGCGGTGATAAGACCTGCTCTGGTAGTAGCGCCGACTAAAGTGAACTTCGGCAGCTCTAACTTGATGGAGCGAGCGGCCGTCCCCTGTCCTATCATGATGTCGAGGTGATAGTCCTCCATCGCCGGATACAGCACCTCTTCTATAGCCGGATTCAGCCTGTGAATCTCGTCTATGAAGAGCACATCGCCCTCCTGAAGATTCGTCAGGATGGCCGCGAGGTCGCCCGATTTTTCTATAATCGGCCCGGCCGTGGTGCGAAGCTCCGCGTTCATCTCGTTGGCGACGATGTTGGCGAGAGTGGTCTTGCCCAATCCCGGCGGGCCCGTCAGCAGGACGTGGTCTAGCGCCTCGCGCCTTTGAAGCGCGGCCTTGATGAAGATGCGCAGGTTCTCCTTGGCGTGGCGCTGGCCTATGTACTCGGCTAAGCGAGTGGGCCTGAGCGACAGCTCGAACTGCCGCTCGTCATCCAGCGGTGCGCCGTCGCGCGTGTTGGCGGGTTCAAGCTCGTCCGTCATAACGGTACAGTTCCTTTACCCTTTGGCCAGAAGCCGCAGGCTGCGCCTGAGAAGAAGCTCCACCGAGATGTCGCCGCCCTCCTGTAGAGCGGACGTGATGGCCTTGTCTGCGGCCGCCTTCTGATAGCCCAGACCGACGAGAGCCGAAAGCGCATCTTCGCGCACGGCGTCCTCGGAAGTGGCAGCGCCCGCGCCGTCTCGCGCCGCGAACTCCTCTTCGAGCGCCGGTGAAGAGAGAGCGGCAATCTTGTCTCTAAGCTCAATCACTAATCGCTCGGCAGTCTTCTTGCCCACGCCCGGAATAGAGGTGAGCCGCGCCAGATTGTTCGTGCGTATGGAGGCTATTATCTCGTCGGCGCTCATGATGCCAATCATGGTGATGGCAAGGCGCGGGCCCACCCCGCTGACAGAGATGAGCCGCAGGAAAAGCTCTCGCTCGCGAAGGGTCTTGAAGCCGAAGAGCTGAAGCGTGTCCTCGCGTACGTGCGTGTATATGTGCAGCTTTACGTTTGCGCCCGCATCTTCCAAATCGTAAAAGGTAGAGAGCGGAATGGTGACTTCATAGCCCACCCCGCCGACTTCCAGAATAACAGTATTGGTCTGTTTAGAAAGCAGATTCCCTGATAAGTGTGCAATCATTTCCTGTGTTAAGTAGAGTCTTATCCGAAGCAGAGAATTTCGGGAGCGACTTCGTCATCTTTCAATCATGGATTGTAGTTTATAGAGCCGAAGTTCAGCAACCGGGGATTCAAACAGGATGGACAGGATAAGCAGGATAAAAGAGAAAGCATTTATTCTTTATCCTGACAATCTCTGTCCATCCTGTTAATTCCTTTTCTCATGCCCTACCACTCTGGCGAGGGTTGGCGCTATACTATGAGTCGAAGCGGGGCTTCTCGGATGAAATCGGAAAAAATCTCAGAGTTGACGACGAACCGGCTCAGCGTTTACCTGCGTTGTCTGAACCTGCTGGCAGCCGCAGGCATCAAGACCATCTCGTCGCAGGCGCTGGCAGACCAGTTCAACCTTAACTCGGCGCAGATTAGAAAAGATTTGGCCTACTTCGGCGAGTTCGGCGTGCGCGGCGTGGGCTACCTCGTGGAAGATTTGCGCGATCACATCACGAAAATCCTGGGCCTCGACAACGCGCACCGCGTAGGCATCATAGGCGTCGGCAACCTAGGCACGGCGCTCGCCAACTACAACGGCTTCACCAACTCGAACTTTACGGTCGTGGCGCTCTTTGACAACGACCGTGAGAAAATCGGAAAGCAGGTGGGCCGCGCCTGTGTTATGGTGCATGATGTGAAAAGAATAGCGCGCGTGGTTAAAGACGAAGCGATTGACGTGGCCGTCATAGCCGTGCCTGCCCGCGTAGCACAGCGCGTACTGAATCAGGTGATGGCCACAGGCATCAAGGCCGTACTCAATTTCGCTCCCGTGCGCCTGCACGCGCGGCTCGGCGTGAAAGTAAAAAACGTAGACCTGACGATTGCGCTCGAAAGCCTCTCCTATTTTCTGGCGCGCCCGCAGGTGTCATGTATCACTAACCCTCGCTCCGTTCACTCCTTCGAGGAGAAGCGGCAGCAGGAAGAGCACGAACTGTAGGAATAATTTAAGGAGTACAGAAGTCATGTCTTGCTTTCTCAAGAGAATTTTGCCCTTTACCCTGACGCTTATCATTGGCATAGCCTTAGGCAGCTTCTTCAACCTCTTCCGCGCCGCACGGCAGGGCACGGCGGGCACTTTCCGGCTGGAGAGCGCTTACGGCACGCGCGACATAGCATACGGGAGCGGCCGTGGATGCAGCTCGCGCCGCCGAAGCAGCAGCGCCTATTCCAGCAGCAGCTATTCGACCACGATTCGCTCGGCCGAGATTTACTACCAGCCTAAGCCTACGTACACGACCACGGCGCGGAAGAATTACACGGAAGGCGATGTCACCGTGCGCGTCACGCTCGCGGCGGACGGCACGGTCTCGACTGTTGAGCCGTTGACGCGCCTGCCCTACGGGCTGACTGACGAGGCCGTGCGGGCCGCGCGACAGATTCGTTTCAATCCGGCCACGCGCGACGGCTCTCCCGTGGACGAAGTGAAGACGATAACGTACTCCTTCAACATTGATTGAAAGGTTACTGACAGACCTACTTGATGGACGAGCAGACGGCACGGCGCGAGATAGTGCGCGTCGGCCAACTCATGTACGAGCGCTCTTACGTTGTCTCTTCGGACGGCAACGTGAGCGTGCGTCTTGATGACGGCAGAATAGTCGCCACGCCCACGCAGATGTGCAAGGGGCGCATGACGGAAGACTCTCTCGCCGTCACGGACATAGAAGGAAAGCCTCTGACAGACCGCCGACCTTCATCCGAGCTTGCGATGCATCTTCTGATTTATCGTGAGCGCGAAGACGTGCGAGCGGTCTGTCACGCGCACCCGCCGCACGGGACTGCCTTCGCCGTCGCGGGGCTTCCCATAGACCAGCCGATTCTCTCGGAAGTTATTCTGACGCTCGGGTGTGTGCCGCTGGCGGATTACGGCACGCCTTCGACGGATGAGCTGACGGAAGCCATGCGCCCGCTCGTCGCGCGACACAACGCGCTTCTGATGGCGAATCACGGGGCCGTAGCCTACGGCGCTGACCTCTGGCAGGCGTTCGACAGGCTTGAGACTCTTGAGCACACGGCGCGCATCGCTATTCTCTCTCGACTGCTAGGAGGCTCTAAGAATCTACCCGCCGCCGCCATCGAAAAGCTCATCAACGTGCGAGAGCAGGCGGGTTACTTGGACGCGGGCGCTCGTTGCCAGTCTTGCGGCTACCTGCACGAGACGCAGATAGTCTGCCCCACGGGCGAGCGCACAGTGCAGAACGGAAGCCCTGCCGCCCACACGAACGGCGCGGGCAAGATTTCTCTAACGCGCGACGAACTGGTAGAGTTACTCAGTCAGGCGACACAACTCGGAAAGATTTAATCATTGATTCGATGAAGATGTGAGTCAATGAATCAATTCTATTTAAGGAGCATATAGATGCCACAGGAAGCACTCGGAATGGTTGAGACAAAGGGATTGGTGGCGATGATAGAGGCGGCGGACGCTATGGTGAAGGCCGCGAACGTCACGCTCGTCGGCTATGAAAAGATTGGCGCGGGTTTTGTGACGGCGATTGTGCGCGGCGACGTGGCGGCTGTGAAGGCCGCGACCGACGCCGGAGCCGCAGCCGCGCGCCGCGTAGGCGAGCTTGTCAGCGTGCACGTCATCCCTCGCCCGCACGGCAGCGTAGACGACGCGCTCCCGATAGGAAGCAACAGCTAAAATATGATTATTGCGCGCATCCTGGGCACTGTCGTCTCGACCCAGAAGGACGAGCGTTTGATGGGCAAGAAGCTGCTCATCGTGCGCCCCGTCAATCTGGACGGCTCGGACACCAGCGCTTACGTCGTCGCGGTCGATACGGTCGGAGCAGGCTTTCACGAGCGCGTGCTGGTAGTCTCTGGCTCCAGCGCGCGTCT
>DATELK010000156.1:0-8904 GCA_035276685.1 Pyrinomonadaceae bacterium | reverse complement strand
TAGTAAGGAGCGCCTTACGATGCAGAATCGAGCCTTCCGCCATTTTGCTCTGATGCTCGGTCTTTTGTTTGTCGCCGCAGTGCCGACGGCGCAGGCAGGCCCCGTGGTCTTCGGAGACGCAGTGCAGGTCGTACAGAACATGCAAACCGGGCAGAGCCAGGACCTGCGCCTGCGCACCGTGACGCAGCAGCCACAGCAGGGCGGCACACAGTCGTCCACCTCTTCTACACAGGACTCTTCGCTTCTGGCAAACGGTGCCACGCCTCAGGAAGGGGCTGGCGCGCAGGAGGTCATAGAAGAGGGCGACATAGAAGGCACGGTCTGCGATTGCGGCGAGATATCGATTCCGGGCGGCGGCTGGCCCAAGTGGCCGCTGCTGGCATTGATTCCGCCGGGCATCTGCCTGACAGGCATCTGCTCGGATACCGACTGCGAAAATCCGCCTTGCGAGCCGGTGTGCACCACCTGCGAATGTCTGGGTACGTGCCCGGCTGTTCCTGAGCCCGCTTCGCTTCTCCTGCTGGGCACTGGACTGGCGGCTCTGGGCGCAGGCGCACGTCGCCGCTTCTCGCGCACAGCCAAGGAAACCGACTCGGAAGCAATGACGGAGGGCTGACATCATGAGTGAAATGAAGACCTCTCGCAGACGCGCTCTTCTTGTAACGAAAATCTCTTTCTCGACGCTCTTCATTCTCTCGCTCTGCTTTGCGATGAATGTCGCGGAAGCTCGGGCCGATAAGAAGCCTGCTTACGGACGCATCAACGTCTCCACGACCCCGGGCGGCTACCCGCTTCTGATTGACGGCAAGCCTGCTGGCGAGACCACTACACAGGCTCGTCTTCTTGACCTTCCGCCGGGGCCGCACACGGTCGAGATAGTCTTCCCGAACGGCAACCGATGGGTGCGAGAGTTTAACGTGGTGGCCGGACGACAGAACTGCATAGCGCTTAATTACAGGGCGCGTGCCGTCGTGGCTCCTGCTCTACCGTGCCCGTATCCTGTGAACGTCTCCGCGCCTTCATCCGTGAGCGAAGGCGACACCATCACGTTCGCAAGTGACGTCTCTTATTCGGGCAGCTCGGCCCTGAACTACACATGGACTGTAAGCCCGCCTTCGGCGCGCATCATCAGCGGCGCAGGCACTCCGACCATCACCGTCGACACCACCGGCTTAAGCAAGCAGAACGTGACGGCCATCCTTGTGGTTGACGACGGCTCGGGCGAAGCCACCTGCCGCCAGACGGCCCAGGCCGTGACGAACGTCATCGGCAGCACTCCGCCGCCCGTCGTGGCTCGCAAGTTCGACGAGTTCCCGTCGATAGCTTACGACGACGACAAGGCGCGCATGGATAATCTGGCTATAGAGTTGCAGAATAACCCTGACGCGCAGGCTTACATCATCACCTATAGCGGTAGAACGAGCCGCGCCGGACAGGCCGAGCGACTCTCCGAGCGCGCACGCTCCTATCTGACGCAGCAGCGCGGCCTCGACTCGTCACGCCTGACGATTGTCAACGGCGGATACCGCGACGCGGACACCTACGAGATGTGGATAGTGCCGCAGGGAGCGCCAGCGCCGCAGCCCAGCCCGACCGTCTCTCCGAGCGAGGCACGGCCCGGCCCTGGAACCACTGCTCCGCGCCGCTCGCGCCGTAGCCGCAGAAGATAAAAGACAGTTATGAGTACTAAGTGATGAGTACTGAGTAAAAGACTAGAATCTCTTCTCTCAGTGCTCATCACTTTTTTGTTCCCCCTTGAGCATTTCCACTTTGAGACTGTTGAAGGAGGCTTTCGTTTATGGCTGATGATAATGGAGGCGGAGGCGGCAGCGCCGGAGTAGTCGCCGTTGTCGCTATCTTCGTGATTGTCGTCTTGATACTGCTCTACATGTTCGGCGGGCGTCTGTTGGGCGGAGGCGGCAACAAGACCGACATCAACGTCACCACACCCGCGCCGTCTAAGTAAGAGAGTCAGGCTCAGGCAAGACAAGGAAGCTTTTAGGAAAAGAGGGGCGTCCCACCGTGCGGCGCTCCTCTTTTTATTTTCGGCGTTTCAGATGTTACCATTAGCCTTTTCGTAAAGGACGCGAGATAAAGGACGGGAAGCGTGTCAGCACCGAATATAGAGACAATCGTGAGCCTTGCCAAGAGGCGCGGCTTTGTTTTCCCTTCATCCGAGATTTACGGCGGGCTCGGCTCCGCCTGGGACTACGGCCCGCTTGGCGTGGAGCTTGCGAACAACGTCAAGCAGTCATGGTGGCGCTGGCTGGTCTACAACCGCGAGGACATAGAAGGCGTTGATTCATCCATCATACTGAACCGGCTGGTCTGGAAATACTCCGGCCACGAGGCGACCTTCCACGACCTCTTGGTTGACTGCCGCGAGTGCAAGGAGCGCATACGCGCGGACAAGCTTGAGCTTCCGGCGGGCGTATCTTCCGTGCATGAAGCGATTGAAAAGCGGCTCATCAAGTGCCCTAACTGCGGCGAGACAAACCTGACTCCGCCCCGACAGTTCAATACCATGCTCCGCACAACCCTGGGCGCAGCCGCGGAAGAGGACGACCCGACGGCTCTGGCTTATCTAAGGCCAGAGACCGCGCAGGGCATCTTCATAAACTTTCTCAACGTACAGCAGACCATGAGACGGAAGCTGCCCTTCGGCATAGCGCAGATTGGCAAGGCCTTCCGCAACGAGATAACGCCGGGCAACTTCATCCTGCGAACGCGCGAGTTCGAGCAGATGGAGCTTGAGTATTTCGTCAGGCCCGACGACGAGCATTTCAAGCTGGTTGACTACTGGGTGGAGCAGTACCTTGACTGGTACACAGGGCTGGGCATCAGCCGCGAGAACCTGCACCTGCACGAAGTCACAGGCGAAGAGCTTGCTCACTACTCCCGCCGCACGGTGGACATCATGTATCGCTTCTTCCCCGAGCGCGCCGAAGAAGAGCGGCAGTGGGAAGAGCTTATGGGCATAGCCTATCGCACGGACTTCGACCTCAAGTCGCACTCGAAGAATCCAGAGACGGAAGAGGGCAAGCGCGTCAACCCGGACTCGACGGAAGACCTCTCTTACTTTGACGAAGCCGAGAAGAAGCGCTTTTACCCGCACGTCATAGAGCCTTCTGCCGGTGTGAATCGCGCCATGCTGGCATTCCTGATGGACGCCTACACGGAGAAGACGAACGACAAGGGCGAAAAGCGCGTCGTGCTCAGGCTCAATCCTGAGCTTGCGCCGATTAAGGCGGCGATACTTCCTCTGGCCCGCAACAAGCCCGAGATTGTAGGCATGGCGAAGGCCATCAAGCGCTCGCTTCAGCCTGTGCTGCGCGCTGTCTACGACGACACGGGCGGCATAGGTAAGCTCTACGCGCGACAGGACGAGATAGGCACGCCCTACTGCGTCACCGTAGACCACCAGTCGCTGGAAGACGAAGCCGTCACAGTCCGCGACCGCGACACCTGGGAACAGGAGCGCGTCAAGGTCGCAGACCTTCAAGAGCATCTGTTGCGTAGGCTGGCAGCGGTCAGGGCCGAGCAGTTGTCTAGCGGCGAGTAAATAAATTAACAGGGATAGACAGGATGAACAGGATGAAGAAGAAGCAATACTTTCTCTTTTATCCTGCTTATCCTGTCCATCCCTGTTAGAATCTTCTTCTACAAACTCTTATGCCGATAGTAAAAAAGAGAAACGAGCAGACTGAAACGAGGCTCCTGCTGGAATCGGATGGGCCTGTGGAATTGCCTCCCGCGGAGATTGAGGACGCGGCCGTGCTGGTTCAGTTCGACAAGTTCAAGCCGTACGTACCGGAATTGCTGGAAGCGCTTCGCGCCGGAACCCTGGCCGAGCCTGTGCCAGTGATGCTGGACGGCTCCACCTTCGCCGTGCACGGCGCGACGCGCACCTTCTGGGTCAAGCTCTGGCACACGGCGCGCACGGACATGACTCGCATAGAGCGCGCACAGGTTCTAAGCTGCCTGCCCTCCACGCGCGGCGTTCAGGTCGTGATTGACAGCCATGACGATGACTATGACGAGCCGTATGAAGATGAAGAAGAAGTGGATGATGAACAGTAGATAGACCGGAAGCTTCTTTCTATTTACTATTCACTTCTTTCCTTCACTTTTCTTTACGCATGAATCCCCACGTCCCTGAGAAAATTCTTCGCCTTGCTCGCGCCGTGAGGACGGCGGGCGGGCGGGCGCTGCTGGTCGGAGGCTGCGTGCGCGACTGGCTGATGGGCGTTGAGCCCAAGGACTGGGACGTTGAGGTCTACGGTGTGGAGCCTCAAGCGCTGCGCGCTTTGCTTGAGACGTTCGGCTCTGTCAACGTTGTGGGCGAAGCCTTCACGGTCTACAAGCTGGGCCATCATCTTGATGTCTCTCTGCCGCGACGCGAGCGTAAAACGGGGCGCGGCCATCGCGGCTTCGTAGTCGAAGGCGACCCCTTCATGACGATTGAAGACGCCACCATCCGGCGCGACTTCACCATCAACGCCATCCTTCAAGACCCCCTGACCGGCGAAGTCATAGACCCCTTCGACGGGCGCGGAGACATTGAGAGGAAGACCCTGCGCGCCGTCTCAAGTAAGACTTTCGCCGAAGACTCTCTGCGGGTGCTCCGCGCAGCGCAGTTCGCCGCGCGCTTCGAGTTCACGATAGAGCCCGAGACGGTAGAGCTTTGCCGCACGATTGACCTGACTGACCTGCCGCGTGAGCGCATCTGGGGAGAGATGGAAAAGCTGCTGCTTCGCGCACGCCAGCCCTCCATAGGCCTCAAGTGGCTCTACGACCTGGGCGTCGTCGACCAACTCTTCCCCGAGATGAAAGCGCTCGTCGGCGTCCCACAAGAATATGCTTGGCATCCTGAGGGCGATTGTGACGTGCATACCTTGCTGACGGTTGATAGGGCGCGTGAGCAGGTTGACGACCTCTCTTATCCTAAGCAGGTGACGGTGATGCTGGCGGCGCTCTGTCATGATTTCGGAAAGCCCGCGACGACCGCTTTCATAGAGGGGCGCATACGCTCGCGCGGCCATGAAGAGGCCGGGGCGCGGCCTACCGAGAGCTTCCTTGAGCGGCTGGGAATCTACACGCTCGAAGGATACGACGTGCGGGCGCAGGTGATTGCGCTGGTGCGCGACCATCTTAAGCCGGGAGAGTTCTATCGCCTCAGGGACGAGATAAGCGACGGGGCCTTTCGCCGTCTTGCGCGGCGCTGCGAGCTTGACCTGCTGTATCGCGTGGCGAAGGCCGATTCACTCGGGCGCAACGCGCCGTGGGTTCCAAAGGAGCGCTGGTTCACGGCCGATGCTCAGGACTGGTTCATAAGCCGCGCCAGGGAGCTTGAGGTGGAGCTAAAGCCGCCCGAGCCCTTCCTCATGGGCCGCCACCTGCTTGAGATGGGAATGAAGCCCGGCCCACGCATGGGCGAGCTTGTGCGCGCCGTTTACGAGATGCAGCTGGAAGGTCGCGTCCGCAATCTGGAAGAGGCGAGAGAGGCCGCGCGAAAGCTGATTGAAGAAGATGAGAGCGAATGAAGTCTGCCTTCCGATGCTTTTGCCAGACGATGCGCGCGTAAGGTAAGATACCCGGTTCTGAAAAGTCCCTCGCAAGACGCTATATAAGTGCATGAAGCGGAAAGTGCCGCGACCTCTGGCTCCAGGCGCGTTCCGCTTCAAATGATTCCCCAACTTAAGGAAGACTGAAAGTATGATTGATTTTGAACTGACAGAAGACCACAAGGCTATTAGACAGACGGTGCGCGATTTCGCGCTCAAGGAAGTTGCCCCCCGCATTAAAGAGCTGGACGAAAAGCAGCAGTTCGACCGCACCATCCTGGACAAGATGGCGGAGCTGAACATACTGGGCGTCTGCATCCCCGAAGAGTACGGCGGCGCTGGCTTTGATTACATAGCGCTCGGGCTGGTCTGCGAAGAGCTTGAGGCCGTGGACACCTCCCTGCGCGTCATCATGAGCGTGCATACGGGCCTTAACTCCCTGACGCTTTACACCTGGGGCACGGAGGAGCAGAAGCAGAAGTACCTTGTCCCGCAGGCCAAGGGCGAAAAGATTGCTACCTACGGTTTGACAGAGCCGGGCGCTGGCTCTGATGTGGTCGGCACGCGCTCCACGGCGCGACGCGAGGGCGACGAGTGGGTCTTGAACGGCGAGAAGATGTGGATAAGTCTCGCAGACCTCGCCGACAACTTTCTCTTCTTCTGCTGGACGGACGAGGAGAAGCGTCGCAAGCGCGACCACACGGGCATGTCCTGCTTCATAGTCGAGCGCTCCATGCCCGGATTCACCTCCGGCACGATTCACGGCAAGCTCGGCATACGCGCGGGCAACACCGGCTACTTCTCTTTGCAGGACGTGAGAGTGCCGCACGCGAACATGGTCGGGGAAGAGGGCGAGGGATTCAAGATTGCCATGTTCGCGCTTGAGCAGGGGCGCTACACCGTGGCGGCGGGAGCGACCGGAGTCATACGCGCCTCGCGCGACGCCAGCGTAGCCTACGCGCTTGAGCGCGAGACCTTCGGCACGAAGATAGCCAATCACCAGTTGGTCAAGCAGAAGATAGCGGAGATGGAAGCAGACTATCAGATGTGTCACCTGCTGTGCCTGCGCGCGGGGTACTTGAAGAACATGGGGCTCGCGAACGGGCGTGCGACGAGTCTCGCCAAGTGGCAGGCGACCGTCAGAAGCGAGAAGGCCGCTTCCATGGCCATAGAGGTTCACGGCGCGAACGGCTACTCGAACGACTACCCGGTCGAGCGCTACTTGAGAAACTGCAAGGCGGCTGTCATCTACGAAGGCACGCGCGACATACACACGCTGATGCAGGCGGACTGGGCGCTCGGCCTCAAGTCCGAGAAGCCAGCGCGCAAGACGCTGCCGCCCTGGAAGAGTTCGGAATCACTCAGGTCTGTCGCGGCTGATTAAGAGGAAAATTAGCAGGGATGGACAGGATAGACAGGATAAAAGAGAAAGCATTTATTCTTTATCCTGCACATCCTGTCCATCCCTGTTAACTTCTTTCTTCCGCTCTGCTACTATACGGGCGCATTTCTTTTGTACTTTCAAGCGGCTCGAATCTTAAAATTCAGGAGACAAAGAGAAGAGTATGGGATATGAGCTGAAGACCGAGCGCGAGCTTTCGCTGGATTTCCTGCGCGTGTGCGAGGCAGCGGCCATCGCCGCCGCGCGGACTATGGGACAGGGCGACCGCAAGTACTCCGACCAGGTGGCCGTCGAAGCTATGCGAGAGGTGATGGACACCGTTCCCATGCGCGGCCGCATAGTGATAGGCGAAGGCGAGCGCGACGAAGCGCCCATGCTCTACATAGACGAAGAGCTTGGGGGACGCGGCGCAAGTGACGACCTGCGCGCGGAGTTCCCGGAAGTTGACATAGCCGTTGACCCGCTCGAAGGCACGAACCTCTGCGCGCTCGGAGCCAACAACGCTATCGCGGTGCTGGCCGCAGCCGAGCGCGGCGGGCTCCTGAACGCGCCCGACATTTACATGGACAAGATTGTCGTGGGCCCCTCTTCGCGCGGAGCCATAGACATAGACGCGCCCGTGCGAGACAACCTGAAGAACATAGCTCGCCGACTGGGGCGGGACATAGAAGACCTGACCGTCATAGTGCTTGACCGCTCGCGCCACAAAAAGCTCATCAACGAAGTGCGCGAAGCCGGGGCGCGCATACGACTAATTTCCGACGGAGACCTTTCCGCCGGAATCTCCGCCGCCGTGGCGGGCACCAACATTCACGCGCTGATGGGAATCGGCGGAGCGCCCGAAGGCGTCATTACGGCGGCGGCCATGAAATGCTTGAACGGCGAGATTCAGGCCAAGCTGGTCTTTGACCCAGAGCGGCTGGGAGTTGATAAAGATAAAGTGCCTGAGCAGCAGGAGGTCATAGCGCGCCTAGGTGAGATGGGCATCAACGACCCCGACAAAGTCTACGACACGGACGACCTTGCGCCGGGCAAGAAGATTATCTTCGCCGCGACGGGCGTCACGGACGGCGCGCTCCTGAGGGGCGTGCGCTTCTTCGGCTCCGGCAAAAGAACGCACTCGCTCGTCATGACTACGGAGTCGAAGCACATACGCTTCGTGGACACGGTTCACGTAGAGGGCGGCCCCGACGCTGTGATTAGGTTTTAAGATGTACGCACCGGCCAGCAGCGAATATGTCCCGCAGTGCGCGCCGCAAGGGGCGTCGCGCTCGGCCCGCGTCGTCTGGGGCCTGCTCGTGGCGCTGTCGCTGCTGATTCTCGCGCTCGTCCTGGCCGCGCCAGTTCTTCTGGCCCACGGGTACTCTGAACCGGCCAGCCTTATCTACAGGGCCTTCAGCTTCCTTTGTCACCAGATACCCGAGCGCTCCTTTCATCTTGAAGGACACCAGCTGGGCGTCTGCTCGCGCTGCACGGGGATTTATTCCGGCTTCGCCGCGAGCGTCCTCTTTTATCCGGTGTTCCGTTCCCTAAAGAGGATGGATTCGCCCGCGCGCCTGTGGCTTCTGGTGGCCTGCGTACCCATCGCCGTGGATTTCGCGCTCGGATTTTTCGGCATCTGGGAGAACACGCACTTTTCACGCTTCGCTACGGGCGCAATCTTCGGCGCGGCCTGCGCCCTCTACGTCGTCCCCGGCTTCCTTGATTTGGGACAGATGGTAGTAAAAGGCAGAAGAAATTGATGCATTGATTCAGTTTCTTCTGCATCTAATATGCCGGGATTTGCGTCTAAAGTGGCCGCTGGCAGCTCTCTTTTTGGAAGAGCAGGTCAGTACCGCCTGCGGTAGCGGGCGGGTCTCAAGCTTAAGTAAAACCCGCCCGCTACCGCAGGCGGTACTGACCTGTTTTGGTTTTGGATTGAGTTGTAATGCTTAAGAT
>DATELK010000155.1:0-11879 GCA_035276685.1 Pyrinomonadaceae bacterium | reverse complement strand
TATAACCCGCCCGCTACCGCAGGCGGTACTGACCTGTGTGTAAACCTCTACAGAATCGGCACAAAAATAACAGCCCACGTGGTGTATCCTCAATGCATCATAATTGTTCCTGTAACCAAACTCCCCCACCGTGCGTAGAAGCTAGCAGTGAGATTCATAGAGACCCTAAAACTTGCTATTGCGGCCATCTGGGCGCACAGGCTGCGCTCGGCGCTGACCCTTCTGGGCATGATTATAGGAGTGACGGCCGTGGTCGTCGTGGTCTCTCTCATACAGGGCTTTAACACCTACATAGACGAGAAGATTGCGGGCATAGGCTCAAAGTCCTTCACCATCCAGCGCTTCGGCTTCGAGGATTTCAAAGACATAGACACCATCAACGCCGCGCAGCGCCGCAACAAGGAGCTGACGCTTGAGGACTATGAGTACTTGAGGGCCAGAGCCACGTTGATTGACAGGATAGGCGTTAAGGCTGGCGGCACGCGCTCACAGGTCAAGCGAGGGTCTGAGCTGCTGGACGAAGTTCCTGTGAGCGGCACGACCCCAAACATAGCCGACATAGAGAACATAGACATAGCCGACGGGCGATACTTCACGGAGACGGAGAACGACTCAGCGGCACGCGTGGCTTACATAGGCGCGGACGTGGCCAGCAAGCTCTTTCCGGGCGGGAGCCCGCTCGGTCAGGAGATAACCATCTCCGGCATCCCTTATAGAGTGATAGGCGTTGCGACCGTCAAGGGCACCGTCTTCGGGATGCCGCAGGACAACTTCGTGCGGCTGCCTCTGAAGACCTACGGCAACAACTTCGGCGGCTTCACGCGCAACCGCATGCTCTCTTTTCAGGCCACGTCGAAGACGGACGACACCTTTAACGACGCGGTGGAAGAGGCGCGCTTCCTGATGCGCACGCGCCGCAAGCTTGACCCGGGCGAGAAGGACAACTTCGGGATAGTCACGCCGGACGCCATCACAGGCATACGCGACCGCATCTTCGGAACAGTCTCGATTGTGGCGATTGCCGTGCCGGGAATCGCGCTCGTCGTGGGCGGCATAGTCATCATGAACATCATGCTGGTCTCCGTCACAGAGCGCACCAAGGAGATTGGCATTCGCAAGTCGCTCGGCGCGCGTCGCGTGGACATTCTCAAGCAGTTTTTGGTCGAGGCGATAACTCTCTCGGCCATAGGCGGAGCGGTCGGCGTGACCATCGCATGGCTCGTGGGCCGCATTTTGACAGCCGTCTTCTTCCCGACCTACCTGTCAATCGCGGCCGTCATAGTCGCCGTCACCATCAGCGCCACGATAGGCGTGCTTTCCGGCATCTTCCCGGCGTGGAAGGCCGCGAGGCTCGACCCGATTGAGGCATTGAGAGCGGACTGAAATCGTTATGAGGCTTCTTCGCGGAGACGTTTATGAGAATCTGAAGATGGCGCTCGACACTTTGCGCGCCAATAAGCTGCGCTCGCTGCTGACGGTGGTGGGCGTGGTCATAGGCGTGCTGACCGTGATGGCGATTGCCTCCATCATCAGCGGCATAGACGAATCCGTGAAGCGCGAGATAGAGTCCTTCGGCACGCGCTCAATCTACATCACCAAGTTCGACCCAGGCATACGCGTAGGCCGCCTCTCGCGCGAAGAGCGCATGAGAAAGGAGCTGACCTACGACGACGCCATAGCTATATCGAGCCTGCCCGCCGTCGAGATATCGGTTCCCTTTCTGGACATCACCAACAACTTTTTCGGCCAGAAGGTTCTGGTCTCGCGCGAGGGGAAGACTAGCGCGGCGGTGGCCTTGCAGGGAACGCTGCCGGACTTCGAGCGAGCGGGCGTTCAGGTCGTAGCCGAAGGCCGCTTCTTCTCGCAGTTCGAGAACGACACGAATCAGGAGGTCTGCGTCATAGGCTCTAAGGTCGCGGACGACTTCTTCCCCTTCCAGTCGCCTGTCGGCAGCACTCTGGACATTGGCGGGCGCGAGTTTCGCGTGGTGGGCCTGCTTCAAAAGCGCGAGCAGTTCCTGAGCGGCGGAGGAAGCGACGACCAGAACAACGTCATCTACGTTCCCTTCAACGTCGCGCGCAAGCTGAAGCCGAACGAGGACGACATCTACATACTGGCCGTGGGCCGCATGGGGCAGATGCAGGAGGCGCAGGATCAGATTACAGACCTGCTGCGCGTCAGGAGACAGGTGGCCTTCGGCAAGCCCAACAACTTCGGCCTTCAGACGGCAGACGCGCTGCTTACCAACTTCCGCGCCATCACGGCCGGCGTAGCCATAGCGATGGTCGTCATCTCTTCCGTGGGGCTCATGGTCGGCGGCATAGGCGTGATGAACATCATGCTCGTGTCTGTGACAGAGAGGACGCGAGAGATTGGGATTCGCAAGGCCATAGGCGCTCGCCGCGCCGACATCATGATGCAGTTTCTGATTGAGGCCATGACGCTGACGGGCATGGGAGGGCTGATAGGTCTGGGGCTGGGGTGGCTTGCGACCCTTCTCATACGCCTCTTCATTCCCTCTTACGTCCCGCTCTGGGCACCCGTCGGCGGTTTCGTCGCAAGCGTCGGCATAGGCCTTATCTTCGGCCTCTGGCCCGCCTGGAAAGCCGCCCGCCTAGACCCCATTGAAGCTCTCAGGTACGAGTAAGACAAAAGCAAAGATTAATAGCCCCTGAAAGGGGCGGAATAACAGTAGCCCATGACGTAAGTCATGGGACACACGTTGTAAAAGAAGATGAGCCCCGAGAGGGGCGACATAAAACATTCCTTATGTCGCCCCTCTCGGGGCTTCTTGATTCTTCGTTGCTTGTTCCCACGGCTAGCGCCGTGGGCTACTAATATATCGCCCCTGCGGGGCTACTGTTATTCTGCCTCTCACGGAGCTGAGACTTTTTCTTATCCCATAGGATTGCCTGTGATGAGCGACCAGGCGATGGCTATGACGGTGCCTATGAGCCAGATGGCAAGGACTATGGTCCAGGCCGCGCCGGACTTGAGCTTTGCGACCTTCTGCAAGCCTAGCGAGGCCAGGAACAGCCCGTAGAATTTGAAGACATCAAAGGCTGCTAGAAGAGTCGCAAGCACGGGGCTGGCCTTCGAGTCCACCAGAAAGCTCAGGTTGGCGTGAACAAGCCCGCGCCCCATCTGCGCCATGTCCATGTCTTCGGGCGACTTCAACATCAGCAGCACGAAGTTGGCCAGCATAGACAGCACGAAGGGCGGGAACGACGAGTACGTCCAGACCGAGAGCGTGCGCGAATAGGTGGTGGACTTCCCCATGGCCATCACGCCCAGTAGGTAAATGCCAGCGCCCGCCGCGAGGAAGACTGCCATGCCGAAGATTGGCGAAACGTAGGTGAAGGCTTTGACGATGGGATTGCGGTACATGTCCATCATCTTGTCCTTCTGCTCTTCCGTCATCTGGTCTGCGCGCGGGTTGTTCTCTATGGCTGAGCGCATGATGTTCTCGTAGCCTACGCGCTGAAAGAACGCGACGCTGAAGAGAACGGTCAACAGGGTGATGATGATGGCCGCTACCAGAAAGCGCGGTCGCGGGCGAAAGGACTCGAAGACACGCGCCGGGTCAAAGAAGATGCCGGTCAAGGTCTCTGCCGTAGACAGTTGCGGGCCGTCGAGTTTCTCCGACTGCGGCGGAAATGGCGGAGGCGGAGGCGCTACGAAGCCTTCCGCTTCCTGCTCGAAGCCGGGGCTATTCTGTTCACTCATGTTTTTCCTCCAGGCGTTTAATCCCAAAGAGCGGCGGGCACTGATTTTAGCTTTTCGGGACGGGCGCGTAAATCAATATCTCAAAAGTGCGCGCACCTTGTTACGCAAGCCGGGCGGCAGATGTTTCAAGCAATCGTGAGTTATTTAAGCCGCCGTCGGAGCCTCGGCCCAGCCCGGCACTCTTATGCAGGCGACCGTGTGGCCGGGCGAGATTTCACGCAGGTCGGGGTCAATCTGCGCGCACTCCGGGATGGCCGCAGGGCAGCGCGTGCGGAAGCGACAGCCCGAAGGCGGATTGATAGGCGTCGGCACGTCGCCCTGCAAGACTATGCGCTCCCGCTTGCGGCGCGGGTCAGGGATGGGGATGGCCGAAAGCAGCGCCTGCGTGTACGGGTGAAGCGGCTGGGAATAAAGCTCTGCGGCACTCGAAACCTCGACTATGCGGCCCAGGTACATCACTGCCACTCTGGTAGAAATGTGCTCTACCACGGCCAGCCCGTGCGAGATGAAGAGATACGTGAGCCCAAGCTCACGCTGTAAATCCTGAAGGAGGTTGACGACCTGCGCCTGCACGGAAACGTCCAGCGCCGAGACGGGCTCGTCCGCGACAATCAGCTTCGGGTTCAGGGCCAGCGCTCGTGCGATGCCTATGCGCTGGCGCTGCCCGCCGGAGAACTCGTGCGGGTAGCGGTTCATGTAGTCCGGGTCGAGCCCGACTCGCCTCAGAAGCTCCGCCACACGCTGACGCCTCTCTTCTCGATTGCCTATGCCGTGAATGACGAGCGGCTCGGCTATGATGTCTCGCACCTTCACGCGCGGGTTGAGACTCGCGTAAGGGTCTTGAAAGATAATCTGCATCTCGCGCCTGAGCGCACGAAGCTCCCGTTGGCTCGTGGCAATCACGTCGCGCCCCTCGAACTTCACTTCCCCGCTCGTAGGCTCAATGAGCCTCAGTAGGCAGCGGCCGACCGTGGACTTGCCGCAGCCGGATTCGCCCACGAGCCCCAGAGTCTCGCCGCGAAGAATCTCGAAGGTCACGCCGTCCACGGCTCGCACCACGTCGTCGCTTCCCTCGACGGGAAAATGCTTGACGAGAGCGCGCACGCGCACCAATTCCTCCGCGTGATTTACGTCGGCGGGACGAGAGGCGCTCGCTTCGCGCTCGGGCACGCTCGCGGCACCCGGCCTTAAATCGAAATTCATCCCTTCGCTCACAGGCCCGTTGCCCTCTCTTCCCTGTGGTCTGCCTCCACGGCTGCGGCGAGGTCGTAGAGCACGCAGCGCACGGAGACGCCGCCGTCGAGCTTGTAAAGCGGAATCACTCCTTCGGTGCAGCGCGGCATGCGGTGCGGACAGCGCGGCGCGAAGTGGCACCCTTCGGGCAGAGCCGTTGGGCTCGGCACTATCCCCTCAATCGTCTCAAGCCGCTCCTTCTTATCCACGTGCTCCATAGTGAGCTTCGGCACACTTCGCAGCAGGCCCTCCGTGTACGGGTGCTTAGGTCTTGCGAACAGCTCTTCCACCGGAGACTCTTCGACGATGCGCCCCGTGTACATGACGGCCACACGGTCTGCGACCTCCGCGACGACTCCAAGGTCGTGCGTGATGAGCAGCACGGCGAGTTCCCTTGTCTTTCTAAGCTCGTTCAGTAGCTCAAGAATCTGCGCCTGAATCGTCACGTCGAGCGCCGTCGTGGGCTCGTCCGCAATCAGCAGCTTCGGGTCGCAGGCCAGCGCCATGGCAATCATCACGCGCTGACGCATGCCGCCCGAAAGCTGGTGCGGGTAATCGTCCACGCGCCTCGCGGGGTCAGGAATCGCGACCTCCCGCATGGCTTCGATTGTGGCCCGGCGCGCGTCCTGCTTCGAGAGCTTTCTGTGAAGACGCAGAGCCTCGGCAATCTGCTCGCCCACGGTGAAGACTGGATTGAGCGAGGTCATGGGGTCTTGAAAAATCATGGCCACGTCGTCGCCGCGAATCTCTCGCATGCGCTCGTCCGATAGCTTCAACAGGTCTGCGCCGTCAAACAGTATCTCGCCGGAGACAATCTTTCCCGGCGGCGCAATCAGCCGCATGACCGAGAGAGCCGTGATGGATTTCCCGCAGCCGGATTCGCCCACGAGCCCCAGCAGCTCGCCCTTGTCCAGGTGAAAGCTCACGCCGTCCACCGCGCGCACAAGCCCCGCCCGCGTGGGAAACTGCGTCTGCAAGTTTCTGACTTCAAGTAGATGCGACATAATCTTAAGGGATTAACCTGTGGCCGATTGTAAACGAAACTTATGACGTAGGCGAGCGATAAACGAAATTAACAGGGATGGACAGGATGAACAGGATAAAGAAAAGAGAATAGCTCTGCTTTTATCCTGTTCATCCTGTCCATGCGTTTTTGCAGTCGAGCGCCGTTGTAGTATAAGACGACAAACTCCGTGGAGCATAAAAAGCGCAATGTACCTGGTGCAGCTACTTCTTCCGCTTTATGACAACGAAGGCAAGGTCTTCGATAGAGCCATGCTCGACCGAGTGCGTAACGAATTGACCGAACGATTCGGCGGCGTCACGGCCTACCGGCGCTCTCCGGCGGAAGGGCTGTGGCAGGAAGATGGCGGCGAGGTGACGCGAGACGACGTGGTGATTTACGAAGTGATGACAGAAGAGCTTGACCGCGCGGAGTGGAAACGCTACGGGCAGGAGCTGGCCGGGCGCTTTCGCCAGCAGGAGATGATGATACGCGCCATATCGGTCGAGCGGCTCTAATAAGACGGATTTTAACAGGGATGGACAGGATAGACAGGATGAAAGAATAGAAGAGCTATTCTCTTTTCTTTATCCTGTCTATCCTGTCCATCCCTGTTAACTCCCTTCTTTATGCTTGTGGAAACTCTGCCGCCGACGTGACTCTTTCTGCCTGCTGGAAATGGCGGCGCTCGTGCGTGACCAGTATGCGATAGCCGTCCAAGAGGCTGTAGACGACTACGGGCGAGATGGCGGACGTGATGATTATCCTGTCTATCTCGCGCGGCTCCGTGGCCTTCATCAAGCTTACAAGCTCGTCCTGATGCTGTGCGAAGCGGCTGATGATTTGGCCGTCAACGTCGCTCGCGGCGGGCTGGAATCCCTTGCGGGCTTTGACCTTCCTAGCCGATTCGGGACGGACTGCGCCCAGCACCAGCCGCCCAAAGAGGCCCGGCAGCACAGGCACACGCTCCCACAGCTTTGTCTTATGCTGGCCCGAGGCGATTTTCTCGAAGACTGGAAAGTAAGGTCGGTTGGTCAGTATCAGGTGGTCGAAGCACTGGGCTATGCTCCACTCTTCCGGGCTCGGCTTCCAGTTAAGCTGAGCGCCTGAGAGCTGTCCGAAGCGAGCCCCGGCCTCGTCACGAATCCTCTCGGCCTCGGCAACGAGTGATGAAAGATTTGCTGTCTCGGGGTGGCTGCTCATCTTTAGAGTGTGACTGCCTCTCTGTACTCGCCCCAGACCCGCCTGAGGCGGTGGCTGATTTCGCCTACCGTGACGAACGCCTCTACCGAGTCCAGTATGCGCGGAAGAATGTTTTCCGTTCCGCGTGCTGCTTCTTCAAGACGCACGAGCGCCGTCTCTGCCCGCTCATGGTCTCGGCGCTCACGCAGAGCGCGCACGCGCTCGACCTGCGCCTGCTCTATGGAAGCATCGACCCGCAACGTAGGGATGTCAGCTTCCTCTTCAACCTGAAAGCGGTTGACGCCTACGACAATCGCCTCGTTCGTCTCGACCGCCTTCTGGTAAGTGTAGGCGGCTTCCTGAATCTCTCGCTGCACGTAGCCGCTCTCTATCGCGCGAAGCATGCCGCCCATCGCGTCTATCTTCTCTATGTAATCACTTGCGCGCCGCTCAATCTCGCTGGTCAGATGCTCTATGGCGTATGAGCCCGCGAGCGGGTCAACCGTGTCCGCCGCGCCCGACTCGAAAGCTATGACCTGCTGCGTGCGAAGAGCCAGACGCGCGGCCTCTTCCGTGGGCAGGGCCAGCGCCTCGTCCATAGAGTTGGTGTGCAGCGACTGCGTGCCGCCGAGGACAGCCGCGAGAGCCTGAATCGTCGTGCGAACGATGTTGACATCCGGCTGCTGCGCCGTGAGCGTAGAGCCCGCCGTCTGAGTATGAAAGCGCAGCATCAGCGAGCGAGGGTCTCTGGCCGAGAAGCGCTCACGCATGATGCGCGCCCAGAGTCGTCGCGCCGCGCGAAACTTTGCAATCTCTTCCAGCAGGTTATTGTGCGCGTTGAAGAAGAAGGAGAGACGAGGCGCGAACTCGTCAACCTTCAGGCCCGTCGAAAGCGCCGCTTCGACGTAGGCTATGGCGTCCGCGATGGTGAACGCCACCTCCTGCACGGCCGTCGAGCCCGCCTCTCGTATGTGATAACCGCTGATGGAAATCGTGTTCCAGTTCGGCACCTCTCGCGCGCAGAAGGCGAAGGTGTCCGTGACTAATCTCAGAGACGGCGCGGGCGGATAGATGTACGTGCCGCGAGCTATGTACTCCTTGAGGATGTCGTTCTGGATTGTGCCGTTGACCTTATCGAACGAGACGCCCTGCCGCCTTGCCACCGCCAGATAGAGACAGAGCAGCGTCGAGGCAGTGGCGTTGATGGTCATAGAGGTAGAGACCGAATCGAGCGGGATGCCGTCAAAGAGCCGCAGCATGTCTTCCACGGAATCAATCGCCACGCCTACTTTGCCGACTTCGCCCTTGGCGAGCGGGTCGTCCGAGTCGAGCCCTATCTGCGTCGGCAAGTCGAAGGCCACGGAGAGGCCCGTCGTTCCATGCTCAAGCAGGTACTTGTAGCGCGCGTTGGATTCTTCTGCGGTCGCATAGCCAGCGTATTGCCGCATAGTCCAGAAGCGCCCGCGATACATGTTCGGCCTGATGCCGCGCGTGTAAGGATACTCGCCGGGCGCTCCGAGGTCGCGCTCGTAATCCAAGGCGTCCGTGTTCGACGGATTGAAATCCGTGGGCAGCTCTATGCCGGAGCCGGTCTCAAAATGCTCGCGCCGCTCGGCGCTAGTCTTCGTCGCCATAATCTATTTCCTGTAGTTGAAGCGTAGCACAGTGCATTTAAGCGTCGCAACGAAACGCAAAAGTAGAGTTGACCCTGCGCTTGCCGGTCGCTTAGCATCAACACAGACGCAAAGCACTAAAGCCGAGAGGACTGCTCAGGGTGGACATCAACGACGAAGCCAAACAGATTGTGGAAGAGCTGGGCGCGGCGATTAACTCCGCCGTAGAGAAATCTTCGGAAGTCGCGAACTCCATAGGACGGCTGCGCGACGCCGGCTACGAGCTGGAGCTGACCCTGAGGCTCGAAATCGGCCTCCGCCGCCTCAATCAGCAGCAGGAGGCTAAGGAAGAGATAGCACTTGAGCTAACCGACGACGACATGCGAACCCTCCGCCGCATGAAGATTCGCATTGACGATAACGAGCAGGCATAGGGGCAGAGCTTTCAAAGTATGCAGGGATTAGACGCAGGATGATAGAGCTTTATTTTCTAATCTATCGCATTCCCAAAATGATGTCGGCTTTAGCCAGAGAGCGCAATCGCAGCGCGCTCGCCTGGAGCCTGATAGGCATTGCGGCATGGCTGGGCGCGGAGATTATAGTCATTATGACCTTCGTGCTTATTTACGAAATCGGCGTGGTTTTGATGGGGTGGCCGGAAGAGATGCCCGCGCTTCCCAGGCTCGCCATGTACGTAGCCGCTATCGCGGCTGCCATCGGCGGCGTGACGATTGCCAAACGCATACTGTCGTCAAAGTCCAGAGATAACTCTTTCCCGATGCCGCCTCCACCGCCACAGTTCTAAAGCGTCAGAAGCTATAGCTTCCTCAGGTAGTGGTTCAGTTTCAAAACGCAGAGACGACAAACAGGTCAGTACCGCCTGCGGTAGCGGGCGGGTCTAACATTCATCGTGACTCCAGCCCGGAGTTAATACCCGCCCGCTACCGCAGGCGGTACTGTCCTGCATTTTCAAACTGAACCACTACCCTTCCTCAGCACTCTTTGCCATAGCTTCCGGCTGTGTGTTATCTTTTCAGGCTTTAGTTAACTTAATTTTTTCCGCTTATTGCAGACGAACCCTAAAGAGGAGTCGAGATAGAAGAGTATGGTTACGCCTAATGGTAATTTAACGGACGGGCAGCCCGCGGGACGCGTGGTGCAGATTATTGGCCCCGTCGTGGACGTGGAGTTTGATGAAAAGCACCTGCCGCCTATCTATCAGGCGCTGCGCGTCACGAGCGAGGGCTTTGACGTGCCCACGCCGGTTAACGTCATCTGCGAAGTGCAGCAGCACCTGGGCGAAGGCCGCGTGCGTACCGTCTCCATGCTGCCTACGGACGGCATGGTGCGCGGCATGAAGGCCATAGACACGGGCGGCCCCATCACCGTGCCCGTCGGCGAAGGAACGCTCGGCCGCGTCTTGAACGTCATAGGCGAGCCCGTGGACAACCTTGGGCCGGTCAAGGCTGAGCAGCGCTATCCCATTCACCGCCACGCGCCGGACTTTGACGAGCAGGCTACGGAGTTGCAGATGTTCGAGACGGGCATCAAGGTCATAGACCTGATTCAGCCCTTCCTTCGCGGCGGCAAAATCGGCCTCTTCGGCGGCGCGGGCGTGGGCAAGACCGTGCTCATCATGGAGTTGATTAACAACATCGCCAAGGCTCGCTCAGGCTTCTCGGTCTTCGCGGGCGTAGGCGAGCGCACGCGCGAGGGCAACGACCTGCTGCGCGAGATGGTCGAGTCGAAGGTTATAGACTTCGGCAAACCTTTCTATGACCATCTGGAAGAGACGGGCGAGTTCGACATGACGAAGGTGGACATGAAAGCCATCGAAGCGTCAAAGGTCGCGCTCATCTACGGACAGATGACGGAGCCGCCGGGCGCGCGTCTTCGCGTGGCTCTTTCCGGCCTCACCGTCGCAGAGTACTTCCGCGACCAGGGCATGGACGTGCTGCTCTTCGTAGACAACATCTTCCGCTTCACGCAGGCGGGCTCTGAAGTGTCGGCGCTTCTGGGACGCATGCCTTCCGCCGTGGGATACCAGCCGAACCTCGCCACGGAGATGGGCGAGATGCAGGAGCGCATCACTTCCACCAAGACCGGCGCTATCACTTCGATTCAGGCCGTGTACGTTCCTGCGGACGACTACACAGACCCCGCGCCCGCCACGACCTTCGCGCACCTTGACGCCGTCACGGCGCTCTCGCGCCAGATTGTGGAGCTTGGTATTTATCCTGCGGTAGACCCGCTCGCCTCAAGCTCGCGCATTCTTGACCCGCGCATAGTAGGCGAGGAGCACTACGCCACGGCGCAGGCCATCAAGCAAATCTTGCAGCGCTACAAAGACCTTCAGGACATCATCGCTATCCTTGGTCTGGATGAGCTTTCCGACGAAGACAAGCTGATTGTGGCGCGAGCCAGAAAGGTTCAGCGCTTCTTCTCGCAGCCCTTCTTCGTCGCGGAGCAGTTCACCGGCCTCAAGGGCGCATACGTCAAGCTGGAAGACACCATACGCGGCTTCCGCGAAATCATAGAAGGCAAGCACGACGACCTTCCCGAACAAGCCTTCTACCTCGTAGGCACCATAGAAGAGGCACAGGAGAAGGCCAAACAAATCGCCGCAGGCGGATAAGGAATAATGCAGAAGTCAGAGTGCCGCAATGATGAATTGAAGACTGTTTTTCTTTTCATTCATCATTCTGCACTCTGACTTCTGACTTGCTTTTGTTATGGCTGAACAGATTCGATTGGAAGTGGTGACGCCGGAGCGGCGCGTGCTGGCCGAGGATGTGGACGCGGTTTATGTTCCGGGCGCGAATGGCGAGCTCGGCATATTGCCCGGACACACGCCCCTGATTTCTCAGTTGCAGACGGGCGTGCTCTCCTACACGCAGGGCGACAGAACCCGCAGGCTTCACGTGTCAGGCGGGTTCGTAGAGGTCAATCGCGACCGCGTGAGCGTGCTGGCGGAAGTGGCCGAAAGGCCGGAAGAGATAGACGCCGCGCGTGCTCGTCTTGCGCGCGAGCACGCCGAGAAGACCCTGAGCGCATGGAGCGGGACGGAAGAGGATTTCGAGAAGGCTCGCGCAAGGCTTGAGCGCTCTATAGTCCGCCTGCAA
>DATELK010000154.1:0-8085 GCA_035276685.1 Pyrinomonadaceae bacterium | reverse complement strand
GATTTATAAAACAGCCGCGCAGCAACCGAGCGTCCATATCTCATAGGAGCCGCAGTAGACATAGAAGGTTCTGCCGCAACACCCTAAGGTAGAGACGCGCAGGCTACTCGCTTCCTCTTCCGCGCCCATAGCCCCGCTCAGCTCAATGTCGTTAAGCTCTATGAGGCCTGCCGGGTGCGGAGGCATCAGAGCCTTTTCCGCCTCGCTCAGATTGTTGCGATAATCTTCATCCTTCCAGGCGCGAATGATGTCTGACTTCTTCATCAATCTTCTCCTTTAATGTCGCTCATTTAGCAGTCTCGACAGCGCAGATTATCCCTTAACTCTTAGTCGGCGCTTCTCCAGGTAGCCTCAATTTTCCGACTTCTAACTAAGGCAGGATAAATATTACCGCTGAAGGCAAAGCAATTGCTTGAATGAATCTGCTGTTTATTGGCAGGAAATTGTAAGCAGTCCTTTTTTTCAAAACGCTTCGTAAGCTGTTTTCGTTTTTGTGGGCCTTGTATAATCCGGCCACTTTCCAGCGCTTTTAATCCGAACAGTATAGAGGCGCAATAGAGGGTGGTTACCCTCTTTACAATCCCCGAATAATCCCTATTATCTACACTTTCGCTTTCCTTCCCAGAGGCGAAGTAATTGCTGCTCTAACAAAATGTGGTCTGAACTCTGCCGGGACAGCCTACGCAGTACAATCGTCAGGACTTAATCAATAAACGGTTGAGCGGAGAGTTCTCTTTGGGTCAGACGCTCAGAGCATTCGTCGAGCAGAAGCCGGTTTATGACAGATACTTTGAGCGCGGGTTTGTCACCATGATGTACTTCGGATACTTGAAGCGCGACCCAGACCTCAACGACCCGAACCTGACGGGATGGACAGAGTGGGTCTTCGTCTTTACGAACGGAGGCGCGCAGAGGAACAAGCCCGACATAGGCGTGAGAGATTATCACCACCTTGTCTTCGGCTTCATCTACCCGGAAGAGTACCGTAAACGCTTCGGCCAGCCTTAAATTAGCAGGGATGGACAGGATGAACAGGATGAAAGAGAAAGCATTTATTCTTTATCCTGACAATCTCTGTCCATCCCTGTTAATTCTCTTCTTCGCCTCAACCTTAAAGTGGCTCCGCTTGACCTCAGGGTGGATATGCCTACAATATTGCAGTTCACACCATGCAGGGTAGGGCCGCAAGTGTGGCCCGTTCATGTTTTAACTCAACCTTCACAGTCTTAAGGAGAATTATCAAAGGATGTTCGCAAATTCCCTTGTTCAGTTTCGACGCTATCAGGTGCTGGCGGCCTGCGCCGTCTTCTTTCTCTTA
Organism: Pyrinomonadaceae bacterium; assembly: GCA_035276685.1. Taxonomy (GTDB): domain Bacteria; phylum Acidobacteriota; class Blastocatellia; order Pyrinomonadales; family Pyrinomonadaceae; genus JACVRN01. The sequence goes on along the minus strand of DATELK010000154.1, from coordinate 6,767 downwards.
GCGCTCGGCCAGATTTCCCCGGCCCGCGCGCAGCTCACTAAAGAGGATAGAGAGCGTGCGCGAGAGATGCTCGATTCCGCCAAGGACGACATTAAGAAGAACTACTACGACCCAAACTTTCGCGGCATTGATTTGGAGGCGCGCTTTCAGGAGGCCAGGCAGAAGCTGGACAAGGCGACCACCAACGGCCAGATGTTCGGCGTCATAGCGCAGTTGATGCTGGACCTGAAGGACTCGCACACCTACTTCGTTCCGCCTGCCAGAGCGGCCAGCGTAGAGTACGGCTGGCAGATGCAGATGATTGGCGACAAGTGCTACGTCGTGGCGGTCAAGCCCGGCTCGGACGCCGACGCGAAGGGACTCAAGCCCGGCGACCTCATACACACGGTCGCGGGCTTCTCGCCGTCGCGCCAGAACCTATGGATACTGCAATACCTCATCTACGCGCTGCGCCCTCAGCCTAGCCTGAAGGTGGTCTTGCAGAGCCCCGGCGCAGCCGAGCCTAGAGAGCTTGAGGTGATGGCCAAGATTGGCCCCGTCAAGAAGAGCCTCGACATGAACGGGCCTCTGGGCGACTGGCAAGACCTTATCAGGGAGGCGCAGAACGAAGCGCGCCTCTACGCGCACCGCTATTACGAGCTTGGCGATGACGTGCTAGTCTGGAAGATGCCGCAGTTCGACCTAAGCAAGCTCGGCGTGGACGAGATGATGGACAAGGCTAAAAAGCGCAAGGCCATCATACTGGATTTGCGCGGCAACGGCGGCGGCGCTGAAGAGACGCTGCTGCGTATGATTGGCAATTTCATAGACCATGACGTGACGGTAGGCGAGCTGAAGCGCCGCAAGGAGACGAAGCCGCTGGTGGCCAAGACTCGCGGCGGCGACGGCGTCTTCAAGGGGCAGCTCGTGGTGCTGATAGACAGCAACTCCGGCTCATCCTCGGAAGTCTTCTCCCGCACCATGCAGCTTGAAAAGCGCGCCACAATCATCGGCGACCGCTCGGCCGGGGCAGTCATGAGAAGCCGCTCCTACAGCCACCACATAGGGACGGAAGTCGTAGTCTATTACGGCACCAGCATCACGGACGCGGACGTAATCATGTCCGACGGCGTGAGCCTTGAAGGCGTAGGAGTGATGCCGGACGAGGTGCTGCTGCCTACCGCCGCCGACATGGCCGCCGGACGTGACCCCGTCATGGTCGCAGCCTTCGCCCGCCTGGGCCTCAAGATTGACCCCGAGAAAGCAGGTGCCCTCTTCCCCGTCAAGTGGAAATAGAAAAAAGGTCAGTACCGCCTGCGTAAGCCGGGCGGGTCTGCAACATCCATCTCGACTCTAGCTTAGATATAACCCGCCCGCTACCGCAGGCGGTACTGACTTTTTTCCTATTGGGTCTTGACCATTTTTCGCAGGAGTTGTTCGAGGGCTTGGTCGGGGTCGTGGCAGAGGCCTGTGTGGACGGGGGAGGTCTGGATGATGGTGCTGCGTGGGGCCGTGAGCCAGTCGAAGCGTGCGCGGCGAGGGAGGCGGCCTATGGGGCCTGCCTGCTCGCCGCCTTCGCAGATAAGACGCATGGCTTCCAGGTGGCTCTCAATCTCTTTGAGGTCAAGCTCGGGCGCGAGGGCGTAGAGCCGCCGCGTGTTGACGTGAAAGCGCGCTTTGAGGAAGTCGGCAGACTGAGACGAGAGTATGACGCCGACGTTCAGAAACTCTTCGCGCTCGACGTGGGGGACGATGCGTACTACCGCGTAATCAAATGAGTGACGCTCTGGCACGTTCCGCCTCCTCCGCGAAGAGTCTGGGCGGCTCAAGCCGCCGCAGTAAGTATCCGGCATAAGCCTCTCTGGCTTCGCCCGCGCTCCTGAACAGAGGCTCCGCTATCAGCCACTCGTCGGGCACGAGCGCCAGTACGTTATGGATGACCTCGGGCGTCACAAGGCTTGAGAGCGACGAGTCCGCCTCTCCTATCATCGCGGCCGAGGGAAGCAGGACGTGCTCTTTGATAAGCTCGAAGGGAGAGCGGCTGCGCTCCATGTAATCAGTCCACGAGTGTTGAAAGTAGAGCGCAGCGCCGTGGTCTATGAGCCAGAGCTTCTTGTGCCACATGAGCATGTTCGCGTTGCGCGCCGTGCGGTCTACGTTCGTCACGTAGGCGTCGAACCAGACGACCCTTGACGCGAGGTCTGCGCCCAGGCGGTCAACAAGGGGGTCGTACATGATGGAGCCCGGCAGGTAATCGAGCGCGAGATTCAACCCTACGCTAGCCTTCAAGAGGTCTTGTATCTCCGGGTCTGGCTCCGTGCCCGCGAGCGCCGCGTCCAGTTCCACGAAGACTATGTCGGGGACGGGCAAGCCTATGGCGCGGGCAAGCTCGCCAGCGACAAGCTCTGCTATGAGCGCCTTCGGCCCCTGCCCCGCCCCGCGAAACTTCAGCACGTAGAGCCCGTCGTCGTCCGCCTCTACAATCGCGGGCAGCGAGCCGCCTTCACGCAAAGGCGTGACATAACGGGTCGCCGTAACTGTTCTCACATCCAACATCGCTCTGCTCATCTTACCAACAGTCCCGTTGGTTTTGTATAGGAGGAAATTAACAGGGATGGACAGGATGAACAGGATAAAGAAATGACAATTACTTATTTTTTATCCTGTTCATCCTGTCCATCCCTGTTAATTTCTCCTTATGATGGCTGCCGTGATGAAAGAAAGAAGAACCCGCCCGGCTAACGCAGGCCGTACTAACCCGTCTTACTGCGCACGCAGAACTCCTAGCGGCTTCTGCGAGAGCACGTTCAGGCTTGAGAGCACGCCTACCATTGTGACTAGCAGAACGGTCAGCGCTATTCCCGAAAGCGAGATGACGGGCGAGAACGTCCAGGGAATCTCGAAGACGAATCGCGCGACCGAGTAAGAGAGCGCGAGGGATGCGAGCGCGCCTACCAATCCCGCAGCCAGCCCTAGCAGCCCGTACTCCACGAAGAGAATCACCAGCAGCACGTTCCGTTTCGCCCCCAAAGTCTTTAAGACGGCCGTCTCGTAGACTCTCTGGAACTTTGTCATGGCGATTGAGCCGACCAGTATGAGCGCGCCGCAGAGCAGTACGAAGCCGCCCAGGAAGGTGACGGCGAGAGTAATGTTGTTGAGGATGCGGCTGAGTGTCGAGACGACTTCGGCCACGTCTATCACGGAGATGTTGGGGTAGCTGTCGAGCAGCGTGCGCTGGAATCGTGCGCGCTCCTGCTGGCCCGAGGGGCCGTTAATCGGCGCAATCAGCATCTGCGGCGCACTCTCAAGCGCGCCCGGACGAAACAGCACCATGAAGCCTGTGCGGGAGTTACGCCAATCGACGCGACGTATGCTCGTCACGCGCGCAGTGATTTTTCTTCCGACGATGTCGAAGGTGATGGTGCTTCCTACATCAAGGCCGGAGAGGCCGCGCATCCCTTCCTCTATGGAGACTTCCGGCTCTGATGAAGGTGCGGCGTCCCAGAACTTTCCCGCGACAATCGTTTCGTTCGATTCAAGCTGCGGCCTGTAGGTGACTACGTACTCGCGGCCGAGGCGTCCCCTGTCCTGTCGCATCTCCCTCTGCTCAAGGTCTACCTCCTGGCCGTTGATGGCGAAGATTCTGGCGCGCACAGTGGGAATAAGCTCAGGCTTCACGCCCGTAGCCGCTTCGACAATCCTCTCCACGCCCTGCTTCTGATTGGGCTGAATGTCAATCAGGAACATGTTCGGCAGGTTAGTCCTGCGCGCAAGGTCAATCTCGTCGAGCAGGTTCGTTTGCAGAGAGTGTATGGCCATGACCACGAACGCGCCGAGGCCCACGGCCATCACTATCACTCGCGTCTGGTTGCCGGGACGATAGAGGCTACTCACGGCCTGCCTCAGTGCGAAAGAGCCAGAGGGCCTCACGCGCCGCATGAGCCAGATGAGCAGCAGGGCCGTCAGGTAAAGGGCCAGCGCTGTCGCGGCAAGGCCTCCGAGAAAGATGAGACCGACGCGCAGGCTCCCTGCCTGCCACGACGAGAGCGTCATGAGGCCGAGTATGACTACCGCGCCCGTCAGCCATCGAGCGAGGTCTAGCTTGCGTGTGCGTGCGATTGCTCCTTCATCTCTCAGCAGCATGTTCGGCTTGATGTGCCTGATACGCAGGAGCGGGAGCGCGGAGAAAAGAATAGAGATGAGCAGCCCCAGCCCCACGCCCTGAAGGATTGCTCCTGTTGACAGCCTGTAGCTCATGTTCGCTGGCAGGCTCTCCGCGAAGTAGCGCGAGGCGAAGATTAACGCCGCTTGTGCCAGGGCAACTCCGAGCAGGCTTCCTGCCAACCCTAGCGCCAGCACCTGAGCAAGATACGCGGCGAGTATCTGACGGCCCGTGCCTCCTATGCATTTCAGGACGGCGATTGAAGACCTCTTCTGCTCTATGAAGACGCGCGTTACGCTTGAGACGCCTATGCCTCCGAGCACCAGCACTATGAGGCCCGTCAGCGCAAGGTAGTTCTCCGTGCGCGTGAACTGTTCGCTCAGGTTCTGCTGCGCGTCCCTGTAGGAATTAACCGTGACGAGCTGGCCCTTCAGCTCAGAGCGAAGACTCTGAACCACCTCGTCGAGCGCGCCGTCCTGTACTTTTAGAAGAATGCGGCGACGCGCGCGGCTGCCGAATCCCGTCAGCCCCGTGGCCTCCACGGCAGAGCGCGCAATCATCACGCGCGGCCCCAGACGGAACCCGCCGCCGCGTCCCGGCTCTTCTTCAATCACGCCGCGAATCTCGAAGTTCGACTCACCGATTTTTATGGAGTCACCCACGCGTAGATTCAATCGCTCAAGCAGCAAGGGAGCCACGAGCGCGCCATTGTCAGAGAGAAGCGAGTGATTGAACTCTTTGCCTCCCGCCAGTTTGAAATCGCCGTAGAGCGGGAAAGGCGGCTCGACTCCCTTCAGCTCGACCATCATGGAGCCTTCGCTGTTGGAGTCTGCGGAGCGCACCATGGTGTTCGACTCTATAGTCTCCGTGCGTGCCGTGACGAGCGGCGGGCGCGCTATGCGCTCTATGACGGCCAGAGACTCCGGCTTCCACTGTCGCGTGGAATCAATCTGCACGTCTGCGGTCAGAAGCTGTCGAGCCTCGCCCGCGACCGTTCGCCCTGCATTCTGTATGATGGAGCGCAGCGCTATCACAGAGCCCACGCCTATGCCTATGCAGAGGAAGAAGAAGAGCAGCCTCTTCCACGAAGCACGAATCTCTCGCCGCGCCATCTGGAATATGAATCTCAAGAGCCCGCCACTCCAATCGTCTCTTCCGGCCGGTTGCTTTCAGTCGCGCCTTCAGAGCTGTCCGCGACCACTCGCCCGTCTCTTAAGGAAAGGCGGCGCGTAGCCTGAGCCGCGAGCTCCTGGTCGTGCGTGATGAGCACAAGTGTCGTGCCGTGCTTACGGTTCAGCTCCACCATCAGGCTGAAGACGTGATGACCGTTCGTAGAATCAAGATTGCCCGTGGGCTCGTCCGCGAGCATTATGGCGGGCTCATTGCTGAATGCCCGCGCGATGGCTACGCGCTGCTTTTCGCCGCCCGATAGCTGCGACGGGTAATGATGTGCGCGAGCTTCAAGGTCTACGTCCCTGAGAAGCTGGCGGGCGCGGCTCAACGCATCGGGTCGTCCCGCAATCTCAAGGGGCACGAGTATGTTCTCAAGGGCCGTGAGTGATGGGATAAGATGAAAAGATTGAAAGATGAAGCCGACCTTCTCGCTCCTGAGCGTGGCCAGCTCGTCCTCGCTCATGCGCGTGATGTCGCGGCCGTCCAGAAGAATCCTTCCCGAAGTAGGCGCGTCCAGACCCGCTATCAGCCCGAGCAGCGTCGACTTGCCTGAGCCCGAAGGGCCCACGACCGAGACGAACTGCCCGTCCGGGATAAGCAGGTCAAGCGAATGAAGAATAGTCAACTGCTCCGACCCGGAAGGAACTATCTTTGAAACCTTGTATAATTCAATCATGAAACTTTATCTAACAGCCCTCTTACTCTTCTTCGTCATGACGGCCTGCGGCGCGCGTCAAACAAATAACAGTTCCGGCGCAGCGTCGCCGCAGTCTCCTGAAGCCTCTTCTACAAACGCCTCTGCTCCTGCGAAGAAGAGTCTACCGAAGATAGTCGCTTTCGGCGACAGCCTGACGGCCGGATTGGGCCTCACGGCAGCCGAAAGCTATCCTTCGATTCTACAGAAGAAGCTTGAGTTGGACGGGTATCAATACGAAGTAGTCAACGCGGGGGTTTCAGGCGACACCTCTGCGGGCGGCAGAGAGCGCATAGACTGGGCGCTCGAAGGCGACGTGCGCTTCCTGATTCTTGAGCTTGGAGCGAACGACCTGCTGCGCGGGCTCTCCGTGCGAGAGATGAAGAGCAACCTGGACAAGATAATCGAGCGCGCACAGGCCAGGGGCGTCACAGTCCTTCTGGCAGGCATGTACGCGCCTACGAACGCGGGCGCGGAATACCAGCGCGAAGTCCAGGAAGCTTTTCAGTCGCTCGCAAGAGAGCGCAAGGTGACGCTCATCCCATTTTTTCTGGACAAGGTGGCTGGCGTCGAAACCTTAAATCAACCGGACGGCATACACCCGAACGCAGAAGGCACGCGCATAGTAGCCGACACTGTCTACGTGGCGCTGCGCCCGCTGCTCGATAAGCAGAAGCAGTAAGTCAGACCGCCTGCGGTAGCGGGCGGGTCGTACTTTAGCCAAACTCTAGTCTAAGTAATACCCGCCCGCTACCGCAG
>DATELK010000153.1:0-4667 GCA_035276685.1 Pyrinomonadaceae bacterium | reverse complement strand
CGTTACTTCGTAAAGTCGCCCGTCTTTCCCTTCGTCAAGTTCCCCGGCGTAGACCCCGTGCTTGGCCCGGAGATGCACTCGACGGGCGAGGTCATGGGCGAAGGCGACACCTTTGGCGAAGCCTACGCCAAGGCCATGCTCGGCGCGGGGCTGACTCTGCCGCAGACGGGCACAGCCTTCATCAGCGTCAACGATGCCGACAAGGGACAGGCTGTGCTGCTCGCGCGTCGTCTGCATCGGCTGGGCTTCAAGCTGGTGGCAAGCTTTGGCACGGCCGCTCGCCTGCGAGAAGTGGGGCTTGAGGTAGAGACGGTCTTCAAGGTCAACGAGGGACGCCCGAACGTCGTGGACTTTATCAAGAGCGGCGACATAGCGCTCGTCATCAACACGCCGCTTGGGCGCGTCTCGCACTACGACGAGCAGGCCATACGCCGCGCCGCGCTCCAATACGCCGTGCCCTGCGTCACGACCATGACGGGCGCGCAGGCGCTCGTAGAAGCAATCACGGCGCGCTCGTCCTCAAGCGAGATTCAGGTGCACGCCCTGCAAGAGCTTCACGCCGTCAGCACCTCCATCGGAAGCTCATGATTCGCGCGGTTGTGATAACGGTGAGCGACGGCTGCGCTCGCGGCTTAAGGGAAGACCTCTCGGGCGCGGCGCTAGTGGAGCTACTGGAAGAGCTTGGCGCGGAGGTCACGGCGAAAGAGATAATAGCGGACGACCTTGAGCCTCTCGCTGAAAAGCTTCGCGCTTACGCGGAGCGCGCGGACGTTAACCTGATTATCACAACGGGCGGCACAGGCTTCGGCCCGCGCGACAACACTCCCGAAGCCACACGCGCCGTCATAGAAAGAGAAGCGCCCGGACTTTCTGAAGCGATGCGCGTCGAGACTCGCAAGGCGACGCCCATGGCCATGATTTCCAGAGGAGTCTGCGGCACAAGAAACAGCACCCTCATCGTCAACCTCCCCGGCTCCCCCAAGGCCGTCCGCGAAAGCTTCTCTGTCATCAAGCCCGTTCTTAATCACGTCATAGCTCTGCTCGAAGGCAAGACCGAGCATGACGGGTAAGCTTGTGAAGGCGAATCATGCCTCTTAAAAAGATTTGTTTGACAACAGGGGAAACGAGCCGATAGACTCCGAAGCTGAAAGAGCGGTATTGAATCCTGTTTCCGACTCCCTGAAAAATGATGTTGAGCCTGATTCTACAGCAAGGTCTGGAGAGGATGCAGACGGGCGGCGAGACGGTCGGAAGTCCACTGACTGCCTACTGGCCTATCATGGTCTTTCTGGTCTTCGCCATAATTTTCCCTGTGCTCCCGATTGTGCTGGGCCGCTTCCTGAGGCCTAGCATCTACGGCAAGGCCAAGGGCCGTCCCTACGAGTGCGGCATAGACCCGCAGACCGAGGCGCACGACCGTTTCACCGTGCGTTACTACATCGTAGCCATGCTCTTCCTGATATTCGACGTGGAGACAATCTTCCTGCTTCCGTGGGCGATTATCTTCATGGGCGACGATTTCTCTTTCACGAAATTCGCCATGCTGGAAATGTTCATCTTCATAGGCATACTGATAGTCGGCTACTATTACGCCTGGCGCAAAGGCGCACTTGAATGGGCATAAAGGAAATGCAGAAGGCAGAGTGCAGAGTGATGAGTTAAAGAAACTATTCAACTTGAATCTTTCTTTTCATTCATCACTCTGCACTCTGCCTTCTGACTTGCATTCTTATGGCAGAGCATAAAGAAGGATTTGTCCTGACGACTGTTGATTCGATTATCAACAGTGTGCGGCGCACGGTCGGCGCTAAGACTATGGACGTGGCCGCGCCCGTGGTGAACTGGGCGCGAAAGTCGGCACTGTGGCCCATGACGTTCGGCCTCGCCTGCTGCGCCATAGAGATGATTGCCACGGGCGCGGGCCGCTTCGACATAGACCGCTTCGGCGCGGGCGTCTTCCGCCCAAGCCCCCGGCAGAGCGATTTGATAATCGTCGCGGGAACTGTGACGCTGAAGATGGGGCCGGTGGTCAGGCGCGTCTACGACCAGATGCCGGAGCCCAAGTGGGCCATCGCGATGGGCGCTTGCGCCTCCACGGGCGGGCCCTTTGATTCCTACTCGACCATGCAGGGCGTTGACCGAGTCATCCCCGTGGACGTTTACATCCCGGGCTGCCCGCCGAGGCCGGAAGCGCTGCTCTACGGGCTGATGAGGTTGCAGGACATCATCATGCGCGAGCATCCTTCGGCCTACATCTTCGAGTCCGACGGCACAGTCCACCGCCGCAGGGAACTGGAAGGCGATGATATGGGGAGCCTTGCGCCGCTGGAAACAGCAGCCGAAGCCGTCATAGAGACTGCCATTAAATAAAGGAAGAGCTTCGTCAGAGACAAAGCTTTAGAGCAATAAGAAAGGCCGCCTTCATCTCAAGGCGGCCTTTACCTTTTACCTCTCGTTCGTCACCTGTCACTGGGTCTTACGAGTCCATGTCCAGTTCCACTTGGTTCCCTCTACGTTGGTGCCTTCGCCCTTCATCACGTCGCCGTCAACGGTGCCTTCGAGCGTCGAATAACCGTTGATGACTATGATGACGAGCTTGTCCGTCTGCTTCCACGTGCCTCCGGTCTCGCGGCCCGTGGGAAGCTTGTAGCGCAGCTTACCGTCCTTCAGAAACTCTATGGTGTAGTCGCCCTCCGCCTTTGTCTGTATCCACGTGCTGCCCAGAAGGCTGCCTCGCTCAGGCCCCGGCTCGCTGCCCGCGCCGTTTCCTATGACTACGGGCTCAGGCTGAGCGTTGTTGGCTGCGGCGTTAGGGTTGGCTATGGCCAGCACAAGCTCGTCCGCCTTGTAGCCTTCAACGACCGCGAAGGGGCGCTGGTCTTTGCCCGCGCCTAAATCGAGCAGCACTCGCTTCGGCACGTTGTCCTGAAGGTACTTAACGAGCCCCGCGAGCGTCACTTCTCCGCGAGCGTTCGCGGCCTTGCCCTTGAGTGCTTCGACCAGCTCCCAGGTGAAATAGCCCTGCTTGCGCTCCTTGTACTCGTAAGCCCTCGCGCCGACGGCGGTCGCGTAAAGCGTGGCGAAGGCCGTCACCTCTCGATTGCGTACGTCGAAGTTGAAGCCGCGCGTGTAGGCAGGCGTCAGGGGGTTGTCGGCGTTGGCACGCCCCACGGGGTCGTTGCGGCAGGCGTCCAGAATCATCAAGACCTGTCCCACCCCGGTCTTCTGAATCTTCTCCTTAATCTGCTTGACGTTGATGGCCGTCTGCTCAAGCAGGTCTACGTCGTTGGAGACCTGCGCGTCCGAGGGGAGCAGGAAGGCCTGCCCGCCGCGCTCTACGCCGTGGCCCGCGAAGGCCAGAAGCAGCAGCCCGTCCTTCGGAATCACAGCCGAAAGATTAGAGAGGCGTCGAAGGATGTTGCCGCGCGTGGGCTGTCTCTCTATGGGCTGGTCTGACGCGAGCAGCGTCACCTGGTCTGCGGGAAATCCAGCGTATTGCACGAGCGCGTTGGCGAGCGTCTTGGCGTCGTTGACCGCGCCGCCGAGCGTGCTTATCTGCGTGTCGTCGTAGCGGTCAACGCCAATCACTATGGCAAAGCGCTTGGCCTTCAGCGGCAGTTGGCGGATGGTCTCGCCCGGCTTGACGCCAATGCCACGGTCGGGCTGGCCCAGTGCCTGCGGGACAAAGAGGGCTAAAAGCAGCGCCGTCAGAACCAACAGCTTCGCGCCAACATTCATGGACTCTGTTTTCATAAATCGTCTCCGGCAAAATCGGGATAGCTTCAGGCCAAACAGTGCTCTAAGTCGGGCTCGAAGCGATGCGGACAGTTGAGGGCTGGACGGCGAGGCGCGCGTCTCTTTGCCCAAAACATTATAAAAAAAGCGAGGCAAGCGGTCGGGGAGGGGCTTATTGTACATCGGAACCGGGCTGGCGGACTACAGCCCCGCGAGGTGTCGCTGGTCGTTGACGGCCATGACGCGCACAAAGCTGTCCGAGCGCACCTCTATGCGAGTGATGCCGCAGTTGGCCGTTGAGACCCAGACTGGCCGAAGCTCAGGCGCGTCAAGCGCCCCCATCAGGTGCAGCGTCAGTATGCAGATGGTGCCCGTGTGAGAGAAGACGCAGATGCGCCCGCCCCTGTGCCGCTCTATGGCGTGGTCAAGCTCTGCGGCGGCGCGGTCTAGCATCTGGCGATAGCTTTCGCCGCCTAAGATGACGTGCTCGAAGTCTCGTTGAATCAGCGCGGCGTACTGTTCCGGGTGCTGCGCGGCCGCTTCCTCGAAGGTCAGGCCCTCCAGCACGCCGACTCCTCTTTCACGAAAGGCGGAGGTGCTCCTGACCTCAAGACCTGTCAGGCGCGACAGAGGCTCCGCCGTCTGAACCGCGCGCAGGAGGTCTGAGGAGTAGATGGCCGTAATCTTTTCCGAGGCGAGCGTGCGCGCAGCCGCTTCCGATTGACGCCTGCCGCGCGGAGAGAGAGGCGTGGCCGTGTGGCCGCCGAAGCGCCCCTCCGCGTTCCCCTGGCTCTGCCCGTGACGAACAAGAAAGATGCGAGTGGAATCCATAAAGGGATGACCGGCAATAAGTGACAAGAGACGAGCGGGAAGCTATTGCTCCCGCCATCCGTCACTCGTCAATTACCACTTCTTTTATCTAAGCTGCGACC
>DATELK010000152.1:0-18822 GCA_035276685.1 Pyrinomonadaceae bacterium | reverse complement strand
GGTAGCGGGCGGGTCTCACATACATCGTGACTCTAGCCCGGATAATACCCGCCCGCTACCGCAGGCGGTTCTGACCTGCTAAACTATGTGGCATACGAAAAGGAGGGAGAGACAAAGGTGGCTTTAGTTATCTATACGAAGCCGGGCTGCCCCTATTGCCAGCAGGCCAGGGAGCACTACAACTCAGAGGGCATCCCATTCACAGAGTACGACGCGCAGAATGACCCGGAGCGCCGCAAGGAGATGTTCGCCTACTCGGACGGCGACCCGACCGTGCCGTGCATAGTCCAGGACGGTGAGTACGTCGGCTCCGGCTGGGGCAGGCCCCCGCGTGGTTGAACGGTTCACGACTGAAGCTGGCCGTGAGCCAGATAGAAAAATGCAGAAGGCAGAGTGCAGAATGATGAATGAAAAGAAAGACTGTTCGACTTGAATTATTTCTTTAATTCATCATTCTGCACTCTGCCTTCTGCATTGCTTTTCCATTTCCCCTTTTTACTCTCGCCTTGTTAAAATGTAGCCCCCTATGATTACGCCCGGAACAACGCTGCTCAATTACCGCATCCTGGAAAAGATAGGAGCTGGCGGGCAGGGCACGGTTTACAGAGCGCTCGACAGAAAGCTTGGCCGGACGGTCGTGATAAAGGTTCTGCCGCCGGAGTTGACCGCGAAGGAAGCAAACCTCAAGCGCTTCGAGCGTGAAGCGCGGCTGGCCTCGGCTCTTGACCACCCGAACATCTGCACCATCTTCGACCTTAATCAGGCGGACGGCCTGCACTTCATAGTCATGCAGTCCGTCGAGGGCAAGAACGTGCGCCAGCTTGTGGCGGGCCGACCGCTCGAATTAAAGAGCGCGCTCCTGATTGCCATACAGGTCGCGGACGCTCTCGCCTCCGCTCACAAGCGCGGCATCATTCACCGCGACATCAAGGCCGGGAACGTGATGGTCACGAATCAGGGACAGGTCAAGATTCTGGACTTCGGCCTGGCGAAGCTGATGGACGAGACACAGGCTCGTGATTCCGGCATACATCACACGGAGCTGACCGAGATAGGCGTCCCCTATGGCACCGCGACTTACGCCGCGCCGGAGCAGGCGCGCGGAGACCGTGTAGACTACCGGGCTGACATCTTCTCCACGGGCGTGCTGCTTTACGAGCTGCTGACGGGCATCTGGCCTTTTCAGGGAAAGACGAGCGTGGACGTGCGCCATGCCGTGCTGCACGCCACCCCACGCCCGCTCGTGGAGATGCGAAATGACCCTCTGCCGCCGCGCCTTCAGCAGATTCTGGACCGCGCTATGGCGAAAGACCCGCGCGACCGTTATCAGAAGATTAGCGAGATGCGCGACGACATTAAGAGCGTGCTGCGCGAAGTCACCGCTGGCACCGCCGCCGCCATAGACATCACGGAAGGCGGGACGGGCGCTGCGCCGAGGCACCTGACATCGCCTAGTCCTATGGCGCGGGCGCTTCGCTGGCTCAAAAACATCACCGGCACAGAGCCGCCGACTCAGGCTCCCTCCACCTTCGGACACCAGACTTCCAGCCCGCGCGACTATCACGAGACGCCCCTCACGAGCGTGCCAGACCAGGAGAAGAAGAGCATAGCCATTCTGCCCTTCAGAAATTTGAGCAACGACCCGGCATCAAGCTTCTACGAGTTCGCGCTGGCCGACGCGGTGATAACAGAGCTGGCGCAGCTTCGCTCGCTCGTGGTGCGTCCCTCTTCTCTCATCTCAAAGTATCAGGGGAACACGGAAGACCCCAGGGAGATTGGGCGCGAGCTAGACGTGAGCGCTGTGCTTGCCGCGAGCTTCCTGCGCGCGGGCGACCGGTTGCGCGTGACCGCTCAGCTTCTGGACGTTGACTCGGGCAACATGATGTGGAGCGACCGCTTCGACGTATCAAGCGACGACATCATCAACGTGCAGGACACCATAGCGCAGCGCATAGTCGAGAAGATGCGCGTGGAGTTGACGCCCGCAGAGCAGGGCGCGCTGGCTCGCAAGCCTACGGATAACGCGGAGGCTTACGAAGTGTACCTGCGTGGCCGCGACTCCTTCGGGCGCTTTATCTTTCACTCGCTCTCGCGCGAAGACTGCGACGAAGCCTGTAACCACTTCAGCCGCGCCATAGAGCTTGACCCGAACTTTGCTCTGGCCTACAGCGGCCTTGGCGCGTGCTACGCCAACCGCGTCATCAAGGGCTTCGGAAGCGCAGACGATTACGAGCGCGCCGAAGAGGCTTTCGACAAGGCCACGGAGCTTGACCCGGAAGTCGTGGAAGCGCGCATGCTGATGGTCTTCATCTATCTCTCGCGCGGGGAAAAGAAGAAGGCGCGAGAGGCCGTCGCCCGCCTTCGTCAAAAAGCTCCTAATCACGCGGCGGTCTATTTCGTGAAGGCGGTTGTGCACAGGCTGGACGGCGAGTACGACCGCGCGCTTAGAAGCTGGGACAAGCTCGCGCAGCTAGACCCTGCGGCGCGCGTCGTGGCCGCTTACAATCGCGCTCGCATACTCTGGTATCAGGGCATGGAAGACCAGGCCATGGACGAGCTTGATAGAGCGAGCGCCATAGAGCCCGACCATCCCTTGGTTAAGACCTTCCGCGCACGCATACTCTACTACCGTGGCGAGTATGAGATAGCCTCGGAGCTTCTGCGCGAAGTCCTGAAAGAGCGGCCGAAGATGTACGGCATACGGCCCATTCTGGCCATGTGCCTGAGCGCTATGGGCCAGCACGAGGCGGCGCTCGGGGAGCTTAACGAGCAGGTTCTTGAGTCTGCGGCGGCCGACCACGACATTGCTTACTGGACGGCTTCCGTTTATGCTCTTGAAGGTCAGAGGGAAGAAGCTTTCAAGTGGTTAGAGAGGGCAATCGAGCTGGGTAATGAGAACAGGAAGTGGTTTGAGACGGATTCCAACTGGGCCTCACTCCGTGACGATCCGCATTTTAAGGAGTTGATGGAAAGGATCGACACGAAGAAGAAGCGGGACTGAGGCTCGGTCACACCTTTAATAGGGGGAGGCCGAAGCGGAATGAAAACCTTTGTCATCGGCGACGTTCACGGTCGCCGCGCGCAGCTCAGCGCCATACTACGGATGCTGCCGCGCAACGAGTCTGCCGACACATTGGTCTTCCTGGGCGACTTCATAGACCGTGGGCCGGATGCGCCGGGCGTCGTCACAGATGTCATAGAGATGCAACGGGCCCACCCGGAGCGCGTCATAGCCTTGCGCGGCAATCACGAGCAGATGCTGCTGGACTTCGTTGACGACTCGATGCCGCTCTGGCTCGCCCCGCCGTCGGGCGGCGAGCGCACCTACCAGCAATACACGGGCATGGCTCCCGCCTGGAAGAAGGAAGAGGAGCTACAGAAATCCCGCGAGCAGTTTCTAAAGATTTTCCCCGAAGAGCATCTGGAATTCATGCGCGGCCTGCGCCTCTTTTACGAGGACGACTACGCGCTCTACGTTCACGCGGGCCTTGACCAGGGCAAGCACCCGTGCGACACGGACGAGTACTGCCTGCTGTGGTCGCGCGACATGGACTTTTATAAGAACTATCGCGGCAAGCCCTGCCTGTTCGGCCACACGCCGACGGCCTTTCTGCCTTTGCGCGGGAGACTGGGCCGCCACGGCATATACATCTTCAACTCGGCGGTAGGCATAGACACGGGCTACAACTACCATTCGCCGCTCAGTTGTCTTGAGCTGCCGGAGTTCAATCTCTACCAGGCGTTCGCCGACGGCCACACGGCCCAGCATCACATCACCACTTTCATCCCCGAGACTCTACGCGCGATGCGAAAGGTGGGGCAGAGGGAGCAGGCAGCAGGAAGCGGACAGGCATGAAGAAAGGACTCGCACGCCGCATGCTCCGGTTACTGCTCGGAGCCTCCCTGTGCTTACCTTTCATGATGGTTGGAGGCGCGAGCACCTCTTCTGCTCCTTTGCAGGACGGCGGGCGAGGGGCGAGGCAGGGGAGGCTTATGCCGCCCGCGACTCTCAGTTGCGACCGCAACAACACTACCTCTTTCACTGGCCGCATCACCTCTTACTCGCGCACCTCGCGGCGCATCTTCATACGCGTCAGAACCGACGAGCAGACTACAGAGCAGTTCACCATACGGCTCGGGCGCGGCGAAGACGCGTCTGGAAAATTTCTTTTTCAGGGCGAGGCTTTCAAGGCAGAGGATTGGAAGAAGATTGAGCGCGGGCGGGGAGTTCTGAAGCCAAGGATGCGCGCCACCATCTGGGCCTGCCGCGACGATAACGATGACTTTCATGCAGAGCTGATAGACTGGCGGCCGAACGAAACGGAAGGCTCGTTCGTGCTGTAATCGTCTAGCGCTCTACCGGAAGCCCTGCGGCTTTCCAGGCGTCGAGGCCGCCAAGGAGCGCCGCCGTCTGTTTGAATCCCTTGTATCTTAAGAATGACGCCGCACGGGCGCTTGAGTGTTCCTGCGGTCAAGCGCAATAGGCAACTATCAGCTTGTCCGCGGGCAGCTCTCTGGGCCCGCGCTCTCTTACCTCTTCCAGCGGAATCGAAAGCGCTCCCTTGATGTGCTCCTCCTCGTAAGCCTCCCTGTCCCGAATATCAACCACGACGGCCCTGCCTTCTTTGACCAAGTTAGCGACCTCGGCAGGCTTGACGCGCTCGATGGCTGCGAAGGGGTCGCCTTCATTCTGAGACTGCTCGCGCCTGCACGCGGTGGGCGCTGCGGGGCCCGTCAGAGCAAGTATGAGCAGGAGTAGGATTGCGGCTCGCATAAGCTTTCTATAAAAAGTCTCTCTTGGAAAATCATGAAAGGGGCGCTCGCTCCCTTTCAAGCGGAAGAAGCGCCCCTTTCATCTTTACTCGAAACAAGACTGGCCTTTGATTATTTGCCAGCTCTGTAGGTTGACCACATGGTGTCCATACGGTCGGACTGGCCCAGAGAGAACTTGTACATGCACGGGTCGTCCGTGTAGTCCATGAAGTTCTCATACGGGTCAAGGCCTGCGTTCTGCTTGCAGGTGTCAAGGTTGCGAGTCGGGCAGCCGTAGGTGGCCGCGCGCTCAGCCGGAGTGTCGGCAACGCCGTCGCCGCTTCCCTGGCATCCGCCCTGGAAGGTGTGATAGAGACCGAGCCAGTGACCCGTCTCGTGCGTGCCTGTGTCGCCTTCGTTGTAGGGGACGTAGGTAGAGCCGGGCAGCGAAGCCCAGTAGCAAACTATGCCGTCCTGAAGCGGAGCGCCAGCGTACTCGTTGGGGAAGGTGGCCCAGCCGAGGTATCCGCCGCCGCTGTTGGTGTAGAAGTTAAGGTCGTCCGCCGTACCCTGATGAAGCGCGTTCTTCATCTGCGCCTGAGCGGAAGAGCCGGGGCCCGCTGCGTACCACGTATCGTTCTGCGTGCGATTGACGCCCGCTCTCACGAAACGGAAGGAAGTGTTAGAGGCGGCAGCTCTGTAGGCGGGGGTGTCCAGTCCTGAATAGTGCTCGTTCATCGCTGCAATCTGAGCATCCAATCTGGAGTCGGGAATGTTGCCCGTACCATCCGACCTATAAACGACGTGAAAATAGACATTGATTGTAATCTGGCCGTTGGCATAAAGCCTCGCGCCTTCTGTTCCATCGCCCGTGCCCTGTCCGCCACCGGCTTTACGGGCATTTTTAACGTCCCTCTCAACCTGCTCTATATCCTGGTCATCCTGATTCTTTGAGGCGCAGCGGCGTCCTGACTCAACGAAAGCGCGCTGAGATTCGAAGATTGTGCCGTCAGGCGCTCTGAAAGTGCCGTCCGCCTGAAGGCCCGGGTGGTCGCCGGGGCCGTACTGACGACCCTGTGCGCGGGTGGAACTGGTAGGCAGGCTTGCCAGCGTCAAAGCAACGCCGAGCGAAACTAAGGCCAGCAGAGTTACTAACTTAAGCTTCATTCTAATCCTCCGATTATCTACCCTATCCGCAGGGGGATAAGGGCTCTTACGCTTCGGGTTAGTGAGGGCGAGGTGCTCTCACGTCTGCACGCACCGAGTAAATGATGCCGGTCTGCAAGTCGTCCCGCCTGCAAGTAGAGACAGCAGGTGAGCTATAAAAACATCGAACGAATAAGTAATAACGCTGGACTATTTTCCTACTTTGTGAGAGGGCAAGATTCTAATCTTGTATCTGGGCGCGGACAGTATTACAGCATCCACACGCACCTTGTCAATAGCGAAGTCGAAAATATAGCGGGCAGAGGAAGGGATTGAGGCAAGGAAGAGCTTCGCAACGATAAAAGAGCCGGAATGCAATAATGTGATAATAGCCCGCCCTAGACAGGTCAGAACCGCCTGCGGTAGCGGGCGGGTATTAGATAAGCCAGACTCTAGTTTAACTAATACCCGCCCGGCTTACGCAGGCGGTTCTGACCTGCTTTCTCTTAGAGGCCGCGATAGAGCGCCGACAGGGCTTCTGCGCGTGTTGACTGCCCGGCGGTGAACATGTGCATGCACGGGTCGTCCGTGTAGTCCATGAAGTTCTCAATCGGGTCTAGGCCGGGCTTCGGGCAGGAGTCGCGCCCGCCGGGGCAGCGGAAGGCTGGCGAGCGCTCTGCGGGAGTGTCGTCCACGTAGTCGCCCGCGTTGTCGGAGCAAGCGCCCTGGAAGGTGTGATAGAGACCGAGCCAGTGTCCTATCTCGTGCGTGCCCGTGTCGCCCTCGTTATAAGGAACCTCGGAGCCGCCCGGCAAAGATGAATAGAGACAGACGACTCCGTCCATGAGCGGGTCTTTAGCATAGCTGCTAGGGAAGGTGGCCCAGCCCAAGAGCACTCCGCCCGCGTTGTTCGTGTAGAAGTTCAGCACCTTCGCGTCGCCCGTGTGAAGCGCCGTCTTCATAGCGGTCTCCGCCTTGGAGCCCGGCCCGGCGTTGAACCATTCGACGTTCGTCGTGCGGTCTATGCCCGCGAGCACGAACCTGAAGGGCGTGTTGGCCCCGCCCGTGATGCCGCTGTAGGATTGGTTCAGGACTCTCACCTGCGCCTGTATCATAGTGTCCGGCACGTCGCCGTTCGCTATTCCTGCGCCCTTGTTGACGACGTGAAAAAAGATTGGGATGGTCACGGTGCCGGGCCCGCGTCCGGGGCCGCGCCCCTTCGTGAAGGCGTTCAGGGAGTTCTGAACGTCGCTGGCCGCAGCGTCATCAAGGTCGCGTGTGGCGCACCTGTCGCGCTTTGAAGCGGCTGCCATAGGAGCGCCCGTCGCGCTCGCGTTGAGCGCGGCCTTTGAGCCTTCGGCATTTTCCGCGCGAGCATCTTTAAGGGTTGTGCGGGTGAGTATAAGCGTCAGGCCGATAGCAAAGAGAGCGGCGAGCGCCACAAATTTTCTTCTCATAATGGTTCTCTCCTACGAAGGGTTTAGATGGTTCTGCTGCCTGTGATTATATTGAAAGCGGGAATGTGCCGACTCTTCCAACGATACGGAAAAGCTTGAGGCTCAAGCCTAATATAGAATTGCGCGTCGTTTGTCAACAGAAAGCCGGTATCAGGCTCTTCTTTCCAGAATGAAGCGGGCGATTGATTTGAGAAGCTCTGTGGGCGCTTCAATCTCTTCGAGCGCGGCGCACGCCTCGTGGTAAGCGGCACGGGCGCGCGCTTGCGCCGCCTCAACTCCGTAGAGCGCGGGGTACGTGGCTTTGCTTGCGCGCTCGTCCTTGCCCGGCGTCTTCCCCAAATCTTCGGCGCTCGCGGTCACGTCCAGCAGGTCGTCCGTTATCTGAAAGAGCAGGCCAAGTTGTGCCGCGTAATCGGTTAAAGCCTGAAGCTCACGACCCCTTGGACTGAGGCCCGCTATGATTGCACCGGCACGCGCAGAAGCCTGAATCAGCGCGCCCGTCTTGTGACGATGTATGCGCTCAAGCTCTTCTTCGGTTGAAGACTCGCGCGTCTCTGCGATGAGGTCGTAAGCCTGTCCGGCAACCATGCCGCGCGGAGTCCCCGCAGCACGTGCCACTTCCGCGATGAGCCGCACGCGCACGGCGGGCGAGAGCTTTTCATCTTCCGAGATTACCTGGAAGGCGAGCGTTTGCAGAACGTCTCCTGCGAGAATCGCAACGGCCTCGCCGAAGCGCACATGACAGGTCGGACGCCCGCGCCTTAAATCGTCATCATCCATGGCAGGCAGGTCGTCGTGTATGAGCGAGTAGGTGTGAATCAGCTCAAGCGCGCAGGCCGTGTCCAGAAGCGCGTCCTGTCCAGCGCCGAACGCCTCGCCGCAGGCAAGCACGAGAGCCGGGCGAAAGCGCTTGCCGCCCGCAAAGACGCTCCAGCGAATCGCCGCGTGGAGGCTCTCGGGCTCATCTCTCTCAGCCGGGAGCAGCTCGTCGAGCCGCGCGTCAATCAGCGAGCGCACGCCCTGAAAGAAGCCACGCGCAACACTCGCGTCCGCGCCCGTGTAGGCTTCAGAAGACGCTCTCATCCTCGTCCGCCTCATCAAGACGAAGGCCCACTGCCGTCTCTTCGTCAAACTCGGAGATGACGGGCAGGCCGTCGTTGTCGTGCAGCAGAAGCTCTATGCGGCGCTCCGCGCTGTTCAAGCGCTCCTGGCACTCGCGCGAGAGCCTGACGCCTTCTTCAAACAACTCAAGGCTGCGCTCAAGCGGAAGGTCGCCGCGCTCAAGCTCCCTGACTATCTTTTCCAGCGCCGTAAGAGAGCTTTCAAAGCTCGCAGTTCGCGCTTCCCTCTTCTTCATCTATAGCCCCTGAAAACTACTGCTCGTTGTTGTTGCCGTTCTCGTTACTGTTAGCGTTACCATTATCGGTGATGCCGGGTATGTTCGGCAGGTTCTTTCGTATGTCGTCCACGTTCATGTTCTTGGGCAGCTTCTTGTCCACGTCTTTCGGCAGGTTCTTGCGAATCTGCTTCTCAAGGTCTGAGCCTATGGCGGGCAGGTCTTTCGTGATGCGGTCAACAATCTGATTGGCCAGCACGTCGTCTTTGACCCCTACAATCTTCCAGCGGCTCTCCTGTCTGACCATGGTCAACTCCACCTGCCTGTCGTTCAGGTTAGCCATGACGCGCGCCGTCTCGCCCTCTTCCTTGATGTCCACCACGTAGGGCATGCCGAGCGCAATCAGGAAGAAGGGCTTGCCTTCGGCACGCGCGGAAAGCTCTCGTATCTTCTTCGTCACTTCCTCTCGCACCTGAGCCTTAACGCCGGGCAGAAGCTTCGGCACGAGCGCTTCGACCTGCTTTCGCACGGGCGCGGTCAGGGCGGCGGCGTATCTTCCTATGGCCTTCTCCGTTACCTGCGGCACAAAATTCTCAACCACCTTGTCCGTGTCCACCAGTTCGTTGAAGGCAGCCTCGTCGCCCCTCTGCACGGCGTCAACCAGCAGCGCCAGAGAATAGGCTGGCTTCGTCTTGTAGCTCTGCCACCAGAGGAACGCGCCGAGCGCTATGGCGACGAGCACGAGGACGAAGGCTACGCCGACAAGGGCGAGTATGCGAGCGCCGCGACTGCCGCGCTTGGGCAAAGGAGGAATGTGCGCGGCCTCTCTGGCGCGCTCAAGGTTGATGATGATGCGGTTTCTTTTCGGGCGTTCTCCCTCAGGTGGAGCCATCTAGGAATCCTCTCTCTCAATCACGCGGCAACGCAAAGAACCCTGACTCAGGCGCAGGCGCAAAGTATCGCCGACCTCCACGCCGCGCGCATCAAGCAGAAGCTGGCCTCGCTCGTCCTGCGTAATCGAGTAGCCGCGCTTGAGCACACTGAGCGGCGAGAGAGCTTCGAGCGACGCCGCCATCATGCCGAGCCGCGACCTTGCATCTTCAAGATGAGAATCAATCAGCGCATCACGTCTTGCCACGGCGAGCCCCAGCCGCACGCGGGCGTCCGCCACGTTCGCCGCCAGCCGCACGGGCGCTAAGCGCGTGACTGTGGAATCGGCACGCCTTCTGGCCCGCTCAAGAGAGCGCCGCGCCAGCGTCTCAAGCCTGTGCCGCGCCTCTCTTGTTCTCTCAGAGTAGCCGCGAAGGCGCACGCGCACTTCGTCAAAGCCTTCGGACATGGCGGCCTCCTGCACGCGAGCCCGCGCATTCACAAGTTGAAAGCGCACGGCGCGCAGCATGTCCCTAGTCAAGCCTGTAAGCAGAGCTTCTATCTCATCCTCGCGCGCAGCTACAAGCTCCGCGGCAGCCGAAGGAGTGGCGGCGCGAAGGTCTGCCGCAAAGTCCGCTATGGTCACGTCCGTCTCGTGTCCCACGGCAGAGATGACCGGGATAGCGGACGCGCGTATGGCACGCGCCACCTGCTCTTCATTAAAGGCCCAGAGGTCTTCGGCCGAGCCGCCGCCGCGACCCACAATCAACACATCAATCAAGGCATCAGCGCGGCCCTGTCTTAGGCACTCGTCCTGATAATCGTTTAGCTTGGAGATGGCCCGCGCAATCTCTTCGCCCGCGCCCTCGCCCTGCACACGCGTAGGCGCAACCAGCACGTGAACCGTCCGCGTGCGCCTTGAGAGCACGTGCAGGATGTCGCGTAGCGCCGCGCCGTTCAAAGACGTGACGATGCCGACTCGCTGCGGCAACAAAGGGAGCGGTCTTTTCAGCTCTTCGTCAAAGAGACCTTCGGCCGCGAGACGGTCGCGCATCTGCTCAAAGGCCACGCGCAGCGCGCCCGCGCCCACGGGGTCAAGAGCTTCAACCATCAACTCGTACTCGCCGCGCGGCTCGTAAACAGTCAGACGGCCACGGGCGCGCACCTGAAGGCCGTCCGATGGGCGAAAGCGTATGCGGCCGTTGACGCCGCGAAAGCAGGTGGAGCGAAGCTGCGAGCACTCGTCCTTGATGGTGAAGTACCAGTGGCCCGAGGCCGCCGCCTTGAAGTTGGAGATTTCCCCCTCGACCCAGACGCTTGAGAAGCGGCCCTCAAGGTGCCCGCGCACCTGCGCCGTCAACTCCGTCACGGAGAGCGGACGCCGCTCCGTCTCGTCAAACAGGGATAGAAGTAGAGGATGGGTCATACCGCACCAAAGGATGCTGTATGAAGAGCGAAAAGTAAACCCGCAGAAGGCGAGTCGGGACGATGAAGGAGAAGATAATCCGCCTTGCGACGGCTTTTCATTCCATCGTCGCAGAGAGCCTCTGCCTCACGCCTTACTTTCTGGCACCCTCGCCCGCGCTATCGGCGACATTAACGGCGGGGCTCGGGCGAGCGGAAGCGCCTTCGCGATTGACGCGCACGCGCAGGCGGCGGCCTCCCGTCGGCGCTGAGTTGGAGGCGTAGGTAATCGTGTACGACATGCGAAGCTGTGCGACCACGTCGTCATAGGCGCGCTGCAAATCTTCCAGTCGGCGAATCGGGTAGAAGACGCCGCCCGAAACGCTCGCCAGTCGTTTGCCTTCCTCTTCGGCGCGCGTCGTTATCGTCAGGAACCGCGTGCGCGTTGGGTCAAGCGTAGTGGTCGGCGCGGCCACGCTCGATTCGGGAATCAGCAGCGACGGCACGTAGAGCGGATAGATGAGCGCGCCCGATTCTATAATCGCTTCCTCTATGGCCCCGAACGGAATGAAGCTCTTGTTGTCGTCGCCGTCTGAGAGAATGACGACCGCAGTCCTTTCACCTCTGAGCGGCTTCAAGGTCTCTACGAGCGTGTAGGCCAGAGCGTCGTAAAGCGCAGTGCCTCCGCCTGCGTCAATCTTATCGAGGCTGACGGAGAGCTTCTGCCTGTCGGTCGTGAACTCGGAGATAATCTGTATGTCGTCGCGGAAGGAGATGATGCTGATTCTATCCTGCGGGCTGACGGTCGCCAGAAAGTTGCGCGCCGCCTTGCGTATAAAGTCTATGCGCTCTTCTACGCTGCCGGACACGTCAAGCAGCAGCACCAGATTAAAGGGCGCGTTCACAGGCACCACGTCGACAATCTTTCGCTCCTGACCGTTCTCAAAGAGCGTGAAGTCCTGCGCGCGAAGCCCGCTCATGGCTCGCCCGTTGCGGTCTGTGACGCTGACATTTAAACGAAGCAACTGCGGCGAGACGACTGTTGCCACTTCGCCGGGCGCGCTCCTGGCAACAAGGCTCGGCGCTTCTTTCGGAGGCGGGAGCGTCTTCGCGTAATCTCCAAAGAGCTTCGGGCTGACCTTTCGTATGGCCTCCATCAATCGGCTGTCGCCGCTGCGAACTATGGCACGCGCCGCTTCCGTCAGAGGGCGGTCGCGCAGGTCCGAAGGCACCATCGAAGGGTCAACGTTAAAGAGAATGACGCCGCGCTGAGTGGAGAAGCTGAGCTTGACGCGCTCCTCCTTCTTAGCCTTCTTCTCGCCCAGCTTGCCGCTAATGGAGTACCAGCCGCCGCGCTGCTCCTTCACCTTAGGCAACTCTACCTCCGAGAAGAAGCGAGGGCGGCTGGCCTCCCAAAAAAACTCGAAGCTCAAGGCGTCCGTAGGCACGTCCGCGTGAATCGTGCCCGTGTTGGTTCTGACTTCGGCCGACTCGAAATTGCCCGCGACATCCACGGCACCGGCCTCGGATTCGACCCTGACCTTCGTGCGCGAGGGCACGCGAATGGTTACGTCTATGCGGTCTTTCTCTCTTCGCCCGCGCACGTCAATCTGTAGACTCCCGCCCGAAGGAGTAGAGACAACGTCCGCTTCTTCCACGGCAGCGCCGGGTGATTCCGCCTTCAGAGAGGCCACGCCCTTCTGCTCGTCCGAGGCTATGACGGTGACGCGGCCGTTGCGGTTCTTAACCGAGACGGTGGCCTTCTCCGGCAGGTTAAGCTCGCGCACGAGCCCCTGCGCGCTAGCCTCGCGGACAGAAGCCGCGATGAGAAGCGCAAGGGCGAAGATGATTACTGATTTTTTTACCGGGCGAGGGGCGCGCTCTTGACCAGCACTGTGTAGCGCGCCAGGGAATTCATACAACATAACATCATGAATCTTGCCTGCTGCGGGTGCTCCCGGTCAAGCGCCGAAGAGAGCGCTGCCCTACCGTATGGTCACCTGAAGCGAGTAGGTCGCGTTACCGCGCGTGCCGCCGACTACGATTGTGTAGTCGCCAGTCGTGGGAAGCTCGCCCGTCCACTCCATCTGCTCCGACGCAAGCGGCTGGCCTCCGCCCGGCGGGACGACGTCAAAGACCGCGTTGTCTTCCGTGGAAGTGATACGCAACGTCATGGTCTGGCCCTGACCAGCGCGCAGTATGTACCTGTCCTGCGTGCCGCGAACGGCAGCGCCTTTGAGGACTACGGAGTTGCGACCCTTGGGAAATCTGACGCGACGAGTCTGGCCCGTCTGCGATGCGACGAGCGGCACGGCCGCCAGCATGATTGCGAACGCCACCGCTATGATGGCTTTTAATCTACCCCTTAACATTTCTCTAAGCTCCTTAAGCTTTTATCTTCATCGAAAGAAGTTCCGAGCGCGTGTAGTTTAACTTCCAAGGCGTCTTGGAGTGAAATTCCGTCGCTTGAGTTGCCTTCCGATTTACAAGAAATGAGATAAAGACTGTAGGAAATCATTGAAAAGTTCGGGCTTCTTTATAACTCTTCCTTTCTGTGACGAATCGTCCCGCATTAAGGCCCGCTTATCACATTTCAATCCACACACGATAGTTCTCCTACCTAAGATGCACGGTGTTGCTACGAGTTATCTTAGTCGTAGACGACGAGCCTGCCCTGTCAGATAAGTAAGGATTGAAAGGACAAGAGAGAGATGAAAAAGACCGCTGTTGTGAATCGCTTAATGATGTTGCTGGCCCTGTGCGCTCTGTTGAGCGCAGGCGTGCTGGCTAAAGGCAAGAGTGAATATGTGACGCTCCCCCAGGACGTAGTCATAGGTGGCACGCTCGTCAAAAAGGGCGAGTACAAGTTGAAGTTCGACGAGCAGTCGGGTGAGCTACTGCTCCTTAAAGGTAAAAAGGTAGTGGCGCGCACGAGCGCACGGCTTGAGAAGCGCGACAAGGATGCTCAGCGTACCGAGTTCGCCACGACACTGGACGGCAACACCAGTACCCTGCAAAGCATCACCTTTCGCGGCGAGCGCGAAAGCATAGTCATGCACGAAAAAGGCGGCACAACGGAAACTCCCGCCGCCGCCAGACCTTCCACACCGAGCACCAACCCGTAAAAGAAAATGCAGAAGGCAGAGTGCAGAATGATGAATGAAAAGAGAGATTCCGGTTGAGTCGTCTTTCTTTACTTCTGAATTCTGCATTCTGCCTTCTGCATTGCCCCTATCATCCTTTGTTGATAGAGCTTGCGCCGGAGACCTGCTTGTTGACGACCTTCGGCTCGCCGTAGTAGGTGACGCTTGACGCGCCCGAGACCTCGGCGTTGACCTCTTCGGAGGCGTAGATGTTGGCTTGACCCGCGCCGCTTAAGGTGACCTTGACGCGTGCGGCCTTCAGGTCTCTGACATTCACCTTGCTTGCGCCGCTCGACTCAATCTCAAGCGACTTGGTTTCGCCTGCGGCGTTAATCTTGCTCGCCCCGCTGGTCTCAATCGCCAACTGCTCATTCTTCACGCCGTCAATCGTAATCTGGCTCGCGCCCGAAGACGAGACCCCGTCAAGGTTGGCGGTAGTGACTCTGACCTTGATTGGATTTTTGACGTTGTAGCTACGAGAGCTGGTGATGTAGAGCGTGTTGTTTTTGACGTAGGTCTCTACGAGAGGCAGGATGTTCTCGTCGCCTTCGACTTCAAGCCCCGGCTGCTTCTGGCAGACTATCTCCACCTCGTATGCGCCGGACACGTCCACGGCCGAGAAAGCGCCCACCTCGCGCTTCTCCTTCTTGATGTTGCCTGAACCGGACAGGCCCCTTGTGCCCGCCTTGAAAACGCCGCACCCGGTCATCACAACCGCGAGCGCCAGCAAACAGATTGTTCTCTTCATTTCGACCTCTCCCTGCGAATAAGTGAAGCCTCTGGAGGATTCTCAAATTTCCCTTTGCGCATTTCGGAAAACGATGGAAAGGGCGCGAAAGTTCTGTCAAAAGGCGCGCGGGCTCTGCATTTTTGCGGCGCTCGTGGTATAAAGGCTGGCGTTTTATCAACACCAAAAAATCATTCTGGAGGCATTTAAGCTTTAATGGCGACAAGCAATAAGTCAAACGGCAAGCGCATGAGCCAGTCGGAAGTGCTCAATCACTTCGCACAGAAGTTCGACCTCAAACGCGCTCAGGTCAAGGAGTTCTTTGAAGAGCTCGCAACTCTGGCAGGCAGCGAGGTCAAGCGCAACGGAGAGTTCGGGCTGCCCGGCTTCGGCAAGATGGTCAAGTCCGAGCGCAAGGCGCGCGAAGGCCGCAACCCCGCCACGGGCGAGACCATCAAGATTCCTGCCAAAACCACTCTCAAGTTCCGCATAGGAAAAGGCATGAAAGACTCTGTGCTTCCGGCCAAGAAGAAGTAAGAGCCGGGAACAGACAAAAAAGCTAAAGGGCGCTGAAGTGCTTCACACACTTCAGCGCCTTTTATCATGTCAACTCGAATCTCTTGATACTGAGATTCAAACAGGGATGGACAGGATAGACAGGATAAAAAAGAGAAAGCATTTCTTCTTTATCCTGTTCATCCTGTCCATCCCTGTTAATTTCTTCCTCTCTTAAGCGCCTCGCTTGAAGGGAGCGCCGGGCAGCCAGTTGGGCGAGGCTTCGGCGTTGGCCACGCGCATGCCTACGATGAGGCCAATGGTCGCAGTGGTCTTGGGGCCTTCCCAGTTCCAGTTGGGCTGCACTGTGTCCGTCGTTTGGTGGTAATCGGTTTCGAGCCACTTCCTCGCACGCGCCAGCCAGACGGCAGTGTCGCCATCAGGCCCGCCGAGCAGCATCAGCGCAGGCACGCCCTTCTTCACGAAAGCGTAGTGGTCTGAGCGATAGAAGGCCTGCTCTTCCGGCATGGGGTCGGGCGTCAGCTGAACGCCCGTCGCCTGCAAGACATCCTCAAGAGTCTTGCCGAGGTCTGAATACTCCGCGCCGAAGCCCACGACCTTCTTCACCGGCCCGTAGATTTCCGTGCCTATGCCGTCGTAGTTCAGATTGGCCGCGAGCTTATTAAGCGGCCACGTTGGATTCTTGACCCAGTACTCCGCGCCAAGAAGCCCGTACTCTTCACCCGTGACGGCGAGGAAGATGACGGAGCGGCGCGGGCGCTGTTTGGACTTGGCGAAGGCTTCTGCGATTGAGGTAATCATGGCTACGCCGAGCGCGTTGTCGGCTGCGCCCGGATAGATGCGCCCTGCGGCGTCAACGCCGTAAGCGTCGTAGTGCGCTGTGTAGATGACAGCCTCTTCCTTGAGCTTCGGGTCGGAGCCTTCGAGCACGGCCGCGACGTTGCTGCTCACGCCCTCTTCCCTCTTGATACTGACGGAGAAGTTCGCCTGCTTGTTCAGATCGCGCGAGGCGAACTCGCCCGTCTGTGCCTTGGCAAACGTCTGTGCGTAGGTCTGGCCCGTGCCCGCGAACAGCTTCTCTAATCCTTCTTCGCCCATGAGAACGACGGGCGGGAGCTTCATGGCGGGCGCGGGCGCGTCGGCCAGCTGCACGCGGCGGCGAGACAGGTAACTTGCAATCAGCTTGTAGGGCTGCGCCTTAGAGCCTATGTTGGCGAGGATGATTCCGGCGGCTCCCTGCATGATAAGGTTGCGCGCCAGCGCCTGAGCAGAGCCCGCCTTTTTCCACGCGGCCTCGTCAGCGTTCTGCGGACGACCGCTCAGGATGATGGCTATCTTGCCTTTGACATCAATGCCTTCAAGGTCGTTGCGCTTCAAGTCCGGCGAGTTGACGCCGTAGCCTACGAAGACCAACTGCCCGCTAGTGTCTATCTGGTCTGAAGTGTATGGAGGCGCGAGCACAAAATCCGCGCCCTGCTTCAAGACCGCGTCGCCAGCCTTGATGGAAGACTCGGGCGTGACCAGAGAGCTTTTGAACTTGATGCCTTGCAGGTAAGAGCCCGCGTCGCCCAGAGGCTTCAGGCCGAGCTTACTGAAGCGGTCTGCTATGTAGCGGGCCGCACGCTCGCCTCCCGGCTGAGCCGTGCCGCGTCCCTGCATGTCCGGGGCCGAAAGCTCTGTCGTTATCTTGCGAATCGTGTCGGCGCTGATGAGCGAGGCTGCGGCGCGCTCTGCCGGGCTTAAGGTCGAAGCCGGGTTGACCGTGACTGTGGCGGCGGCCTGCTGCCAGCCGAGCGAGACGGAAGATAAGAGGGTTGTTAAAAGGAGCGCGGCGGCAAGCGGCGCACGCCACGCGTAAGTGGAAAGCTTTAGTTGTCTCATTAAAATCTCCAGGCGGAAAAGTCTGCTAAAGAGGCTCTGGGATTATACGCGAGTGCGTGCGCCAAAGTTTATCTAAATCAGCTTCCCTTTCATACACGATAACTTTTCAGCCTGTCCGAGCGTAAGATGTTTATCCGACCGGGAGAGCCTTTGACGATTTCTCGGATTCAATACACAATCTCGGTAAACCTTCCCTTAAAGGAGATGAAAGACAGTGCGCCATCTTTTACTTCTCATAGCCCTCGTCGCAGCCTTCGCCATTCCCGCACGCGCAGGTGACGTGAAGACGACCGAAGACCTCTTTCGCGCCATGCAGAAACGCTACGCGGGCAAGTGGTACAAGAACGTGACCTTCACGCAGAAGACCGTGGAGTATCAGCCGGACGGCACGAGCAAGACTTCCATCTGGTACGAGGCGCTGGCCATGCCGGGGAAGCTACGCATAGACTTTGACCCCATCAAGGACGGAAACGGCATACTGTTTCTGAACGACACCGTCTACGACATCAAGGGCGGGAAGGTGGCGAACTCTCAGCCGCTGGTTCACCCGCTCTTGCTTCTGGGCTTCGACGCTTACTTCATTCCCGTAGAGCAAACGGTCGCGAAGCTCAAGGCGATGGGCTTTGACCTCTCGACCTTGCGCGAGGACACCTGGCAGGGCAGGCCCGTCTACGTTGTCGGCGCGAAGGCCGGAGACCTTCGCTCGTCGCAGTTCTGGATTGATAAAGAGCACCTCTACTTTGTGCGTATGATGCGGCCCGCTGGCAAGGACAAGACGCATACGTCCGAGATACAGTTCAACAAGTACGTGAAGATGAAGGAGGGCGGCTGGGTCGCGCCCGAAGTCATCTTCATGCTGGACGGGAAGACGACGGTGACGGAAGAGTACTCGGACATAAAGACGAACGTGGCGCTGGACGATAAATTCTTCGACCCGCAAAGCTGGACGACTGCGGCGCACTGGAAGAAGTAGGGGAAGAAGTAGAGCTTATACGACGGAAGGAGACCCACCGCTTATGAAGAGATTTTCCACGCCGCTTGTACCGGCCGTAGTCTTGTTGACGATTGCACTGCTGGCTTCGCTTCTAGTTCAACCGGCGACGGCCGTGCAATCGGGCGACGAGGGCTTTAAGCCTACGACCGTGATACTCGTTCGTCATGCTGAGAAGGCGGACGCGCCGCGCGAAGACCCGCCGCTCACGGAAGCGGGCACGGCACGCGCGCAGAAGCTCGCAAGTCTTCTCTCTACCGCCGGAGTCAAGGCCGTTTACACGTCTCAGTTCGCGCGCACGCGCCTGACGGCAGAGCCTCTGGCCAAACAACTCGGTGTCACAATCGCTCCCATCACTCTCAAGTCGAAGCCGTCGAACCCGAGAGAGGTTTCCGAAGAGTCCATACGACAGATTGTAGATAAGATAATGGCTAACGCGGGACAGACCGCGCTAGTGGTGGGCCACAGCAACTCCGTGCCGGATGTCATAAGGATGCTCGGAGGCGACACGGTGCCCGTGATTGACGAGAGCAAGTTTGACGACCTCTTTATAGTGACCGTCTACGCCAAGGGCAAAGCGAAGGTCTTGCAACTTAAAT
>DATELK010000151.1:0-9372 GCA_035276685.1 Pyrinomonadaceae bacterium | reverse complement strand
TTACTTGCAAAGACGTTTGTGGCCGCACGAGCTATGAATTCGTGCGGCCACCGCTTTTACAGGTGATTGGGGTTCGCTACATTACCAGTTGACTATCAGCTCTTCCGAAGTCTGCCACGCGGGAACGTCCTCGCGTATGGAGACCCTGTGCAATCTTTCGGGCTCTTCCAAGAGACGGCCCGCGCCCGCTGCCACGGCCGTCAGCGGGTCGTCCGCTACAGCTACATGAAAGCCAAGCTCCTTCTGTAGTCTTTCTGCCATGCCGTCCAGAAGCGCTCCGCCGCCCGTCAGGATTATTCCCGTGTGGTAGATGTCAGCGGTCACGTCCGGCTGCGAGTCTTCTATGGCGCGGCGCACGCCAGTGATGATGTCGTGTATGACAGGCTCAAGCGCCTGCTGCACCTCGCTGGAGCTAATCTCCACGGCCTTAGCCGACCCGTCCGTCAACTCTTTACCAACCACTTCCATGCGGCGCTCCGCGTGAGTGTCGTCCGTGACAATCGCAGTGCCTAATTCTTTCTTAACCTGCTCGGCCGTGCGCTCGCCAACCTGCATGGTGTGCGTGGTGCGTATGTGGTCGCGTATGGCTTCGTCCATGGCGTTGCCCGCAGCGGGCAGGCTCACGCTTGAGACGACTGCCGCAGAGGCTATGATGGCTATGTTGGTTGTGCCGCCGCCAATGTCCACTACCAGGTGAGCGCTCTCGTCGTCAAAGGAGAGCCCCGCGCCTAATGCAGCCGCCAGTCCTTCGTCCACGAGGTCTACACGCGTGGCCTTGGCGTCGCGCGCGGCATCTCGAACCGAGCGCTGCTCAAGCGTAGTCGAAGAGCCGGGCACGCCTATGACCAGATGGCTGCGGCGCTTGCGGTCGCCGTGAACGCGACGCACGAATGCCGTCAGCATCTTCTCAGTAACATCGAAATTGTTGATGGTGCCGCCGCGTATGGGTCGATGGACTTCCACATCCTGCGGCTCGCGCCCTAGCATCTTGTAAGCGTCGAGGCCTACGGCCAGGACTTCGCCCGTGTACCTGTTAAGGGCTACGGCCGAAGGCTCGTTCAAGACTACTCCACGGTGCGGCGCGTAGATGAGGGTGTTGACGGTGCCGAGGTCTATCGCAAGGTCGTCAGTAAAGAAATTGCTCAGAATATTCATAATACTTACCCCTGAAACTCTGCTCGTTGCCAGTTGTGACTGGATAGTCCGATTCCGAGAGGTGAAGTGGCAACTCGCATGCCAGTGATGCAGGTTGCCTATTAGGGGCAAGGCGAAGGAAACGTGCGTTTTTCCTAGTCCGCTTCTGAAACATTCGGCGTTTAATCGTGCGGCCTAAAAGCGAACGCGAGCGCGAGGTTGTATTGGATGTACGTAAAGATTAGAGAGCGAATAGAGCTTTAATTCCAGTTCTCTTCTAACTCTTCATCGCTCAGGATTTCGTAGAGGGAGGAGGCTTCGTGGCGCGCGACCTGTTTGGTGACGGGGATGCTGAGGACGCGTACTCGCGTGACGCGGTGGCGGCGGCCGATGGTAATCTCGTCGCCTTCGCGCACGACGCGCGAGGATTTGGCGACCGCTCCGTTGACCTCCACGGCCCCGGCATCGCACAACTCCTGCGCGACGCTGCGACGCAGGCAAAGGCGGCTGGCTTTGAGAAAGAGGTCTAAACGCATAAGAGCAGTGATAAGCGACGAGTGACGAGTGACAAGCAGAAAGCTTGTCTTAACTCGTCACTCGTCACTCATTACTTGTCACTCGCTTTAGGGCTTGTTCTTCTTGTCCTTGCCGGAGTCTTTGTCTCCGGGCTTGGAGGCGGAGGCCGCGGGCTGCGTGTTGAGGCCCGGCAGCAGCGGCTCTATGGCCGCACGGTAGTTGTCGGAAATCTTTATATAGGCTTCCTTACGAAGGCGCTGCATGTAGTCGACGCGCTCCTTTTCGCGGCGCTCCATGGTAATCACCTCGCGCACCTTCATCTCGTTATACTCTGCGGCAGTGGCGGCGGGCGAGCGCTCGTCAACGCGCAGGATTTGATAGCCCTCGTTCGTGCGAATGGGGTCTGTGACGCCGCCCGCCTGAACGTTCTTAATCGCGGTCGCGAGGTCTGCGCGCAGGTCTGGAACCTGGAACGTGCCGACCTTGCCCTTGTTCTGCGGGGCTATGCGTTGTCCGTTCTGTATGCGCTCGGAGTTGGCCGCAGCAAGCTCTCCGAAGTTGGCACCTGCGCGAGCCTGCGTGACAAGCTGCGTGGCCTTGGCCTTAACGTCCGCCTCGTTGATGCCGGGGCCGAGCGGAAGCCAGATTTCAGAAAGCGAGACGGTCTCCGCCTTGCGGAACTTGTCCGCGTGAGCCTTGAAATACTTCTCTGCTTCGGCAGAGGTGATACTCAGGAAAATCTTGCGGTCTACTTCATCGTTGAAGACCATCTCCTTCATGGTCTCAGAGCGCAGCCTATCGCGCACGACTGCCGGGTCAACGCCCGCCGCGCGCATGGCCTCTTCTAGAGCCTGCATGGTGGGGATGTTCTGCTCCTTGGCCACGAGCAGCATGCGGCGGTTGACTTCCGCCTCGACATCGTCCGTCATGTTCAGCTCTTTGCCCTTCTGGACGATTATCTGCTCGTTGATGAGACTCGCAATCAGCTCGTTGCGCCTCTTGCTGACCTCTTCGGTCGCCTGCTGCTCAGAGGCTCCCTGCGCCATCATGGCTTCGACGGCCTCGCGCATCTCCCGCTTGACCTGCGAGAGAGTGATTATCTGGTCGTTGACCTGTGCTATGACTTCGTCAACAACCACCGGCTCGCCTTCCTGCGCGCGTACTGCGCCCGCTCCGATTGTGAGCGAGAGCAGGACGGCCGCCGCAGCCCCGACGAATGCTTGAAAGATGGATTTCACAGCTTTTCTACTCCTTAAAAATTCTGTCTCTATTATTTCCCTGCCACGTCGCGCGCGCAGCCACACTCAGGAAATTATCTTCTAAGAGCGCGCCGTTTTGTTCGCCGGGGAGAATTGCTTAATTTATGAGAGCGCTTAACTGCAAAAAAGCCTCAGCGTTTGCGGTTCGATGGTCAGGGACTTCATGGGAGCCCTAAAAATCCAGAGCGCTGATTCTAATCCGTAGCACGTATTTCGAGCAACACGCCGCGAGCGGTTTCCAGCACCTCGTCCTGCTCTTTTTCCTCCAGCCTGAGCCTCAGCACTCCCGTGGGGGCGAAGCTCGCGCCCTCGCGGCGGCTCACTAGCTCCATCAATTTTTCCGGCGCGACGCGCGCCTTTTCAGACAGCTTGATGCTGATGCCGCCCTGGGCCTTGTCAACCGAAGACACGCCCATGCTTTCAGCCACAAGCCTGAGCCGCGCGTAATCAAAGAGCCTTTCGACCTCCTGCGGGAGCCGCCCGTAGCGGTCTTCCGTCTCGGCGCGTATGGCGCGAAGCGTCTCTTCGTCGCGTGCGCTTGAGACGCGCTTATAAGTTCTAAGGCGCTGCCCCATGTCCGAGATGTAGTCCTCCGGAATCGCCACGTTGACGCCCAAGTTTATCGAAACGCTCGTCTCGTCCTCGACGGCCTCGCCTCGAAGCTCCGAGACGGTGCGCTCAAGCATCTGCGTGTAAAGGTCAAAGCCCAGGGCGTCCATGTGGCCCGACTGCTCGCCTCCGAGCAGGTTCCCCGCGCCTCTCAGCTCCAAATCCAGCGCCGCTATGCGAAAGCCCGCGCCCAAATCCGAGAACTCGCGTATGGCCGCAAGTCTCCGGCGCGCAATCGGCGTCAGAACCTGTTCCGAGGGTATGAGCAAGTAGGCGTAAGCGCGGCGATTAGAGCGCCCGACGCGCCCGCGCAACTGGTAAAGCTGCGCCAAACCGTAATTATCGGCCCGGTTTATGATGATTGTGTTGGCGCGAGGGATGTCTATGCCGTTCTCTATGATGGTGGTCGCAACCAGAACATCATATTTATAATCAACGAAATCGAGCATCACCTGCTCCATCTCTTTCTCGTTCATCTGTCCGTGCGCCAGTGTGACGCGCGCCTGCGGCACGAGGCGCTTGACGAGAGCCGCTATGGTCTCTATGGACTCCACGCGGTTGTGTATGAAGAAGACTTGTCCCGCTCGCGCCAGCTCAAGCTCAATTGCCGATTTGATGACCGATTCCGAGAACTGCACGACCTGCGTCTGAATCGCTAGGCGGTCTCTCGGCGGAGTCTCAATCACGGACATGTCGCGCAGGCCCATGAGAGACATGTTCAGGGTTCGCGGGATGGGCGTCGCGGAAAGCGTCAACACGTCCACGCGCTTCTTCAACTGCTTGAGGCGCTCCTTGTGAGCCACGCCGAAGCGCTGCTCTTCGTCCACCACGACCAGCCCCAGCTCACGAAAGCGCACGTCCTTCGAGAGCAGCCGGTGCGTGCCTATGATGATGTCTATCTCGCCCGCCTCGACTCGCTTGACTATCTCCTTCTGCTCACGCGTTGAGCGGAAGCGAGAGATTAGCTCTACCTTGACGGGAAAGGCCGCGAAGCGCGAGCGGAAGGTCTCGTAGTGCTGATAAGCCAGCACGGTCGTAGGCGTCAGCACCGCCACCTGCTTTGATTCCATCACGGACTTGAAGGCCGCGCGCATGGCAACCTCCGTCTTCCCGTAGCCCACGTCGCCGCACAGGAGCCTGTCCATAGGCGTGGCCTCTTCCATGTCGTGCTTAACGTCCTCTATGGCCGTCTCCTGGTCAGGCGTCAGCACGTACTCGAAGCCCTCTTCGAACTCTCTCTGCCACGGGCTGTCGGTTGAATAAGCGTAGCCGCTCACGAGCTTTCGCTCCGCGTAGAGACGCAGCAGCTCGTCGGCCATGTCGCGCATGGCGCGCTTCGCTTTGGCCTTGGTCTTCTGCCAGCCGAGTCCGCCGAGGCGGTCAAGCTGCGGCTCTCTCGCCTCCGCGCTCGAATATCTCTGCACGAGGTCGAGGCGCTCTACAGGCACGTAGAGCTTGGCGTCGTCGGCGTAGTAGAGCAGCATGAACTCCGAAGTGCGCCCCGCGCCGAGGTCTAGCTTCTGAAGGCCGCCGAAGCGTGCTATGCCGTGGTCTATGTGAACTACGTAGTCGCCCGTCTTGAGGTCTCGGAAGTCGGAGATGAAAGCGGCGGTCTTTGACTTCTTACGCTTGGCGGTCGTCGCGGTCGTACCCAACGCGCGACGCTCAAGCTGAGTCTCGTTCGCTTCGTCAAAGAGGTCGCTTTCGACGTGAACGATTAAGCGCGCATCGGGTAGCTCGAAGCCGCCGGATGGCCTGCCGACCGTGACGATTGCGTCCATGCGCGCGACATCAACATCGCTTCCCTGCTCGCCGCTCAGGCTCAGGCGCGGCCGCACGTTGTAGTCGCCAAGGATTTCCGCCACGCGCTCTGCGGTTCCCAGAGAAGGCATGACAAAGAGCGTCTGAGCGTCTCTTTCATCACGAGCGCGCCGCAGGTCGTCTGCCAGCTCATTAATGCGGCCGTGATAGCGGCGCACGCTCTGAGCGCGCCATTCGACTTCCGCAGCAGATTCCACAGCCGGAAAGAGAAAGAGCGGGCGCGGGGCTTTACGCTCGCGTCCAATCTGAACCTCAGGCTGCTCCGCCTCAAGCGCTATCTCCTGGTCTAGCACTGCGGCCGCGCGCCCGAGCGTCCTCAGCTCAAGTCGCTCGACCGGCTCAAGCCGCGCGCGAATCTCTTCCGCCGTCATGTAATACTCTTCGGGCGGAAGGCCAAGCTCGTCCGCCGCTTCGGTCTCGGCAAAGCGCTGGGCCAGTGTCTCAAACACTCCCGAAAGGTGCGACTCAATTCCCGTGGGCTCTTCTATCACCAGCACGGCGTCTTTCAGATACTCGAAGACGCTCCCCCTGCGCGGATAGACCAGAGGCATGAGCCATTCCCAGCCGGGGAAGGTCTCGCCCTCGTCCGCGTACACGGTTCTATCAAGCAGGGCGCGCTCAAACCTTTCATCATTCCAGTGCGCGCGTGCCTTCTCTGCCCACAGACGAAAGTCGCCGCTCGCCACCGCAAGCTCTCGCATGGGCGCAATCTCGACTTCCTGAAGAGGCCTTATGGAAAGCTGCGTCTCGGGGTCGAACTCGCGTATGGAGTCAACCGTGTCGCCGAAGAACTCCACGCGCACGGGCGCGTCGCGTCCCGGCGACCACACGTCAAGGATTCCGCCGCGAGTCGAAAACTCGCCGACCGCGCCCACAGGGTCTTCCCTCACGTATCCCGCCGCGACCAGCTTCTCTACCAGCTCTTCCGGCGGGTAATCCTCATCACGACGAAGCAGCGCGCCCGCCTCCTTCAGCTCTTCCGGCGGCAAAGTTCTGCGCGCTAGGCCCCGCGCAGTCAAAAGCAGAAAGTCGCGGCCTCCGCGTGCGAGCCGCCAGAGCGAGAGCGCGCGTCTTTCAAGCGTCTCGGGGTGCGGCGAAGCTCCCGCGTAAGGGTCGCTCTCGGAGGACGGCAGCACCAGCACAGCGTCCTCGCACTCCTGCACGCCGCGAAGCGCGCAGTACCAGAAGCGCAGGTCTCGCTCCCATGCTTCGAGGTCTCGGTTGCCTCCGGTGACGACGGCAAAGCACCTGCCGCTCTCACGCTGTAAGGCAGCGAGCGCGAGCGCACGCGCAGGCCCCGATACAAGCCCGCTCACGGACACCACACGGCTCCCGCGCGCAATCTCTTCCGCCACGCGCCTGTAGGCCTCGCTCTCCGTCACGCGCCTTAAGACGCCCTGCA
Organism: Pyrinomonadaceae bacterium; assembly: GCA_035276685.1. Taxonomy (GTDB): domain Bacteria; phylum Acidobacteriota; class Blastocatellia; order Pyrinomonadales; family Pyrinomonadaceae; genus JACVRN01. The sequence goes on along the minus strand of DATELK010000151.1, from coordinate 2,631 downwards.
CCACAGATGTCGATTGAACCGAGCTACTCATTAATGCTTCTTATTCTTTCGATGATGTTGGTTGTCGACGCCCCTTCCACGAAGGGAAGCGAGAGGACGCGCCCGCCCGCCGCTTCCACCTCTTCGCGCCCGTGTATCTCGTCCAGAGAGTAATCGCCGCCCTTGACCAGCACGTCCGGCAGAAGCTTTGCTATCAGAGCGCGCGGGCTAATCGCGTCAAAAACCGTCACGTAATCCACAGCCTCAAGAGCCGCTAGCATCTCCGCGCGCTCAGCTTCCGGCACGATGGGGCGACCCTCTCCTTTAAGCTCTCGCACGAAAGTATCCGAGTTAATCGCCACCAGAAGCGCGTCGCCCTCCGCGCGTGCCTCGCGCAGGTAGCGCACGTGGCCTACGTGCAGAATGTCGAAGCAGCCGTTGGTAAAGACGAGCCGCTTGCCCATCGAGCGCAGGCGCTCCCGCTCGGCCTTCAGCTCTTTCTCGGAGAGAATTTTTCCGCTCATCTGGATACTGAAACTCTAACACGGATTAATTAAAGAATGGAATTAACAGGGATGGACAGGATAGACAGGATAAAGAAAAGACTATTACTTATTTTTTATCCTGACAATCTCTGTCCATCCCTGTTAAGTTATTCTTCTCTTCAAATTCAACAACTACAGTCTAGACTCCGACCTCGTGGCGGTGGTTGGCTGATTTGCTGAGCATCGGGCGCTTCATTATAATCAGCGCTTTCCCTATCCGTTCGGAGAAAGTGATACAACGTGAGCAACTCCTACATAGAAGAGAACGACCAGACGCGCGCACGCCGCGAGCACCTTGAAGCCATACGCGGGATTGTCGGCAACGTCTACCCTAACAAGTTCGAGCGAAGCCGTGTGACGGGCACGGAAGACACCATCACGGCCATCGTCAACAAATTCAAAGACAGAGAGCCGCAAGTAGAGGAAGGCTCGCGCCCCGCGCCCGAAGAGCTTGAGAGCATCAACAAGGAGCTGAACGCTATCTCTGTTCGCACGAGCGGGCGCATAGCCACGCCGCCCCGCGTCATGGGCAAAGCCGCCTTCGTGCATCTCTCGGACGGAGTCTCGCGCCTTCAGATTTACGTGAAGAAGACGGACGTGCGCGCCGTCGAGAACGACACGGGTAATTTGATTAACGAAGAGGGAGCGGGCTGGGAGTTGTTCAATCTCTTAGACCACGGCGACTTCATAGGCGTGGAAGGCTTCCTCTTCGTCACCAAGACGGGCGAGCTTTCCATACACGTGCGCGAGTTGCAGTTTCTCTCCAAGGCGCTGCTGCCTATGCCGGACAAGCTGCACGGGCTGACAGACCCGGAGATTCGGCAGCGACAGCGCTACGCAGACTTGATAGCCGGGAGCCTCAAGGTAGAGCGCGAGGCGGGAGAATGGACGCCGCGCGAAATCTTTGAGCTTCGCTCAAAGGTGATACGCGAGTTGCGACGCTTTCTGGACGACCACGGCTACGTAGAAGTCGAGACGCCCATGCTCACGCCGCTCGCCACAGGCGCAGCCGCCAAGCCGTTCGAGACTTATCACAACGCGCTCGGCATCCCGCTCTACGCGCGCATCGCGCCCGAGCTTTACTTAAAGCGTCTGCTCGTCGGAGGCTTCGAGAAGGTCTACGAGCTGAACCGCAACTTCCGCAACGAAGGCATAGGCTATCGCTGGAACCCCGAGTTCACCATGCTTGAGTTCTACTGCGCCTACATGGACGTGAACGGCATGATGGACTTCTGCGAAGAGATGCTGCAGACAGCAATAGAGAAAGCAGCTGGAAGTTTGCAATTTGAATATGCAGGGCTTGAGATTGATTTCTCTCGTCCATTCAGCCGCCTTGCAATGAAGAAAGCTATCAGCGATAGCTTTCCGCGACTGTTTGACCAAATGATGACAGACGTATTCGGCTGGCAATCACCTGGAAATAATGAAAAGTGGCTGGATGATCCTATGAACGTAACTAGATTGCGTGCTTTCATGCAGTATCAAGAAAACGTCTTAAATCCATTAGAACCTATAGAAAAAGCCATACTTCATGTTGAATCTTCGGGCGTGCCTGATGAATCGCTGATTGGACAATATATTGCAGAGATTTTTGAAAGGCTGGTTGAGACTAGTTTAATACAACCAACTTTCATTACTGATTTTCCCAAATCAATCTCACCACTGTCTAAGGCATCTCCTAAAGACCGAACAGTTGCAGAACGCTTTGAGCTTTATGTAGCAAATATGGAATTGGCCAACGGATTTTCGGAGTTGAACGACCCCGTGGAGCAGCGCGAGCGGTTCCTTGAGCAGATGCAGCAGAGGGAGCGCGGCGACGAAGAGGCAATGGTGCTGGACGAGGATTACATACGCGCGCTCTCTTACGGCATGCCGCCCGCCGCAGGCATAGGCATAGGCATAGACCGCCTGCTGATGATTCTCACCAACAAGCACACCATACGCGAAGTGATTCTCTTCCCGCACATGCGCCCCGAGCGCAAGGCGCGGGAAGAAGAGGAAACGTCCCAGGAAAAAGAGTAGAGACGGTTGCGAGCCCAATCTCTGCGCTTGTTCTAAAAGCCCCCTAAGGGGGCGATATATTAGTAGCCCACGGCGCTAGCCGTGG
>DATELK010000150.1:0-3587 GCA_035276685.1 Pyrinomonadaceae bacterium | reverse complement strand
CTAAGCCAGAGTCTAGCCCGAGTAATACCCGCCCGCTACCGCAGGCGGTTCCGACTTAAGGATGCACGGGATACTTGGGCTTCTTCGGCAGCACGGGCACGTTCTTCTTCAAGCCTTCCATCCCGGCCTGAATAGCCCGCTCAAGCTGCGGGTCGCGCCCCATCATGAAATCTCTCGGAGTGATTTCGACTTCCACGTCAGGCACGACGCCTATGTTCTCTATGCCCCAGGTCGTGCCGCTAGGGTCGTAGGCGGCGCGATTGGGAAGCTGTATGAAGCCTCCGTCAATCAGGTCGGGCGTGAAGACGTATGGGCCAATGCCCGCTCCGTAGGTGCGTGCGCCGACTATGGGGCCGACTTTGCCTAGCTTGAACATGAAAGCAAAGGTTTCGGCGGCAGAGCCGTTGAACTCGTTCGTGATAAGCACGGCTGTTCCGGGGCCGGGGTTGACGGGCGTTGGAATGTCTTCGCCTTCGCGATAGGTGTAGTAGTAGAGCGGCCTTCGCTTGAGCCATTCTATGAGGTAGTCGGGCGTGATGCCTCCGCCGTTAAAGCGCTGGTCGATGATGATGCCCTGCTTGTCTGCGTAGCCCGTCAGCCCGCGTATGAAATCCATTATGCCCTGCCCGTAGGCTTCCACAAAGATGTATCCGAGCTTGCCTCCCGACATCTCTTCCACGCGGCGGCGATTCATCTCGGCCCAGTAAGCACGCCTGAGGCGGTTCTCGCCCGCAGCAGGATAAACGGTCAACTGGCGTGAGCCTTCGCCGTTAGCCTTGGGCCCGACGGTTATCTTAGTCGGACGGCCCGCCTTACCCTCAAAGTAGCTGTAGATGTTCTTCGTGGCTTCTATGTTCTGTCCGTCAACCGCGAGCAGGTATTCGCCCTCGCGCACGTTGACGCCGGGCCTATCAAGCGGCGAAGGCACAGAGCCGTTCGGGTCGTTGAAGCGGCTGGACGGGTATATGCGCTTGAAGCGATAGCGCCCTTCGCTAATCTCGTAGTCACAGCCCAGCAGCCCTACGCGCGAAGGCGGGCTAGCAGGGGGCGGAGTGTCGCCGCCTCCGACCGCCAGGTGGCTGACCGAGATGTGTCCGAGCATCTGGCCCATCAAGCTATTCAAGTCCGAGCGGCGAGTGATGTTCGGCAGGTATTCGGCAAAGTGTTGCTCAAGCTCCGCCAGGTTCTGCCCGTGATAGTTCGGGTCATAGAACCAGTCGCGCATGATGCGCCACGCCTCTCTGTACATCTGCCGCCACTCTGCGCGCGGGTCAACCGTGATTTCCAAACCCTTCAGGTCTAGCTTGCCTTCGTCCGGCTTGACAGGCGCAACTGAAGACACTAGAAACCAGTCGCGCCCCTTGATGTAGAGCAGTCGCGCGCCGTCGCGAGAGATTTCATAGCCGTTAATCTCTTCCACCAGCTTCTCGAACTTCGGCGGCTTGGTTAAGTCGTAACTGTAGAGCGCCTTTGTCGGGCGGCTCAAGGGAGCGGGCGATTTGGGCCACTCGTTGACCAGCAGAAAGAGCGTGCCCGACTTAGTTGTAGTCACAAGCTCGGAGTAATCGCGCGGGGCGGCGGGCAAATCTATGACGCGACGCGCGAGTCCCTGAAAATCTATACGCACGGGCGCGCTCGTCTCTTCAAAGCGTGCTTCCGGGTTAGGCTGGCCGTTCGGCAGAAGTGGCGACACAACATTTTCCTGCAAGACCAGCGCGTGCAGCGTGCGCGTCACGAGCGGCCTCGCCATGACGCCGTTCAGCACGGCCCAGCCGAACTCGCTCGTGCCCGCGTTGGCGCTCGCCACGAAGTACAGATAACGTCCGTTGCTGTCGAAGGCGGGAGCTTCCGTGTGCGTGCGCCCGTCCGTCACCTGATGCGCCGCTCCGTCTTCAAGTCCGTAGATGAAGACCGTGCGAACGCGATTTTTGAGGTGCTTCGAGTAGGTTATCCATCGGCTGTCGGGCGACCACTTAGGATACCACTGCTCCTGAAAGGAGTACTGAGAAGTGTCCGCGCGCCTTGCGGTGCCCGCCTCAACGTCCGCGTACCACAGGCCCAGCCGCTTGTCCGTGAAGGCTATCTTCCTTGAATCCGGCGACCACGTTAGCTCTCTATAAAAGGTTGGCTTCTGCTCGACGGTAATCTTCTTCACCTGCCCTTCGCCGCTCGCGGGGCGAACGTGTAGCTGGTACTCGCCCGACTCGTCCGAGAAGTAGGCTATGAGCTTACCGTCCGGCGAGAGCGCGGGGTATCGCTCTGCGCTCGCGGAAGACTGCGTGAGGTTTTTCGTTTCGCCTGACGCAGGGTTAAGCACGAGAGCTTCGCCGCGTGCGCCTATGACGACGCGGTCGCCGCTTGACGAAAGCCCTGCCCATTCGACTGTGCGCGCGGCGTTCACGGGCCTCGGCTTCGCTTCCGAGCTATCGAGGTTCACTCGAACTTCAACCGGCTTTGCTTCTCCACCTGCGAGGTCTTGAATGTAGATGCGCCCGTCGCGCGTGAAGACAATCGCGCCCGCCCCGGCCGAAGCGAAGCGTATGCCGTACTTCTCGAAGTTTGTTAACTGCGCGGCGCGCTTCGTCTGCAAGTCGTAGGAGAAGAGGTTGGGTGTGTTCGTGCGGTCTGAGATGAAATAGATTTTGTCCCCGACCCACATGGGGTAATCGTCGTTGTAGTTGCCGCGCGGCAGCCGCTCAATATTTCCATCCGACAGATTCGCAATCCATATGAGCGAGGTCATGCCTCCGCGATAGTAGCGCCAGTTGCCGAAGGGAGAGCGCGGCACGTAGGCTATGCGCTTGCCGTCGCTTGAATACGAGCCGCCGAACGCCTGAGGCAGAGGCAGGGCCGCAGGGAACACTCCGTCAACCGCAATCGTGTAGAGCCTGTAGGTAGCCTCTTCATCACGATGACTGCCGAAGAGTATCTGCCTTCCGTCAGGGCTCCAGTTCATCACCATGTCGTCTTCGGGCATGTAGGTGAGGCGACGCGCCTCTCCGCCCGAAGCGGGCATGACAAACACGTCCCAGTCGCCGCCCGTCTGCCGGGAGAAGGCCAGCTGCGTGCCGTCCGGCGAGAAGACGGGATAAATCTCTTCGTTCGGGTCGGTGGTGATGCGGCGCGCGTCGCCTCCGCCTCTCTCGACCAGCCAGATGTCGCCAGCGTAAGAGAAGGCTATGTGAGTGCGGTTGACCGTGACGCGACCTATGAGAAGCGGCCCTTGGCCTTGAGCAAAGCCCGCGGTGAAGCTCAGAGCAAGCAGGACGCAAGCGAAGAATAGTTTGAGCATCTTTCTAATCCTCTCAGAAGAGGGCTTCGGCCCGGAGACTAAAATTTGGCATGGAGGGACACGGCCCAGTTTAGCCTTAGAGGGCGTGCCGTGTCTTGCAGCAGAGAAAAGCTTTTGTATGGAGTTAACCTGCGGCCCGCGTGCGTGCGCGAAACTCCGCCGGGGTCATGCCAGTGTAGCGCTTGAAGGTGTTGGAGAAGTGGCTCTGGTCGCAGAAGCCCGCGCCCGTGGCTATCTCGCTCAAGGGTTTGCCCGAGGCGGAAATCTCCCTGCAAGCCGTCTCTATGCGAAGGCG
>DATELK010000149.1:0-12319 GCA_035276685.1 Pyrinomonadaceae bacterium | reverse complement strand
GGTCTTAAGCCTTTATCATGACTCTAGTTTAAGTAATACCCGCCCGCTACCGCAGGCGGTACTGACCTGCATTTTCAAGCTGAACTACTACCCAGGATTCGATTGACACGCCGGGCGGGGCGCAATTATTCTAAGTTCAGGGCTGAGCCATCGGGGCTTATCCCGCTAAAAGTATGAATACCAGGCGCTACAACGCATATCGCTATTACTACTATTACGGCTCTGCTCTTGTTCGGGGGAGGCGGCGAGGAAGTCTATGCGTATGACGTTGAACAGCTAGCGCGAAAGACACAGGATTCCTTGAGAGCCGGCCATCATCCTTCCGAACACGGGAAGGGCGGTGGCCGGTTCTTTTTGTGCCCACAGTTTCCGGAAGCGCGAGATTAATGGAGGATTTACGATGACGAATACAGCAGAGCAGCCGTTGCTACACGACCACGTAGACATGCGTATGGTCGCGGCAGACCCCTGCGACGTAGCCGACAGAAACACTCTGGTTCAGCTTGACGCGGCTCATCCGGGCTTTAGTGACGGAAAGTATAGAGAGCGACGCAACCGTATAGCCGAAATAGCCATGCGCTATCAGTCGGGGACGCCTATACCCGAAGCTCCTTACACGTCTGAAGAGCATGAGGTGTGGCGCACAATCCGGGAGGCGCTCGAAGCGGCTCACGCACGCCATGCGTGTGCAGAGTATCTGGACTCTGTTAAGAGGCTTGACCTGCCGCGAGAGCGTATCCCGCAGATGAGTGAAGTAAGCGAGCGCGTCGAGAGCATCAGCGGCTTTCGCCTTGAGCCTGTCGCGGGACTCGTGGCCCCGCGTGTCTTTCTGGAATCGCTGGCAAACGGAGTCTTCCTTTGCACGCAGTACATACGCCATCATTCGACGCCGCTTTACACGCCGGAGCCAGACGTGGTTCACGAAATGGTAGGCCACGCCGTCACTCTTGCAGACGAGAGACTGGCGGAGCTTAACAGGCTCGTGGGCCTCGCCGTAAAGCGCACAACGTCTGCCGAAGCTCTTGAGAGACTGGCTCGCGTTTACTGGTTCACCATAGAGTTCGGCGTGCTGCGCGAGAACGGGGCGTTGAAGGCATACGGTACGGGGCTTTTATCTTCGGCCGGAGAGTTGGAGGCGATGCACAAGGCGGATATACTCCCCTTAGACCTTGAAGCTGCATCACGTCAGGAGTTCGACCCGACAGGCTTTCAGCCCGTGCTGTTCTGCGCCGATTCGTTCGGCCATATGCACGCGACGCTTAAAGATTATCTTATGCGTTGGAAGTAATCGCGGTGCGGTTTTATGATGAGGGGGAGGGGGATACTGTCTAAAAATGGGCCTATTGTTCTCAACACGCAGCGCATGGCTTCTGTTGGCCTTAGCCGTTTGCCTGCTCTTTTTATTCTACCTGACACGCCCCGCCACCCGTGCTACGCCCGGCGTGGAAGTCATAAGCCGCATGACGGCTTTCAGCGGCGGCACCTTTGAAGCATCGGGCGTGGTCGCCATCGCCGGAACCGACGCCGTGCTCTTCGTGGACGACGGGCGTCCCGGTCTAATCTTCTGGATGAATCTGGATGAGAGCGGGCGACAGGCGGGCCCCATCAAAGCCATAGAGCTTGGAGTAGAGATTCAAGACCTTGAGGGCGCTACGAGCGACGGCACGTACTTTTATGTCGTCAGCTCACAGTCCAGACCGAAGGCGGCGGAGAAAGCAGGCATAGTCAGGTTCAAGCTCAATACTCGGACACAAAGGGTCGAGGGCGCGCAATCGATACAGGGGCTGAAGAGCTTTCTGGTTGATAACGTGGCGGAGCTTCGCCGCATGGGCGACGTGAAGATGAAAGACGGCGGGATTAACATAGAAGGCATCGCGTGGGATCCTAAACAAAACCGATTCTTACTGGGGCTTCGCGCGCCAGTGATTGACGGGCAGGCGCTCGTCATACCCTTGAGGCTTAAGAACGCCGCAGGCGACTTCTCCGTCAGTAATCTGGAAGTGGTCGGCTCGAAGGCAATCAGGCTGAACGTCGGAGGCGTCGGAATCAGGAGTATTGAATACGACAACCGGCAAGGCCTCTTCCGCATAATCTCCGGCGCGGCGGAAGACCAGGAGCAGACGGACTTCGGCCTCTGGCAGTGGAGCGGGGATGAAGGCGGAGCGCCGCCGAAAGAGCTGAGCCGGTACGACAGAAGGTTAAAGCCGGAAGGCGCGGCGAGGGTAACAGTCAGGGGGCGGGATTTTATGTTCATGGTCTTTGACGCGAGCGGGTACTCGGTCGTGGAATAGCAACGACGCACGCCCGAGTATCAGCTGGCGATTGAGGCTCTGTGGTCAACCTTTCTTGGAGCAGGATAAAAGATGAAGAACGCCGTATATAAAGAGACGCGTGCCCGCTGGCTCGGAGCGTTATTACTGATTCTGAGTTGTTCGCTGATGACGGCCGCTCAGGCACCTGCCCCGCAGCCGCAGGCGGACAGCGAGTATCAGGAAGGCGCGATTCTGTGGACGCAATCTTCCGGCGAAGCGAAAGCGCTCGCCTATCAGGCATTCGCGCTTGCGAGGATGATGCTGGACAGGGACTTGAGCATGAACCGTCGCGGCCGCGTGCGACGCGCCGTAGTCGTCGACGCAGACGAGACCGTGCTGGACAACAGCCGCTATCAGGCGACGCTCGTCAAGAACGGTCAAACCTACAGCTCACAGAGCTGGACTGAATGGGTCAACCGCGCTGAAGCCTCTGCCATTCCCGGCGCGGTAGAGTTCCTTCGCTACGCGGCATCGCGCGGCGTGCGCGTCTTCTACATCACCAACAGAAAACTTGTGGAGAGGGATGCGACGGCCGCTAATTTGAAGAAGCTAGGCTTCCCTGACGTTACTGACCAAACGCTGCTGGTTAGAACAGACCCGAACAGCTCAAGCAAGGAGCCGCGCCGCCTCTCGGTCAGCTCGCGTTACCGCATAGTGCTTCTGATAGGAGACAACCTGAACGACTTCGCCGAGGTCTTCGAGAACGGCAAGACCGTCGACGCGCGAATTGCGGCGGTGGAGCAGAATAAGAGCCAGTTCGGCACGCGCTTCATAGTGCTACCCAATGCCATGTACGGCGACTGGGAGAGCGCCATCTACGACTACAACCCCAAGCTTACGGAACAAGAGAAAGCCGCGAAGAGAAAGAGCCAGTTAAAGACCTATAAGTGATAAGGAGAAGAGCGAGCAATGGATGAGAACAGCTTGGACAGAGAGAAGGCGAGCGAGAACTTGCCGGGCCGCCCCGTCTCTCTGTGGATTGCGACCACGCCCGAGACGAGCTATCCGCAGCTTCCTGAAAATCTGACGGTGGACGTGGCTGTTCTGGGCGGCGGCATCACAGGACTGGCCGTGGGCTATCACCTGAAACGGGCAGGGCTGAGCGTGGCCGTCATCGAAGCCGGAAGAATAGTAAAAAGCGTGACGGGCAACACGACCGCCAAGATTACCTCGCTACACAGTCTCATCTACGACCATCTCATTTCACAATTCGGAGATGAGCAGGCGCGCCGCTTTGCCGAAGCGCAGGAGGCTGCCAAGGAGAGAATCGCTTCGCTGGTCACAGAGCTAAACATAGACTGCGACTTCAGGAGAGCCTCCGCCTACACCTACACGCTCCTTGATGAAGAAGTAGACCGGATAGAATCGGAAGTTAAGGCGGCGGAAAAACTTGGGCTACCTGTCTCCTTCGTCAAAGAAACGGAGTTGCCTTTCGCCGTCAAAGCTGCGGTCAGGTTTGACAACCAGGCACAGTTCCACCCGCGCAAGTACCTGCTGGCGCTGGCAGAGCAATTCATCAATAGCGGCGGTTTCATCTTCGAAGAGACGCGCGCCTTCGACATTGACGAGGGCGAGCCCTGCACTATTAAGACGAGTCGCGGAACGATTAAAGCTCGCGAGGTTGTTCTAGCCACGCACTTCCCTTACCAAGACCCGAACATCTATTTCGCGGCCATGCACCCTATCCGCTCTTACGTGCTTGGCTGCCGCTTGAACGGCCCCGTCCCGAAGGGCATGTACGTGAGCGTAGGCACGCCGCACAATTCCATACGCAGCAATCCGTATGACGGAGGCGAGATAGTCATGCTCGGCGGAGAGCATCACAAGACGGGGCAGGGCGGCGACATGGCAGACCGTTACCGCCACCTTGAAGAGTGGGCGCGTGCGAACTTTGACGTTCGGTCGGTGGAGTTCCGCTGGTCTACGCAGGACAACAGCACCGTGGACAAGGTGCCTTACATAGGAAGGCTCTCAAGCGGCTCTAAGCACCTCTACGTCGCGACGGGCTTCGGCGGCTGGGGCATGACGAACAGCCACGTCGCCGCGATGATTCTGACGGACATGATTCAGGGGAGAAAGAATGAGTGGGAAGAGGTCTTTGACCCCGCGAGGTTCAAGCCCGTCACCTCGGCCCGCGACTTCATCGGCGAGAACATGAACGTCGCTGCGGAGTTCATGGGCGACCGTATCTCCACGCCCGAGCTTGACGATTTGGAGAAGATTCCTACAGGCGGCGGTGAAGTCGTCGAGTGGAAGGGAGAGCGCGTCGCGCTCTACAAGGATGAAGGAGGAAACCTTCACGCCTGCTCTGCCGCCTGCACGCACATGGGCTGCATAGTGCATTGGAACTCGGCGGAAAAATCCTGGGATTGTCCCTGTCACGGCTCGCGTTTTAATTATGACGGGAAGGTGATACAAGGCCCTGCCAATAAAGACCTGGAGCCGAAGGAGCTGAAGGCGGGCGGCTGAAGTCGGAATCGGTTATGAAAGATAGAAAGCGGGGACGGCCTTCGATTTCACAAAGGCCGTCCCCGCTCTATGTTTAGTCTTAGCTCTTCAATCGCTACAAGGTGCTGCAAGCCTGATACGCGCCCGTGGGGTCTATGGCGGTCTTGCCCTGCTCTATGTGGCGTATGATTCCGTCCTTGTCTATGGTGAAGGTGGCGCGCGAGCCGTAGCCGCCCTCTTCGTCATAGATGCCGTAGTCTTTCACGACCTTGCGCTTGAAATCACTCAGGAGCGGGAAGGTCACGCCTATGTCCTCCTTGAACCGTCTGTTGGCGGCAAAGCTGTCAACGCTTATTCCCAGCACCTGCGTGTTCGTCTGCTCGAATTTGGCAATATCAGCCTGATATGCTTTAAGCTCCTTCGTTCAACCGCCGGTAAAGGCCAGCACGTAGAAGGCAAGCACGACGTTCTTCTTGCCGCGAAAGTCCGAGAGCTTGACGGGCTTGCCTTCCGTGTCCGTGAGCGTGAAATCGGGCGCAGCGTCGCCTACCTTCAAATGCGTCTGAGGCGCGGCGGGCGGCTGGTCGCTTGCCTTCGCGGTGTTTGAAGAGTTCGCCGCATTGCCCGCCGTCGCGTTGCCGTTAGACTGCGACGCTCTTTGACAGGACAGGGCAACGAGCGACAGCGCTATTATCAAAGAGCCGGGTATCAATACCTTTTTCATAAAGTGACTCCTTAACGAAGATATTTGTTGAAGAAGTCGAGCGTGCGCGTCCATGCCAGCTTGGCGGAGGCTTCGTCGTAACGCGGAGTAGTGTCGTTATGAAAGCCGTGCTGTTTGCCGTCGTACATGTAAAGCTGGTAGACCTTCTTGTTCGCCTTGAGCGCCGCCTCGTAAGCCGGGATGCCCTCGTTAATACGCTGGTCGTTGCCAGCGTAATGCAGCTGTAGCGGCGCGGAAATCTTAGGCACGTCTTCCACTCCCGCCTGCCTGCCGTAGAAGGCAACTCCGGCATTTAAATCAGCGCCAAGCCTTACAGCCAACTGATTCACCATTCCGCCGCCGAAACAGAAACCGACCGCGCCCAGCTTGCCCGTCGAATCCGAGCGCGCCTTGAGCCAGCGTGCAGCCGCGACGAAATCCTCGGTCATCTTCTTTCCGTCCACCTTGCGGAAGGCTTCTGCGCCTTTCTCGTCGTCGCCCGGATAGCCTCCGACGGAAGTCAGCCCGTCGGGCGCGAAGGCCACGAAGTTGGCGAGCGCGAGCCGCCGCGCCACGTCTTCTATATACGGATTGAGTCCGCGATTTTCGTGAATGACAAGCACCGTGGGGAGCTTTCCGCCTTTGGACGGGCGGGCCAGATAACCCTTGATGGAGCCGTTCCCGGCAGGCGATTGAACGACTTCGTATCCCACCTTGATGCGTTTGTCGTCGGGCTGCACCTGCTGCGCCCATGCGTAGTTGGGCCTCAGGCTCTCGAAAATCATCGCGACGGTCAGGCCGCCCACGGCGAACTTTCCGGCGCGCTCAAGAAAAGTGCGGCGGGTGATGTCGCCGTGCTGGTATTCGTGAAAGAGGTCTAACAACTCCTGCGGATAATCGCTCGCTACTTTACGTTCCATTCCTTCTCCTTGCTCGGATTTCTTATCTTCATAAATTAACATGCCCGGCTAGGTTTGCACATGCATTACGGATACCCGACTATCTCTGCGCCGAATCCCAGATGCCTATACTCGTCCCGACCGAGAGCATTTGACTCGCGCCGTTTATGACCGAGTGCAGAGGGTTGGCGGCAAGCCTTACCTCCATGGAAGTCTCCGAGGCCATCAGCTCGGAGATGCCTTTTAACTGCGCCCCGCCGCCCGTCAGCGTGATGCCGCTCTCTATGACTTCAACTGCCAGTTGAGGATTAAGATGGCGCAGCGTCTCTCTGACTTTCTCCATGATTGCGCGCACCACCGGCTGTATGGCTTCCGAGACTTCGCGGCTGCTTACTAAAGCCTGCTCTTCGCCGCGCCTCAGGTAGTGGACGCCTGAGGCCTCGGACGCCAGAGCTTCAGTGTATGCGCCTTCAACAGCGCCAATCTCTTCTACCAGCCGCTCTGCCTCGTGCCTGTAGAGCACGATTTTATGGCTGCGTGCGACCATGCGGCGCACCGCCTCGTGCATGTCGCTGCACGCGAGGCGAATCGCGGCCGTCTTAACCAGCTCGCCTGAGCGTATGACGGCTATGTCCGTGACGCCGTCGCCTATGTCCACGAGCATCTGCGCGTAAGGCAGAGAGAGGTCTAGGCCAGCGCCGACGGCTGCGGCCAGAGGCTCCGGCACTACTTTGACGGCCGAGACGCCCGCGCGCCGCGTGGCTTCTATGAGCGCCTCTCGCTCCGTCTCGGAGACATCCGTGGGAGCGCAGGCTATGGCCCTGGGCTTTATCAGCCCGAACCTTTGCGCGCGTCTTACCAGCGGCTCAAGCAACTGGGTCGCGGCATCAACATCCGTGATGACGCCTGAGCGAAGCGGCGCTACACGTCGCACTATGCTGCTGCTGCCAGCGCTTCGCTCAAGCTCAAGCCGCTCCGACGCCTCGGAGCCGCGCCCGCGATTGACGGTAGACGGCTCGTCGGCAACCATCCCGAGCCCCAGAGCATAGAGGCGCGTGTTGGCAGTCCCAAGGTCAAGGGCCAAATCCGGGTCGGCAAAGATTCTCGGCAGCTTAGAGATGAACAAGGCTTTTTTGTTTCCTCTGTCAGTAGTAGTCTATCGGGTAATAATATACTAACTCAGCTCAGGTACAGCAGGAGTAGCCATGCCGGAAGATAAGAATCAGAAGAGGCACGACAGTCCGGAAGCGGGCGCGGACGCTATGAGCGAGGCGGAGATAGACAAGAGCCTGATGGAGTCATTCCCGGCGAGCGACCCTCCGCCGTGGACGCTCGGCACAGACCATCAGGCCGAAACGAACGACTCGCCCCCTGAGCAGTCCAAAGAGACGAAGTAGATTTCTCGTCGCCCGCAGAGAGCATGAGACGGCGGCTCAGCTAATGGCTCTGCCTTCGATTATCACCCATGCGCTCAGGGCGCTCATGAGCGCCAGCACGATTGACGCGGCCATGACCCTGCGGAAGCCGTAAACGAAGGCTTCGTCAATCACCTGTTTCAACGTCTCTCTTAATTCGGAATCCAGGTTCTCGGGCGGCTCCGCTGCGGCCAGCTTTGTTCGACGCTCGTCCAAAGTTTGTCTGGCTTCGGGGGCCAGGTTAATCGTCGTCAGACGCCTGTCGAGATAGTTGTTGAAGGCGTGCAGCATGACGACGCCCAGCACTGCGACCGCCAGCAAGCCTGCCGTGCGCGAAACGGCGTTGTTGATTCCGGAAGCAACACCGGCGCGATTCTCTTTCACCGCGCTCATGACGGTCGTGGTCAGCGGCGCTACGCTCACGGCCATCCCTAAGCCAAGCACTACCACCGCCGGAAAGAAGGTCGTCCAGTAACTGCCTCCGACGCCCGGCAACATGAAGAGAAGAAAGCCCAGGGCGGCAATCAATGGGCCGACTACCAGCGGAATCTTCGCCCCGTATCGCTCGACCAGCCCGCCCGACCAGCGCGACAGTGAGAACATCAACACCACGAACGGAAGCAGCGCGGCCCCTGCGGCAGTCGCCGTATAATTCTGCACCTGAATAAGATTGAGAGGAAAAAAGAAGAGACACCCGCTGAGCGCAGTGTAAAGGAAAAGCGTCAGCAGATTCGCCCCGCTGAAATTACGCGAGCGGAAGAGCTTGAGCGGCAACATGGGATTTCTCTTGCGTGCTTCCAGAACCAGAAACAGTATCGAGGTGATGACGCCGCAGGTGAGAGCGCCCAAGATTACCGGATGCCTGAATCCCAGATGAGACGACTCAATCAACCCATATACTATCGCGCCCAGACTGATAGTTGCCAGAACTGCGCCTGACCAGTCAAGGCCGCCCGTCTGCTTCTCGTCATGGCTCTCCGGCACGTACAGGAACAGAAGCAGGAGCACTATAAGCGCCAGCGGGACGTTGATGAAAAAGATGGCGCGCCACGATAAGTTTTCTATCAGCCAGCCGCCCAGCACGGGGCCGACCGCTGAGGTGATGGCTGTAAAACCTGACCATGTGCCTATGGCGCGACCACGCTCTTCTTCACGGAAAGCGGCGCTGATGATGGCAAGGCTTCCCGGCACCAGCAGCGCGCCTCCGATTCCCTGAGCGGCGCGGGCAAGGATTAGCTGATTGATGCCGGGCGCAAGGCCGCACCATACGGAAGCCAGAGCGAAGAGCGCGACGCCGATTCCATAAATGCGCTTTCGCCCGAAGTGGTCGCCGAGAGAGCCTCCGGCCAGAAGCAGCGCCGCCAGAAAGAGCGCATAGGCTTCTACAACCCACTGCACGTCAACGACACTTGCGTTGAGATGGGTTTGAAGCGCTGGCAGGGCTACGTTGACAACTGTGCCGTCGATAAAGACCATGCTCGACCCTAAGATGGTCGCAGTGAGAATCCAGCGCCCACGTCTCTTAGTGCATGGCACGGCTGCGGCACCGGACTTGATGATGCCCTCGTCGCAAGGCGGCTTGATGATATTTGCCATAGCGTCTCTTCCAGCCAGCAACGTATATCACCGGTTCCCAAAGAATCCTATCCTTGTGTTGATGAGACCGGGTTTATAAGAGATGATGTCGGCGAGGTTAACGGACTATGACATTCCAGCTCATGCACGCTAAAGAGATTCTCAGTCGCACGCCTTCCGTCTTGAACGCGCTCGTCGCGGGGCTTCCAGACGAGTGGGTCTTTTCCAATGAGGGCCCTGAAAGCTGGAGCCCCTATGACATCGTAGGGCACCTTATACACGGAGAGGAGACCGACTGGATTCCCCGCGCCAGAATTATTCTGGAGCATGGCGAAGAGCGAGCCTTCGAGCCGTTCGACCGCTTCGCCATGTTCGAGAAATCCGAGGGTAAATCTATCAACGAGCTGCTGAAGAGATTCGAGCAGCTGCGAGGCGAGAGCCTGCTGGCGCTGGATGAGATGAACATAACTTCGGAGCTGCTGGAAAAGCGCGGGAGGCATCCTGAGCTGGGAGTGGTGACGCTAGGCCAGCTGCTCTCCACCTGGGTCGTGCATGACCTCGGGCACGTAGCGCAGATAACGAGGGTGATGGCGAAGCAGTATAAAGAATCTGTGGGAGCATGGCAGGCTTACCTATCCATCTTGAACAGGTAATTACCTTCTCACCAGAGAGAGCTTCCGAGGCCGTACTGGTTCAGGAGCAGTAGAAAGGGGCGGCTAAAAATCAGCAGGATGGAGCCGAAAAAGAGCGTCATGACGACTATGACTCCCGCCGTGTGACAGGCGTGCCTGAAGCTGCGCCTCTCCCTCAGACCGAACATGAAGATGGCGGTCAGCAGCATGTAGCCGGAAATAATCTTAAGGCAAAGCATGGCTCTATCCTGATTATAGGATTGTCCCGCTCAGGATTAAAGTCCGGAAATAGCTCTCGTTAAGACTGGCCCGTTCCGGCCCCGCCGCGCCTCTCGCGTGCCCGAATTCTCACGCTTCATTACTTCCACCAAACGCTTCGGGACATTTCTATTTCCCCACGCGGTCAAATCTCTGTAAATCAACGCGAAATTTAATCGAAAGAAGCGAGCATCAATAATGAAGAGAGCCAGCCTCATCAGCCTGACAATTTTGCAGCTTTTAATCTCCCTGCCATTCATCTTCGCACAGGAAAAGGCAGCGCCGACGTGGCGCTCGCAGCTTGAGGCGAAGCAGGTCTTGAATGATGGAATCGACGCTCTGGGCGGGATGGAAAATATCCTGCGGGCCGACAAGGTTACGATTAATTACAGGGCGGTCAATCACCCGCTCGGACAGAACGCGGCTTTCGGCGCTGCCCCGGCGGAGTTCCTGCGCGTGGGTGCGAGAACGTTGATTGATTATTCCGGCAATCGTTACGTGAGCGATGGACAATCGAATTCCGCCGGTGGCTATAAATTCAACTTTCGTTCAGTCAGCTCTCCGAAGCGCTCATTTAACATCGACGTGCTGAAGAACCGTCGCGGCAGGGAAGTGAGAAATCTTGACGAGCGCTCGAAAAGCCAGCTCAAGGTAGGGTTGATTTCCGAAGTGCCGCATCTGCTTCTGCTTTACGCGTCGCAGCGCCCGGAGACTCTGCGCTATCTGGGCGAGACGGAAGTTGAGGGGCGTAAGCACCGCGTCATCAGCTTCGCCACGGAGACAGGCACTCAGGTCAGTCTCTATTTCGACGCGAGGACGAACCTCTTGTCGCGCATCGAACAGGTAGATAGCCTTCCCTTGATGGGAGATGTCACGTTCAGTAGCGTTTTCTCGGACTATCAGCCTCTGGGACAGGTCAAGATTCCTCGCAGGCGAAAGTCGTTCACCAATCAATTCGTCACGAGCGAAAACGAGTACGCGGAAGTTCGTCTCGAATTTGCGGACGATGAAAAACTGCTTGAAGTTCCGCCCGGCTATGTAGAGGCGTCGCAAGCGCCCGCGAGCGCAGAGGTGATGCGGAAGGTGGGCGACGGCGTCTACCTGATAGAGAGATTAAGGCTCTTCTACCGCGTGATGTTCGTAGAGTTTGAAGACTACGTGATGGTGCTTGAGGCTCCGACCGACTCGGACGCTTCCAAAGCTATAATCAAGCTCGTACGACAGACCGTCCCGAACAAGCCTATAAAATATGTCAGCTTCTCGCACTTTCACTTCGACCACACGGGCGGCCTGCGCGAGTACATAGCCGAAGGAGCGACCATCGTAGTCCCACCGGGCAACAAGGCTTTCGTCGAACAGATTGCGAAATCGACGTTCACCCTCAAGCCCGACACTCTAGCTCTTAAGCCGCGCCAGCCCGTCATCGAGACGTTCGATAAAAAGCGCATCTTCACGGACGGCAAGCGCACCGTTGAGCTTCACAGCATAGGGCCCACGTCGCACGTACGCGACATGGTGATGTTCTATTTCCCTAAAGAGAAGATACTGTTTCAGGGCGACATGTTCTCGCCGCTCGACACGGGCGAGATTCCGCCGGTAATCGAAATCAACTACGAGCTGGTAAAAAAGGTTGAAGAGCTGGGGCTTGATGTCGAGACGCTCGTCGCGGTTCACTCGGGGGCCGTCGCCTGGAAAGATTTTCGCAGGGCGGTCGCAGAGGCTTCACAAAGATGAACCTGAAATAGGCTGCGGTCGTATCTGAAAAGCGCGCCCGTCTTATCTGCGCGAAACTTACCCGTCACAGGAGAGACTATGAAAAAGCTGCTTACGTTTAAGTTATACCTGACATCTTTTTTCAGCCTGCTTATCTTTCTCTCGGCAGCCCTGACGGCAAAAGCAGGCGTGCTTGTCATAGCCTACATGGATGAATCAAAAGTCGTGCTGGTCGATAGCACCACTTATAAACCTCTCGCCACGCTTGAGGCAGGCAAGGGGCCGCACGAGGTAAGGGTGTCGCCTGACGGGCGACGCGCCTACGTTGCGGCGGGCAAGACCATCACCGCCGTTGACCTTAAGA
>DATELK010000148.1:0-1436 GCA_035276685.1 Pyrinomonadaceae bacterium | reverse complement strand
TCGCCGCGCAGGGCGAGGTAGTTAGCGGCCTCGTGTTTGTGACGGAGCCTGTCCCAAAGCTGCCTTAATTTCTCGCGCGTCGCGGTCGCCTCATCAATCAGGCGCCAGCGCACCTCGCCCGCGTCCGTCCGATTTATCTCTTCCTGAAGCGTGCGCATGCGGTGTGATAACTGCTGCTCGATTGAAACGAGTTCGCCTGCGGCTCCGGGCGGGGGGCGCAGTGGAAGCTCACTCAGTTGGTAGCGGAATATACGCGAGCGCGCTTCTTCCGCAAAGACGAACGCGTCCGCGGGCCGTGGCGGATTCGTCCGCAGGCACGACTCAACCGCCTTCTCGTAGACCCACGCGTTCACTTCAAGTGTCTGTTGCTTGCGCCCTTCCGTGAGTGCGAAGTTGAACTCCTGCTCCGCCGCTTGCCGCGAGGTCTGGAAAGCAGCGAAGGCCCCTTCCCAATCCTGAAGCTCGGCCCGCACGCTGCCCAAACGCGCCGCTGCTTGACGGGCCATGTCTGTCCCAAATCCCACCCTGCAAACCTGTAATGCGCCCTCATAGGCCGCGCGCGCACGCCGGAGATTCTCCGCGCGTTCGCCGCGGACTCGTAGCTCATACGTGGTGCCAAGATTTATTTGCAGAGAAACCCAATCGCGCGCGCGTAGTATCACCTCCCTACGGTCACCGCCGAGCTCAATTTCCCGCTCAAAGTCGCTCCGGGGCCTTACAGTAGAGACAGCCTCGAAAGCCTTTATAGCCCGCTCGATATTCTCCGCGCGATCGCCGCCTTGCCACACGACGAGGGTCGTGCCGAGATTGTGCTGCGCGTCGGCCCATTGTTCGGGAGAGTTTTCAGGCGTCAACACCGTCAGCGCTGCCTCGTACGCCTCGACTGCGCGGGACTTCTCCAGATGCTCCTCGGCGCTATCCAGTTTGGAGTAGCAGATGGCCCGAAGTGTTTGGAGCCTCGCCCAGAGGAGCGGCTTCGCCACGCGATCAACTACCGTCAGGACCGCCTCGTAAGCCTGCACTGCCTTCAAGCTGTTTTCACGGCCGTCGCCCCGCTCGCGATCCCTGTAAACATCGCCGAGCTCGATTTGCGCGTTCGTCCATTCGAACCTGAACTGCTCGCGCGTGAAGACCAGAAGCGCGTTCTCGAAAGCAGCGATGGCCCGGTCCTGGTTCTCCGGCCTGTCCCCTTCGAGACGGTTCTTGAAAGTCTGACCTAAGTTGTATTGCGCAATGGCCCACTCCTTCGGGTGGTGGTCGCGCGTCAGGAAGGTCAGCGCCGACTCCAGGGCATCCCGTGCGTTGTCGAGGTTTTCCTCATGACTTCCGCGCGTGCGCATTCTGTACGTAAGCCCGAGATTAATCAGCGTGCAGGCCCAGTCGAATGGGAGCCTGTCTCGCGTGCGGACTCTGAGGGCCGCTTTATAAGCCTCGAT
>DATELK010000147.1:0-39351 GCA_035276685.1 Pyrinomonadaceae bacterium | reverse complement strand
TACTTCGACCGCAAGGAGGCTGGCGACGCCTCTCGCAAGGCTTTCATCACCAACCGCATCGGCGACTTCGGCTTCGCCCTCGCGGTCTTCGGCGTCATAGCCACCTTCGGCACCTCTCAATATACGAGCGTCACTGCTCAGGCCGCAGGGTATCCGCTGGAAGCTCTGGGCCAGTGGGGCATCATGAGCTGGATTGCGCTCGGACTCTTCGTAGGCGCGTGCGGCAAGTCCGCGCAGATACCTCTTTACGTCTGGCTGCCGGACGCCATGGCTGGCCCGACGCCTGTCTCGGCACTGATTCACGCCGCGACGATGGTGACGGCAGGGCTCTACATGCTGACTCGCACCAACGTCATCTTCCAGCACTCGCAGACGATGATGCTGGTCGTGGCAGTCGTGGGAGCGGCCACCGCCATTTTCGCCGCTACCATAGGCATCACGCAGAACGACATCAAGAAGGTGCTTGCCTACTCCACTGTCTCGCAGCTTGGCTTCATGTTCCTGGCCTGCGGCGTCGGCGCTTTTATCATAGGCATCTTCCACGTCATGACGCACGCCTTCTTCAAGGCGCTGATGTTCCTCGGCGCAGGCTCGGTGATTCACGGGATGCATCATGAGCAGGACATGCGAAGGATGGGCGGGCTCAAGAAGTACATGCCCATCACGTACTGGACTTTTATGGCGGGCTGGCTCGCCATCTGCGGCATCATTCCCTTTAGCGGCTTCTGGTCTAAGGACGAGATTCTGTGGAACACGGCTTCAACGGAATACATTCCGGGCGGCTGGATTCTATGGATTGTGGCGACAATCGCCGCGACCTGCACGGCCTTCTACATGACGCGGCTGGTCGCCATGACCTTCTGGGGCAAGGAGCGTTTCCTCGACGCCCCGGCCGGAGGGCAGGCCGACGAGGCGCACGCTCAAGCCTACACTGAAGGCGATGCTCCGCACGACGCCCCGAGTGATTCAATCGGTTATAGGGAAGGCGACGAGCTTGAAGGCGAAGCTGCGGCAGGCTCGCCTGAGGCTATCCCTGCGGCCCGAGCGGGCGACCACATAGGCAAGCCGCGCCATGACTGGCACGCTAAGCATAGCGGAGGCCACGCTGACCATCACGCTCACATGCCGCACGAGTCGCCGCCTTCCATGTGGGTGCCGCTCGTTGTCTTGGCCGTGCTCGCGGTCATAGGCGGATTCGTGGGCATCAGTCCCGCCTTCACGGGCGGCCATCACGTGGGCGGTCGCCTGAACATAGTCAACTGGCTTGAGCCGGTCATCTGGAATCCCGTGACGCGCGGCTTCGGAGAGAAGACCGAGGAGCAGTCCGAGCCCGGCGAAGGCAAGGGAGCGCCGCTTCCGACCACGAGCGCGCCTCTTGAGAGCCAGGGCAAGCGCGGGACGGAAGAAGGACTCGTCAACATTGGTGAAGAGTCGAGCACGCCTTACGGCGACCATCACTTCAATCTCGCTCACGCCGTCGAGGAGATATTCCACAGCCACACGGCCGCCGAATGGTTCTTCATCATCGTCTCGCTCGTCGTCGCGGGCTTCGGGATACTCATGGGACTGCTCTTTTACGTCTGGCGGCCCGCTCTGGCAGACGTGTGGGCCAGAAGGCTCGGGCCAATTTATCGCGCCAGCTATAACAAGTACTGGGTGGACGAGCTATACGGTCTGCTCTTTACGCGTCGCACTATGGACTTGTCGCGCGGCGTCTATCAGGTCGACTCGAAGGTGCTGGACGGAGCGGTCAACGGCACTGCGCGGCTGACGCGCTTCACCAGCCTTGTGACGGGCGCTTTCGACAAGTACGTGGTGGACGGCCTCGTCAACACGGTCGCAGGCTTCATAAGAGTCCTTATGAATCCGGTGTTGCGCGCGGCTCAGACGGGCTTTACCGCCAACTACGCGCTCGTCATGGTGCTTGGCCTTGTCATAGCCGTAGCGATTTTCTTCGGCGGCGACCTGCTGTCTGCCGCAGGCGACGCCGTGACCAGACTGCGCGGCGCGTTTGCCGCCTACTTTTAGTGGATGAACTTTGAAATCTTAGGTCTTGAGGGACAAAAGTGAGAGCTCAAATCCCGTATCTTCTATCCATCATCACGTGGCTTCCCGCAGTCGGCGCAATCATCATCATCGCGCTGATGAAGAGAGACCAGGCGGGCCTTATCAAGAGGTTTGCGACCGCCTGGTTCGGGATTGTCTTCCTCATCTCGCTCCTGCTCTTCTCCTATGACAGGGGCACGGGCGGGTTTCAGTTTCTGGAAGACTACAGCTGGATTCCCGTCATAGGCGCGCGTTACCAGATGGGCGTGGACGGCGTCTCCATGCTGCTGATTGTGCTGACTACGCTGCTAGGGCTAATCTCCTCGCTCTCTTCATGGAACTACATACAGAAGCGCGAGAAGGAGTACTACGCCCTGCTGCTCTTTCTTCAGACGGCGGTCGTCGGAGTCTTCGCCTCGCTCGACCTGTTCCTCTTCTACCTCTTCTTCGAGGTCTCGCTCGTGCCCATGTACTTCCTGATAGGCGTCTGGGGCGGCGAAAGACGCTTGTACGCGGCCATCAAGTTTTTCCTCTACACGCTGGTAGGCTCGGTGCTCATGCTGCTCGGCGTCCTGAAGATGTATTTCCTGACGCAGGACACGGCGCTCGCGGCGCAGATTTCTACCAGTACGATTGAGACGCTCGCTGGCCCTGCGCGCGACATGGTCTGGAACAGCTACCAGCAGGCTCACGCCAACGGCACGGGCACATTCAACATCATCTACATGCAGGCTATGGGCACCGTCCTGCCAATGGGGACGATGCAGGTGCTGCTCTTCGCGGCCTTCGCCATAGGCTTTGCCATCAAGGTGCCTATGTTCCCGTTTCACACTTGGCTGCCGGACGCGCACGTCGAAGCGCCGACCGCAGGCTCGGTGATTCTCGCAGGCATACTGCTCAAGCTCGGCACCTACGGCTTCTTCCGCTTCAATCTTCCCATGTTCCCGAAGGCTTCGGGCGACCAGAGCTACTTCGTTACTTTCGGCGTGCGGACAGTGATGATAACGCTCGCCATCATAGGCATCATCTACGGCGCGCTCGCCGCCATGTACTTCGTCGTCAAGCGCGACGGGGACGTGAAGAAGCTCGTGGCATATTCTTCCGTCTCTTCTATGGGCATAGTCATGCTCGGGCTCTTCGCGCTCAACCCGAACGGGATAAACGGCGCGGTGCTTCACATGATTAGCCACGGCATCTATTCGGGCGCGCTCTTCCTGCTGGTGGGCATCATCTACGAGCGCAGGCACACCAGAAACGTGGCTGAGTTCGGCGGGCTCTCGCACGTCATGCCGGGCTACGCTGCGGTCTTTCTGGCCATGGCGATGACGGCGATTGGCCTGCCGCTTCTGGCCGTCTTCATCTCCGAGTTTCTGGCGATGCGAGGCGCGTTCGAGGCCAACCCGTACTGGGCCGCGTGGGCGGCAATCGGAATCGTGCTGAACGCAGGCTACATGCTGCTGCTTTACCAGAGGATGTTCTTCGGCAACGTGGACAATCCGAAGAACGAGAAGCTGTCCGACATGAACGGGCGCGAGTGGGCCTACATGATTCCGCTCATAGTGCTGTCGCTCTGGATAGGCGTCTATCCGAAGACGTTCCTTGACTACATCATCAGGCCGGTCGCATCGGTCGTGCAGCAGGTGCAGCCCCTTTATCCGCAGCCGGGAGCGCGCCCCGCCGAGGGCACACCGCAACGAGCAGGAAAGTGAGACGATTTTGGATTTTAGATTGCCGATTTTGGATTGGAGTGACAACAATCGTTGAATCATTTCAATCCCGTTTCGTTAATCCAAAATCCAAAATCTAAAATCCAAAATCTATGAT
Organism: Pyrinomonadaceae bacterium; assembly: GCA_035276685.1. Lineage (GTDB taxonomy): Bacteria > Acidobacteriota > Blastocatellia > Pyrinomonadales > Pyrinomonadaceae > JACVRN01. The sequence continues at coordinate 35,481 of DATELK010000147.1, read as the reverse complement.
GCTCTTACAAGCCAACACGACCGAGCTTTACTCTTTACGCGACCTGTCGCTGATTGCGCCGGAGCTTATCCTGACGGTCTGCGCCTGCGTGGTGCTGGTGATGGAAGTAGTGCTGCCGTACAGGAAGAGCCGCTGGACGGCCTACTTCGCGCTCATCTCCACGGCGCTGGCTGCGGCCTCGCTTCTTTCGCTCTACTACACGAACCGCGACGTGCTGCCGCTCGACGGCTTCTACGGGATGGTGCGAATCGACGGCTTCGCCGTGCTGTTCAAGGCCATCTTCCTGATAGGCGCGGCGCTGGCCGTGGCCGTCTCCATGCGCTTTCTGGATATAGAAGGCGAGCAGCACGGAGAGTATTACGCGCTCATTCTGTTTGCGACCGTAGGCATGATGTTTCTGGCCTGCGGCTTTGACCTCATCTCGCTCTACATCAGCCTTGAGCTGATGGCGCTGACCTTCTACGTGCTCGTCGCCTTTACGAAGCGCGAGAAGCGCTCGAACGAAGCGGCGATGAAATATTTTCTGCTCGGAGCTTTCTCTTCCGGCATACTGCTCTACGGGATGTCTCTGCTCTACGGCGTGGCGGGCTCTACAAACCTAGTCGAGATAGGGCGCATAGTGGGCGCGGCGTTGCAGCCGACGGTCACGGAGCTTGGCGTGATGACGGGAGACATTCCGCTTCGTCCTCTAATCCTCCTGGGGATGATAGCGCTCGCAGCGGGTCTCTTCTTCAAGATAAGCGCCGTGCCATTTCACATGTGGGCTCCTGATGCTTACGAAGGAGCGCCGACGCCCGTCACTGCCTTTCTCTCAACTGGCTCAAAGGCCGCGAGCTTCATCCTCTTCATACGCATCTTCATGGAGGCTCTGGGGCCTTTGCGCGGAACGGCGCTCGATTGGGCCCCGCTTCTGGGAGTGGTCTCGGCCGTCACAATTTTGGTCGGCAACTGGGCCGCCGTCACACAGGAGAACTCTAAACGACTGCTCGCCTATTCTTCCATCTCGAACGCGGGTTACATACTGCTGGGGCTGGTGGCCGGGAACGCCTACGGCTACACGGGCGTAGTCATCTACCTGCTGGTCTACACGCTTATGAACATGGGCGCGTTCGGCATCATCATCAGCCTCAGGCGCAGAGGGATAATCGGAGATAACGTCAACGACATGGCGGGACTGGGGCAGAAGGCTCCGGGCATGGCGGCCATGATGGCAATCTTCATGCTCTCTCTGGGCGGGCTTCCCGCGACGGGCGGCTTCATAGGCAAGTGGTATCTCTTCCTCGGATTGATTGGGCGCGGCGATGCGGAAAAGAAGTCCTGGTACTACTGGCTTGCGGGCTGGGCTATACTGAACACGGTGGTCTCCTTCTACTACTACGTGCGCTTCATAAAGGTCATGTACCTGGGCGAGCGCGTGGCGGACGACCGGCCGCTGGCGCTCTCTCCGGCTTTGACGGCGGCGCTCGTCATCTCTTTAATCGGCGTCATAGTGATAGGCATCTTCCCGCAGCCCTTTATAGACCTCGCGCAGAAGTTAATACCCCGCCTGCCGCTGTAGCCACTCGATAGGAGTTCTCTCGCGAAAGGCTTCCGGGCGGTCAGGCTTTGACTTAAAGAGAGGAGAATCGACAATGAGACGAAAAGCCACTCGTTTCTCTATGATGGTAGCCGTAGTCATTCTTGTCACACAGCTTTACAGCGTCGTTCCTGTCTCGCAGGCTTTCCAGGGCAACCGGAATCGAACCTATTCCATGCGCGTTGACCCTTCGACGCAGCCGGGCAGAGGACGGGGAAGAGGCGGACAGAACTGGTGCTATCGCAGGTGCAGGCGTGAGTATAGCCGCTGTCTAGAGTACGCCGGAGGAAATGCAGGACGCAGGCGCGCGTGCGCCCGTCGCTACAGAAACTGCGTCAGGCGCTGCTCGTAAGCCGTTAAGCTTCTGCGGCTCGTGACTCTGGTTTGCCGGGGGCGTTTGTTTCGTGAGAGCATCGCCCCCGGCACAATTTTATGCTGGTCTTCTACTTCTTCGCCTCCATTCTAATCCTGCTCGGTCTCGTCTCGCTTCGCGGAGGCTTCTATTACCTCTCGCACTTTCGCCGCGAGCTTTCTCGAAGCCGCTCGTCTTACGCGCCGCGCGCCACTGTCATAGCGCCGTGTCGCGGCCTCGATAAAGGCTTCAGGGAGAACATAGAGGCGCTCTTCTGTCAGGACTATCCCGCCTTTGAAATCATCTTCGTCACGGATTCTGCGGAAGACCCGTCGCTCGCCGTAGTGGAAGAGGTGCAACGCCGGTTTTCAGGCACAGTTTCTCCGCAATCGCGCACGCTCATAGCGGGCCGCGCCTCCGAGAGCGGGCAGAAGGTTCATAACCTGATTGCCGCCGTCAGAGAGGCGGACGAGGCGAGCCGTGTCTTCGTCTTTGTGGACACGGACGCGCGTCCCGTCGCCGGGTGGCTGCGCTCGCTGGTTGCGCCGCTTGAAGACGAAAGTGTTGGCGCTGCCACAGGCTACCGCTGGTTCGTGCCCTTGCGCGGGGGACTGGCTTCCAGACTTCGCTCCGCCTGGAACGCGTCCATCGCTTCAGCGCTCGGCGGCAACAGGGATAAGAATTTCTGCTGGGGAGGCTCTACGGCCATCAGGCGCGAGACCTTTGAAGGCCTAGACGTGATTGAGCGCTGGCGCGGCGCTCTCTCGGACGACTTCGCCATGACGCGCGCTCTCGGAAGCGAGCGGCTCCCCATTCACTTTGTCCCGGCGTGCCTGACTGCCTCGCTTGAGGACTGCACCTTCCGAGAGCTTTTCGAGTTCACCACGCGGCAGATGAAGATAACGCGCGTCTACGCGCCTCATCTATGGAAAGCCGTCCTCATCTCGGGCCTGCTCTTTGTTCCGACCTTCTTCGGCGGCATAGCTCTCGTGATTGCACGCGGCGCACTCGGGTTAAGTTACGCGTGGCCGCTCGCGCTCGTCGCAGCCGTCTACCTGCTCGGTGTGTGGAAAGCGTGGCTTCGCCTGCGCGCGGTCAATCTGGCGCTAACCACTTACAGGGATTTGATTCGAAGGGACGCGCTCTCGCAGCTTCTTCTGTGGCCGCTTGCGACCTCTCTCTTTCTCTTCAACGCGCTTGCCGCGAGCCTCTCGCGCCGCATCAACTGGCGCGGTATTACTTACGAGCTGCGCTCTCCGACAGAGACAGTCATCGTGGATAGTCCGCGAGAGCGCGTGACGGCAGAGACCGTTTGAAATAAAGGGCGGAAGATGTCATCATCCTTCGTCGTTCGCTTTACAGTTTACTTGAGCCATTATGCCTAACAGGGCCGCACAGCTTTACCAGCTATTCCGCTCAACACGGCGCGAGCGCGTCCTGGGCACGGTCATACTGTTTGTCACCTCTCGCTGCAACGCGCTCTGCCAGACCTGCTTTTATCACGCCGAGCTGAATCGGCCCGGCGACATGACCTTTGAAGAGATAAAGCGAGTCTCAGAGACCATGCCTCCCATCACAGACCTCTGGCTCTCTGGCGGCGAGCCTACGCTCAGGCGCGACGTGAACGAGATTGTTGACCTCTTCGTCCGCAACAACGGCGTGCGCCGTCTAATCGTGCCGACGAACGCGCTCATACAGTCGCGCGTCTGCGAGCTTGTAGAGCATGCTCTCTCCGCCCATCCACAACTTGACCTGTATCTGAACGTGGCGCTGGACGGCTACGGCACGACGCACGACCGCATACGAGGCGTGCCGGGCAACTGGGAGAAGACGCTCGATTCCATACGCTCGCTCTATCCTCTGAAAGAGAGATACGCCGACCGCTTCCGCCTCAACGTCAACACAGTGGTCTGCGCGGAGAACTACACGGAGATTGAGAAGCTCTCGGATTACCTCTGGCATAATTTCCGCCTTGATGGCCACTACTTCAACATCATACGGGGCGAGACTAAAGTCGGGGACGAGATAAAGGATGTGCCGCCGGAGGCGCTGCCCGAGCTTTACGCTCACGCCGCGCGCTTGACCGAGCGTTACGGCGCTCGCATGTTCTCGGGCGACGACGCCGCGCGCCGCTTCGTCAAGATGCTGGCTTACGTCGGCACCATCACGACTCACTACCGCACGCAGCACCAGAATTTCGAAAGCCCTACACCGTGGCCCTTCCCCTGCACGGCTGGCGAGACCATCGCCGTCATCGACTACAACGGCGACGTGCGCGCCTGCGAGCTGCGCGAGAAGTTCGGCACGCTCCGAGATTACGACTACGACTTTAGCGCGCTCTGGTCGGCGGGCGGGAGGCGTGCGGAATTGAAAGCGATTGACGGCGGCGCTGCCTGCTGGTGCACGCACGTCTGCTTCATACACGACTCCATGCGCCACTCTCGCCGCGCGCTCCTTTACGAAGCCCCCAAAAACTACGCCCTGCGCGGCCGTTGGTGAAGACAAGGCTTATGGAAGAAGAGAAGGAAAGCGAGAACAGGCGTAGCGGGATAGCTTACGCGGCTGCGCTGTCGCTCTTTTTTAGCGTGGCGACGCTGCTTGGCCTGGGCTGGCTGCTAGACCGCTGGCTCGGCACGAGCCCTTGGCTGATGGTGGCGGGCATAGTAGTCGGCTCGGCCCTGGGCCTTTACGAGTTCGTGCGACTGACCTCAAAGCTCGATTAGGCGAAGAAGGGAATTAACAGGGATAGACAGGATGAACAGGATAAAGAAGAAGCAATTCTTTTATCCTGTCCATCCCTGTTAAATTCTCTTCTCTCAGGTGTCGCCGCTCGACAACGGCGCGGGCCAGCGTGTAAAATCTTCAGCTTTGCTCATGAGTGAAATCTTAAACAGTGCCGGGACAGGTCTGCTTGCCGAAGATGGCCGCGAGGATGCGGGGCTTGAGCGGCGACTCCTGCGCGGCATGATTATATCGCTCGCCGTAGCTGTGCTGGCGAGCCTTATCTTCGCGCCGTGGCGCGTCACCACCGGGCTCATGCTCGGAGGCGCGCTCGCTTTCTTTAATCATCACTGGCTACGCACTTCCTTGAGCGCGGTCTTCAGCGGCGCGGCCCGCGCGGGCAAGCAGCCAAGGTTCGGAGCGGCGCGCTACGTCCTGCGCTACTTTGTCATAGCTGCGGTCGTAGCTTCCGCCTACACGCTGAATCTAATTTCCATAGGCGCGACGCTCGCAGGGCTCTGCTCCTTCGCCGCAGCCGTCATGATAGAGGGTTTCACGCAACTTTATTTCGCTATTCGTTATCGAGAGGAAGACTAAAGGGGATGTACTGGTTATCAGATAACCCGGAAGCTACAGGCAAAGCAGCAGAGAAGGCTGCGAAAGGCGCAGAGCATCACGTACCCATCATCGTAGAGATGGTCAATCATTACCTGGGCGAGCCCGTGCACAGGTTCCAGATGGCTGTCACCTATCCGTTCTGGAAAAAGTTTTTCGGCTTTTTCCACACGACGCCGGAAGCGGTCTTCGGCCCGTACACGCCTGAGAACGCCATCCCTTGGTACACGGTGATGTTCATCATCGCGGCCATACTGAGCATCACGCTCATATGGATTCTGAAGGGCAAGCTCTCGGAGGACGACCCGGGCGACGGCCAGCAGACGCTGGAAGCTGGCGTGCTTGCAGTCCGAGCCATGCTCGTGGACATAGTCGGGCCGCACGGCGTGAAGTATTTCCCCGTGGTCGCGACCTTCGGCGTGCTGATTCTGGTCTCTAACATGATGGGATTTTTCCCGCTCTTCGTAGCGCCTACGGCCGCCACGAGCGTCACCTTCGCCCTGGGCCTCTCAAGCTTCATTTACTACAACTACGTAGGCATTAAAGAGAACGGTCTCTTCGGCCACCTGAAGCACTGGGCGGGCCCCATCTGGTGGATTGCGCCGCTCATCTTCCTGATTGAGCTGGTGGGAAATTTCGTGCGCCCGCTCTCACTGGGCCTACGTCTCTTCGGCAACATGTTCGCGGACGAAGCGGTCGCGGCCAACATGGCGAACCTGTTCCCGGGAATCACGAACTGGCTGGTGCCTGTGCTGCTGATGCCGCTTGGGCTCTTCGTGGCCTTCATACAGACTTTCGTCTTCGTGCTGCTTTCCATGGTCTATCTGAGCGAGGTGTCGCACCCGCCGCACGACGAGCACGGGCACGAGCATCATGCTGACGATACTGCTTACGCGGACGACAACCTCGTAGTCCCGGTCTAATACTTTCGGCTTTATCAATAGAGGCCGCGCCTTGAAACAGCATGAGGCGCTTAACCATTAACCCGGTCAGAGCGGGAGAGTGAGTAGTAAGCTTAAAGGGAAATTTTCGCGGGAGCCAGTTTTATAAGTCAGGGTCATCCGAAGTCCTCAGTCGCAGGAGCGCCGTTGTAAGAGGGGCGGCGAATACCGGGCCGCAGGCGAAATCATAACCGCGAGGCTTCCGAAGGTTCTCCCTAAGGCTTTCTTCCTAGATTCTCCGACATAGACGCTCTGGCCTTTACAGTGGAGAAAAACTGAGATGAGAAAAGTTAGATTCCTGTTCTTTACCGTTGTCGGTCTGTTGATGGCGGCCGCGCCCGCGCTGGCTCAGGCCACTCAGGTCGCCGCCGATAACGAGAGCAGCGTGAACAAGTACAAGGCGCTGGCCGCAGGCTTCGGCTTCGCCATCGCGGCGGGCCTCGGCGCTCTGGGCCAGTCTCGCATCGCCGCCTCAGCGGTCGAAGGCGCTGCGCGCAACCCCGGCGCTGCCGGTCGTATTCAGACCATGATGATTCTCGGACTGGCGCTCATCGAGTCGCTCGTGCTCTTCGCCCTCCTGATTGTGTTCGTCAAAGTCTAGTCAGGTCGGATGGAAGATAAAAGAGAAGCGGGTGAGGCTCGAAAGGCTTCACCCGCTTTTTTATGTTCGCTTTAGACGGGCAGTGTATCGCGCTGATACGCTCTTTCATGCTCAAGGCTTCGGCGTGGTCTTGCTTTTGAGCAAAGCCTGCGGGGACTTTTACTTATGCCTCTCGCGTGGCATGCCTCTTGCCAATATCACTTACGGATTTTTGCCACTCTCTACGGTTCCCCGGAAAGCAGCATGACGCTTATTAAGAGCTATAATCGAAAACCCAATCACAGTATTTCAAGCGGTTGACCCCATGCCCGTTTAGACCATAGACGGCAAAGGAGCATAAGAGATGAGAAAAATAGCTTTAGCTCTGCTGTTATTGATTATGGCGGCGACGACCGCTCTGGCCGACACGGTCTACCTGCGCGACGGCCGCAGCATTCGCGGCTCGGTGCTTGGCTACATAGCTGGCCGCTTCGCCGTTCGCGTAGACCAGCAGACGCAGATTACTACCGGCAACAACCAGACTCAGACTATACAGCCCGGCGAGATAGCTTACCTTCGCCCGCGCGACATAGAGCGCGTTGAGATAGACGGACGCAACCTCGACGAAGCTCGCTTCATGACGCGAAGCGTAGAGGTGTCGCTCGGGCCTAACTGGATTGACACGGGCGTGGACGTGCGGCGCAACCAGCGCATACAGATTACGGCAACCGGAACCATCTACGCAGGCCGCACGCGCATCTCGCCCTCGGGGCTTCGCTCGACAGACCCGGGAGCGCCTCTGCCGCGCGCGGCCGAAGGCGTGCTCATAGCCACAATCGGCACAGACCCCAACGCGCCCATCACAGAGATTGGCACGAACCGAGAGTTTCAGGCAGACCGCGACGGCCGACTCTACCTGACCGTCAATCGCGGCGAGTACAGCGACGCGCGAGGCTCCTTCAACGCGCAGGTACGCAGAGAGATTGAGCTCGGCGGCGGTCGCGGCTCTACCGGACGACGCAGCAACAATACTGACGACGATGACTTCGACCCGTTCGGGTCAGGCGGCAGCAGTAATGAAGGCGCGGCTCCCGTCAGGCGACGCACTACAGGAGGCCGCAATGAGGGCTCTACAAACTATCCGAGTAACGCGCAGGAGAGGACTGTCGTTGTTCCCGGCAACTCGCGCGGCACGGACACGGGCATCGACCTTCGCCGGGGTGATTCGGTGAGCATTACTGCCACGGGCAACATCACGGCGGGTCGTCGCGCGGGCGTAGTCTCGGCTGACGGCGGCCGCGTAGGCGTGGGCTCCATCGTCGGCACTTATCCTGTGGCGCAGGCGGGCGTGGGCGCGCTCATAGGCTACATCAGAATGGCTAACGGCCAGACGACGCAGCCCTTCCTGGTGGGAACCCAGCAGACCTTTGAAGCGCCCATGGACGGTCGGCTGTACCTGCTCGTCAACGACGACAATTACGGAGACAACAGCGGCCAGTTCGACGTCCGCGTGAGCGTGCAATGATTCTCCGAACTTGGGACTTTATTGCTTGGGACGAAAGCTGTATGATAGGCTCAGTTTCAAACAACAGGAACAGCAGATAAAGAGGGCGAGCGAACGAGCGCGATGAAGAGTTGTCCCAGATGCGGCAGGGAGTTTCAGGACACCACTACACTGTGCCCGGCTGACGGCACAGTGCTGGAAAAGAGCGGCGACGAGCTAGTCGGGCAGATGCTGACAGAACGTTACCGCATTGACGAGCGCATCTCTGAAGGCGGCATGGGCACTGTCTATCGCGCCACGCACGTCCTGATGGACAAGCGCGTCGCCATCAAGGTGCTGCATCCGTCGCTCGCGGCCGACGACAAGATTGTCGCGCGCTTCTCGCGCGAGGCACGCGCCGCCAGCCGCATCTCTCACCCGCACGCCTTAAACGTCACGGACTTCGGCGAGTCCGAATCGGGCGTAGTCTTCCTCGTCATGGAATTCCTGGACGGGCGCACGCTCAAGGACGTTATTCAGTCCGAAGGGCCTATGCCGCTTGCGCGCGCCGTGGAGATTATCAAGCAGGTCGCGGGCGCGCTGGACGCCGCTCACGCAGAAGGCGTCGTCCATCGTGATTTGAAGTCGGATAACATCATGCTCATGGAGGCGGCGGGCGGCACCGACTGGGCAAAGGTGCTCGACTTCGGCATCGCCAAGATTAAAGAGAACACGGGCAACACAGACCCCGGGCTGACAGCGCCGAACCTTATCATAGGCACTCCGCAGTACATGTCGCCTGAACAATGCTCGCAGGCTTCCGCCATAGACGCTCGCTCGGACATATACTCTCTGGGCGTCATCATCTACGAGATGCTGACGGGTCATGTGCCTTTCGCCGGAGAGTCTCCGACGGCCATTATGATGAAGCACCTTCAGGAGCCGCCGCCGTCCGTCATGGAAGAGCGAGACGACTTGCCGCCGCAGGTCGGCATGGTGATAACGAGCGCGCTTGCCAAGCGGCCCGAAGACCGCTTTCAGAGCGCGGGCGAGTTGTCCGAGGCTCTTGCTTCAGCCGCCATAGGCAACGTGCCTGCCCCGGCCATCTCGGCCGCCACCAACCCCGCCACGTCTTCAAGCGAAACCAACCGCATAGTCGTTCCCACGGACTCTAACGAAGCTCCGCGCCACACAAGGGAAGACGAGCTGGATGAACAGACGGTCATCAGCGCGCGGCCCGCAGCCATCGCTTACGAGACTAGAGCGGCTTCCACGCGGGCCATTGAGCCGCCGCAGAAGTCCAGCCCGTGGCGCATAGTCATCCCTGCGCTCGCAGGCCTGCTGGTTCTCTTCGGCGTCATCTACGCGATTACTTACAGGGGCAACCCCGCGCAGCCGGACGCCAATCAAGCGCCGCTGACCGCAGACCCTAACAGCAAGCCCGTGCAGCCTGCGCCGCCGCCCACGGGCAACGCGGAGCAGGGCATAGCGCCCGCCAACAACTCCAACACGTCCAACTCGAACACGAGTGAGGGAACCGGCGCAGCCAACGATTCGGGAGCGAAACCTGCCGAGAACAAGAACGGCGAAGGGGCTGGCGCGGAGAACGCCAACACCGGAAACGCCAACCGCAAAGAGCAGCGCGAGCCTAAGAACGACAATCAGGGCGAGCAGAAAACGAACGAGCCTCCTGCCGACAACAAGGGCAATGAGGAAGAGCCTCCGCCGCCTCCTAAATCGAACTCCAACGGCGATAACCAGCAGGAGAAGCCTAAGCCCAAGAAGGTCGAGCCGAACCTTCCGCCGCCGCCGCCCACAAGCAACATCTCCGACGAGAGAAACTAAATTTGACGGACTACACGTCTACTGCCGGGATTTCTGGCGGCGCTTGGCGGGAGTTCTCAAAGGAAGCAAGTCTTTGTGCCGACGCTCAACAAGATAAGCCAGATGCTGGTGTGAGGTTCTAAGCAGTCGTGCGGCCTGAGTGATGCTGCCCTGTTCTCTAATAAGAGCCTGTTTTATCAAGTCATGCTCATAACGCCTTAGCTCTTTCACTAAGGGAAGCTTCTCGGAAAGAGTTTGCACCTCTTCTAAACGTCCGCCTAACTCTCTCACAATGCAAAGAGCCGCTTCCCCTGCGCGAGCGAGCGCCCCTGACTCTTCCGATATTTCCAAAGCACGGTAAAAGGTGATGCGGGCGTGTTCTGTACGTCCTAACCATGCCTGCGCTCTGCCGTGGGTTATCAAAGCCTCTGCAAGCGCATAATGCTGACTCTGTTCAAGAGTACGGACAGCCGATTGCGCGGCCTTCTCTGCCTCTGTATTACGCTTCTCTGCGAGAAAGACCCTTGCCCGCGTTTCGTCTACTTGAGCCGCACCTTCTTTGTCTTTCAGCCTAGCCATTAAGAGGCGCGCGTAATCTAAATGTCTATGAGCCTCTTTATACCTATTAGCTGTGAAGTAGAGTAACCCTAGATTGTTTTCGACATTAGCGAGGTAGCGTTTATGTTTGGCTTCTTCAAAGTGAAAGCTTGCTGCTGTGTATTCTATAAAGGCCCTGTCAAGATAATCACGCTTTCCGGCCTCTGCTAAAACTCGGTAAATCATAGCCAGTTGATTATGATAGCTTCCCCTTACCGTATGGTTGTTAATTTTCTCAAAGAGCGACGCTTTGTCACGCAAGATTTTTAGCGCGTCACGATGATAACCCGCGCTACATTCCACAAGAGCGGTTCTAAGTATCGCTCTGGCCTTTAGCTCACTGTCTGCTGTGAGTCGTGCCAGTACATTCTTTAAGATTAGTCTAGCTTCGCTATAACGCCCTTCGCGCCAGTAGCACAGGGCAAGCTCATTCTGTGCCTCTAATATTTTCTTACTGTAAGAGAGAGTTTCAAAGACGGTGAGTGCTTGACTGATAAGGTTCTTTGCCGCTTCCTGCGATTCTGTAATCTGATTACAACTTCCTATCCATCCTGTAAGAACGCCTGCACGCAATAAGACCTCACCCGCCACGCTTGGCTGTAGTCCTTCTATGTTCGGCTGCTCTCCGATGCGCTGCCATAGCTCATCCATTGCTTGACGAGCCGCTTCATACTGCCCCGCATCTTCACGCCGTTTAGCAAGCTGACAGCGAAGATGCGCCCGCTCGTCAGGGCTTAGATTCTTATTGCTCAGTTGGCGCAAGAGTGAGGACACAGAAGCCATACAAAGACTTACCTTTAAGTGTGTTTGCAATAAAAGTTGCTAAAACGTCCGCCATCTTATGCGCTCGCTTTTCTGCTTGCAAGATTTTTAGAAGGAGTGTTGTATTTCTGCTTGCAAAGGTCTTTGCAAGGGATTCCAAAGGAGATAATAAAATGAGGCATTTACGCCGATTTTGTGTGGTCTTTACGTTACTCTGTGCTTTTAGCCTTTCAGCCTATGCAGGCGACATTCCATGCCCCGCCGTGATTTCTGAGCCGCCATCAGAAGGGATAACGAGCGAGCCGCAGCGTGATGCTGAGGCTGATATAGCAGAAGCTCTGCTGATACTGATTGAAAGCGTTCTTCTAGTGCCTTAGTAGTATCGCTTAGTTAGAAGCTTTGGAGGCTGCCGTGATTGCCTCACGCGCGGCTAGGGAGTGGTGTGCGCCGTTGGAAGTATCCGATGAGGTCACAAAGCAATCTGCTCTGTTCAGCAGTCTCCCTGCTGACCTTCCCACCGGCGCAAGGGAAGTTATAGATGAAAGGCCAAGCTCTGTCAAAGACAGCGCGGGGCACATCACTACAGCAGGCTGTTCTTCTGCCGGCTCACGGCCTGGCGCAGCATGGAGCGCAAGGTCGCTTCGTTCTCAAAATCACACTCTATCTCTACCACGAAGCAGGGAAGCTCGAAGCGCAGCGAGCGCAGCTTGACGGCGTCTTTGGCTGTCGTCAGGAGCGCTTCCGCGCCGCGCTTCCGTGCTTCGCGCGCGATGCTCTCAACGTCACTTTGCGTGTAGGCGTGATGGTCTGTGAAGGCGCGCGTAGAGGTTAAGTCAAAGCCCGCCCGCTCAAGGTGTCTGAAGAAAGCCTGCGGGTTGCCTAGGGCGCAGAAGGCAGCGACCCTGTAAGCGTTCGGGGCGGAGAGCGGGCCTTGAGTAGGTTGCATCAAGGGCCGCACGGCTCCCGTGCGAGTGCGGGAGAGTATGACGCGCTTCCTGCCGCTCAGCTTTTCAACTTCTCGCTTGAGGGCGCTGATGTCCCGGGCTTGCTCCGAGCGCGTGATGATTATGAGGTCGGCACGCTTGAGGCTTTGCAAAGGCTCTCGCAAACGGCCCTGCGGCAGCAGTCGGCCTCCCCCGAAAGGGTTCGTCCCGTCCACTGTCACTACGTCCAGCTCTCGCCTGACTCGCAGGTGCTGAAAGCCGTCGTCCAGCACGAAGACTTCGCTCTTCAAATGCTCGCGCGCCCACCGCGCGGCTGCTACGCGGTCACGGTCGCTTATGACGGCCGCTCGCCCGCGCAGCATCTCTGCCAGCATGAAGGGCTCGTCGCCAGCCGCCTCCGCGCTTGAGAGAACAGTCTTGCCGTCTGAGACCAGCACGCGCCTGCTTTCGTCCGCGCGCCCGTAGCCTCGCGTCAGTATGCAGACGCGCAGGCCCGCGCCTGAGAGCGCCTCGGCTATCCACGCGACTATGGGAGTCTTGCCCGTCCCGCCGGTCGTGATGTTGCCCACGCTTATGACAGGCACGCCAAGGTCGAAGGAGGGCAGCACTCCCCTTCGGTAGAGAGCCGTGCGGGCGCGCATGGCCGCTCCGTAAAGGAGCCCCAGAGGCATGAGCGCGTGTGTCGTTGGCTGATTCATCTGCCTGAACAGAAAGGCAAGGATAAGGTATGAGGGAGGAAGTATGAAAGCGAAACTATTCAACCATCACGGAAGCGTTGCTTTCATCCTACGCGCATCTCTGCTCTCCGCCAGCTCCTTAATCCTGTCCGCCGTATAAAGGGTCGCGCCGCGATTCTCGTCCAGCACCTCCTTCGCGCGCTCTATCATCCTATGCCTGCGCGCTTCGTCCGAGAGCAGCTCCGACATGACGCGCGCTAACTCTGCGGGCGCTTCCTCTTCCATGAGCGGCGGCAGCTGAACGAGCGCGTCTCTTTCGAGAAAGGTGTTGACGATGGCGGTGAAGTTGCTCGTGTGAGCACCCGTGATGATGCAAGCGCCGGAGGCGGCGGGCTCAAGCACGTTATGGCCGCCTGTCTCGGCTATGCTCCCGCCCACGAAGACCAGCCGCGCGAGCGGGTAGACGGCGCGAAGCTCTCCAATCGAATCGAGCAGGATAACGTCGGAGGTCTTGTCATCCGGGCGTGCAGGCAAAGAGCGGCGCGACCAGCTCAGGCCGGAAGAGGCAAGAAGCGAGGCCACTTCTTCGAAGCGCTCGGGATGCCTTGGCGCAAGCAGTAGCCTTGCGCCAAGACCTTCCTGTGTTGCGCGAAGCATCCTGAACGCCTCAAGCGTGACGCGCTCTTCCGGCGAATGAGTGCTGGCGGCTACTACGAGCGGGCCTGTCTCGCTCAGGCCGAAGCGCTCGCGCAAACTCTCAGTCAGGGCGTACTCGTCCGTGCTAGAAAGCAGGTCGAATTTAACGTTGCCGGATACCTCCACCCGCCGGTCTTCCAGCCCCAACTCGCGTATACGCGCGGCGTCTGCCTCCGACTGCATCAGCGCGAGGTCAAGACAACCGACCACCCTCTTGATAAAGCTTCCAATCAGCCTGTAGCGGCGGAAGGATTTCTCAGAGAGTCTTCCGTTGACGAGCGCCACGGGGACTTTGCGCCTGCTGCATTCGAGCAGGAAGCGCGGCCATAGTTCCGTCTCCATCACCAGCACGATTTCCGGGTTGACGCGTCGGAGCGCACGCCTCACAGTCCAGGCCCAGTCGAAGGGAAAGTAGATAACGGCTGCGGCCTCATCGCGAAAGACCTCTCGCGCCACACGCTGGCCCGTGCGCGTGACGGTAGAGACTACCAGCTTGTGTCGCGGAAACTTCTCCAGGATGAGACGGGCCAGAGGACGCGCCGCCTGCGTCTCGCCGACAGAGACGCAGTGAAGCCATATGACAGGGCTTCCTTCGGTTGGTATAAGGGGCAGACGGCCGAGCCGTTCCCTCAATCCCTCTACGTACTTTCCATGAGTGAACGCGTCCAGAATGAAGCGCGGGCTAAGCAGCAGGATTCCCAGAGTGAACAGAAGGCTGTAGAGGAGATACATAAGTGACAAGTGACAAATGAAGAGTGACGAGAAAAAGCTTTTATCCTGTCACTAGTCACTCTTCACCTGTCACTCTGCTTTACTTGGCGCGCTCTATGTAGCGGCCTTCGCGCGGGTCAACGCGTATGCGCTCGCCTTCGCTGATGAAGGGCGGAACCTGTATGGTGACGCCGTTCTCAAGAGTGGCGGGCTTGTTGACGTTCGAGACCGTAGCCCCCTTCAACGAAGGCTCGGTCGCGGTCACGGTCAATTCCATAGAGGGCGGCAGCTCTATGCCTATGGGCGAGCCCTCGTAAAACTCGGCCTGAATCTTTATCCCCGGCATGAGCCACTGCGCCGCATCCCCAAGGTCGTCCTCGTTCAGCTCCACCTGCTCGTAGTTCTCCGTGTTCATGAAATGATGATGCGAGCCGTCCGAGTAGAGATACTCCATCTCGTGCTGTTCGAGGTTGGCGCGCTCAATCGTGTCGGCCGAGCGAAAGCGGTGCTCGAAGCTTGAGCCCGTGCGAAGGTCTCTGAGCTTAGTCTGAACCATGGCGCGCAGGTTGCCCGGCGTGTGATGACGAAATTCAATAACTTTGCACAGCTTGCCCTCGAAGAGAATGACCATGCCGCGCCTAATCTGTGTTGCAGGAATTGCCATAAAGCTTCTTCTGGTTCTCCGTATAGAATAGAGTTGTTTGCCGCTTGCGCGCCCTACACGAAAACCCTCCCGACTACAGTAGGCGAGCAAAAGGCGCTTGCGACAAACCATGTAGTCTAGCGGGCGCGAGCGCCGTTTGTCCAGCCAAGAGCGATTTTGGATTAGAGTGGCGACTCAAGTTTGAATGGCCCTGACTCGTCTCGCTAATCCGAAATCCAAAATCTGAAATCCAAAATCGTTTATGTGCCGTTTCCTTCTCCGGCGTCGCTAGGCTCTTCTACCTCGTCAAGCTTGAAGAAGACGCGCAAAGTCACCTGGTACTGAAGCCTCTCCTGCTGCAAGCCGCCGCGCATCTCTTCGACTACGAACCACGAAAGGTTATGCAAAGTCTTTCTGGCGCGGGCCACCGCCGTCTCAATCGCGTGGCTGAAGCTCTGGCTGGAAGTGCCTACAATCTCCACTCCCTTAAAGATACTGTCGCTCATCACACCTCTCCTTTTATTAGTGCAGAAGAATTGGAACTGTTCGATTTTTATTGAAAGCGGGAGGGACGCTAGCACGCGCTCGCAAAGGGTGTCAAGAATTTGTAAGGATGAACGAATGCTCGTAAAACCTGAAGAGCGAACAAGCCCTGCGAAAGATGGCTTCATCGGTTGAAGATGAAAATCCGGCTTTCGCTTTAAGGCTTGTTCGCTCTTTCGGAGGAGCCCACCTGTCCCTATGGCATAGAACGTTCCGGTGGTCTCAAAGTTCCATTTTAATTTATCAGGCGGCGCGTGCCGCACGCAGGCTCTTGCGCTTGAGCGCAATGCGTTCAAGCCACACTTGCGCCTCCTCGTAACGCGGAAAGCGTCGCTCGTCCGCGCGAAAGGCGCTCGTGTGATAGTAGCGACGACCGTCAATGATGCGCGCCGGATGCTTTATGTGCAGCATCTCGTGATAGAGAATGTATTCCACGAACCACTCCGGCACGTCGCGCGCATCGAGCGTCTTACTGATGACTATGGTGTCGTGCGCGGAATCGTGATGGCCCAGTATGCGGCGCGTGCGTCGCTGCGACCACGTCAGCGTGGGCTTCTCTACGCGCCCGTCGAAGTAGAGCCGGTTCAGTCGGTCGAACATCTTCTCAAGGTCATAGAAGCGGCCGCGCGCCGAAGAGACCATCTTTCGACCGCGACGCCTGCGGGCTATGTCCGACGCACGCAAGACCTGCGGCGAGCAGGCATAGTCTCTGTAGACGCGCTCGTGAACCTCAGGCACACGCTTCGACAGAAGCTTGGCCACGAGCATGAAGGCTATGGAGCGCAGCACATTCTGTGGTGCGTCCCGGCAGATATCCGAGAGCCGCACGTAGACCCTGCCGGAGCGTATGCGAATCGTGTGATGAAGACCCGCGTACGGGTAGAATCGCACCTCGATTTCAGGCACGGGACGGCTGCCGCCCAACTGGCGAAAAGCGTCCGCGAAAAGCGCGCCTAAAAGTTGCTGCGACCCGGCCATAAGAGAAACTTGACCCTTCAAGTGTTACGGACTGAGCCTGATATTAAGGGGCGGCTGGCAGAAGCGTCAATGCTGCTTTCAGAGGAGCCCTCTAAGCTGTTGATACGGCAAGGAATGAGCCGTAGGCGCTCAGAGCGCTCACAAAACCGCCCCGCCGTGCTGCCTGCTAAAGCCCTTATTTATAGTCACTTGGGCTGAATTCCCGCCGTGATTTGAGCGTTGCCCGAGCTTAACTGTAAGAGAGGCTTTACATTAAGGTGAATGACGGGGTGTGTTGGCCAGCGAGCTGCTTGTAAAAACAATGTTTGCCGTATGAGGTATTATCGGTTATACTGCCTGAGTCGGGTATCGCCCCGCCTTTTAGAGCGCGATGCCTGTATCATCCGGCAGAAGGTTTCTTGACAAGCCGGAATTGGCAGTGCTATTGATTCCTTTAGAGCAGACGTTGGGTTTTCCCCAAAGATAAAAGCACCTGCTCGTCCCCGCGAAACATCCTAAAAATAGAGATGGCCGCTCGCACCTCTGGCACATATTCTCGGAAATCAGAGACACCCGACTCGCGCGGGCAAGCCGTATTGTCTGCCATCATCAACGAGCATCTGGTGACGGG
Organism: Pyrinomonadaceae bacterium; assembly: GCA_035276685.1. Classification (GTDB taxonomy): domain Bacteria; phylum Acidobacteriota; class Blastocatellia; order Pyrinomonadales; family Pyrinomonadaceae; genus JACVRN01. The sequence goes on along the minus strand of DATELK010000147.1, from coordinate 18,228 downwards.
CGAGCCCGTGGGCTCACGCACCATCTCCGACCGCTTCGCGCACGCCTCGGGCTGGAGCCCGGCCACGATTCGCAACGTCATGGGCGAACTGGAAGAGTTGGGGCTGGTAGAGCAGCCGCACACTTCTGCGGGCCGCGTGCCTACGGACAAGGGCTATCGCTATTACGTAGACCACATGCTGGGCGATGCTCGGTTATCGAGGGCGGACTTTGCTGCTATCAACTCCCTGCTGGGCGGCCTCAGGGGAGAGGGCGCGGCGACGCCAGACCGCTTGATGGAGCGCACCTCGCACCTGCTCTCAGAGCTTTCAGAGAACGTAGGGATAGTGGTTTCTCCATCTCTGGCCGAAAATATTCTACAGCACATAGAGTTCGTACGGCTCACGGACGGGCGCATCCTCGTCATACTGGTTTCGTCGAGCAACATCATACAGAACAAGATTGTGCGTATAGACGAGGCGCTTAGCCAGGAAGAGCTTGATAGGACGGCACGCTATCTGAACGTGGAATTCAGCGGCAAGAGTCTGGCGACGATTCGCGCGGAGATTCTTGAGCTGATGCGCCACGAGAAGGCGCTCTACGACAAGTTGCTACAGAACGCCATACTGCTCTGCGAGCGCAGCCTTGAGGGCGAAGAGTCGGCCACGGGACAGGTCTTCGTGGACGGGGCGAGCAACATTTTGATGAAGCCGGACTTTGTGGACACGGAGAGGATGCGAGAGCTTTTCCGCACCTTTGAGGAGAAGTCCCGTCTGGTAAAAATCCTTAACGAGTGTATGGAGCGCGATGCTCAGGGTTTGGGCCGGGACGTGCAGGTCGTCATAGGGCGCGAGAACATCACGCCCTCCATGCAGGACTGCGCGCTGATTACCGCGCCCTATCGTCTGGGCAGCGGGCATGCAGTGGGGGCCATAGGCGTCGTAGGCCCCATGAGAATCGAGTATGCGCGAATGATGGCGGTCGTCAATTACGTGGCCCGCCACATAGAGCGCATATTCTGGGAGGAAAAGTCCGTAGACTGAGGGTGAACTAATTAAAGCTCATAGATGCTTTGGTGCTTGTTTACAACCTCGCAGGGTAAAGAGCCACACATGATGAGAGACCAAAAGGGAGAGCGAAAGGGGCGCACGATTCCTGTCCGTTTTCTTGACGAAGAGGAGAAGGAAGCGCGCAAGGCTGCAAATAGCCGTGAAGGCTCCGACAAAGAAGGCGAGCCTTCCGCCGAAGATTTGGGGCGCGCGTCCATCTACGAAGATGAGACGGAGATGCAGCGCCGCATAGACCGTGGCGGCGAGGACGGCTCAGAGGGAGGCCGCGACCGCGCGGACGACTCGGACGTGGCAGGCGGCCCTAAGTCCGGCGACATGCCTGAGGAGCGCGAGGACGAGAACAAGTCGAATCCGGGCGGAAGTGGGACAAGGAACGCTTCGCCCGCGCCTTCTCAGCCATCTCAGTCGGCTGACTCCCCTGTGCAGGCGACTGGCCCAATGATGGCAGAGCTTGTGGCCACTCGCTCGGAGCTGAAGAGAGTCGAGGCCGAGCGCGCAGACCTCTACGAGCGTCTGGTACGACGGCAGGCGGAGTTTGACAACTATCGCAAGCGCGTCGAGCGCGAGCGCGGCGAAACCTATAACCGCATGCTCGGTGACGTGGCGCGAAAGCTTCTGCCGGTCTTGGATAACCTGCGACGGGCGCTGGACGCGGAAGCCTCGCTGAAGGCCAACGAGTCCGAGGAGTTTCGCCACTTCCTGAGCGGCGTGGAGCTAATCTACAAGCAGCTGAACGAGCTGCTGGAAGGACTGGGCGTTGAGCCCGTGGCGGCCATAGGCCAGCCTTTTGACCCTCACGTGCACGAAGCCGTGGTCACGGAGCAGACGGAAGAGTTTGAGCCCGACACGGTGATACAGGAACTGGTTCGCGGATACAGGTTGGGCGACAAACTGCTGCGCCCCGCCGTGGTGAAGGTGGCGACCAGATAGAACTTGAAAGGGAAGCTCTTTTAATCTCGCCTTCCTGTTCGCTCGAACAGGAGTGATAACAGAAGCCGCCCCCCGAATAATAGCGGCTCAACCTCTTAACCCCTACCACTTTTGGATGAAAAGCTATGGGCAAAGTTATTGGAATAGATTTGGGAACGACGAACTGCTGCGTTGCCGTGCTGGAAGGCGGGGCTGTGCAGATAGTGCCGAATAAAGAGGGTGGGCGCACAACCCCCACCGTCGTAGGCTTCACGGATAAGGGCGAGCGGCTCGTGGGCCAGATTGCCAAACGTCAGGCGGTCACGAATGCCGCGAACACCGTCTATGCCGTCAAGCGACTGATTGGGCGCAAGTACAACTCCCCCGAAGTGCAGCGCATGAAAGAGAGCGCGCCGTTTGAGATTGTCGACTCGCAGAACGGCGACGCGCGCATAAGGGTTCAGGGGCGCACCTACAGCCCGCCGGAAATCTCCGGCATCGTGCTGCAAAGGCTCAAGGCTGCGGCCGAGGATTTTCTGGGCGAGAGCGTGACGGACGCCATCGTTACCGTCCCGGCTTATTTCGATGACACGCAACGACAGGCCACGCGCGACGCAGGCAAAATCGCCGGGCTCAAGATTGAGCGCATCATCAACGAGCCCACGGCGGCCGCGCTCGCTTACGGCCTTGGCCGCTCCGAGTCCGAGCGCATAGCCGTTTACGACCTTGGCGGCGGAACATTCGATATCTCCATCCTTGAGATGAACGAAGGCGTCTTCGAAGTGCTTTCGACTTCGGGCAACACCTTCCTCGGCGGCGAGGACTTCGACGAGCGCATCATCAACTGGATGTCAGACCAGTTTAAGGACGAGACGGGAATAGACCTCAGGCAGGACAGGCTTGCCTTGCAGCGTCTCAAAGAGGCCGCAGAGCGCGCCAAGTGCGAGCTGTCCAGTGTGACCGAGACGAACATCAACCTGCCGTTCATAGCCGCGGACGCTTCAGGCCCCAAGCACTTCAACAAGACGCTGACGCGCGACCAGTTCGAGCATCTCATCAGCGACCTTGTGGAAGGCACGATTGAGCCTTGCCAGAAGGCGCTCTGGGACGCGAAGTTGCAGCCGACGGACATCGACAAGGTGATATTGGTAGGCGGCCAGACGCGCTCGCCCATCATCGCGCGCACCGTCAAGGAGATTTTCGGCAAAGACGCTTCGGCGGAAATCAATCCGGACGAAGTGGTTGCTATGGGCGCTGCGATTCAGGGCGGAGTCCTGACGGGCGATGTCAAAGACATAGTTCTTTTGGACGTGCTTCCTTTGAGCTTAGGATTGGAGACGAGAGGCGGGCTCTTCACGAAGATTATCGAGCGCAACTCTACCATCCCCTTACGCAACAGCCTGACCTTCACGACCGTCGTCGATAACCAGTCGTCCGTTGAGATTCACATTCTTCAGGGCGAGCGCGAAGTGGCGCAGGGCAATCGCAGCCTAGGCAAGTTCGAGCTTGTGGGCCTGCCCGCAGCGCCCAGAGGCGTGCCGCAGATTGAGGTTAGCTTCGAGGTGGACGCCAACGGCATAGTCAACGTCTCTGCCACGGACAAGGCCACGGGGCGCGACCAGCAGATGCGTATCACGCCGACCTCGGGACTCTCGCCCGACGAGATAGACCGTCTCATACGCGAGGCGGAGGCTTCCATCGAGACAGACAGGCGGATTAAGGAGATAATCGCGCTGAAGACCAAGCTGGAAGGGCTGGTGCGTAACACGCAGCGCTCCTTCTCCGAGTTCTCGGCTTCGCTCTCGCCGGAAGAGCGGCGCGACGGACAGGCTGCTCTGAACGAGGGACAGGCGGCAATCCAGTCCGACAACCCGGAAGAGCTTCAGAGAGCCATAGAGTCTGTCGAGCAGCTTGCAGGCCAGATAACTATGGCGATGATGAACTCAATGGGCGTCTAACTTGCGGGGAGGCGCTCTCGCGCCTCTTCGTGCTACAATTTAACTCTAATTTGGCGGTCAGCTTTCCTAACTTTAAGCTGGCCGCTAAGTGTTGATGAGCTTATAAGCCAGAGTCAGTCATATTCAAATCAGAGGATTTAGATGAGTAGCAAGAGAGATTATTACGAGGTGCTGGGTGTCTCACGCACCGCAAGCGAGCAGGAGATAAAGTCCGCTTACAGGCGGCTCGCCGTACAGTTCCACCCTGATAAGAACCCCGGAAACAAAGAGGCCGAAGAGAAGTTCAAAGAGGCGGCCGAAGCCTACTCTGTGCTTTCAGACCAGGAGCAGCGACGCCGCTACGACCGCTTCGGCCACGCAGGCGTCTCAAACAGCGGCGCAGGCGCGGGCTGGGGCGCGCCCGGCTTCGGCGGCATAGAGGACATACTCGGAGACCTATTCGGCTTCGGGGATGTCTTCGGCGGTCGCGCGGGAAGCGCACGACGCACGGCGGCACAGCGCGGCGCAGACCTGCGCTACGACCTTGAGATAAGTCTGGAAGATGCGGCCAACGGTATGACGGCTCAGCTTCGCATTCCGCGCCTTGAGTCGTGCGAGGTGTGCGAGGGCTCGGGCGCTAAGGCGGGCACGCAGCCCGAGACGTGCCAGACCTGTAGCGGCGCGGGACAGGTTCGCTACCAGCAGGGATTCTTCTCGGTGGCGCGCACCTGCTCCACCTGTCGCGGCACAGGAAAGATAATCAAGTCGCCTTGCGAGCAGTGCAAGGGTGCGGGCCGAGTCGAGCGCGAGAAGACAATGGAGGTCAAGATTCCTGCGGGCGTTGAGACGGGCTCGCGACTGAGAATCGCCGGAGAGGGCGAGGCCGGAACGCAGGGCGGCGCAAGCGGCGACCTGTACGTGGTCATACACGTAGCCGAGCACGAAGACTTCGAGCGTCAGGGAAGCAATCTCTATTCGTCCGTGCCAGTGACCTTCGCGCAGGCCGCGCTCGGCGCTAGCGTCAACGTGAAGACCCTTGACGGCCAGCACGACCTGAAGATTCCTGCGGGCACACAGACCGGCACGGTCTTTCGCGTCAAGGGGCAGGGAATGCCCGTGCTAGGAGGGCGCGGACGCGGCGACCTCTTCGTCGCCGTCACGGTCGTCACTCCGACTACGCTCACACGCGAGCAGCGAAAGCTCCTTGAGCAGCTGGCGGAGATAGAGACGCATGAGCTTGAAGACAAAGGGCTCATGGACAAAGTCCGGGACATCTTTGGATAAAAGAACTCAGAACACAGAACTCAGGAGTCAGAATAAGAGCGTCTCTTTCTTTATTCTGACTCCTGAATTCTGAGTCCTGTATTCTGCTTTTCCCCGTTTCGCAATCGTACAAATCTTTTCTGTGTGCAGGGCGGCCTTTGCATTATTAGTGTTCACTAGGGGCCTTGCAATCATTCCATAACAATCCGGCGCGAGTGCTGTAAATAAAGGCTCGGAACGGCTGTTTGTCGCTTTCGGCGGTGTTCGGCATGTAGGTTGCTCATTTCTTAGTCGGGCAATAGAGCAGAACTCCGCATGAGAAGCACAAAGGGCCTATAGATTATGAGACGACAACACCTCGCGGCTTTCTTCATGAGCATGATTGTCATGCTCTTTTCCGCTAACGTGCAGGCGGCCGTGTCTGGCGACGAAGGCGACACGGACAACCGGCTCGTGAATGCAAAGGTACTTGAGATAACGGATGCGCGCATCTCCGTGCTGGCTCAGACGGGCGTGGAGCACGTGATAGCGATTGACATGGAGAAGACGCGCGTCACACGCGAAGGCAAGAGCGTCTCTATCAAGGAAGTGCGCGAGGGAGACGTTATCACGGTAGATTTGGACGAGAAGAACCCGGTCAAGTTTGCGCGAAACATCTCTATGAAGGCAGACACTGGAAGCGCCGTCGCGCGGAATCGCCGGTAACGGCATTTTGGTGCTCGTTTGAGCGTCGCCTCGCATGCCGACCGGCAAAAGGGAGCCGCTTTACCTTAGAGTAAAGCGGCTCTACTTTAAGTGACGGGATGTAAGAATCCGATTCTTGCCGATTTTTCAAACGGCGCGCATTCACGGACTGCTAACCTGTGGTATAAAGAGCGCATGAGTTCCTGAAGAAGAGCGGTAGACAAAATCGGAAGGAGAAAGAGAGAGGCTATGGCTAACAGAAAGGGGCGTAATCGCGGGCCTGTGGAAGCTACCATGAACGTGGCGGGCGAGGCTTTGAATCAGGCCGCGGACGTAACCGGCGAAGTGATAGATCAGGCTTCAAACGTGGCTACAAGCATGATGGACTCTGCGGCCAGCATGGTCGGCATGGTGAGCCCTACGGCGGCAGACTTGATTCGTCCGAGAGATTCATCCAGCTCAAGAGGCGGCAGAGGCTCGCGCGGCTCAAGCTCTTCGGGTCGCAATGTGAGAGAAGCGGTCAACCGCGCCGCCAAAGAGAACACCAAACAGGTACGCAAGCAGACCAAGGCGGCGAGCAAGGTCGCGAACCGCTCGGCCAAGGCAGCCGAAAAGACTGCGCGTAAGGCCACCGGCGCGGCTTCGCGCACGCGCAGCGGAACCGGCGGCGCAGCTACCGGAAGCTCCAAAACCAGCCGCCCCGGCCGAAGCGCCGCGAAGAAAAGCGGCGGCAGCACCACCAAGCGTGGCGGCGCTAAAAAGAGCGGAGCCGGAAGGGCAACAGCACGCTCCGGCGGCGCAAAGAAGACCGCGAGAGGCGGCAGCAAGAAGAAATAAGAAAAGATAAGTACGGAAGTCAGAGCGCGGAAAACAAGTCAGAAGGCAGAGTGCAGAATGATGAATTAAAGAGTTTCATTCATCATTCTGCACTCTGCCTTCTGCATTTTCCTCAGAGCCTGTAATGCACGCCCTGTCGTCGGAGGGCTTCGTCTTCCACCTCAAGATTCTGAAGCCTTAGGTTAACGTCGGCGTTGAGGTCGAACCCGGCGCGCTCGCCAGCCTCTAACTTGACTGTGCCTGCGGCGGCTATCATGGCCGCGTTGTCCGTCGAAAGATGCGGTGAAGGGAAGTAGACGGGAACGCCCAGCCGACTCGCGGCCTCGCGCGACGCTTCGCGCAGAGCGCCGTTGCAGGCGACGCCGCCCGCGACAATCAGCGTCTTCGGACTTAGCTCCTCCGCCAACCGCTCCATAGTCCCGGTCAGAGAGCGCACCACGACCGATTGAAAGCTCGCGGCCAAATCCTTAACCGCCTGCGAAGGCTCTTCACCTGCGCCTACGGGCTTGAGGCCGCTCTCCCGCACGTGCTTCGAGACGGCGGTCTTCAGCCCGCTGAAGCTGAAATCGGGCCGGCCGTCGCCCATGCGAGGGATGCTGAAGCGCACGCTGCGCGGGTCGCCTTCGCGCGCCAGCCGCTCTATGATTGGGCCGCCCGGATACCCCAGGCCAAGCATCTTCGCCACCTTATCGAAGGCCTCTCCCGCAGCATCGTCCCTTGTTCTCGCCACGACCTTGTATCTGCCCGGCGCGGGCACGTGGAACAGGTTCGTGTGGCCGCCCGAGACCACGAGCGCAAGCGCAGGATACTCCACGGGCGGGTTCTCGAAGACGACAGAGAAGATGTGGCCCTCTATGTGATTGACGCCGACCAGAGGCTTTTCGAGAGCAAACGCCATGGCCTTTGCGAAGGAGACGCCGACGAGAAGCGAGCCCACGAGGCCCGGCCCTGCCGTGACGGCGATGCCGTCTATGTCTCGTTTGGTCAAGCCAGCGCGCTCGAAGGCTTCGTCCACCACGGGCACAATCTTGTCCAGATGCTCGCGCGAGGCAAGCTCGGGCACGACGCCCCCGAAGCGTTTATGAATATCGACCTGCGAAGAGATGACGCTTGAGACCATCTCGGCACGGTCGCGCACGATGGCCGCAGCCGTCTCGTCACAAGAGCTTTCAATTCCGAGTACAAGCATAATTGAGAATTCAGGACTCAGAATTCAGGAGTCAGAATAAAGAAAGAGCAGCTTTGCTTTTATTCTGGCTCCTGAGACCTGAGTTCTGACTACTGCCTTTCGTAAAAACTAAGGGACGAGTCGCCCTGTTTGAGTGTGCGCCAGCGGCGCAAGACCCCTATCTCGTCGCGCAGCTCGTTCTTATGATGATGCTCTACGACGAGAAGGCCGCTCTCTACATCAAGAATCTCTCCCGCCCCGAACAGGCTAAGCACGGGAGAGTAGTCCGTGGCATAAGGCGGGTCGAAGAAGGCTATGTCCCACACTTGAGTCTGCTTTGACTGAGCGCGCCTGAGAAACTCGTCCGCCTCCGCCTTGACCACTTCCGTTTCATCTTCGGGCACGCCGCACAGGTCAAGGTTCGCTTCAATCAGCCCGCACATCTTGCGCGAGCGGTCGACGAAGGTGACGTGCGAAGCTCCGCGCGAAAGAGCCTCTATGCCGACTGCGCCGGAGCCCGCGCACAAGTCCAGAAAGCGCACGCCCTCTATGCGCGGCGCGAGGATGTTAAAGAGCGTCTCGCGCAGGCGGTCTGAGGTCGGGCGCACCTGCATGGAAGGCGGGCTGCGCAGATTCCTCCCGCGATACTGTCCGGCAATAACGCGCATGAGAAGCAGAATTCAGAATTCAGGACTCAGGAGTCAGAATAAAGAGAGACGCTTTTATTCTGACTCCTGAATTCTGAGTCCTGACTCCTGTACTTTAATTCTTTCTCTCGTAAAAACTCAAACAGGAGTCGCCCTGTCGTATGGTGCGCCAGCGCTTGAGCGCGCCGCCCTGTTCGGGCAAAGGGTTGTCGCAGTGGTGCTCAGCCACCAGCACGCCGCCTCTGGGCCTGAGAAGCTCTGCCGTGCCGAAGGCTTCCAGCACAGGCGCGTAAGGGACTGCATAAGGCGGGTCGAAAAAGGCTATGTCCCAGACTCTATCTCGCTGAATGAGGCTGCGGCGTAGGAAGTGCTCGGCGTCGCTTAACCAAATCTCCGCCTGGCCCCCGGGCACGCCGCACGCCGCAAGGTTGGACTCTATGAAGCCGCACATCCTCGGCGAGCGGTCAACGAAAGTAACGTGGGAAGCTCCGCGCGAAAGAGCCTCTATGCCTACCGCGCCGGAGCCAGCGCACAAGTCCAGAAAGCGCGCTCCCTCAACTCGAAAGGAGAGAAGCTCGAAGAGAGCCTCGCGCAGGCGACGCGCTGTAGGGCGCACGCGCCTCGAAGGGCTGCTTTGCAGAAACCTGCCACGATACTTTCCAGCCAGAACGTGCATGAAGAAGATTCAAACAGGGATAGACAGGATAGACAGGATAAAGATAAAGCAATAGCTCTATTCTTTTATCCTGTACATCCTGTCCATCCCTGTTAATTTCTTTCTAACCAATAGCTGCCAGGCCGAAGCGTGCGTCCGAGCGGACGCGCTCTATGAGGTTCGAGGTCTCGCGCGTCATGCGGCGGGCCGTCAGGTAATAGTCGGCCTCGCGGCGCGCTTCCTCCAGAATCAGCACGTCGCGCACGAGGTTGCCTACACGAAAGGTAGGCACGCCGGATTGTCTGGTGCCCATGACCTCGCCGGGGCCGCGCAGCTCCAAATCCTTCTCGGCGATGCGAAAGCCGTCCGAGGTTTCTTCCATAATCCCGAGGCGCTCGCGCGCGATGTTGGTCTGCTTGTCGGAGGTCATAAGCACGCAGGCGGATTGCTCTGCGCCGCGACCAACGCGCCCGCGCAGCTGGTGAAGCTGCGAGAGGCCGAAGCGCTCGGCGTGCTCAATTATCATGAGCGAAGCGTTCGGCACGTCCACGCCTACCTCTACGACCGTGGTGGCGACTAGGATTTGAGTCTCGCCGGAGACGAAGCGGCGCATCACCTCGTCCTTCTCCGCAGGCTTCATCTTGCCGTGGACGAGTCCGACCGAGAAGTGCGGGAAGACACGGTCGCGCAGGTGCTCGTACATGCGCGTCGCGTCCTTCAAGTCCATCTTCTCGGACTCTTCCACGAGCGGGTAGACTACGTAGACCTGCCTTCCGGCTCGCACGTCGCGCTCGATTCCCTTGTAGACCGCCTGCCGCTTGTCTTCGCCTAGCACCACCGTCTTGATGGGCGTGCGTCCCGGCGGCAGCTCGTCTATGACCGACACGTCCAAGTCGCCGTAGACGGTCATGGCCAGAGAGCGCGGGATGGGCGTGGCCGTCATCACCAGCACGTCGGGGTTGAAGCCGCGAGCGCGAAGCTCCGCGCGTTGCAGCACGCCGAAGCGGTGCTGCTCGTCAATCACGATAAGGCCGAGCTTGTAGAACTGAACGGCCTCCTGTATGAGCGCGTGCGTGCCTATGGTGGCGTGGACTTCGCCCGCAGCAATCGCGCCGTGAAGCTTTCGCTTTTCGGCGGCGCGAAGGCTTCCCGTCAAAAGCTCCACGCGGTAGGGCGTGCGCGCAAGGATTCGCTTGACGTTTCGCGCGTGCTGCTCCGCGAGGATTTCCGTAGGCACCATGAGCGCGGCCTGGTAGCCGTTCTCCATAGCGGCCAGCATGGCTTGCAGGGCGACGATGGTCTTACCGCTTCCAACGTCGCCCTGAAGCAGCCGGTTCATAGGAGCGTCCGATTGCATGTCCGCGAAGATGCGCTCAAGCGACCTCGTCTGCGCCCCTGTCAGCTCGAAGGGAAGCACGCTTGATACGCGCTCGCGTATGCTGTCTGTAATCTCTATGACAGCGCCCTTGGCCTCCTTGACGCGCTCGCCGCGACGAATGGCAATCGCCAGAGCTACCCAGAAGAACTCTTCAAAGATGAGACGCAGGTGGGCGGGAGAGCGTGCGCGCTCGTAATCCGCGAGCGGAGTGTCATCGGAAGGAAAGTGTATGAGTCGCAGTGCGTGTGCGCGGCCTATCAGCTTCTGCCTGCCGATTAAGTCCGGGGGCAGCGTCTCTTCTACTGATGCGTCGTCTAGGCGAGAGAGGACGGCGTGCATAATCTCTCTGAGCCGCTTGGTGCGAAACTCTCCTAGCTTGCGATAGACGGGGACGCGCCGCCCCACGTGAATCGCGGCCGTGGCGGGGTCGTCAACCGCCTCTTCATCATCGAACGCGCCGTCCTCGCCCGCGTCGTCTTCCTCTGCTTCTGCGGAACCCGTGGCCGCGCCGTGGCGGTTTGAGGCACTGCCGTTTTCTCCCTCTTCGGCCAGCCTGAGAAGCGCGTGCTCGGGCGGAGTCCAAGTGCCGGGCAGCATCTCAAGCTCGTCCGGCTTGTTCAGTCTGAGCGAGAAGGTGTTGCGGCGCGTGTCCCATTCCCACTGGCCGAAGGCTATGAAGCGCGCCCCCCTCTGGAAGCGCTGGCGGTTGTAGGCGATGATGCGGTCGGCGGCTCGGCCCGAGACGAACCACCAGACGACCACGGGCTTTCCAGTGCGCTCAGGGTCAGAGGCCGTTATCTCGAAGATGTAGAGCTTCGGCTGCTTTGGCGAGCGGTTGCGCCCCACCTGAAAGCCGCCCGCCACCCGCACGTAAAGCTCAAGCGAAGCCTCCGTCCCGTGCCTAAGCTCCGAGATGCGCCCCATGTTGGAGCGGTCTTCGTAACGCATGGGCAGGTAGTTCAGCAGGTCTTCGACCGTGGCCTCTGTCGCGTCCTGCTTGCCCGCGACCGTGGCTAACGCCAGCCCCAGCTTCCGCGCCGTCGCCTGCCCCAGCCTAGGGACGCCGAATCTATAGAGCGAGGTGATTTGTGTTTCGAGCATGATGGGGGAATGAACTGCCATCGCATGGGGATGATAGCACAGGGAACTCGGTATTCACCGCAGAGACGCAGAGAGACGCAGAGGGGCGCTGAGGTAGTGGGGGCTAATGCTTTGGCTTGCTCGGAAGCTTCTCAGGCAAGTCCTGCTCGTCATCTATCAGCACGTCAACACAGATGCCAGCAACACGGGCATATTGCAAGAGAACTATTAAGGGTGGTTCTGTGATTCCGAGTTCATACTTTGATAGTTGCTTATAGGAAACGGAGTCTTCAACATCTAACAGTCGGAACATCTCAGCTTGAGATACATCTAAAGCAGTTCTAATCTGTAAAAGCTTTTCGGCCAAGCGTGCGGGTTGCGGGCGTGCTTTCTGTCCCATCAGGCATAGCCTCCTGATGGTTTCAGCATTCGCACCTTGCTTGTACCGCTAATTAGCGGTATGATGCGTTCGCTCAAATGATTCGCCGTGAGAATGAACCTTTCATTCAGAACGGCGATGCTCATTCTCTTAGAGTGGGAGCGAGCTACGCATTAGCCGTTGCCTTTTCAAAGACTAGAACAGGGGCATGATAGCAAAGAGGTCTTAGTTAGCTAAAGGTTGAGGGGAGTTAAAGACTGGCGTAGTCGCTCCCCTTTTGGTCGCACAGTCGGTTAGATGAGGTGCTGGCTGTGCGGCCGGGGGCAGGGTCGCCGTGACGTTTGGGAGAACGGGCGCGGCGACCTTGCTCTTTTATGCGGCTGGTGACTCTTTCAGTTCCCTCGACGTGCTTTGTGATTCGCGCTTCCAGCGGGGGGCGTGGAAGAGGCCAGCCGTTAAGCCGCATCCTCCGCCCGCACTGGAGTTTGGCATGCTCAGGCGGGTGCTCTCTACGCTTTATTCATCGCAAGCCATGCTCACGGGAGCGCACGGCACGCCCACGCGAGCGCATAGCATGCCCACGCGGGCACATAGCATGCTCACGGGAGCGCATGGCATGCTCAGGCCCGCGCATGCCTTACCCTCGCGCGGGCATGGCATGCTCATGGGAGCGCATGGCATGCCCTCGCCAGCGCATGGCATGCGCCCGCGTGGGCATGGCTTACTCTCGGAAGGTTTTCCTCCGCTCTCAACCGGGCCGGGCTAAAGCTCATAACATCAGTATGAGATTTTATTGTTGCGGGCGCTGCTCCGCTTCGCGTAGAATCTGGCCGCGCCATTCGGATTTATTCCTTAAATCTTCACTTGCAGGAGAACCCACGATAATGGCTAAAGACGAAACCAGACGCATTAAACCTCAAATCCTCGCAGCCGATGAAGAGAGCCACGCGGCACTCAAGAACATCACGGATTACGCCCCGGCCAACGCTGTTTATACGACAGCCGCCCTGGACACTGCGCGCGAGATTATGAATGCCGCATGGGACAGGGAAACACAGGCAGCGGCTGCCGCCGCCGCCGCGCGCGATGACGCCGTCGCAGCCGAGTGGAGGTATCACAACCTTACGGTGGGCATGAGAGACCAGGTGACGGCCCAGTACGGCAGAAACTCGAACCAGGCCCAATCCGTAGGGCGCAAGAAGCCCTCGGAATACAAAGCGCCAAAGAAAAATAACCAGGACGACTGATTTAAACACTCAGAGACGATAGACAGGTCAGAACCGCCTGCGTAAGCCGGGCGGTTCTCTAGTATTAATCCTGACTCTGGACAAACTAATACCCGCCCGCTACCGCAGGCGGTTCTGACCTGTGGCATAACCGTACTCTGCCGATGTTTTAGAAACATACGCGCGGGGCATGGGCGGCGCGCTCTGCGGCCTGCCGAGTCCTTCTCATAAGCATAAAGATTTCAGAGATTTGAAATGAGTCTGGGACTGCTGTGCGTCCAAGCTGTCACATGGCACCTGTTTTGCTGGCTTACATGAGACAAATGAGACAAAAGATAACTGACAGCAATGCTTCCATCATCAAGGCGGCTGCGATGCTGTTTCTGGCGGTCGCGCTCCTCTCGATTCTCTTTGCTTCCGTGGCGGTCGGGCAGGTGCAGGACGCGCCTCAAACGTCTGCGGACGTTAAGACGGACGCGATAATTGCCCGGTTCGAGGGGCGCGTCAAGGAGTACTCGGTTCTGAGGGAGCGGCTGGAGGACAAGCTGCCGAAGCTCTCTAAGGACGCCACGCCGGAGCAGATAAAGCAGCACAAGACGGCCTTTGAAGAGATTGTGCGCTCGGCTCGTCCCGCAGCCAAACAGGGCGACCTCTTCACGCCCGACATAGCCCAGCACATACGCAAGACGATTCGGACTCTGTACACGGGCCAGAAGCTACAGGCGCTGCGCGAAGAGATAATGGAGGCGGAGACGACCGGCGTCGCCATCAAAGTCAACTACACCTATCCGGAGAGCAAGGAGCTGACGCAGATTCCGCCGACGCTGCTCCTGAAGCTGCCGCAGCTGCCCAAGCAGGTGAAGTATCGCTTCGTGGGCAGGCACATGCTGCTGGTGGACAGAGAGAACGGCCTGATTGTGGACTACATGCTTAACGCCTTGCCGTAAAGCGCGCGGGGCGCTCTTCCTGTGGAGAAGAAAAGTTTATGAGACGGATTATCACTTCAGCCCTTCTGTTAGCCGCGCTCACGCTCGGCGGCCTCTTTAATAACGGCCTGAATAACAGTCTGGCCCAGCAGCCTACGTTCGCCACGGGCTCAAGGGCGGGCTCGTCCACCTCCGCTCCTGTAAAATTAACTCTGCCCATGAAGGAGGGCTCGATTAAGTTCGCCGTCATAGGCGACACGGGCACCGGCACGGACAAGCAGAAGCAGCTGGCCGATTGGATGGTGAAGTACAGGCAGACCTACCCTTATGAGTTCGTGCTGATGATGGGCGACAACATGTACGGAGGCGAGAGCCCCGCCGACTTCAAGATGAAGTTCGAGGACGTTTACAAAACGCTCCTGAACGAGAACGTCAAGTTCTACGCCACGCTAGGCAATCACGACGAATCGAACCAGCGCTTCTATCAATACTTCAACATGAACGGCGAGGAGTACTACGTCTTCAAGAAGGGCCCCGTCTCCTTCTACTCCCTGAACAGCAACTACATGGACAAGCGGCAGCTGAAATGGATAGAGGAGCAGTTCGCCGCCGACACCTCCCCGTGGAAAATCTGCTTCTTTCATCACCCGCCCTATTCTTCCGGAGGCAAGCACGGCTCCGAAGAAGAGCTGCGAAAAGTGATTGAGCCGCTGTTCCTGAAGTACGGCGTCAACGCCGTGTTCGCGGGCCACGAGCATTTCTACGAGAGGATTAAGCCGCAGAAGGGAATCTACTACTTCATCTCCGGCGCTGGCGGCAAGCTCAGGGAAGGCGACGTGAAGAGAAACTCTCCGCTGACGGAGAAGGCTTTCGATAAAGACATGTCTTTCATGCTGCTGGAAATCGCTGGCGACGAGATGTACTTTCAGGTCATCTCCCGCACGGGCGAGACTGTGGATTCCGGCGTCTTGACTAAACAACGCGCGGGAGCAGCCAAGGCAGGAGCTTAAATTCCTTAATGACCCGGCCACACAATCTGAAGAGGGCGCTCGCTCTACTACTCGTCTTAATCGCGGGGCTTCAGTCTCAAGTCTTTGCACAGAAGTCCAGGGGCAAGGATTCCGAGGCCGAAGCCCGGCCCGTTATCTGGCGCAATCCGGGCAACATACGTGCGCGCGACCTGCGCTACGGGCCCGGCTCCTACAGGCTCGCGCCGCAGGCTCCGTTCACCTTCATAGAAGAGGACAAGTCGGGCGAGTCGCCCAAGTTCGACGTGAAGGATGCGCGCGGCATCACATGGCGCGTCAAGCTCGGCCCCGAAGCGCAGAGCGAGACGGTCGCGACTCGCCTCGTGTGGGCCGTGGGCTACTTCGCGGAAGAGGCCTACTACTTCGACCGCGTGCAGGTGCTGGGGCTGCCGAAGCTTTCGAGGGGCAGGGAGTACGTGGGCCGCGACACGCGCATGGTCTACGGCGCTCGCTTTGAGCCGCGCCGCGAAGACGTGGAGCGCGGGAAGGCGTGGGAGTGGAACGACAACCCCTTCGAGAAGACGCGCGAACTGAGCGGCCTCAAGGTGCTGATGATTCTCCTCAATAACTTCGACGCGCGAGCGGCCAACAACCGCATCTTCTACGTTAACAATTCTTCCGGTGTGAGAGAGGCACGCTACACCGTCTCAGACCTCGGCGCGACGCTCGGCAAGGCGGACGGCCTCGGCGGACGCCGCACGAAGAATAACCTCAAGGACTTTCTCTCTACACGATTCGTGACCGGGACTGAGGACAACGGGCGCACGGTCGAGTTCGATTACGACACACGGCCCACTAAGCTCGGCATGTTCTCCATCTTCTACCCGCCCTACTATCGCGGCGAGGTGAAGAAGGAGAAGAACATGCGCGGCATCCCCACGGAGCATGCGCGCTGGATAGGCTCTCTGCTCTCGCAGCTCACGGACGAGCAGCTGCGCGACGCCTTCCGCGCCGCAGGCTACAACAGGCCCACCATGGATGGCTACGTCCGAGCCCTTCGCCAGCGCATCAATCAACTGACAAGGCTTTAAGAAATTTACAGGGATGGACAGGATAGACAGGATAAAAGAAGAGCTATTCTCTTTTCTTTATCCTGTCTATCCTGTCCATCCCTGTTTGAATCCGTCTTGAATTGAAGACTATTGCGGGAGGGCTTGGGCTAGGGCCTCGCGGAGCCGCTCGCCGCTTCGGTCGCGCGAGAAGCCGCGCCAGTGGCTCACCACTCGCCCGTCCGGCGATATGACGTAGGTCTGCGGGATGATGTTCCTGCCGTTCATCAGCGTGACGGCAGTCTCCGGGTCGGCCCACCCGTGGCGGAAGCCGAACTTGAACTCGCGCACGAACTGCTTCACGCGGTCTGAAGCGGTGCGCGGGTCTTCCGTCGTCAGGGCTATGAACTCGACGCCGCGCCCTGCATACTCCTTACGCACGCGCTCGTACTCCGGCACCTCCATGCGGCAGGGGCCGCACCAGCTGGCCCAAAGGTTCAGCACGACGACCTTGCCGTTGAAGTCCGAGAGGCGGAAGCTGCCCTTGTCGAGCGACTTCAGCTCGCGATTCAGCAGGCTCTGCGGAAGCACGCCGACAGCCATAGGCGAAGGCGGAGCTACCCTTGGCTCGGCTTCGGACGACTCGACTACAGGCGGAGGGATTGTCGGAGGCGGCTTGGTAGCTCTCCTGCCTGACTGTGCAAGGGCGTTTGAGGAGAAGATTGTGATTAGAAGCAGCAGGACTATTTTTTTCATACGTGGCCTTTGTGAATGAACTCAAGCGGAATCGAGCGGTGACAATTCTACCGCTAACGGGGCGGCAATTAAAAGTATAACATTCAGGTATTCCGGGGCTAGCGAACGGAGGCTTTTCTGAGCGCGAGCCCTACGATTACGATTAAAGCGAAGATGCTCACGCCCGCGCCTATGAGAGCGTAAGGGATGCTGCGCCTCTGCCCGGCTTCTCTCTCTTTGTCATCGGATGCGCCCTGACCATCTGAAGCGTTGCCGGATGACGCTCTGTTTTCGCCTACGGTCGCGAGCGTCGAGACTCTTCCGTCCGGCGAAAGGCGGCGCACGCGCGTGCCAATCGGATTAGTAGGCGAAGTCTGTCCAATCTCCAGTATGTAAAGCTCCGCGCCCTTCAAAGCGACTCCGGTTGGAAACCAAGACTCTTCCGCCTGCAAGACAGTGCTGGTCTGCCCGTTAGGCGCAATCTTCAGCACGCGACGGTTTCCGTAATCGGCTACGAAGGCATTGCCCTGAGCGTCCACGGCTATGCCGAACAACTGCGTGGGCCCGCCGCGCCCGCCTGACCCGCTGCCCGAAGCCTTCTCTATCGTCAGGTTGCGCGCAAGCTGGCTGAGAGCGCCGCCCGGCGCGACCTTGCTGACGTTAGCCCCGTGCGTGAAGTAGAGCGCGCCGTCAGGGCCGAAGGCCATCCCGCCTGTGCCGTACGGCACGCCCTGCTTGTACTGCCGCGCCGCGTCGCTGTTTCCCGCAAGCACGCTAAGCTGGCCGTCCGGGCTTCTCTTCAGAACAAGCAGTTCCTGCCCCGGATAGTTGGCCGCGTGATAAGAGTTGCCGTCGCGGTCTCGCCAGATGCTTATGCCTTCGGGCGGGTCATCTGTGAGCGGCAGCAGATAAGAGAAGCTGCCCGCAGGCGTCATCTTCCAGATGGCGCTGAAGAAGCGTTTGGTCGTGGGCTCGTAAGAGTTGTCCGCGCCGTAGACGTTTCCGGCTTCATCCACGTTCAGCTCGTGCGTGTGCCTGTCGCCTTCGGCCCTGAAGACTGTGACAGCACCCCTGGCGTCAATCTTCCAGACGGTCTTCAGGTCGCTGAAGTAGACCTGTCCCTGATTGTCCACGGCTATGCCCCAGGAGGGATGCGCCAAGGCTTCAGCCGCCGGAAAAAGGAGCGGGACGAGGGCAAGCAGTATGATAAAGAGAGCGCGCCTCATAAGATTCATCCAAGGGGATGATACCAAAAGACGCGCGCACGAAACATGAAAGTAGGTCAGAACCGCCCGCTACCGCAGGCGTTTCTGACCTGTGTTTTGTCTTTACTTGAATC
>DATELK010000146.1:0-17556 GCA_035276685.1 Pyrinomonadaceae bacterium | reverse complement strand
CGTGCACAGTGCGAAGGCTCAGACTATGAGCCGTATCAGGTCAGCGCGACACTCACGGAAAGCGGCATCGCCAGGACTTCCTGCACCTGCCCCTATGACTACGGCGGCGTCTGCAAGCATATCGTCGCCCTGCTGCTCACTTACATCAAAGACCCGCAGTCGTTCCGCTCCATCCCTCCGCTCACAGAACTTCTCGCTGACCGCAGCCGGGAAGAGCTAATCGCCCTCATCGGCGAGATGATCGAGCGTGAGCCCGAGTTGCTGTCACTCGTCGAGCTATCCGTCGCAGCCGGGCAGGCCCGGCAAGGCGAGACCCTGGACGTGGATGCTTACCGTCGTCAGGCGCGCAATGCCCTGCGGCGCGGAAGCCCGCGGGCGGTAGAGAAAGAACTGCTGTCGCTGCTAGAGCTGGCCGCGCGTTTGGACCGGGCAGGGGACTGGCTTGACGCCGGGACTATCTATCACGCGCTCCTGGAGGAAACCGTCAGCGGGTACGAAGATATGCTATGGGAAATGGACGAGGAGGGCGACATCGCGGCTGTAATTGACGAGTTCGCGCAGGGGCTGAGTCGGTGTCTCAAGGAAGGTAGTGCGGATGATGGAACACAGCGGGCCTGGCTGGAGGGGCTCCTTGAAGCTGAACTGACCGACATAGAGATAGGCGGGGTTGGCCTGGCTCCGAGCGCACGCCTGGCGGTCATAGAGAACGCCACTGACGAGGAGTGGGAGTGGGTCGAGAAGCGTATCCAAGCTGCCATCTCGAAGGGCGGCGACTGGGCGCGGGAAGAATTGGCGAGGTTTTTAGCCGCGAGACGGAAGCGGCATAGAGGTTCGGGCAAAGTGCCGGCGAAGAAGAGAACAAGGAAAAGCTCTACTTGAGGCTACCATGACAGAAGTTAGGGGCTGGAATTCTTGCAAGCAAACAGGTTCGGTAAAAATCCGGCTGGAAAATTTGTGGGGACTTTTGTGGGGACTCAAGGAGGAAGAGAGGGGTATATAGGGCGAAATAGGCGCACTAGGAAGACCTTCAGCGATTCCTCGAACGGCTGCAAATTCGCGCTAAAAGTAAAGAAGCGCGCCTAAAACGAGATAGGCGCGCTTCCTAGAATGGCGGAGCCGACGGGACTCGAACCCGCGACCTCCGACGTGACAGGCCGGCGTTCTAACCAACTGAACTACGACTCCGCGATAAAGCTTTAAATTTTCAACTTCCTTTGGTAGGCACGGAGGGACTCGAACCCCCAACCTCTTCCTTGTAAGGGAAGCCGTCTACCATTGACGTACGTGCCTTCAAAAAATCTTTTGTGCTCAAGACGTCCTTCGTGTCAGAGCGTTCGTGACCGAGAGCAGCTTCATGCTTCTTTGGTAACGAATAGCCATCCTAAGAAAAGAAGCGTGGAGTGTCAAGCGGCCGTACGCGCCTTTTCAAAGCAGCCAGACGGGAAGCTCTGAAGAGCCCGTTTTAGCTCGCCCTTCATCCTCTTCGACAGACGGCCGCTCTGGCGGCGCGGGCTCTTGAGAATCGGCTCGCGGCGCTTCCGGTTCCGCGTCGTTGCGCCTTTCGCTCACGGGCTTGATGATTATCTCGTTGACCTGGTCGTCCAGTCTTCCTATGACACCCATATTGCAATCAGGCCCCTCTCGGTGTTGAAATAGCGCCGGGGTGAGTGGTAAAAAAAGGGGCTGGAAACTCCACAGTCTCCCCGTTAATTATCCGGCTCAAATTTAGTCCTCGATGATAGTTTATGACCACAAATATGAGTCTGGCAAATAAGAGAGCCCGTGCGCGCGTGTGGCTGGTCTTACTGGCAGTCATGGGAGGCGCGCTGCTTCCGCTGGCGGGAGCGAGCGCTCAGCAGGAGGGCAAGCAGCAGAGGCCGCGCAGAGTAGGGCAGCCGCAGACACCACAGGCACCGCAGAAGCCGTCTCAAGCGCCCGCTTCCACTGAGCCGGGCGAGGAGGTGGATGAGGGGGACGTGGTGCGCGTGGACACGCAGTTGGTACTGGTTCCGGCAGTTGTCACGGACGGCGCGGGCCATCCCGTGGCGGGATTGCGCGCAGACAATTTTCGCGTCCTTGAGAACGGCCAGCCGCAGGTTATCTCAAACTTTGCCACCACGGACGCGCCTTTCGAGGTGGCGCTTCTGCTGGACACCTCCGGCTCCACGCGCGCGGACGTGCAGTTGATAAGACGCGCCGCGAGCCTCTTCATCAACTCGCTCAGGCCCGGCGACCGGGTGGCAATCATTAGCTTCCGCTCTGTGCGAGACGAGCGGGACACCCTTGCCACGGTTGAAGTGAACACGCCTTTGACTAGCGACCGCGCGCGTCTTCAGATGGCCCTGGAATCTGTCGGCGCAAGCAACGGCACGCCCTTCTACGACGCGCTTGAGCGCATAGGCGACGACATCTTCAACGAGCCGCCGCGCGAAGAAGTGCGTGGCCGCCGCGCCGTCGTGGCCTTAACAGACGGCGTTGATTCCTCAAGCGACGCTGAGTTCGCAGAGGCACGCGCGAAGCTCGTGCGCGCAGGCGTGACCTGCTACTTCGTGCAGGTCAACACGGAGGATTACGTTGAGGAGCGACTGATGCGCGACTGCAACGACTTCGGCACGCTGAGGCTGTCGCGCACGCAGTTGCAGCGCTACAGGCGTATATTCGTGCCGCACGCGCCTGCGGGCGATTACAACAGCTTCTGCCAGATGGGACAGTTCGAGCGCATGAAGATAAGCAGAGACCTCTATAACCTTGCGCGCACTGAGATGGCAGAGCTAGCGCGCTCCTCAGGCGGCAGGGCTTTCGAGGCGGGAGACCTGCGTGAGGCGCGAGCGGCCTTCGCGCAGGTCGCTGAGGAAATCGGCACGCAGTACAGCCTGGGGTATTACCCTACTAACAAGACACGCGACGGCGGCTTTCGCACTATTCGCGTGGAGCTGAAGGGCGTGGCTCGGGGCGCTCAGGTGCGCGCGCGCGAAGGCTACTACGCGACTAAATGAGAGGCAAGAGTTATGACCAGAAAGAAGAAGGGCTTCGGCCTGTTGCTTGAGCGTTTCTCGCACATGGCTACGGTCTGGGCCGGAAGCTCCTGGGCCTTCATCATGGCTCTGGGAGTGATTATCCTTTGGGTAGTCACGGGGCCGATTTTCAGGTTCTCGGACACCTGGCAGCTGGTTATCAATACGGGGACGACGATTGTCACGTTCCTCATGGTCTTCCTCATACAGCGCTCGCAGAACAAGGACGCGCTCGCCATACATCTCAAGCTCAACGAGATAGTGGCGGCGCTGGACGGCGCGAGCAACCGCTTGATTGACGTTGAAGACCTGACGGAAGACGAGGTGAAGGTGCTGCACAAGTACTATCAGAAGCTTGCGACGATGGCCAAGCGAGACAGCAAGCTCACCGTCTCGCATTCCATAGAAGAGGCCGAAGAGCATCACGAGCACAAGCTGGGAAAAAGTCGCCCGCGAAAATCCTGAAGAGGCGCGTGCAGAGCTTCCACGCTCTTTCTCTCTACAGATTCTCAGTCCTCATCAAAGCTTTCGGCCTGCGGCTCTCGTTCTTGATTGGCGCGAGACAAAGGGCCTATGATTGAACGGTAAGAATCGTGAAGAGAGAGCAGAACATTACAGCCACGCTGCTGCGCTGCCTGCGGCTGAGGTGTCCCGTCTGCGGCGACTCGTCAATCGTACAGTCTCCGTTCAAGGTCAGGCATCATTGTCCGCAGTGCAGCACGCTCTACCAGCGCGAGGAAGGCTTCTTCGTGGGCGCGCTGACAATCAACGTGGTGACGACGGAGTTAATCATCCTCGGGCTTTATCTAGGGTGCATACTTCTGCTGAACAGTTACCAGACGATTCTCGTTATCCTGTTCGCCGTGGGCCTAGTGTTCCCCGTGGCCTTTTATCATCACAGCTGGAGCATCTGGCTGAGCCTAGACCATCTGGTGGAGCGGCTGCCGCGATACCGGCAGACGCCCGGCGGCAAAGATAAGTCGTGACAGCTTCAGGCGTAAGGAGAGCGAAAAATGTATTGTCCGTCCTGCGGCCTTCAACAAACACAGGAGCTGAGGTACTGCCCGCGCTGCGGGGCCAATCTGGCGCCAGCCAGCCAGGAGAAGCCTCCGAGCCTCGTAGGCCCCATCTGGGCCGTCTCACTGGCGACGATGCTGATTACGCTCGCGGGCCTTGCCTTCATCTTCATCTTTACGATGATGCTTATCAGCCGGGACATGCAGCTGCTAGGCAGCCACGTGCTGGTCATCGCGTTCTTCATGCTGATAGTGCTTGTCATAGGGGGCTTGCTCGTGCGCCAGCTCTCGCGCCTGCTCAGCCTCTACCAGAGTCGGGGCGCTGAAGCCCCTGCGAAATCTCAGGCGGGCAGGAACGAGCTGGGCGGAAGGGAAGCGCCGCGCCTTGAGGCCGTGAGCGAGCCTCCCATAAGCATCACAGAAAGCACCACGCGCACCTTCGAGCCCGTGCCGAGCGACAGGCAGACGAAGCAGAATGCCCCGTGAACGGCCCGTATTTAAGGGGCATAAATGGCTCAATTTGTTGGCCTACCGGTTTGCTACTATAGGTTAAGTAGGGTATAATTCTTCCCGGTTAAATTCCTTCTCTCGCGCATCAACGGTGATGCGCCCCGCGCCTCAAAAATGGCGGCGGCGTCTAGATGAGTTCGAGAGCAGGCCGGAAACAATTTCAGAAGCCGCTCTACTTGAGCATCCGAACGCGAGCCTTCGCTGCCGACCGTTACAACGAAGCCCACTTAGTTTCGAAGCTTCTTTAGATATTCCTCGAAAGGTGAGGAAAAGGAAGAACTTTATCTTATGTCAATGAAACTTTACGTCGGGAATCTCTCATTCCAGACGACGAACGATGATTTGCAAGCTCTGTTTGAGCAGGCCGGCACGGTCGAGTCAGTCAACGTTATTGAAGACCGTGAAACTGGTCGCTCGCGCGGCTTCGGTTTCGTAGAGATGGCGTCGAACGAAGAGGGCCAGAAGGCCATTGAGCAGTTCAACGGCAAGGAGCTTAACGGTCGTAACCTGAACGTCAACGAGGCTCGCCCGCGCGAAGAGCGTGGGCCCCGTGGCGGCGGCGGCGGTCGCGGCGGCTTCGGCGGAAATCGTGGAGGCGGTGGCCGTCGTGACTTCGGCGGCGGCGGTGGTGGTCGCAACGACCGCTCACCCCGCTGGTAATCCTCCAAGCAGGATAACCGGCGACTCTTTACCCCTAAAGCGCCCCCGGCAAACAGAACGCTTCGCCGGGGGCGCTTAAATTTGTTAGTGGAAGATGAGCGCGCAGGCCCTTCTTGAACGGGCCTTGCAGCGCGGAAAGTATAGATGATTTTTACAGAACTTGAACTTAAGCCCGAGCTGGCTCGCATCTGCGACTCGCTCGGATACAAGGAGCCCACGCCTATTCAACGAAAGGCGATTCCCATAGTGTTGACGGGCTCCGACCTGATAGGTTGTGCCGAGACAGGCACAGGCAAGACGGCAGCCTTCCTGCTGCCAATCATTCAGAGGTTGATGGAGAAGCCCAGACCGGGCCTGCGTGTGCTGATTATCGCGCCGACGCGCGAGCTTGCTTTGCAGATTGAAGCCAGCTACGGCCAGCTTGCTCCTAAGAAGAGCCCGCGCTCGGTCACCATCATAGGCGGCGCGAGCATGCACCAGCAGCGGGAAGCACTGCGGCGCAGCGGCACAGGCGTGCTGATTGCAACGCCCGGACGCCTCCTTGACCACCTTGAGAGAAAGAGCATAGACCTTTCACGGATTGAGGTGCTCGTGCTGGACGAAGCAGACCGCATGCTGGACATGGGCTTCTGGCCCTCCATCAGGCGCGTGCTTGAAGTGCTGCCTGTTAAGAGACAAACGCTCCTTTTTTCAGCGACCATGTCCGGCGAGATAGAGAAGGTGGCGCGCACGACCCTTCGTAACCCCAAGCTCGTAGAGGTCAACCCTCGCGGGCGTACGGCCGTGACCGTCAAGCAGTTCGTTTACCCGGTCGCAGCCGCTTCAAAGACGGCGCTGCTGCTGGATTTGCTGGAAGGCGAGCGGGAGGGGCTTGAGCGAGTGCTGGTCTTTACGCGCACGCGTCGCGGCGCGGAAAGGCTCTCGCACATACTGACGGCGCGCGAGCACAAGGCCAACCGCATACACGCAGACCGCACTCAGCCTCAGCGCGAAGCGGCGCTTCGCGATTTCAAGGGAGGCCGCACGCGAGTGCTGGTCGCAACCGACATTGCCGCGCGCGGCATAGACGTTGACGCCGTCTCGCACGTCATCAACTACGACGTGCCGTCGCAGCCGGAAGATTACGTGCATCGTATAGGACGCACGGGCAGGGCCGGAAAAGAGGGGCGCGCTATAACGCTCGTCACTCCGGCAGAAGAGCTTTCGATGCGCGCCGTAGAGCGCCTGACGGGACAGCAGATAGAGCGAGTGCTGTTGCCCGCTTTCACGGAGATGCCTCAGCAGAGTCTTGCGTCAGCGGCCCCTGTTAAGACGTTCAGACCCGCGGGGCGTTCCATGAGCGCAGGACGACGCTCGTTTCGCCCGCGACGGGCGCGCTAATAACCAGTTGGACAAAAACTTCTAAACGAAGGAGAATTTGATTGTCAAAAGAAGACCTGATTCCCGCAGACGGCGTGGTGGTGGACAAGCTGCCGAACGCCTTCTTTAAGGTACGGATTGATGGAAGCGACCACGTGGTGCTGGCACAGATTTCCGGCAAGATGCGTAAGAACTACATACGCATCCTCGCAGGCGACCGCGTCAGCGTGGAGCTATCCCCCTATGACCTTTCAAAGGGACGCATTACTTACAGATACAAATAAGAGTCCCGGGGAGTCTTGAGAGTTAAAAGCGACTCTCTCTTCTCTCAGGACTCTCAGAGGCTCTCCAGACTTAATTGAGGAGGTATGATGGAGAAAGAGACCTTTAGCGTTGGCGACCGTGTGGAGAAGTTGTGTGTGGTGTGCGGCGAAGAGCGCGGCCACGTAGTAGCATCTGTAACTAAGCTCGGAAGGATTTCGCGTGTCAGCTGCCCGCAATGCGGCACGCGCAGCTCCTTCAAGTCCGGCACACGTACGAGCGAGCGCGCTTCTACGAAAGCCACCGCGCCCTATGACTGGACGCGCACCTATCGCACGGGCCAGACCATGCTGCACCCGACTTACGGCCCCGGCGAAGTGGTCGCCGTCATAGAGCCGCAGAAGATAGACGTGCTCTTTAACGACCGCATGCGCCGCCTGATACATTCGAGGCTCTAAGGCTCGGAAAGCGCGACGGCCGCACGGCGCGGGCGCGAGCGCGAAAAGAGAGATATTAATAGATTCGGCCCCTGAAGGGACCGTAGGATTCTTGCTTTGAGAATTCTTCGGCCTCTTCAGGGGCATCATTTTTTTTCGCCCCGCTTCTTATTTCCGCGCTATAGATGAAAATCCTAGTTGCGTGAGACACATTAGACACAAAAAGCGCTCAACATAGATGCGTTCCCCTACAACCGAGCTATCAACCACTGTAAGCGAACCACGCGCGCGCGAGCGTGAGTTGTTCGCGCCGCAACCATCAGGGACATTACTTTAATAATAAAGGAGCAATCAAATGACGCGAACGGCATCGCCACAAAAGCGAGGGAAAGGAGGCGGCGGCACGCTTGACGGGCTGAAGAATCTGAGCGCGGAGCAGCTTGCGCGTGGCCTCGGCTGGTTCAGCATAGGGCTAGGGCTGGCGGAGGCGCTGGCACCCGGCGCAATCGCGCGCATCTCAGGCGTGCGAGGACAGAGAACCTTAATTCGCCTGCTGGGCTTAAGAGAGATAGCGCACGGCGTAGCCATCTTCGCGCAGGACAGCCGCACGGGAAAGCCTAAGGAGGCTGTCTGGGCAAGGGTCGCGGGCGACGCGCTGGATTTGGCCTGCCTTGGCGCGGCCTTCGCTTCGCCACGCACGAAGAAGGGGAAGCTGGCCTTCGCCACGGCCAACGTGCTGACGGTGACGGCGCTGGACGTAATCTGCGCTCAAGCCTTGAGCAGCACTAACGGAAAAGCAGCAGCAAAGGGAGGAGGGACTAATCAAGTGAGGAAGAGCCTGATAATCAACCGCACGCCCGAAGAGCTTTACCAGTTCTGGCGCAACTTCGAGAACCTGCCGCAGTTCATGCAGCATCTTGAGTCAGTACAGGTGACGGGCGAAGGCCGCTCGCACTGGGTAGCGAAAGCCCCTGCGGGCACGTCTGTCGAGTGGGACGCCGAAGTTACGGAAGACCGTCCGAACGAGCTTATCTCGTGGCGCTCTCTGGAAGGCGCGGACGTGGACAATTCCGGCACGGTGCGTTTTGAGCCCGCGACGGGCGGGCGCGGCACCATAGTCAAAGTTGACATCAACTACAACCCGCCGGGAGGAGTCATAGGCGCGGCCGTCGCCAAGCTCTTCGGCGAAGAGCCGGGGCAGCAGGCGCAGGAATCACTGCGCTGTTTGAAGCAGGTGATGGAGACGGGCGAAGTCGTGCTCTCGGACGGAACAATCTGGGACAACGGGTTGCTAACGCAGCGCCCCGCGCAGCCGGTAGAAGGCAGAGAGCTTCAGGAATCTGAGCAGCAGGCCACCAGTCGCGCCGCATCTCGCTCCTGAAAGGCGGGCGCGTGCGAGCTACATTCTTAAAGGGGGAACGTGATGAGAGCAAATTGTTGGTACGGTAAACAGGACGTGCGGGTCGAGCAGGTGCCAGACCCGAAGATTTTGAACCGGCGCGACGCCATAGTGAAGATAAGCTCTACGGCCATCTGCGGCTCAGACCTGCACCTTTACAACGGCTTCATGCCGACGATGGAGAAGGGCGACATACTCGGACACGAGTTCATGGGCGAGATTGTGGAGGTTGGCCCCGACGTGAAGAATCGAAAGGTGGGAGACCGCGTGGTCGTCTCCTTCCCAATCTCCTGCGGCAACTGTTTTTTCTGCCAGCAGGAGCTCTACACGCTTTGTGAGAACTCCAATCCGAACGCGTGGATGGCGGAGAAGATGTTCGGCCACAGCCCTTGCGGCATATACGGCTACTCGCACCTGACGGGAGGATTTGCCGGAGGGCAGGCGGAGTACGCGCGCGTGCCGTTCGCGGACGTGGGCACGCTTAAAGTCCCGGAAGGGATGCCTGACGAGCAGGCACTGTTTCTTTCGGACATCTTTCCCACGGGCTACATGGGAGCGGAGATGTGCGACATCAAGCCGGGTGACACGATAGCCGTCTGGGGCTGCGGCCCCGTCGGACAGTTCGCCATGGCCAGCGCCTACATGCTTGGGGCAGAGCGTGTCATAGGCATTGACCGCTTCCCCGAGCGGCTTGAGATGGCGCGGAGCAAAGTGGGAGCCGTGACCATCAACTACGAAGAGCGGAACGTCTACGACTCTTTGATGGAGATGACGGGAGGCCGAGGCCCGGACGCCTGCATTGACGCCGTAGGACTCGAAGCCCACGGCGGGCACGGCATAGTTTACATGTACGACCGCGCGAAGCAGGCGCTGGGAGCGGAGACGGACAGGCCCATAGCGCTTCGTGAAGCCATCATGGCCTGTCGCAACGGCGGCACAGTCTCTGTCATAGGCGTCTACGGCGGCTTCATAGACAAGTTCCCTATGGGCTCTTTCATGAACCGCTCGTTGACGATGAGGACGGGGCAGTGCCACGTTCAGCGCTACTGGAAGAAGCTGCTTGAGAGAGTCGAGCGCGGCGACATTGACCCGTCGTTTGTCATCACGCACCGCATGCGGCTGGAAGATGCGCCGCACGGCTTCGACATCTTCACCAGCAAGGAGGATGACTGCATCAAGATAGTGATGAAGCCATGACGCTTCGCGCCCGCAGGCATTTGGCGTAAAGGTAGTCAGTCAGGATAATAGGGGGCGAGCCCTTCATGGGAGCGCCCCCTATTGTTTTGAAAACAGAGCGAGCCATATTGAAGATGAATAAACAACTCGTATTTGTTTACGGCACGCTGAGGCGCGGCGGCGTGCGCGCCATGCCGGAGCTTTTTCCGCGAGCAACATTCGTTGGCAGTGGAAGCGTCAGGGGAAGCCTCTACGATATGGGAGAATATCCCGGCTTGCAGCTTGACGATTCAGGCTCAATGGTGACAGGCGAAGTGTACGAGATTGACGATGAGACACTGGGCAGGCTCGACGAGATAGAAGCGCCCGCCCACTACCGGCGCACAGAGACGGAGGTCTCTCTCGGCAGCTACCGTGTGACTTGCTGGGTTTATCTATTCGACCCTGATTTCTATCCCGAAGTCGAGTTAATCGCGTCGGGCGATTGGATTGAATATGCCGGGACGAAAGAATCCGGCTAAGCCTGTACAATAGCGTTCGTCTCGTCCAAGACCGCGCAAGGCAGAGTATGCTAAAAACTGCTTTGCTTATGTGTACCTCAAGAGTCGCATTCCTGAAAACAATCACCGCGCTCATAACGCTTTGCCTGTTATCTCAAGCCCACTTTGCGCCCGCGCAGACTCGCGCCCGTCCCGCATCACGAAAAGGCGTCATCAAAGGCGAGAGCGGGGCGAAGCTCGACCGTATTTTGACGCGCTACACCATGTACGGCTTCTCCGGCACGGTGCTGGTGGCGCAGGGTGGAAAGATAATTCTCAATCGCGGCTACGGATTGGCCGACAGGAAAAGCGGCGCGCCTAACACGGAGGATTCTGTCTTTGCCATAGGCTCTTTGACCAAGCAGTTCACGGCCGCCGCCATCCTTCAGCTTGAAGACGAGGGGAAGCTTCGCACGCAAGACCTCGCGAGCAAATACCTGGGCGAGTTCCCGCAGGACAAGGCCGCGATTACGCTTCATCATCTGCTGACGCATACCTCTGGCCTCATAAGCGACGGCGCGAACGCGCGTCTGCCTTTGGAAGACAGAGACGAATATATAGAAGCCGTAAAGAGAACGCGGCTGCGCTCTCAGCCCGGCGAGAAGTTCTATTATTCGAACGTAGGCTACAACCTGCTGGCCGCGATAGTCGAAAAAGTTTCCGGGCTCTCCTTTGAAGATTACCTGCAACAACGTCTGTTCAAACCTGCGGGCATGAAGAGCACGGGCTTTATAAACCGGCGCGCGTGGAACAGGGCTCTCTTGAGCATAGGCTATGAGCCCGCCGCCATAGGCTCGGGCAGCTTTTCGCCCGGAGAGATAAAGCCTTCGAAGTGGGACGACCGTGGCGCGGGCGGAGTCCTTAGCACGACCACAGACCTTTACAGGTGGCACCTCGCGCTGGAAGGCGGGCGCATTCTTTCATCTGACAGCAAGCGTAAGCTCTACACGCCCTTCCTGAATGACTACGCCTACGGGTGGGAAGTGAGAAAGACTAAGCAGGGAACGCTCGCCATACAGCACGGCGGCGACGTGCCGGGATTTCAAAGCTGGCTCGCACGCTTTCCCGAAGAGAAGCTGGTCGTCGTGATGCTGATTAACAACCGCATGAGGTGGCGCAGCCTGCTGACAGGCACGCTCGTCCGCGTGGCGCTCGGAGAAACGCTTGAGCTGCCTCCGCCTCTCATCAACATGGACGCGTCCGCCCTCAATCGTTACGTGGGCGTCTATCAGCTTCCCACGGGCGGACAGATACACGCATGGCAGAGCGAGGGCGCTTATTTCATAGGCGCTGAAGGACAGGATGCTACGGATTTACTGACGCGGGCCGGTGACAAAGAGAGGTCGCTTTATCAGTCATTGAACGAGAGAGCGACGACGCTCTTTGAGAAGTTTCGTCGCGGCGAGTTCGAGCCGCTCAGGGAGTTCCTGGGAGCGACCAAGCCCGCCGGGTACGTGCCTGAGTTTCAGCAGTGGTGGCAGGATTTCGAGCGTAACAACGGAGCATTGAAGTCATATCAGATACTGGGCACGGCCAGGAGCCGCACAGGCCATGCCGTCACTTTTATTCGAGTAACATACGAGAGAGCTACGAAAGTGCTGCGCCTGCTCTGGTTCGACGATAAGCTCGACTCTTACGGCTCCGGAGTCCCCAGGCCCGCCATGGCGCAGTATCTTCCGGAGTCACCTACACAATTCACATCCTTTGATATTCTCACCTCTCAGTTGACCAGCGTCCGCTACGACCTGAAAGAAAACGGTATGGTGGAAAACTTAATCGTGCCCACCAAAAACGGAGAGGTCAAAGCCCGGCGCATACAGTAGCGCTTTTCAATCGAAGCAAAAAATAGCTTGATTCTCATCACGGACTCTGATGATATTCGGGGTCAACAAGCTCTACCTACGCAAAGAGAACGTGAAAGGTCATAGAGATGAGAACCTTTATGCAGGCGGTGGTCGTCTCGCTCTTTCTTCTGAATTGCTCGCTGGCTTCCGCGCAGGCTACTGATAGTAAGCAAGAGAGCCCGCAGCTTGTTTTGGAGCAGGGCGTCTCCGAGCACAAGGGCCTCGACGACGTTTATCGCCGTTTCAGCGAAGGCTACAAAAAGCTTGACGCCCAAATGGTCGCCAATCTTTACTCGGAGACGGCGGCCTACCTCGCGCCGGGAACCAACATAGAAATCGGGCGGCCCAAGGTGCTTGAGAATTTCGCCGGATTCTTTGATTCCGTCCGGCGGCGCAACGGGCGTGTGGATATCTCCTTCCGCATAGTGCAAAGGCAGGTGGACAAAAATCTCGCTTATGACGTGGGCGTCTACACGCTGACTTCCTTCAACGATAAAGGCGAGCCGCGTTCGAGCAGCGGAAAGTTCGTCGTCGTGGCAAAGCGCGAGCCGAACGACACCTGGCGTTTTCAGGTAGACGGTTATAACGACCTCCCCAGGTAGCCTCTGAAGGTATGCGTGCTGCGGCTATTCAGCTTCAACCCGTCATAGGCGACATCAACGCCAACCTCTCAGCCTGCGAGCGTCTTGCGGACGAGGCCGCGAGTCATGGCGCGGAGTGGATTATCCTGCCCGAGTTCTTTACCACGGGCGCAGGATTTTTCCCTGAGCTTGCGGAACGCTCTCTGCCGCCGGGCGGAGCCGCCACCTCTCTTCTGCTGACTCTTGCCAAACGGCACAAGGCTGTTGTCGGAGGCTCGTTTCTTTGCAGGGACACGGACGGCCATGTGCGCAACGCCTTCTTCCTCGCCACGCCGGAAGGCATCGCAGGCAGGCACGACAAGGACATCCCCACGACCTGGGAGAACTGCTTCTACATAGGCGGCACTGACGACGGCTTAATCGAGCTGAAAGGTCTCACGGTAGGCGTAGCGCTGTGCATGGAGTTCAACCGCGCGCAGACCGTGAAGCGCCTGCGCGGCAAAGCAGACGTAGTAGTCGGCGGCTCTTTCACCTGGGGCGCTCCCCTGGGCATGCCTTTTCACAGTTACCTTCAGACTTCCATAGAGCGCTACACGGACTGGGCCCCGCCCTTCGCGCGTCTCGTCGGCTGCCCCGTCATAGAAGCGACGCACTGCGGCAACATACGCTCCAAAACACCGCTCCTTCCTGTGCCGTATGTCACCACGCTCGGAGGCGGCGCTACTATCTGCGATGCTTCTGGCAACATACTGGCCCGCCGCGCTGCAAGCGAAGGCGAGGGCATCGTTGTAGCCGATATCGAAGCCGGGAGCCATGAGCCTACCGAACCAGCGCCCTCAGGCTTCTGGATTCAGGAACTCGACCCACTATCAAAGCTGGGCTGGCACCTCCAAGGCTGGCACGGCCGCAGGTGGTACAAACGACACGTCGCCCCCAATCGCTGAACTACCCTTAAAAACAATTAGAGGGCCACCTTGATGGCGGCCCTCTAACTCTTAATTCGATTGATGAGCCGAGCAGGACTCGAACCTGCGACCCACTGGTTAAAAGGAACTGAATTACCGACTCAATACCGTTGTTCTACCTAAAAGACTTACAGACTCAAAATAGCGCCAGAAATCCTCAACCAGTTAGTCAGATTTTACCATAAAGGTTTCCATTCGTAGCTTAAAAATTCGTATAATCGGCCTCATGGCAGTCTCCCGCAAATGGGTTCCTCTAGTCGGCATAATAGGTTTAGTGTTCTCAGTAATTGGTATTTATTCCCTTATACAGAGTACAGATTCAGAATCCGCTGCTACTCCCAAGCTCACACCTACACCAACACCCACACCAATTACTGAGGTAATAAATGCGGGCAAGATATTCCCGATGATTAGCGTTCCCGCTAAATCTTATGACCAGAAACAGAGTACCTTTTATAACGGTCAGCCAACATTGGAGAGGGATAAAAATGGAAGCGAATATTTAGTAGTAAAAGGGCCAAGTAAGCTCGTTTATCACTTCACCCTTCGTAAGCTGACGGACAACCAAGACGAATCCATCTGGATTCAGGTTACTTTCTCTTCATTTGACGACCGTTTGGAAGAGGTTTCCGACCCAGACAATGGGCCTATTGTTAGGCTCAAGTTCTGGGTCAACGGCAAACTCGCGCCAGACGAGATAGTACGCCAAATCAAGGCTTACGGTGAAAGCGGAATGTCAGTAACCTGGGCGGTGAACATTCGCCAATTCAAGGTTGGCGACAACACCGTAACTATTGAAGCGGAAAAAGCAAATAGCAAGTTAGCAATTCTTTCTGATTTATTGATTCAACTTCCTGAAGAAGCTGTTTCGGAGCAATAATATGTGGTGGCTGATAGTTGGGATTATTCTAATCGTCATTTGGGCTTACTATACTTTCTTTAATAAACACGCTGTTACGAATGAGGAATCTGTGGGAAAGCCAAAGCAAACAGATGGTATTCCTGATGGTGTTAATGTTGTTACGGGATGGCATAAATCTGGCAGGATTGACCACGAAACCGATATTTTTGAAGCCGATACTCGCCGCAAACAAGCTCAACAGCAAAGTATTGTTGCTGATACTGGAATTAAGCAAGCCAAGATTGATCAGGATGAGCTTGATGAAATAACACGCAGAAAAAAAGAGCTAGATGAAGCTGCTCACCTAAAAGAAGTGGCTCGGCTAGAGGCTGAGAGAATTAGGGAAGAAGAAGCAAAGCAAGCCGCTGAAATCAGGATGCAGCTCGCGCAGCTTGCTATCAAAGAGGGGCAGGATTTAGGAACTTACCAAGAGATTCAGCGCAAGACAGAGCTTGATAGGCTGGAGCTAGAAAAACAATGGCAGGAGGCGCAGCATAAATTAAAGGCTGGTTTCATTTATCAGTTACAAGCTCACCAGCATCTTTCTTTAATGACTGAATATATTGGCGGGTTATATGACAGAGCCAGGAAGTTAGAAGAAGAGGGCAAGGATAGAGAGCTAAAGTTGATTGAGGAACACATTGCTTTTATGGAGGGAGATTTCCGTGAAAGACAAAGACTACTTCAAGCTGCTAACCAGCAAGAGCTTCGAGGAAGCGACTCGGATACCCAGCTTGGAGGAGAGGGTGGAACAGCAATGGGAACAAAATCGGAGCAACTATCCCCTGTTAATCGTGGGCCAGGCCGACCAAAGGGTAGTAAGAATAAGTCAGGAGGAGCGTGACTCTCACTTTCATATTCTAGGCACTACCGGAGAAGGCAAATCTAAACTTATTGAGCATTTAATTCGGGGAGACATCAAACAAGGTAATCCAGTTTTCTTTTTAGACCCTACTGATAGAGCAGAAACCGCCTATTCAATCCTCAAATACTGCGCCAAGATTGGTTTCGAGAAAGTAGTTTTAATAGACCCACATTTAATTCATTCACATAATCGCGTATGTACGCTCCAACCATTCCATTATCAAAAGACATACAAAAACGCTACTGTTTCATCCATAGCGGATACTGTAAGAGTGCTTTTTCAGACGAGGGACGCAGCGGAGACCCCGCGTATTCAGCGGTATATCTCGGCCATTTTACATTCGTTATGGAACGCCGAAATGACGCTCCACGAAGCAGTCTATTTCACCGAATACAGGAATCCGTTATATCAGGCGCGAAGAAGATATATTCTCGGACAGTCGGACGAATTAGATAGACACCGCCTCGCCCTCGAAGAAGTCTTTACCACTAGGGCGATGTTCCTTAATGAGTTTCAATCCACCGTCAGAAGGCTAGAACCATTCTTTGACTCCACGCTCGATTTAATGTTTGGCGCGGATAAAGGAATAGATTTTATAAAACTAATAACCGAAGGCTGGGTTGTGCTGGTTAATCTCTATTCAGGAATGGGATTTGAGCCAATTCACACCCGCCTACTCGGTACAACTGTCATCAATGAGCTTATATTCGCCCTCGACAGACTTAGAGGCAGAGGATGGAAGGGAGTTTCATACCTTTATATTGACGAAGCCGGACGGTACGCAAATCGGAATCTTGCGGACTTACTTGCCTATAAGCGAAAGTCCGGTCTCCGAGTTACTGTCGCTCATCAATACTTTGGACAGTTTGAGGATAAACAAGTCCTAGATGCAGTAAAGAATTTGACCAAAATTAAGGTCATGTTCGATACGCCTAATCCAAGTGACCGGATGGAAATGATTAAGGCGTTAGGATATGGAGGGAATATTCCCCCGGTGCTTGCCAACTACGCTAATCAAGACCTCCCTAAGCAATACGCTATCATCAAGAAACCAAAACAGCCTCCGGTACGGGTTAAGATTACGGACGTTCCCGAAGTGAAGATGAAGCAAAAGGTGCTTGATGATTTTATTTTTAAGCTGATAGCCAACAATGAATACTACCGACACCCAGACGACATTAGAAAGCAGTTCGAGCAGAGATTTGGTGCTTTATCACCTCGAAAGGGAAAAAGGGCTGACCGTCCAGCAGACAGCCATCCTATCTGGGATCACCAGGCCAGCAGCGCAAAGGC
This sequence comes from Pyrinomonadaceae bacterium, assembly GCA_035276685.1. Taxonomy (GTDB): domain Bacteria; phylum Acidobacteriota; class Blastocatellia; order Pyrinomonadales; family Pyrinomonadaceae; genus JACVRN01. Next base: position 736 of record DATELK010000146.1, on the reverse strand, counting down.
TCCTGCAAAGAATGGAAGAAAGCGGGCTAGTAAAAAAGGCTCCTGAAGTAATCCCGAACGTCTATCACTCTACGCAAGTTAAGAAAGCCTACAATATCTTCAATTTCAAGCATGAAAAAATAGCCGGGGATATTTATGTTTATTTGCAGGAATTAATTGAATTTTGGGATTGGAAAGAGTATCCAGACTTCACCCGATTCAAGCTAAAGCCTGATAGGTCATCAGTTATTCAAGGGAAAGTAATATTCTGGGAAATTGACCGCTCGACCATGACTAAGGCTCGAATAATCGAAAAAATAGAGAAATACCTGAGCTATGCCAGGGGGAATAATCGAAAATTCAATGTAATATTCGCGGCCTCAAAACGGCGCGCGGCCTCCATCGCTAAGGAGTTCGCCTCGTATCGCAATCCGTTTGTTTGGTTTGCAGCCGTGGAGATAGATCAACTTCTTAATAATCCCCACGAAAAAATATTCCAGACAATTGATGATAAGGTGCTTTCAATCGAGGAACTGATGTAACACCCCTGTTCCGGTGGTTTTCTCGCTAAGCCTTTAATTCCCGCACTTTAACAATCAAATAAAAAGCCCTACTTATTAGAAGCCATCTCAAAAATATGCTCTGAGCAAAATCAACATGCAGCCGAGATGCACAAAGCCTAAGTAGTTCTCATCATGGTACTCGTAACGCACCAGAATCCGACGAAAGTTTTGCAGCCACGCGAACAGTCGCTCAA